>NZ_JAEBEF010000010.1:0-544996 GCF_046548815.1 Amycolatopsis sp. cmx-4-83 | reverse complement strand
GGTGGAGATGCCTTGCATCTGGGGTACGGACTTGGTCGTGGTGGCCAGTGTCCGGGCGGCGGCGCGGCCGAGGCTCAGTGGTGTCTGTTCGGATTCCACCGGGTCGGTGACAGTCACAGCGAAAACCCCTCATCAATCGCGTCGGAGCGAAATTCGCGTGGTCCAGCGAAGTCGCGAAATCAACATAGCAACGGCGCGCCACCGCACAATGCCACGATCGGGTCACCGAGTTCGATTGACGGGAGCCGCGCCGCCATTTCGGACACCCGCCGCCGGAGGCTCGGTCACCCCCGGTGTGCGAGCGTCACCCGGTCGGGAAGTGTCCAGCTCATAAGGGGAACAGCCGGTCGCCGGCCGGAGCGATGACCGCCGTCCGGTCGCCGGAAACTGGGCCGAACCGGCGAAATCCTGGACCGGGGTGCGGCCACCCGGATGAATCGAACAATGTACGGTTGTCCGGCCGGAAACCGGTGACTACTGTCTCGCTGGTTACCAATCCGGCGGCAGTCACGGCGGAAACCGGCACGTCGTGTGGATCGGCTGCGGACCGCGTCCGCCTGCTTCGGCCGGATTGGTGACTTGGGTGATCCCGGTGGTGGAAACCCCCGGCGGGGAAAGGACGTGGATGAACATCTTCGTGACCGGTGCGCTCTGGGTGGCCGGCGCGGCCTTGGTGGGGGGCCTGATCGCCTACCTGGTCCGCCGGTTCGGCTGGGACGAAGGCCGGCCCGACAACAACGACGCGGCGGGCCAGGTGTTCACCATCGTCGGCGGGCTGCACGCGGTGCTGGTCGCGTTCGTGCTCATCTCCCTGTTCGACTCCGTCGGCTCCGCGAGCCAGGACGCGCAGACCGAGGCCGACAGCCTGGTCGCGGCCACCTGGGCGGCCGACGCGCTGCCCGCCGACACGAAGGACCGGGTGCGCGAGCTCGCCGTCGCCTACGCGCGCACGGTCGAGGACCAGGAATGGCCGCGCCTGGCCGACGGCGGCGCGATCCCCGCGACCGGCTGGACGCAGCTCGACCAGATGCGCCAGGCGGTCGCGGCCGCCGACGTCGACGGCGACTGGCAGATCGACCGCAAGACCGAGGCCACCAACCAGCTCTGGTCGGTCTACCAGGCCCGCCAGCAGCGGCTGGCCAACTCCGGCGGCGGCGGGGTCGGCGCGGTCGTCTGGTTCGCGCTGATCCTCGGCAGCATCATCACCGCGATCCTGCTGCCCAACCTGTTCGGCGGCACCCGGCTGGCCGCGCACATCATCATCGTGTCCACGCTGGCCGGCACGATCACGTTGCTGCTCTTCGCGATCCACGAACTGCAGAACCCGTTCAGCGGCGGGGCGAAGGTGCCGCCGGAGGCGTTCACGACGGCGCTGGACCGGCTGGCTTGACCGGCACGCGGGCCCGCTGGGCGGCGATGCTCGGCGTCGCCGCGGCGGTCTCGGCGCTGCTCGCGGCGACCGGCTGGCTCACGCCGTCCCGGCAGCCGGCGGCCCAGGCGCCGGACCGCTGCACCATCCTGCAGGCGGAAAACGAACGCAGCGGCGCGCCGACGACGTTGCGGCTGCTCGACCTGCCCAGCGGCGCCACGAAACGCCTGACGCAGGCCGGGTACTGGATCAACGCGATGGGGTACTCCGCCGCTCAGGGCCTCGTCTACGGCGTCGCCGACGGCACCCGCGGCGGCCGGTACGCCCACGGCGCGCACGCCGTCCGGATCGACGGCCAAGGCACCGTCACCGACCTGGGCGTGATCGGCCGCGCGGGCGCGACGCGTCCACTGTGGAGCCTGGTCACCGGCGCGACCGCCGGCGCGGTCGCCGGGAACCGCTGGTACGTCCGGCAGGACAGCGATCTGTACACGGTGGACATCAGCCCGGCGACCCAGGACTACCTGCGGGTCGTGCACCGGACGCCGCTGCGGCCGGTGTCGCTGGCCGTCGGCGTCGACGACTTCGCCTACGACCCGGTGGACGGGCTGCTCTACGGCGTCTCGACGACTTCGCGCGGCGGCGGTGCCGTCGTCACGCTCGACCCGGCGACCGGCAAGGTCGTGCCGGTGCCCGGGCTGAGGTTCCCCGACGGCGGCGCGTACGGCTCGGTCGTGCTCGGCCCCGGCGCGATCTACGCCACGGCCAACCGCGACGGGCACCGCAGCGTCACCTACCGGCTGCCGCGTGACGGCTCGGGCCCGGCGGTCGAGGTCGCGACCGGGCCGGTGCTGGTGAGCGGCGACGCGGCCGGCTGCCTCACCGAAACACCGCCGCCCCCGCCGCCACCCCCGCCCCCACCGCCCACGACGTCGTCGCCTGAGCCATCTCCGCCGCCGACCACGACACCGGCCCCGCCGCAGACGACGACCCCGGCACCGACGCCGACCCCGACCACCCCGGCGCCGGAACCCCCGCCACCGCCGCGGCCGCCGCCGGTCGAACAGCCGGCCGCCCCGGTGCCGGCGCCGGCACCCACGCCGGCGCCGGTCGTCCGCCCCCGGGAGGTCACCCCGGCACCGGCGCCGCCGCCGACGTCCGCACCGCGCGCGCGGCCGACCGAGAAACCGCAGCCGGCGGCCGACGACACCGCGCACCGGACCCGGCAGCAACGCCGCTGGGGGCTCACCGCGCTGATCCTGGTGCTCGGCGGCGGAGCCGCGGCCGCGCACGGACGGCGGCACCGTTAAGGCCGGCGCCTTCTCGAAGACGTCCGTTGTCCACTTCGGCCGCTCAGACTCCTCCTCCGGCGCGATCGGCGCGCCGGAGGAGGAGAACCGGATGAAGCGGGTACGAATCGCCCTGGTGGCCGGGGTGCTGGCGCTGCCGCTGGTGGCGGCGGGACCGGCGGCGGCCCACGACCACGGCCCGCGGGCGAAGGACGACCACTACCGCGTCCGCGCGGGGCAGCCCCTGCGGGGCGGGGTGCTCGGCAACGACCGGTCGGCCACCGCGGTCGTCCGGCACACCGCGGCCGCGCACGGCACGGTGGCGATCGGCGCCGACGGGACGTTCCACTACACCCCGGCGCCCGGCTTCACCGGCCGGGATTCCTTCACCTACACCGTTTCCGACGCGGTGAAGCTCTACCCGACGGCCCTCCCGCCGCTGGCGACGATCGGCGGCGTCGAGGTCAAGGGCGGCGCCTACGGTTCGGCGCTGACCCCGGTGCCCCTCTCCCGTGACGAGGTCTACGGCCTCACCGACCGCGGCCCGAACGTCGACGCGCCCGGTGGCGGCAAGATCGAGCCGCTGCCCGCGTTCACCCCGGCGATCGGCAAGTTCCGGCTGCGGGACGGGAAGGCCGTGCTGGAGAAGGTGGTCCCGCTGCGCGCGGCGGACGGCACGCCGTACAACGGCCAGGTCAGCCCGGTCGCCGACACCGGCGAGACCATCGTCGACCTGAACGGGAACACCCTCCCGAAGTCCGCGAACGGCTACGACTCCGAAGGCCTGGTCGCCCAGCGCGACGGCACGTTCTGGGTGTCCGACGAGTACGGCCCCTTCATCACGCACTTCGGCCGCGACGGCCGCGCGCTCGAGCGCCTCTCGCCGTACGACGGCTCGCTGCCGGGCGAGCTGAAGTACCGCGTCCCGAACAAGGGCATGGAAGGCCTCGCGCTCACCCCGGACGGCCGGACGCTGGTCGGCGTCATGCAGTCGGCGCTGCAGCAGCCGGACCTGACGAAGAAGCCGGGCAACGTGACGACGCTGCGGATCGTCACCGTCGACCTGCGGACCCGCGCCACGCACGAGTACCTCTACCTGCTCGACGACCCGGACGCGACGGGCACCGCGGTCAGCGAGATCACGGCGCTGTCGGCGACGCGGTTCCTGGTGGACGAGCGCGACGGCAAGCCGGAGCCGGGTGCTTTCAAGAAGCTGTACGAGATCGACCTGAGCGGCGCCACCGACGTCGGCCCGCGCGCCGCGGGTTATGACGCCGTCAAGGGCGGGCTGCTCGTCGGCGGCAAGAGCATCGACGCCTACGTCGGCAAGGACACCGCCGCCCAGGCGACCGCCGACCTGGCCGCGGCCGGCATCAAGCCGGTTTCGAAGAAGCTGTACCTCGACCTCGGTGCCCTGGTGACCGGGCTGGACCCGAGCGGCGGCTTCTTCGGGCACGACAAGGTCGAAGGCGTCGCGACCACCGACGGCGGCCGGACCGTCGTGATCAGCAACGACAACGACTTCGGCATCGACGCCGTGACGAACGCGGCACCGCCGTACGCGCTGCACCCGAAGACACTGCCGGACGGCCGTCAGGACGACGGCGAGTACCTGGCCGTCGACACCACGAGGCTCCCGGCGGCGACGAGCACCGCGACGGTCACCATCGACGTGCGCTAGTACTTGAACTGGTCGACGTTGTCGGCGGTGATGAGCAGCGGATCGCCCAGCAGGACGGTCTTCGACGGGGCGTCGAACTTCACCGCCGGCAACTCCAGGCTCACCTTGTTGACGGCCTGGAGCGGCTTGCCGTCGGCGACCTGCTTCGCCGTCCACGCGGTGAGGTAGCCGAGCGACTCGACGTTCCACAGCACCGACTGCGAGCAGGACCCGTCGAGCAGGAACGGCTTGATCGCCTGCGGCGTCCCGACCCCGACGGTGAAGACCTGGCCGATCTTTTCCGCGTCGCGCACGGCCTTCGCGACGCCGGGCGCCGACGTCGTGCACTCGCCGATCAGCCCGGTCAGGCCGGGGTGGCGGACCATCAGCTCCTTGGCGAGGTTCGTCGCGGTGTCCTGGTTCTCGCCCGCGTAGACGGTCTCGACGAGCTGGGCCTTCGGGTACTGCGTGGCGGCGTAGTCCTTCTGGACCGCGATCCACGTGTTGAGGTTCGCCGCGGCCGGGCCGCAGGAGACGATCGCGTACTGCCCGGTGCCGCCGGTCTTCTTCATCAGCGCGTCGACGAGCGCGGTCCCGATGCCCTTGGCGGTGGCCTGGTTGACGAACACCTCACGCTGCGTGCCCGGCGCGTCGGTGTCCGAGGTCAGCACGTGGATGCCCTTCGCCCGGGCCTCGCCGATCACCTGCGCGAGCGCGGCCGGGTCGTTGGGCGCCACGACGATGACGTCGACCTTCTTGGCGATCAGCTCACGGAGGATGGCGACCTGGGCGGCCGGGTCGACGCTGCCCGGCGCGTTCGTGGACCACGCCACGCCCAGCTGCTTCGCGGCTTCCTGCCCGCCGGTGTCCATGGCCTCGAAGTACGGGATGCCCCCGATCTTCGGCACGAAGGCGACCCGGGTGGGAGCCGGCGCGGGCGCGCTGCCCAGCTGGTCCGAGCAGCCCCCGACCGTCAGCACGGCACCCAGCAGCAGCGTCGCGACCAGCCGGAAGGTCTTCGTCGGCCCTCGCATCCCACCCATTCCTCATGACTTGCGGACGGTCTGCGCACGGTGGAGACCAAGGGCGAACGGTAGGGCCCCGGGTAACGGAGGTCAACGGGATGTGCGCAAAGGGTTACGGAAGTGAGTTCTGCTCCGGGTGGATGAGAAGAAGATCGCCTGGTCGGCGGTGTCGGCCACGCAGGGTGACAATGACGCCCTCTCGAGCTTCCCTCGTCGCTCGGCGTGTGACTCGCGGAACTCGCGTTTGGTACCCCCCAGGGGTATAGTCGCCGGCATGAACGAACAGCACGGGGCTTCGTGGGCGACGGCGATCCAGGCGACCCTCCACTGCCTGACCGGCTGCGCCATCGGTGAGGTGCTCGGCATGGTGCTGGGCACGGCGTTCGGCCTGCACAACGCGGCGACCGTGGTCCTGTCGATCGCGCTGGCCTTCGTCTTCGGCTACGGCCTGACCATGCGCGGGGTCTTGAAGTCGGGCCTGGGCGTCCAGGCCGCCTTCAAGGTCGCGCTCGCCGCGGACACCGTGTCGATCGCCGTCATGGAGCTGATCGACAACACCGTGGTCGTGGCGATCCCGGGGGCGATGGACGCGGGGCTGGCCAGCTTCCTCTTCTGGCTGGCCTTGGCGCTGTCGCTGGCGATCGCGTTCGTCGTCACGGTGCCGGTCAACAAGTGGATGATCGGGCGCGGTCTCGGCCACGCCAAGGTGCACGCGCACCACCAGCACTGAAAGCACGTCCGGGGAGGTGGCGGCCTCCCCGGACGCCGCTACACGCTCGACAGGTCGACCGCGCGGTCGACCTTCCGCCGGTCCAGCACCCGCAGGATGCCTTCCAGCAGGTAGTAGTCGGCGTAGGGGAGCGACACCTCGACGCCGTCCTCGGCCGGGCGGTTGCGGGTGCAGCGGGCGACGCTCGCTTCGGCGCGCGTGGACTTCGTCGTCAGGCACGTGCGCGACACCGCCGTCAGGATGCGCAGCGCGCTGTCCCGGTACTGCGGGCGGTGCGTGAGCTCGGCCAGGTCCAGCAGGCCGCACGCCATGATCACGCCGGCCGAGGCGTCCTTGACGTCGTCGGGGGCCTGCGGCGCCAGGTAGTCCCACACCGGCACGTGGTCGGCGGTCAGCCGGGACAGCGCGTAGTCCGCGAGGCGCCGCGCCGTCGTCAGGAACTCCGGGTCGCCGGTGCGCCGGTGGATCGTGGTGAACCCGTAGACGCCCCACGCCTGCCCGCGCGACCAGCACGACGCCGGGCTGTAACCCTGCACGGTGTTCGGCCCGACCGGCGCGCCGGTGACCGGGTCGAAGTCGAACACGTGCGGCGTCGAACCGTCGGGGCGCGGGAAGTTCTTCTGCGCGGTCCTGGCGTGCGCGACCGCGATGTCCAGGTACGCCGGGTCCCCGGTCTGCTCGGTCGCGAACGCCAGCAGGTCCAGGTTCATCATCGTGTCCATGATGACGCGGCCGGCGTTGTCCGGGTCGTTCAGCGCACCCCAGGCGCGGATGAACTTCCCGGCCGGGTTGTAGCGCTTGATGAGCGACGACGCGGCCTGGATCGCGCCCGCGCGCCACTTCTCGTCGCCGGTGAGCCGCCACGCCGTCACCCACGAGGGGTAGAAGAGGAAGCCGAGGTCGTGCGTGCCGGTGTCGGTCCGGCGCGGCGCGAGTTTCTCCGCGGACGCCAGCGCGAGGGTCTTGAATTGTTCCTCGCCGCTGTGCAGCCAGGCCAGCCACAACTGGCCGGGCCAGAATCCGCCGACCCAGTCGCCATTCTGCGAATAGGTCCATTTCTCGAACTTCGTGCCGACCGGGAACGCGGTGACGCCGGGGGCCACCGCGCGCAGCTTCGCCACCGCGTAATCGGCCGCTTGGCGGAGCGTCCGGGTCACGGTGGCCTGGTCGGGAACTTCGGGGGTGGCCGCGAAAGCAGAGGTCGAACTGCTCGCGGCCACCGCGGCACCGGCCGCGGTGGTCAGCAGGGTTCTCCGGGAAACGCTCACAGGGGACCGCCATTCCGTGCGGGGAAAGTGCCCGGAATTTTTGCACGGTCACCCGTGAGTTGTACACCCGGCGGACTCGCATTCACGCTTGTGAATTGACGTCCCGGTGAGCGGGAATGGCGGAGAAAAGGGCGAAGGCCCGGTGGGGGACACCGGGCCTTCGCTGTTATCGCGGGGGTGAGGGCAGTCAACCACGCGATGATCGAGGCTCACTCGAGCCGCGCTTCAGAGCTTCAGTGCTTCAGCACTTCGGCGCCACTGGGAGGTCGGAGCCGGTCTGCAGGTAGGTGTCCGACACGTAGTGGCCGGGGCCGATGCGATCCCAGATGTTGCTGGTGCCGAACTTGCCGGTGACGGTGTCGCCCTCGACGTAGCACTCGATGGTCACCTTGGCGTAGTTCGCCGCGAGGCCCTTGATGGCGGCCGACGTGCTCGCGCTCGCCCGGACGTTCATCGGGTCGCCCGCGGTGCTGACCACGCCGGTCGGGCCGGAGCCGGTCCACAGGTAGGTGACGTTGACGTTGCCGTTGTCGGACATGCCGAGCCCGTCCCAGAAGACGCCGTCGGCGAGGTCGATGCCGGCCGGGTTCGCCACCTTGTAGCCGAGGCCGCTCTTGCCGCCGTTGTACCCGTTGTAGTAAGCGGCGTACGCCTCGGGCTGGCCCTGCGGCAGGTCCTTGAACTTGGTCCGGGTCGCCGCCGGGTTCCAGTAGTCGTCCTGCTCGTTCCACGGGCCGATGTCCCACACCGGCGCGTACTCGCACTTGCTGCCGTCGGTGCGGCAGACGCGCACGGAGTAGGTGCCGGATCCCTTGCCGGACAAGCCCTTCCCGGACGGAAGCGCGACGAAGTGGTCGCGGCTGGTGATGACGTGACCGTTCGCGGTCGTGCCGCCGATCAGGCCCTCGCGGGTGCCGTAGACCTTGTACGTCAGCGCGGCGGCCGCGGCCAGCGCGTTGACCTGCGGGGCGTTGTCGGCGCTGAGCTTGACGTCCTTGACCGTCGGCCGCACGCCGTCGGTGCTGCTGTGCAGGCTGATGCGCACCTGCACGGCGGAGACGGCGGTCTTGAGCGTGGTGCCCGCGGGCGTCCACTCGGTCCAGTCGTTCACCCCGGTCCGGCCGCGGACGTCGACGTCGACCGAGGTCCCCTTCGGCGTGTCGGCGGCCAGTTCCGCGCTGACGCGGTTGGCGGCGGAGCCGAGCGCGTGCTCGGCGGTGGTGAGACTGCCTTCACTGCCGGCGAAAACCCGCGCGGTTCTGTGCCACGCGGCGTCGGCCAGCGTCAGCGTTCCGCCGGTGCCGGCGACGTTGACGTCATCGCTGTCCACAGTGGACACATCGGCGGTCCAGCTCGCGCCATCGGTCTTCGCCGCGGCCTGGGCGGGTGCTCCGGCCAGCGCCGTCACCGCCCCCGCGGCCAGAACCGCCGCGGTCACGCGGCCGGCCTTCCTGATCCGGATCATCCCCGGTTCTCCCTTCGCACCTGTTCACTCGAACGTGGCGAAAGACTGACGGGACGACGTACACGATCCGTACAAGCAGGTTGTGCACCCGGGCGTCAGGCGGAAACGATGTGCGGCGGCTCGGCGGGCGCCGCGGGAGCCGGGGGCCGGGAGGAGGACAGCTCCCGCCAGATCGCCAGCGCCCGCTCCGAGTAGTCCCGCGACCGCTCCGGCTGCGAAAGCGCCCGGTGCAGCTCCCCGAGCAGCTGCGAAACCTCCGCCTCCGACCGGCGGTCCCCGTTCCGGCGGTGCACCGACAACGAGTTCACCAGCAACAGCTGCGCATGCGCGAAGTCCCCACTGTGCAGGCACAACTCACCGAGGTTCTGGTTCGCGTACCCCACACAATGATCGTCACCGAGGTCGGTGAAGATCGCGATCGCCCGGTCGACGTGCTCGCGGGCCGCCGCCAGGTTGCCCTGGTGCTGGAACAGCAGGCCCAGGCGCTTGAACGCGTGGGCTTCGCGGTGCCGGTCGCCGATCGCCGCGGACAGCTCCAAGGCGTCGGTGAACCAGCGCTTCGCCGCCGCGTAGCAGCCTCGGGACATCCAGACCGCGCCCGCGCCGATGCGGGCCACCGCTTCGCCGTGCGGGTCGTCCGCCTCCGCGAACAGCTTGAGCGCCTCGTGGCAGTGGTCGAGTGCGCGGTCGTCCTCGCCCTCGATGCGCAGGATCGTGGCGAGCCCGGTCAGCGCGATGCCGGCCCCCTGCGCGTCGCCGACCCGCTCGAACAGCGCCCGGGACTCCTCGAACGCCACCCGCGAACCCGCGTATTCGTCCTGGTAGAGCAGGTACTGCCCGAGGTTGCGCTGGACGATCGCCTCCGCGCGCAGTGAGCCCGTGCGGCGGGCCGCGGCCAGGGCGATGAGGTGGGTGCTGTGCCAGTCGTCCTGGTGGCCGCGCAGGTCGAAGTACGGTGCCAGCGCCGACGCCAGCTGCCAGGCCAGGTCGTCGAAGCCGTTGTCCGCGGCCAGGGAAACCGCCGCGACGCTGGTGTGGCGCTCGGCCGCGAACCACGCCGCCGGGTCGTCGGGCAGGACGTCCGCGGGCACCGCCGGGCGCGGCAGCTCGTCGTCGCAGTACATGCCGAAGAAGTGCAGCGGCATCCGGCGCGCGGCCTCCAGCGCCAGCGCCAGGTAGCCGGTCAGGACCCGGCGCAGGGCAGCCCGCGTCTTCTCCGCGTCGCTCCGCGCGGCCAGCTCGACCGCGTACACGCGCAGCAGGTCGTGGAGCCGGTACCGCGGCTGCCCCGCCGAATCGGACCCGACCAGCTCGACGAGGTGGCCGTCGACCAGCACGTCGAGCACGTCTTCGGCGTCGCGGCGGCCGAGCACGGCCGCGACCGCCCACGGCGGGAACTGGACCGGCCCGAGCAGCCCGAGCCCGCGGAACGCGGTGGCCGCGGACATCGGCAGCAGGTCGTAGGACAGCGTCACGCTCGCCCGGACGGCGAGGTCGCCGACGCGCAGTTCGTCGAGCCGCCGGTGCTCGTCGCGCAGCCGGTCGGCCAGCAGCCGCAGCGTCCAGCCCGGCCGGTGCGTCAGCTTCGCGCCGGCCACCCGGATGGCCAGCGGCAGGTGCCCGCACTGGCGCAGGATCGCCGCCGCGCTCTCCGGCTCGGCGGCCACCCGCTCGGCGCCGACGATGCCCTGCAGCAGCCGCGCGGCCTCGGCCTCGGGCAGCAGGTCGACGTCGACCGCCTTCGCGCCGGCCAGCCCCGGCAGCCGGATCCGGCTGGTCACCAGCACCGCGCACGCGCCGGCCCCGGGCAGCAGCGGCCGCACCTGGGCGGCGCTCCCGGCGTCGTCGAGCACGACGCACATCCGCCGCCCGGCCAGCCGCGACCGCAGCAGCGCCGACCGCTCGGCCGGCTCCCGCGGCAGGCCCGCGTCCGGGACGCCGAGCGCGTGCAGCAGCTCGGCGAGCACGCCCATCGGCGCGCGCGGCGAAGACGACGTGCCGGCCAGGTCGACGTGCAGCTGGCCGTCGGCGAACTCCTCGCGGACGGCGTGCGCGATGCGGACGGCGAGCGCCGACTTCCCGACCCCGGGCGCGCCGGTGAGCACGATGACGGCGGGCGTGCCCGAGCCGGCCCGGTCCCGCATCAGGGCGACGACGTCGCGGATCACGTCGTCACGGCCGGTGAAGTCCGGCAGGTCGAGCGGCAGTTGGCAGACCGGGGCGACGTCGGCGGGGCGCGGGGCGGCGACGGTCTCCGGCACCAGCGTCGCGCGCAGCTCGCGCAGCCGCGCACCCGGTCCGGCGCCGAGCTCTTCGCGCAGGACGCGCTCGGCCGACTCGTACGCCTCGATCGCGTCGGCGGTCCGCCCCGCGGCGCGCAACGCGACGATCAGCTGCGCCCAGAGCTCTTCGCGCAGCGGGTGCTCGGTGACCAGCCCGCGCAGCTCGGCGACGGCCTCCCCGCAGCGGCCGAGGCCGATCCGCGCGCGCAGGCGCTGTTCCTGCACCGACAGCCGGAGTTCGGCGAGCCGGGCGACGGTCGCGCCCCAGCTGTGGTCGTGCGGCAGTCCTTCGAGGACTTCGCCGCGCCACAGCGCGTCGGCGCGGTCGAGCAGCTTGAGAGCGCTCTCGGCCCGGTCGCGATCAAGCTCTTCCTGCGCTTCGCCCGCCAACGCCGCGAAGGCGAGGTGGTCCAGCTCCGCCGGGGACGCGGTCAGCAGGTAGCCGGACGCGCGGCTGCTGATCCGTTCGCCGAGACCGGGGTCGATTTCGGCGAAGCGCCTTCGCAGCGAATGGACGTACGTGCGGATGTTCGCCGCCGCCGACCGCGGTGCCGATTCCGGCCACAGCACTTCGACCAGGACGTCGGTGGACACGACGACGTTCGGCTGCAGCGCCAGCGCGGCCAGCAGCAGCCGGGGCTTCGGCCCGCCCAGCGCGATCACCCGCCCGGCGGCGGTGACCTCCAGCGGGCCGAGCACGCGGATGGTCAGCGAGGTGGTCTCAACCTGCCCGATGAGTTCCCCCATGAGCGGATGCTATGACCGCCCGACCTCGGGCGATAGATCCATTCGGAGTGTCTGGGCGCGCGCGTGCGCGCGAGGACGGGCTTTGTACGAGACGTGTACGGGCCGCGGTCACGCTCCCGCCATGAAGCGTTTGAACCTCCGGCGTATCGCCGGACTCGGGGTGATCGTGGCGGCGATCGGCTCGCTCGCGGCCGGCGGCGCGCTCGAGGCGTCCGCCGCGGCGAGCGGCACCGTGAAGACCGCGGGCGACCCGCTCAACGTCCGCCGGGCGCCGACCGCCAGCGCCACGGCCGTCAAGACCGTCGCGAACGGCGCGACCGTGGCCATCGACTGCCAGCTCACCGGCTCCTCGGTGACCGGCACCTACGGCACCAGCACGCTCTGGGACTACGTGCCCGCGCTCGGCGGGTACATCTCGGACACCTACGTCTACACCGGTTCCGACACGCGGATCGCGCCGGACTGCGGGGTCGGCACGGGCAGCGCCCAGTGCGCCGGCGCCTGTGCCGGCGAAGGGCAGTACCGCTCGTCCGACTCGCACTTCCTGGTCTACGACACGAACGCCGACGGCTACTCCGCCGTCGTCGCCTACTGGCTCAAGGGCGGCGCCGGGCCGTTCTACGTCTGGAACTCCGGTGGCGAGGGCACGAAGGCCGACAAGGCCGTCTCCGTCTCGCACGGCGGCTGGGTCTTCTACAAGGTCTGCGTCGCCGACTACACCACCGGCAAGCCGGACCTGAAGTCCTGCAGCGACGGCCTCACCGACTTCGCGGCCTGACCGCGTCCACCCGAAGAGAAAGGGCTTTCCACCATGGGTCAGGTCAACCGGCGCAAGGTGCTCCTCGGCGGCCTCGCCGCGGTCACCGCCACCGCGGCTTCGGCGGCGCTGCCGTCATGGGCGAACGCCCGCACCACGGCCGCCGCCCCGGCCGTCCACGATCCCTTCCAGCTCGGCGTCGCGTCCGGCGATCCGCTGCCCGACAGCGTGGTCCTGTGGACGAGACTCGCGCCGGCCCCGCTCGACCCGGACGGCTTCGGCGGCATGCCGGACGCCACCTACGCGGTCGACTGGGAGATCGCGAACGACCAGGCGTTCAGCTCGATCGTGCAGAGCGGCCAGGTGAGCGCCGTCCGCGCGGCCGCGCACAGCGTCCACATCGAACCGACCGGCCTGCAGCCCGCGCGGGAGTACTTCTACCGCTTCAAGACCGGCGGCTACCTTTCGCCGGTCGGCCGGACGCGCACCGCGCCCGCCGCCGGTGCCGCGGTCAACCAGCTCAAGTACTGCTTCAGCTCCTGCCAGCACTGGGAGGAGGGCTACTACCACGCGTACAAGGGCATCGTGGCCGACGACCCGGACCTGGTGCTGTTCCTCGGCGACTACATCTACGAGAAGAAGTCGGGCCGCGCCGCCGCCGAACGCAACCCGCGCAGCCTGGCCTTCACCGAGGACGTGACGACGCTCGCGCAGTACCGCGCCCGCCACGCGCAGCACAAGACCGACGCCGACCTGCAGGCCGCGCACGCGATCGCGCCGTGGATCGTGGTCTTCGACGACCACGAGGTGATGAACAACTGGAACGGCACCACCTCGCCCGCGACGGCCGCGCGCAAGGCCGCCGGGTTCCAGGCGTTCTACGAGAACACCCCGATCCGGTCCACGGCCAAGCCGAACGGCTCGTCGATCCAGCTGTACCGCCAGTTCGTCTGGGGCAACCTCGCCCGCTTCCACATGCTCGACACGCGCCAGTACCGCAGCGCCCAGGTGGCCGACCCGTCCGGCTCGACCGGGCCGTCGTGCACGGACACGCGCAGCACCTCGCGCAGCATCCTCGGCAGCACCGAGGAAGCCTGGCTGCTCAAGCAGTTCGAGTCGCACCCGACGACGTGGGACTTCCTCGGCCAGCAGGTCTTCTTCGCCACGCGCGATGGTGACGGGAACAAGGCCACCTGCGAGAGCCCCGACTCCTGGCAGGGCTACGAGGCCTCCCGCAACCGGATCCAGCAGGGCTGGGTGGACCGCAAGGTCGCCAACCCCGTCGTCCTCACCGGCGACGTCCACCGGCACTGGGCCGCCGACCTGCGGCTGGACTACTTCGACCACAGCGACCCGGTCATCGGCTCGGAGCTGGTCACGACGTCGGTGACGAGCAACAGCGACACCGCGACCGCGCCGAGCGCGGCCTGGTACGCGAACAACCCCCACGTCAAGTACTGCAAGGGCGAGCGCGGCTACGTCCGCGTCACGACCACGCCCGGGCAGACGCGAGCGGATTTCATGACCACGTCGGACACCAGCGTCTACGACCCGGCGTCGGTCGTGATCAAGAACGATGTCAGTTACGTAGTGCAAGCGGGCCAGCCTGGCCTGCAGAAGGTCTGACCCCGGGACGCTACGCGGACGGCGATCTCGGCGGCGGCGATCCAGCTCTTCCTTGAGCGCGGGTTCGACGCCGTCGGGGTCGCCGAAGTGGCGGGCGCGGCCGAGGTGTCCAAGCGGACGCTCTTCGCCTACTTCCCGACCAAAGAGGACCTGGTGCTGCACCGGTTCGCCGACCACGAGACCGGCGCGGCGGCCGTCGTCCGCGCCCGCCGGCCCGGGCAGGGAGCCCTCGAAGCGCTGCGGGAGGCGTTCCTGCGCGGGTTGGACGAGCGTGCACCGGTGACCGGGTTGTGCGACGAGCCCGGCGTGCTCGCGGTGTTCCGGCTGGTCACCGGAACCCCGGCGCTGACGACCCGGCCGGCCGGGTTCGCCGGTGCGGGGGAGGCGGCGCTGGCCGCCGCGCTCGGGGAGGCCGGCGTCCCGGCGCTCGACGCGAGTCTCGCGGCCGCGCGGATTTCGGCGGTCCGCCGGGTGCTGGCCACGGCCAACATGGCCGCGGTGGCGGCCGGCGTCCCGGCGGGACAGCGCTTTCCGGCGGCCGTCGAGGCGGCCGATCGGGCGTTCACACTGCTGTCGTCCGGACCAGAGTTCGCCTGATCATGCGGGATTCTCGGTCCGGGCGTGAAATTCGCACGGTATCCCCGGGGGCGCCGGCGGTAGACTGCGGAAATCCCGAAAGGACCCCGGGGGACCCGCGTCCGACTGGGGGTGGCGCGGGTCCCCCGAGCCAGTCGATCTTGACAGTCCGTTGGCGCCACTCGTAATCTGGGTTCTCCGCCGTCATGCCGAATTTCCCGATTCCATGACAAGGCGGTCTCACGGTGAAAAGATCTTTGCTGATCAGCTGGGCGGTGGCCGGGCTGGTGGTGGCCGGTACCGGAATCTCCGCGGCGGCGCCCGGTGGCGTCTACGACGTGAAGGACTACGGCGCGAAGGGCAACGGTTCCGCCAACGACTCTTCCGCGGTCGACAAGGCGATCACGGCGGCCAACGCCGCGGGCGGCGGTACCGTCCGGTTCCCCTCAGGTACCTACAAGTCCGCGAACACGGTGCACCTCAAGAGCAACGTGACGATCCAGCTCGACGCGGGCGCGACGATCACCGGGTCCGGTGCGGACACCTACGACAAGCCCGAATCGAACCCCTGGGACGACTACCAGGACTACGGCCACAGCCACTTCCACAACGCGATGTTCGCCGGCGACAAGCTGACGAACATCGGTTTCACCGGCGCGGGCACGATCGACGGCGGCGGCAACCTGATCACCGGCAACCCGAAATCCGGTGAGGCGGACAAGATCCTGTCGCTCACCCGGTGCGACGGGCTGACGTTGTCCGGCATCAAGCTGCGCCGCGGCGGGCACTTCGCGGCGCTGGTCAACGGGTGCAAGAACGTCGTCTCCGACCACCTCACCATCGACACGGCGGGCGATCGCGACGGCTGGAACATCATCAGCACCACGAACGTCACCATCACCAACGCCGCCATCGCGGCCAACGACGACGCGCTCGTGTTCAAGAGCGACTACGCGCTCGGCGCGAAACTGCCGAACGGGAACGTCACGGTGACCGGCGCGAAACTCTCGGCGGTGTGCTGCAACGCGCTGATGTTCGGGTCCGAGACCTGCGGTGACTTCACCGGCTACCGGTTCTCGGACATCGCGATCACCGGCGCGCACAAATCGGGTCTCGGCATCGTTTCCATGGACGGCGCGAAGATCTCCGACGTGCACTACCGCAACATCACGATGTCGGGTACGTATTCGCCGGTGATGATGAAGATCGGCACGCGGAAACGGTGCGGGAACAACCCCGGCGTCGGCTCGATCAGCGGGATCACGTTCGACAACGTCACCGGCACGCACACCGGCAGCAACTTCAGCCCGACGATCTGGGGCGCGGACAGCGGTCACCGCGTCTCCGATGTCACCTTCACCGGTGTCAAGCTGACCGTGCCCGGTGGCAACGGGACCGCGGGCACCGGCGTGCCGAGCAACGACGCGACGGACTACAACCCGAAGAGCATCGGCACCCGCCCGTCCTACGGCTGGTACCTGCACTACGCGGCCGGCATCCGGTTCGTGGACAGCTCGGTGGACTTCGGGAAGGACGACGGCCGCCCGGCGAGCATCGTCAACAACAGCTCGGACATCACGTTCGACCACTTCACCGCGGAGAAAGGCAGTAAGAGCCCGTACGACATCGGCTTCCAGTCGGTGACGGGCTACTGCGTCCGGGACTCGGCGCTGCGCGTGGACGCGACGGGGTCCACTTCGGACTGCTGACGAAAACGGAGGGGCCCCGGCCGGAAAGCCGGGGCCCCTCCTGCGGCGCGCCTCGTGGTCAGTGGTGGAACTGCTCGTTCATGATCAGGAACGCGCCCAGGCCGTGGAAGTCGTTCGTCTTGCGGGCCCGCGCGTAGTAGTAGGACAGGTCGCCGACGTTGGTGCCCTCGCAGATGTCGGTGATGTTCGTGAGGCCGTCGGAGCCGAGGGAGATCTTCTTCAGCACGCCGGCGTAGCCCTTGTCCGCCACCGCCTGGTAGGACGAGGGCAGGTAGCCGCGCTGGACACCGCGGGCGATCGTGAACGCGTACATCGACGACGCCGACGTCTCCAGCCAGTTCTTCGCCTCGCCGCCGCGGTCGACGACCTGGTACCAGCGGCCGCTGGCCGGGTCCTGGTAGCGCTGGTAGCCCGCGGCCAGGAACCGCACGACGTCGATCAGCGCGGCCCGGCGCGGGTGGTCCGCCGGGAGCACCTCGAGGATGTCGATCGTGGCCATGCCGAACCAGCCGATCGCTCGGGCCCAGTGGTACTTCGAGTGGTGCCCGGCCCCCGACGACCAGGATTCGGAGCCGTCCTCGTCGTAAGCGTGGTACAGCAGGCCCTTCGCCGGCTCGCGGAGGTGGCTGAAGTACACCGAGATGTTCTTCGCCGCCTCCTCGAAGCAGTACGCGCCGTCGTCGAACGCGGCGCCGTAGAGCGCGAGGAACGGCTGGGCCATGTACACACCGTCGCCCCACAGCTGGCCGACCTTGCTCGTGGCGTGGAACATGCCGCCGTCGGACGTGCGGGGGTAGGCCGGGAACCGCTTGCGCAGCTGGTCGGCCGCCGTCTTGTACTTCTTGCGGCCCGTTTCGGCGTAGAGCAGCGGCAGCAGCTGGCACGAGCGCATCGAGTCGAGGTTCGTGAAGCTGTTGGAGATCCCGCTGTCGGTGATGAACCGGTCGTACCAGGCGACGATGTAGTCGAGGTACTTCTGTTCGCCGGTGCGCTGGTAGAAGAGGTACTGGCCGTAGAGGTAGAGCCCGAGGGTGTAGCCCCAGCCGCCGATGGTGCCCGGCGTGTAGCGCTTCATCGTCGAGTCGATGACCGCCCGCGACCAGTCCGGTGGCGGCGCGGCACCGCCGATCGGGGGCAGCCGGTCGGCCGCGCGCGCGAGGGGGCCCGCCGCGGCGAGGGCACCGAGCGCGCCGAGCGTGCCGGTCAGGACCGCGCGCCGGGTCGGGCGAAGGGGGTGCTCGGACATGCGTCGTCCCTTTCCTGCACTGGCCCCCGCGACGCGGGTGGTGCGAAGAGGTGGCCGGGATGCCGATCCGCCGTCCGTCGGCATCCCGGCCGGCTCTGGGGCGCGGCGTGCTACCCGTTTCGCCGGAGCGGTGGTCGGGGAGCGAAAGCGCTTCCCACGGAGAACATGTACTCGCCTCGCGCGAGCCGGTCAATAGAGGTCCGACCTCTTAAGTCATATATCAGATACTTGACCCGAATGGCGGGTACTTCGGTGTACCGGTGGGCGAAACGGGTGCCAAAGGTCGGATCAGAGGCTTGACCGACGGCGAACCGGAGGAGTACCACTCCGGGTGGACCAGACCACTGGAGGTCATCGATGTTCTTGCGTCGCTTGGGTGTCGTGTGCGCTTCTCTGCTGGCGGTGGCCGGGCTCACCGCCGCGCCGGCGTCGGCCGATCTGCAGAAACCCTCCCAGCAGTGGCTGCGTGAGAGCCAGGCGGGCCTGTTCCTGCACTGGGGCATGCGCACCTCGCCCGGCTACACCAGTTGCAGCGCCTGGGAGAAGGCGATCACCGACGGCGGGTGGAGTCCCGCTTACTGGGTCACCGAGGCGAAGAAGCTGCACGCTTCCTACCTGGTGCTGGCCTCCTTCCACAGCCGCCTCGGCTACTCGCGGGCGTGGCCGTCGAAGATCCCGGGCAGCTGCAGCACCAAACGGGACTTCCTCGGCGAGCTGGTCGCCGCGGCGAAGACCGAGGGGCTCAAGGTCATCCTCTACATGACCAACGACGCCCAGTGGCACGACGAGGGCGGCCACGAGTGGCTCGACTCGGCAGGTTACTCGAAGTACAAGGGCAAGACGGTGGACCTCGACGGCCAGGACGGCTTCGGCCAGTTCAGCTACGACAACTTCTTCGAGGTCATGAAGAACTACCCGGACCTCGGCGGGTTCTGGATCGACAACGACAACGCCTACTGGGAGTCCCACGACCTGTACCGGCAGATCTACCAGCAGCGCCCGGACTACCTGCTGAGCAACAACAACGAAGACACGCCGATCATGGACACGATCAGCAACGAGCAGAAGACCGGCATGACGCCGTCGTACGACTACCCGCAGGCGACGTACACGGCGATGCCCCGGCTCACGGAAGCGTGCTTCAAGCTGCCCGACACCGGTTCGTGGTGGTACGGCGGCTCGAACCCGCCGGTGACCAAGGCGCTCAACCTCGGCCGCCTGGTGACGAACGCCGGCTCGTCGATCAAGTCCCTGATGGCCGAGACGGCGATGGTGAACGGCCGGTTCCCGGCGAACCAGGAGGCGTTCAACAACTTCGCGGCCGGCTACCTCGGCGCGATCGCGGAATCCCTCGACGGCACCGAAGGCGCGGGGTACATGTACGGCGGCATGCAACCGGGCTTCTGGAACGACGGAGCGCACGGCGTCATCACGATCCGCGGCGGAACGCAGTACGTGCACGTGCTGACCAAGCCGTCGGGGAGCACCTTGAAGATCCGCGACAACGGCTACCGCGTCTCGGGCGTCACGAACCTCCGCACCGGCGCCGCGATCTCGTTCGGCCAAGGTGGTGGCACCCTGACGCTGTCCGGGCTGTCGGGCTGGGACGCCTACGACACGGTGTTCAAGGTCGAAACGGCGGGCCGCACGGGAACGTACGACCCGCGTACCGTGACGCTGAAGGCGAGCGCGTCCGCCAGTGGCCACAGTGGACAGTCCGCGAGCGACGGCGACTACCTCACGTACTTCGACAACGGCAAGACGCTCCCGGTCGACCTGGACTACGACCTCGGCGCCGCGCGGCCGGTCCGGTACGTCGGCCTCAACCAGCGCGAAGACTCGGTGAGCTACGCCCGGTCGGACACCGAGCAGTCCGCGCGCATCAAGGCCTACCAGGTGTTCGTCTCGGCCGACGGCAAGAACTGGGGGAGCGCACTGAAGTCCGGCACCCTCCCGAGCCACCGCGGCGTCCAGTTCATCGACCTGCCGGCGACGACGACGAGGTACGTCCGCCTGCGGGTGACGAGCACGTACGCGGCCTCGAGCGACAGCACGCGCTACAAGCGGCTGCGCATCGACGAAACCTGGCTGGGCTCGGCCTACGCGGGCTGAGCCAGCAGGTCCACGGCCAGCGCCGCGGTCCAGCTGAACGAGCGGGTGCCGTGGCCCGCTCCGGTCAGCGGGTCGCAGTACTCCGCGAAGTCCGTGGCCGCCGCCGTCGTCAGGAGGTCGGTGCGCAGCCGGGTGGCGAGCGCGTGTTCGCCGTGGTGGTGCAGGGCGCGGTGGAGGAGCCAGCCGACGTTGGACCACGACGGGCCGCGCCAGTAGCGGGCCGGGTCGAAGTCCGGGGCCGTCAGGTCGTAGCTCGGGATGCCGTGGACGCGGCCGAGGCCGAAGCGCGGGCCGGTTGCCGTGGCCAGCAGGGCCGGGGCGACCGCCAGGTCCGGGAGCAGCAGCGGCAGCAGCCCGGCGCACGTGTGCTGCCGGGTCAGCGCCCCGGTGCGGACGTCACGGGCGAAGAAGAAACCGTTGTCCCACAACGTGTCCTGCAACGCCTTCGCGATGCGCGCCGCCGATTCGCGGTGTTCCTCCGACGGCAGGCCGAGCTCCTCGGCGATCTCGGCCAGCGCCAGTTCGCCGTCGGCCAGCAGGGCGTTGAAGCCCGGGTCCTCGACGACGAAGTCGCCGAAGTCCCGGTAATCGCTGTCGCGGTAGTCCGCGGCGAGGCGGACGTACCGGCCGTAGTCGGCGTCGCTCGGCCGGTCCGCCTCGGTGCCGTGGGCCAGGTCGCGGCGGACGAAGCCGCTCGACGGCGTGACCCGCGCCAGCGGCTCGTCCCACGCCGGGCTGTTGTCCATCCCGGACTCCCACGGGTGCACGATCGCCGCGAGGCCGTGCCCGCCCGCGTCGCGTGATCCCCGCAGGTATTCGTGCCAGGCGCGCAGTTTCGGGTACAGCGTCGCGAGGAATCCACGGTCCGGCGCGGCTTCGTGCACCGCCAGCACCGCGCGCGCGTGCACCGGTGGCTGGACGATGCCGGACGTCCGCCCGGCGCGCCAGAAGGCCGGGCCGGGGAAGTACGCCTCGGGCGGGGTGCCGGGGTCGAACACGATGTGCGGGACGCGGCCGTCAGACCACTGTGCGGAGAACAGCGTCAGCAGCTCGCGCCGCGCGCGCTCGGGCGCGTGGTGGCGCAGGCCGATCGCGATGAACGCCGAGTCCCAGCTCCACTGGTGCGGGTAGAGCGATCGCGAGGGCACGGTCGACGAGCCGAGCCAGTTGCCCGCCAGTACGGCCGCGGCTCGTGTTACATCCATATGTCCAACTTATCTCGGACTTGTGTAGTGTCAATAGACAAAAGGGGGGAGACGTCGGATGCCGACCAGTGCCGGGGAGCTGTTCCAGCTGGTCAAGACGGGGGAGGCGACCACGCGCAAGGCGCTGCTCACCCGCAGCGGCCTGTCCCGGTCGACCCTCACCGCGCGCCTGGACCGCCTCCAGGCGGCCGGCCTGCTCGCCGAGGGCGGCCAGGAGGACTCCACCGGCGGCCGCCCGGCGCGGCAGCTGCGCTTCGACGACCAGCACGCCGTCGTCCTCGCCGCGAGCATCGACACCACGCACGCCGAGGCCGCGGTCACCGACCTGGCCGGACGGCGGCTGGCCCACCGCGAAGGCGAGCTGCGCGTCGCCGACGGCCCGGAACCGGTGCTCGACCGGATCGCGGGGTGGTTCGACGAGCTGCTGGCCGAGGCCGGACGGCCGGTGTGCGGCGTCGGCGTTTCCGTCCCCGGCCCGGTCGAACCCGGCCGCGCCCGCGTGACGCAGCCGCCGATCATGCCGGGCTGGGACGGCTACCCGATCGACGCCCACCTAGGCGCCCGCTTCGCCGCCCCGGTGCTGGTCGAGAACGACGCGAACCTGATGGCGCTGGGCGAGCACCGCGCCCGCCACCCGGACTCGGCCGCGCTGGTGGTGGTCAAGGTGTCCACCGGCATCGGCGCCGGGATCGTCCTCGGCGGCGAGGTGTACCGCGGCATCGACGGTGGCGCGGGCGACATCGGCCACATCCGTCTGCCGGGCCACCCCGGCGCGCGCTGCCAGTGCGGTTCGCTCGGCTGCCTCGCGGCCGTCGCCAGCGGAGGTGCCCTCGCCTCGCGCCTGACCGAGCTGGGCCTGCCGACGACGTCGGGCTCGGGCGTGCGCGACCGCCTCCTGGCGGGCGACCCGGCGGCGGTCCGGCTCGCCGAAGTCGCGGGCCGCCAGGTGGGGGAGGTGCTCGCGACGCTCGTTTGCGTGGTCAACCCGGGCGTGCTGGTCGTCGCCGGGGATCTCGCCGAACCGCATTTCGTCGCCGGCGTCCGCGAAGAGCTTTACCGGCGCGCGCTCCCGCGGGCGACGCAGCACCTGCGCGTCGAAATCGGCGGCCGCGGCGACGCGCTCGGCGGCGCGGTGGCGATGGTCGTCGACACGGTCTTTTCGACGGCCGAAGTGGACCGCAGGCTGGCCGCACCGCGCTGACCACGGCCGAAGTACCGTCACCGCGTGGACTGTCCCGAGTGGACGGACCACCCGACTTTAGTAGGTGGCGCGCGACCGTCGCCCGTGGTTCGCGAAACCGGACTTAACGCGCACCATGGAGCATTCCTCGCGTTTTTCGTCCGACAAATCGGATTTCCGCACCACCCCCCACATCGCGTGAATTCGCGACGAGATAACGGTTCCGCAAGCACTTCCCCGCGAGCGGAACACCGATCTAGTCTCACCCGGTGTTGCAAGGCCCGTTTTCCGGGGGCCGTTTCGAAGAGGGAGATTTCTGTGCGAAGAAGCTCCACCCTGCTCCTTTCGCTCGCGGTGGTGGGTGGCCTGACCGGCGCCCTGCCGGCGACGGCGTCCGCGCAGGGGCGTCAGGACATTCCGCAGTCGCACCCGTTGTGGGCGAACGCGCAGGCGAAGGTCGCCGACACGGCGCCCGCCGCGAAGCTGAGCTTCCGGGTCTACCTGAACCAGCGCGACAACGCCGGTGCCGAGGCGCTGGCCCAGGCCGTGTCCGATCCGGACAGCAAGACCTACCGCCAGTACCTGAGCCCGGACCAGGTGCGCGACCGGTTCGCCGCCAGTGACGCCACGGTCGACGCCGTCAAGTCGTGGCTGACCGGCAACGGCTTCAGCATCGGTGAGGTGCCGTCGAACCGCGCCTACGTCGAGGCCACCGGTACCGCCGGCCAGACGCAGCAGGCGTTCGACGTCAAGCTGAGCAAGTACAAGGTCAAGGGCCAGACCCTCCGCGCCGCCGACAAGAACCTGTCGGTGCCGGCGAACCTGGCGAACGACGTCCTCGGCGTCGTCGGCGTGGACCAGGCCACCAACCTGTTCAAGCCCGACCACGCCACCGGTTCCGGGACGCCGTCCGACGTCGCGCCCGGGCCCGGCTTCCGCAACGCGCGGCCGTGCAGTGTCTACTACGGCGAGAAGATCGACACCACCGATCCCGCCTACAACGGCAAGAACCTGCCGTACGCCCCCTGCGGCTACACCCCGGCGCAGCTGCGCTCGGCCTACGGTGTCGACAAGGTCGGCGCGGACGGCAAGGGCACCACGATCGCCATCGTGGACGCGTTCGCCTCGCCGACCATCTACGCCGACGCGAGCACGTACGCCAAGAAGAACGACCCGCAGCACCCGCTGAAGCAGAGCCAGTTCAAGCAGCACGTCTTCCCGGCGAACCCGGTCCTCGAGCCGCCGGACCAGTGCGACGCGGCGGGCTGGTACGGCGAGGAGACCCTCGACGTCGAGGCCGCCCACGGTCTCGCGCCGGGCGCCGACATCCTCTACGTCGGCGGTGAGTCCTGCGAGGACAACGCCCTCGACGTGGCGCTGAACTACGTGATCGCCGGCCACAAGGCCGACATCGTGTCGAACTCCTACGGCGACACCGGCGAGGACATCCCGGCCGACGAGGTCAAGGTGTTCAACCAGATCTCGCTGCAGGCGGTGCTCGAGGGCATCGGCGTCTACTTCTCCTCGGGTGACAACGGCGACGAGGTCGCGCGCCTCGGCACGCCGTCGCCGGACTTCTCCGCCTCGGCGCCGTGGATCACCGCGGTCGGCGGCACGTCCATCGCGATCGGCAAGGACGGCAAGCGGATCTTCGAGACCGGCTGGGAGACCAGCAAGTCCTCGCTGACCAACGGCGTCTACGGCCCCGCGGCCTACACCAGCGGTTCCGGTGGCGGCACGAGCCGGCTGTTCGCGCAGCCCTTCTACCAGAAGGGTGTCGTGCCGGACGCGCTGGCGAAGAAGAACCAGACCGGCAACAACAAGGGCCGCGTCGTGCCGGACATCTCGGCGATCGGCGACCCGAACACCGGCTTCCTGGTCGGCCAGACGCAGACCTTCCCGGACGGCGCCTACTACGACCAGTACCGGATCGGCGGCACGAGCCTCGCGTCGCCGGTGTTCGCCGGCATCATGGCGGTGGCCGACAGCTTCGACCACTTCCACCACGGCTTCATCAACCCCGTGATCTACAAGCTGACCTCGCGCACGCCGGCGATCAGCGACGTGAAGCACGTGGACGCCGCCGTGGAGCGTGTCGACTACGCGAACTCGGTCGACGCTTCGGGCGGCCTGCTCACCTCGGTGCGCACGCTCGACTACCACGGTCTCACCATCCACACGACCCCGGGCTACGACGACGTGACGGGTCTCGGCACGCCCAACGGGCTGCTGTTCCTGCTGCTCGTCTAGTTCCGTAGTTCATGAAGGGCACCCTCATGGCTTTTAAGTCCATGAGGGTGCCCTTCATGGCGTTTCCCCTAGGGGGATGACCGCGTGTACCGCGGTGCCGGCGGGGCCGCTCGAGACGGTCAGCTCGCCGCCCAGCGCCTCGACCCGGTCGCGCAGGCCGGCCAGGCCGGTGCCGCCGTCGAGGGACGCGCCGCCGACGCCCCGGTCGGTCACCTCGACCCGCAGCTCGGCGCCCTCGGTCGTGATCCGGACGCCGACGTGGTCGGTTTCCGCGTGCTTCAACGCGTTCGTCAGCGCTTCCGACGCCACGAAGTACGCCGTCGCCTCGACCGCCGCGTCGAGGCGGGGCACCGTGCCGACCGACAGCGCCACCTCCATCGGGCTGCGGTCGGCCAGCGAGCGGACCGCCGCGACCAGCCCGGCCTCGGTGAGGATCGCCGGCCGGATGCCGCGGGCCAGCTCCCGCAGCTCGGTGATCGCCGTCTGCAGCTCGTCGACCGAGCCGCTGAGCAGGGCGCGGACCTCCGGCGGCAGGTCGTCGCCGTAGCGGCGGCCGGTCATCCGCAGCAGCAGCACGACGCTCACCAGCCGCTGCTGGGCGCCGTCGTGCAGGTCGCGTTCCAGCCGGCGGCGCTCGTCGTCGCCGGCCGCCACCAGCCGCGCCCGCGACGCCCGCACCTCGGCCAGCCGCTGCTCCAGCTCCGCCGTGAGCCGCTGGTTGTCGAGCACCAGCCCGGCCGCGGCGTCGAGCGCGTCGATCGACCGGCTGTCCTTCCAGACCTCGTCGTCCTGCACCAGCGCGGCCAGCCCGCTGCCGTCGCGCTCCAGCAGCAGCCGGATCATCTCCGCGTTGCCGACGCGGGCGCGCAGCACCCCGGCCAGGAACGCCAGCGGCCACAGGCAGAACAGGATCCGGTACACCTGCAGCAGCGGCTCGGACAGCGGGTGCCCGTCGCCGAGCGCGGTGCCCGCCCCCGACGTGAGCGCGCCCAGCAGGGCGATCGCGACGACCGGCGAGAGCAGGCGCCGCTGCGGCAGCCGTCCGGTCAGCCAGCGGTAGAGCAGCACGACGACCACGCCGGCGCTGATCGCCGTCGCGGCGAGCTCGAGAGCGCGGTCGGCGAAGGCGCCGCCGCCCGGGCCGGGCCGGATCGCCAGCAGGTCGCGCGGGTCGTCGCCGGCCAGCAGCCCGACCACGCCGGAACCGAGCACCACCAGGTAGGCCGCGGCGACGAGCAGCCGTTCCCCCCGCGTGCGCAGCCTGCCGTGCGGGAACGCGAGCACGAGGTGCGCGATCACCGGGCTGGACGCGGCGCGCAGCGGCACGGCGATCGTGTACAGCACGGGGTCGCGGGTGAACTGGAGGTCTTCGAGGAACAGCGCGACGCCGGCGAGCGCGATGAGCACGCCGATCGGGTTGGCCGGGCGCCGGACGTGCGCGACCGCGCCCGCGAGCAGGAAGAGGAACCCGGTCGCGGTGCTGAGCGCGGTGTCGAGCGCGGAATGGTCGCCGTCGGCCGCCTTCAGCGTCAGCGCGGTGACGCCGAGGGCCGGACCGGCGATCAGCAGGCCGGTCATCACGAGCGTCCGCGGGTGCTGCGCCACGCCCACCCCTCCCGGTGTGCTCCCGGCCACGCAAACCGTGATTCGCCCGTTCGGGCTCTCGCGTTACACCGGGCGGCGGCGCTTTAGGGTGAAGCCCGGGGCGAACGAGAGGCAGGAAATGAGCGGACGTGGTCTGGACGCCGAGGTCTTCGGCGGGCGGATGCCCACCGGCGGCGGTGACCTGGCGATCGAAACCCACGGTATCGCGCCGGTCCCGGAGGGCAACCGGTTCGGCAGGCCGTGGCGGCTGTTCAGCGTGTGGTTCGCGCCCAACCTGACGATGACGGCGGTGTTCACCGGCACCCTCGCCGCGTCGCTCGGCCTCGGCTTCTGGACCGGGCTGGCGGCGATGCTCGCGGGGACCGTGCTCGGGTCGCTGCCGGTCGCGTACCTGTCCACCTGGGGCCCGCGCACCGGCACCGGCCAGCTGCCGCTGGCCCGGCTGCCGTTCGGCGGCGGGGTCGTCCTGCCCGGCCTGGTGCAGTGGCTCGGCTCGATCGCGTGGGACGCGCTCGTCGGGCTGTTCGGCGGTGAGGCGCTGGCCGAGCTGACCGGGCTGCCGTTCTGGGCGGCGGTGCTGATCGTGCTGGTGCTGCAGTGCGCGCTCGGCGTGTTCGGCTACGCGCTGATCCACCGCGTCCAGGCGGTGATGAGCGTGCTGCTGGTGCTCGCGTTCGCCGCGCTCGCCGTGAAGGTCCTTTCCGGCCACCCGATCGCGGCGGTGGACACGGCTTCGGGTGCCGACCTGGCCGGCGGCGTCGTCCTGTTCACGACGATCACGTTGTCGCTGGCGATCTCCTGGGCGCCCTACGCGTCGGACTTCAGCCGCTACCTGCCCGCGTCGACGTCGTCGCGCAGTGTCTTCTGGGCGACGCTGCTCGGTCTCGTCGCGTCGTACGCGATCGGCGAGGGGCTCGGGCTCGCGCTGGGGTCGTCGCTGGGCGACCAGACGGCGTCCGGCGTCGCGAAACTGCTCGGCGGCGGGTTCCTGGGCGCGCTGGCGCTCGCGGTGATCGCGCTGGCGGCGGTGTCGTCGAACGCGATGAACGACTACAGCGGTTCGCTGGCCCTGCAGACGGTCGGCGTCCGGTTGCGGCGCCCGGTGTCGGCGGTCGTCGTGACGGTGCTGGCGTTCGCGCTGATCCTCTGGATGCACAGCGGCGACCTGTCCGCGAAGTTCGAGAACGTGCTGCTGTTCGTCAGCTACTGGATCCCGCCGTTCCTCGGCGTGGTCGTCCCGGACTGGCTCGCGCGCACTCGCGGCGGGCAGCGGGTGGACGTCCTCGCGTCGGATTCCGTGCGGCCGTGGGCGGCGGTCGTGGCGTTCGTGCTCGGTTTCGGCGCGGCGGTGCCGTTCATGAACACGTCCCTCTACACGGGACCGGTGGCGGCGGCGCTGCACGGCGCGGATCTGGCCTATTACGTCGGGCTCGTCGTTTCGCTGGCAGCGTACTTCCTGCTGCGCGGCCGGTCCCGGGTTGACCTCAAGTAACATAGAGGTTTCACGATGGTGTGGTATCCCTCGGAGGAGGAACCATGCCAACCGCACTCGTGACCGGCGCGTCCGCCGGTCTGGGCCGGGCGCTCGCCGCGGCCCTGGTGAGTCGCAAGTGGACGGTCGTCGGCGACGGCCGGGACGCGGCCGCGTTGTTCGCGGCCGCACGGGAAACCGGCTTCACGGCCGTCCCCGGCGACGTCGCCGACCCGGCCCACCGCGCCCAGCTGGCCGCCGCCTGCCCGTCGCTCGACCTGCTCGTCAACAACGCGAGCTCGCTGGGCGTCAGCCCGCTGCCGTCCTTGGGGAGCTACCCCTTGGCGGAGCTGGAGGACGTCTACCGCGTGAATGTGTTCGCGCCGCTGGCGCTGACGCAGCTGCTCCTGCCCGCGCTGACGGCCGCGCGCGGGACGGTGCTCGACATCAGCTCGGACGCGGCCGTCGAAGCCTACGAAGGCTGGGGCGCCTACGGTTCGGCGAAGGCCGCGCTCGACCAGCTCACGGCGGTGCTGGGCGCGGAAAACCCGGACCTGGCGGTGTACGCGGTCGACCCGGGCGACCTGCGCACGACGATGCATCAGCGCGCGTTCCCCGGCGAGGACATCTCGGACCGGCCGCTGCCGTCGTCGGTCGTCCCGGCGTTCCTGCGGTTGCTGGACGAGCGCCCACCCAGCGGCCGCTACCGCGCGGCGGACCTCCTCGTGACCGCATGAACATCCGGTTCGAGCTGCCCGCGGAGCTGTCGGCGTCGGCCCCGCCGGAGGCCCGCGGCCTGGCGCGCGACGAGGTCCGCCTGCTGGTGGCCGGGCCCTCGGGCGTCCACCACACGGTGTTTTCGGCGCTGGGCTCGTTCCTGTCCGCCGGTGACCTGCTGGTGGTGAACACGTCGGGGACGCTGCCGGCGGCGGTGGACGCCGTCCGGGCCGGGCGCCCGGTGGTCGTCCACTTCGCCTCGCCGCTCGACGACGGCGGCTGGGTGGTGGAGCTGCGCGCCCCCGGCGGCCCGCTGCTCGACGGCCGTCCCGGCGAGGTCCTGGACCTGCCCGGCGGCGCGTCGCTGACGCTGCGATCCCCGGTGACCGAGGCTGTGGCGCGCTTCGGTGGCGGTCGAAGGCCCGGTCCCGGGCTTCCTCGCCGCGGCCGGGCGTCCGATCCGCTACGGGTACGTCCCGGGCGCGTGGCCGCTGTCGGACTACCAGACGGTGTTCGCCCGCGAGCCGGGCAGCGCGGAGATGCCCTCGGCGTCCCGCCCGTTCACGACGGAGCTGGTGACCCGCCTGGTGACGGACGGCGTGCTGTTCGCACCGCTGCTGCTGCACACGGGGGTGTCGTCCCCGGAGGCGGACGAGCCACCCCAGCCGGAGCGCTTCCGCGTCCCGCCGACGACGGCGGCGCTGGTCTCGTGGGTCCGGTCGCGAGGCGGCCGGGTGATCGCGGTGGGCACGACGGCGGCCCGCGCCCTGGAGTCGGCGTTCGCTGCCGGCGAGGCGCACGCGGCGGAGGGCTGGACGGACCTGGTCCTGGGCCCGGACCACCCGGCCCGCCTGGTGGACGGCATCGTGACGGGCCTGCACGCCCCGGAGGCGTCCCACTTGCTGCTGCTGGAGTCGGTGGTCGGCCACGACCGCGTCCAGCACGCTTACGACGCGGCGGTGGAGCGCCGGTACCTGTGGCACGAGTTCGGCGACGTGTCGCTGCTGCTGCGCCGCTGACCCGCTAGTGGCCGGCCTCGATCCGGCGGGACCTCAGGAGGCCGGCCACCGCCACCACCGCGATGCCCAGGCCCACGCCGCTGACGATCGATGCCACCAGGCTTGCCGTTGCCGTGGCCAGGCCGAACGCGCCCGCGATGTAGACCGGGATGCAGATCGCCACCGGCAGCCACGTCCGCAGCGAGAACGCGCGGTCCGAGGCCAGCCACAGGACCAGCGCCACGGCCGCGCCCGTCACGACCGGGATCGCCCAGACGACCAGGCTCGTCACCGCGTCCATGCCGAGTGACCGGAGCCACTCGAAGGACGCCTGGCCCAGTCCGATGAACAGCACGACCAGCGCCACGCGGACGCCGGCGACGCCGTGGCCTCGTCGATGTGCGGTGCTCGTCATCTCTTCCCTCCCGGATCGGTCGTCACCGGTACCACGTTCGGGTGACGCCGGCGGTTGCCCGCGTTACGGGATTTCTCCGAAGCGGCCTTTCTTCCCGGATGCCGGGAAGAAAGCGCGGGCCCTCGCGTCCGGCCCGGCGACCCAGCATGCTCTTGCCGCACCACGCTCCACCTGGTTGAACGGTCCGCAGTAGGGGCACGCGCCGCCGATGTCAAGGAATCTCACGAGAATTCCCGGGATGCGGATGGCTATGCGCCCTAGTGGGTGACCGTGCGAACCTCGCCCCGAACACCGATCCCGAAAGGCGACGCTGACGTGCGCACCCACCACAGAACCCGCTTCCTGGCCTCGGCGCTGGCCGCCCTGACCGTCGCGGGCGTGCTCGCCGGCTGTTCACGCGCGGACAGCAGCGCCGCGCCGGCCGCCGACCAGGGCACCGCCGGCGAGGTGCGCGTCGGGTTCTTCCCGAACGTCACCCACGCTCCCGCGCTCATCGGCGCGAAGAAGGACTTCTTCAAGAACGAGCTCGGCTCGACCAAGCTCACCACCCAGACTTTCAACGCCGGCCCCGAAGAGGTCAACGCCCTGCTCGGCGGCTCCCTCGACGTCGCCTTCCTCGGCTCCGGCCCGGCGATCAACGCCTTCACCAAGTCCAAGGGTGCCATCCAGCTGATCTCGGGCGCCGTCTCCGGTGGCGCGCAGCTGGTCGTCAAGCCGGACATCACCGACGTCGAGCAGCTCAAGGGCAAGAACATCGCGACGCCGCAGCTGGCCAACACCCAGGACGTCGCGCTCAAGAAGTTCCTGGCCGGCAAGAAGCTGACCGACCAGGTCAAGATCACCAACACCGACAACCCGAAGACGCTGGACGCCTTCAAGAAGGGCGAGGTCGACGGCGGCTGGCTGCCCGAGCCGTGGGCGTCCCGGCTGGTCCTCGACGCCGGCGCGAAGGTGCTCGTCGACGAGAAGACCCTTTGGCCGGGCGGGCGCTTCCCGACCACCGTCGTGATCGTGCGCAGCGAGTTCCTGCAGCAGCACCCGGACACCGTCCGCGCGCTGCTGAAGGGCGAGCTCGCCGCGATCGACTGGGCCAAGGCCAACCCGGCGGAGGCGAAGACCGTGGTCAACGGCGCTCTCAAGGAGCTGGCCGGCAGTACCCTGAGCGCCGCGGTCCTGGACCGCGCGTTCTCCGGCATCGAGCTGACCACCGACCCCGTCGCCGCCGAATTCCCGCAGCTCGCGCAGGACTCGGTGACGGCAGGCGTGGTGAAGACGGCGGTGGCGCTCAAGGGCTTCGCCGACTTCGGCCCGCTGAACGAGGTGCTGAAGGCCAAGAACCTGCCCGCCGTCGAAGCTCCCGAACTGACGAAGTGAAACCGGGGGCTCCGCGACCCGGAACCCCCGAAACCGAGAGTGATGTGGAGAGGCAGCCAGCGATGACCACCACCCTCCCGACCGGCCGGCCCCGGTTCACCGGCGCGACCGCGGTGCGGCTCGACGGCGTGCGCAAGACGTTCGGCCCGGCCGGTCGCGCGGTCGTCGCGCTCGACGGCGTCGACCTGACGGTGGCGCCCGGCGAGTTCGTCTGCCTGCTGGGCGCGTCCGGCTGCGGCAAGAGCACGCTGCTGAACCTCGTCGCCGGGCTGGACGCGCCGTCGGCGGGGGAGATCACGCTGAACACGTCGCGGCCCGCGGTCATGTTCCAGGAGGCCGCGCTGATGCCGTGGCTGACCGCGTCCCGCAACGTGGAGCTGCCGCTGCGGCTGGCCGGGTTCGGCCGGGCCGAGCGCCGCGAAAAGGCCGCCGAGCTGCTGGAACTGGTCCGGCTGACGGACGCGGCGAACAAGCGCCCGCACGAGCTGTCCGGTGGCATGCGGCAGCGCGTCGCGCTGGCCCGGGCGCTGGCGGCGACCCTGCGCGTCGGCGGTGACCCGGAGCAGTCGCTGCTGCTGATGGACGAGCCGTTCGCCGCGCTCGACGCCATCACCCGCGACTGCCTCCAGGGCGAGCTGCTGCGCGTCTACCGCAGCACGAACACGTCGGTGCTGTTCGTGACGCACGACGTGCGCGAAGCGGTCCGGCTCGGCCAGCGGGTCGTGCTCCTGTCGTCGCGGCCCGGCCGGGTCGTGCGCGAGTGGACGGACGTGCCGCTGGCCGACGCCGAGGAGCTGACCGAGGAAATCACGGGCCACCTGCGCGAGGTGATCAGCACCCATGCCGCAGCTTGACCGGGCCGGTGCGGAGGTCGAGGACCTCGAAGCCGTCGGGTCCGGCCTCGACGCCCTCGACGCCCCGGTGGGGGAACGCCGGCCCAGCTTCTGGAAGCGCTTCGCCTGGGGATTCCTGCCGCCCCTGGGCGCGCTCGTACTCCTGGTCGTCGTCTGGCAGATCCTCTGGGCGGCGGCGTTCTGGCCCGAGTCGCAGCTGCCGGCGCCGCTGGCGGTGTGGGACGAGTTCTGGAGCAACGTCACCGACGGCAAGGTCTTCGGCTTCGTCTGGACGTCGGTCCACCGCGCGGCGCTCGGCTTCCTCGTCGGCGTCCTGATCGGTACCCCGCTGGGCCTGGTGGTGGCCAAGGTCCGCCTGGTCCGCGCGGCGATCGGCCCCCTGCTGAGCGGCCTGCAGAGCCTCCCGTCGGTGGCCTGGGTCCCGGCGGCGATCCTGTGGTTCGGCATCAACGACGCGGCGATCTACTTCGTCGTGCTGCTGGGCTCGGTCCCGTCGATCGCGAACGGCCTGGTGTCCGGCATCGACCAGATCCCGCCGATCCTGCCCCGCGTCGGCCAGGTGATGGGCGCGAACCGCCTGTCCTCGGCCCGCCACATCCTGCTGCCGGCCGCACTGCCGGGCTTCTTGGCGGGGCTGAAGCAGGGCTGGGCGTTCTCGTGGCGCTCGCTGATGGCCGCGGAGCTGATCGCGCTGTCCCCGCAGCTGGGGATCGGGCTGGGGGCGTACCTGAACCAGGGCTCGTCGTTCAACAGCATGGAGACGGTGATCGCGGCGATCTTCCTGATCCTGCTGGTCGGGGTGGGGATCGAGCTGCTGGTGTTCCGTCCGCTGGAGCGGGCCGTGCTGCGCGCGCGGGGGCTTACTGCTTCGCTGTAGTGCCCCTAGGTAGAGTTCTAGCATGGCTGGTGACCGCGGACCACGCATGACGCTGCCCACGCAGCTCGTCCTGCACGTCCTGATCGACGACCCGGACCGCGAGATGTACGGCCTCCAGCTCTGCGAGGCGGCCGGCCTGGCGAGCGGCACGATCCACCCGATCCTGGCGCGGCTGGAGAAGGCGGGCTGGCTGACCAGCCGCTGGGAGGAGATCGACGCCCGCGACGAGGGCCGGCCACGGCGGCGGTACTACCGCCTCGACCCGAACAACCTCGCCACGGTCCGGGCCGCCCTGCACCGGGCGGCCCCGGCGGCCAAGGCGCTGGGCCGGCTGCGTCCGGGGCGGGCGGGGGAAACCTCGTGAACGTTCCCTCGGACATGTGGGAAAGGCGCGAGATGCGAGCCGCGCTCGCGGTGCGCGACATCGGCAAGGTCTTCCGCCTGCTGCGGGAGTCCGGTGTCCCGCAGCGCCGGATCGCCGCGATGACCGGCCACCGGCAGTCCGAGGTGGCGGAGATCGTCAAAGGACGCGGCGTCTGGGCCTACGACGTGCTCGAGCGCATCGCCGACGGTCTCGGCGTTCCGCGCGGCTACCTGGGCCTCGCCTACGACGAAACCACGGTGGCACCGGTCGACGATGAAGAAGCGGCGAAGCGGCGAAAGTTTCTCGCGCACGCCTACCAGGTGACCATGGGCGCGGCGGTCTTCGGATCGGAGCCGGGCACCTCCCCGTGGCGTCGGCCGGTGCCCGAGCGGATCGGGATGGTCGAAGTGCGCCAAGTCGAGGCCGCGACGCGCGCTTTCCGGACCTTGGAGCAGCAGTACGGAGGTGAATTCTGCCGCTCGGCGGCCGAGGCGGAGCTTGTCTGGGCCGATGAACTGCTGGAAGCCGGAGCCGCTGCGCCGGTGAAGGCGCGGCTCGTCGAAGCGGTCATCGAGCTCGAGGCGTTTTGCCGAGCGCTGGCGGAAGCGCGGTCGACTGCCGCCACACCCGAGCCGGACGGCCCTCCGGCCGTGGTGCCTCGGCGGCCGGTGGCTCGCGCGTCCCAGCGAGCCGCCGAATGGGCGTCGCGGGCCGTCCCCGCCGTCGAGCGCGAGCGCTACTTCGACGAGTACCTCAGCGAGCTCGACGACCTCGCCCAGTCGGCCCGCCCTCGCCGAGCTCAGCTGCTCTACGTCCTCCGCCTCTTCAGCCGCCTCCCGGCCCTCCGCTTCGCCCTTCGCGGTTCGAAAGCCCGGGAGCTGGCGCGGTGAAGGTGGTCGACGCTTTCACCCACGTCGTCGCCTCGGCCGAGCGGACCCGCAACACCATCCGCCTCCTGCGGGTCGTCGTCATCGGCGCCGCCCTGCTCCTCGCCGAGCTGTGCGCCGCCGTCGCGCTGCTGCCCGCCGGGGTGTCGGCCGGGCTGCTCGCGCTCGTTCCCGGGGCCGGGGCCTGGTGGTGGGTGAAAAGCCGGCGGAGGTGACATCGCTCTCGGAACGCTTCCGGTTCCGCGTTCGTTGTCGTTACCTACGGCTCCGTAAGTTACGGTTCCGTAGGTCACGCCCCCCGATCCCCGGAAGGACGCGCGCATGACCGTTCCCGAGAGCACCGCACTCATGTACGAGCTCGAGGGGACGGTCGAGGAGAACCTCAACCGCCACCTCGCCGCAGCGCAGGAATGGATGCCGCACGAATACGTGCCGTGGAGTGAGGGGCGGAACTTCGCCGACCTCGGCGGGGAGGCGTGGGATCCGGAGCAGTCGCGCGTCACGCCGATCGCGCGGACCGCGCTCGAGGTCAACCTGCTGACCGAGGACAACCTGCCCAGCTACCACCGCGAGATCGAGCGCGCCTTCGGCCGCGACGGCGCCTGGGGCACCTGGGTGCACCGCTGGACGGCCGAGGAGGGCCGGCACGGCATCTGCATCCGGGACTACCTGCTCGTCACGCGCGCGGTCGACCCGGTCGAGCTCGAGCGGATGCGCATGGAGACCATGCAGGCCGGCTACGAAACCGGCGACAAGCCGCTGCTGCGCGTCTGCGCCTACGTCTCGTTCCAGGAGCTCGCGACGCGCCTTTCGCACCGCAACACCGGCCGCTACACCCAGGACCCGCTGGCCGAGAAGCTGCTCGCCCGCGTCTCCACCGACGAGAACCTGCACATGGTCTTCTACCGGAACCTGGTGAAGGCGGCGTTCGAGATCTCGCCGGACGCCATGATGCGGGCGATCACCGACGAGGTCGTCGACTTCGCGATGCCCGGCGCGGTCATCCCGAGCTTCGCCCGCAAGGCGGCGCTGATCGCCAAGGCCGGCATCTACGACCTGCGCATCCACCACGACGACGTCGTGATGCCGCTGCTGCGCTACTGGAGGGTGTTCGACCGGGAGGGGTTCGGCGAGGTCGGCGAGACCGCGCGCGAAGAGCTCGCCGCGTTCATCAAGACCCTGGACACGCAGGCCGCGCGCTTCGAGGAACGTCGTGACGCCGCGGCCGCCCGGGCCGCCGCCCGCGGTCTGCCCGCACTCTGACCTGCGTGAAGGCCCCCTTGCGGAACTTCGAGTTCCGCAAGGGGGCCTTCACGAACGCTGAGCTCAGCGGCCGGTGCGCCGGGCGCCCGCGCGGGTGCCCGACGAGAAAGCCGCCGCGCCGCCGGTGCGGTTGCCCGTGGCCGGGGCGCCCGCGCGACGGGAGCCGCCGGACGCGGCCGCGCCGCCCGTGCGCCGGGCGCCGCCCGAAGCGGGGGCGTCCGACCGGCGGGCACCGCCCGAAGCCGGCGCACCCGAGCGGCGCGAGCCGCCCGAAGCGGGAGCGCCCGAGCGGCGCGAGCCACCCGAAGTGCCACCCGACCGGCGCGAATCGCCGCCGGAGCGGCCCGAACCGGGCTGGTCTTCACGCCGCACGCGGGCCTGCTGACCGCCGCGGTTCTCCTTCGGCGCTCCGCCGCGACGCCCGCGTCCGGAACCGGTACCCGGCGCCGCGCCGGACGCCGTCACCTTCTTCGGGCGGTTGTCGACCGCGGGGGCCTTCGAGAACGTCCGCTCGCCCGGGGCCAGCTCCGCCAGCAGCGGGTGACCCGGTCCGAGCTGGGTCGTCGTCGGCTTGATGCCCGCCTTGCGCGTGAGGTCGCGCACGTCGCGGACCTGCGCATCGGTCATCAGCGTCACCACCGTGCCCGACGCGCCCGCGCGTGCCGTGCGGCCCGAGCGGTGCAGGTACGCCTTGTGCTCGACCGGCGGGTCGGCGTGGATGACCAGCCGGACGTCGTCGACGTGGATGCCGCGGGCCGCGATGTCGGTCGCGACCAGCGTCTTCGCCGTGCCCGAGGAGAACGCCTCGAGGTTGCGCGTGCGCGCGTTCTGGCCCAGGTTGCCGTGCAGTTCGACCGCCGGCACGCCCGAAGCCACGAGCTTGCGCGTCAGCGCCTTCGCGCGGCTCTTCGTCCGGGTGAACACCAGCGTGCGGCCCGGCGCCGCGGTCAGGTCGACCAGCACCGGCAGCCGGTGGGTCTCCTCGAGGTGCAGGACGTGGTGCTCCATCGTCGACACCGGCGACTGCGCCGAGTCGACGCTGTGCGTGATCGGGTCGTTCATGAAGCGCTTGACCAGCACGTCGACGCCGTTGTCCAGCGTCGCGGAGAACAGCATCCGCTGCCCGCGCGAGGGCGTCTGGTCCATGATCCGCCGCACCTCGGGCAGAAAGCCCAGATCGGCCATGTGGTCGGCCTCGTCCAGCACGGTGATCTCGATCGCGTCGAGCTTCACGTGCCCGGAGCGCATGTGGTCGGCGAGCCGGCCGGGGCAGGCGACGACGATGTCGACGCCGTCGCGCAGCTTCGTGATCTGCGGGTTCGCGCTGACGCCGCCGAAGATCGTGGTGGTCCGGAGGCCCAGCGGCTTGGCCAGCGGCAGGATCGACGCCTCGATCTGCGTCGCGAGCTCGCGCGTCGGCGCGAGGATCAGCGCGCGGGGGCGCCCGGGCTTGCGCCGCGTCGGGCCCGCGGCGAGGCGGGTGAGCACGGGCAGCACGAAGCCGTACGTCTTGCCGGAGCCGGTGCGGCCGCGGCCGAGGACGTCCCGGCCGGCGAGGGTGTGCGGCAGGGTCGCCGCCTGGATGGGGAAGGGCTCGGTGACGCCCTGGGAGGCCAGCGCCGCCACGAGCGGGGTGGGCAGGCCGAGTTCAGCGAAAGTACTCATAAGTCGTGCGGGCACGCGGGTGCCCTGGTCTCCGTAACATGAGAAGGGTTGTCCTGCCCGGCGCAGACCGGCGTGCGGCCGCGGCGCGTGGTAGTCGACAACAGCAGCGGGCCGAGGCAGAACTGAGCGGCCCGCATGATCAGTATAGCGGGGAAGGGTGACGTACCCCCAGTGAGATTGCCCGCACTCGCGCCGCCTTGCTAAGTTACCGGTCGGTAATCGAGGAGGACCCCCATGCTGCTGAACCCGCGCGAGTACGACCCGGCGCACTTCGACGCCGAGACCCGGCGCCTGCTGCGCGCCACCATCGACTGGTTCGAACAGCGCGGCAAGGCGAAGCTGACCGAGGACTACCACAGCCGCACCTTCTACGCGGACTTCCTCGAGTTCGCGGGCAAGGAAGGCCTGTTCTCGATCTTCCTGACGCCGTCGGCGAACGCCGGCGGCAACCCGGACAAGCGCTGGGACACCGCCCGCGTCGCCGCGCTCTCGGAAATCCTGGGGTTCTACGGGTTGAACTACTGGTACCCGTGGCAGGTCACGATCCTCGGCCTCGGCCCGGTGTGGCAGAGCGGCAACGACGTCGCCCGCAAGCGCGCGGCGGACGCGCTGGACGCCGGGGGAGTCGGCGCGTTCGGACTGTCCGAAAAGGACCACGGCGCCGACATCTACTCCTCGGACCTGGTGCTGACCGAGGACGGCGACGGCTACCGCGCGACCGGCTCGAAGTACTACATCGGCAACGGCAACTGCGCGCGCACGGTGTCGGTCTTCGGCCGCATCGACGGTGTCGAGGGCCCGGACCAGTACGTCTTCTTCTACGCCGACTCCGAGCACCCGAACTACCACGTGGTCAAGAACGTGGTGCCGTCGCAAATGTACGTCGCCGAGTTCCGGCTCGAGGACTACCCGGTGCGCGCCGAGGACATCCTGCACGTCGGCGCCGAAGCCTTCAGCGCCGCGCTGAACACGGTCAACATCGGCAAGTTCAACCTCTGCTTCGGCGGCATCGGCATGGCGACGCACTCGCTGTACGAGGCCATCACGCACGCGCACAACCGCGTCCTCTACGGCAAGCCCGTGACGGACTTCCCGCACGTGCGCCGCGAGTTCGTCGAGGCCTACGCGCGGCTGACCGCGATGAAGCTGTTCTCCGACCGCGCCGTCGACTACTTCCGCAGCGCGAATCCGGACGACCGCCGCTACCTGTTGTTCAACCCGATCACCAAGATGAAGGTGACGACCGAGGCGCAGAAGGTGATCGGCCTGGTCGCCGACGTCGTGGCGGCCAAGGGCTTCGAAGCCGACACCTACCTGGCGATGTCCAAGAACGACATCGACGGGCTCCCGAAGCTCGAAGGCACGGTGGCGGTGAACCTCGCGCTGATCGCGAAGTTCATGCCCGCGTACCTGTTCGCCCCGCAGGAGTACGCGCCGGTCGGCACCCGCACCGACGCCGCGGACGACGAGTTCCTCTTCCGCCAGGGCCCGGCGCGCGGCCTGTCGAAGGTGCGCTTCCACGACTGGAAGACCGCGTACGCCGAAGCCGCGCACATCCCGAACGTCGCGCTGTTCACCGAGCAGGCCGGGTACCTGGTCAAGCTGCTCACCGAGGCGGCGCCGGACGAGGCGCAGCAGGCCGACCTCGACTTCGGGCTCGCGCTGACCGAGCTGTTCACGCTGATCGTGTACGGCCAGCTGGTCCTGGAGCAGGCCCGGATCACCGGGCTCGACGACGAGGTCGCCGACCAGATCTTCGCGGTGCTGGTGCAGGACTTCAGCGCCGCGGCGGTGGACCTCAACGGCAAGGCGAGCTCGACCGGAGCCCAGCAGGCGATCGCCCTGGCCGCGGTGCGGAAGCCGGTGGTGGACACCGCGCGGTTCGAGAACGTCTGGGCCCGCGTGCGGGAGCTTTCCGGGGTCTACGCTATGACCCCGTGATGGCGAGGAAGTACCGGCTGGGCGTGACGCGGAAGGCCGCGAACGGCGTCGTGACGGCGTTGCTGGCGCTCGGGATCCCGGTCACCGGCGGCACCGGGTTCCTGCTCACCACGCGCGGGCGCCGCACCGGCGTGGACCGGACCACTCCGGTCAACGTCCTCGAGGTCGACGGCGAGCGCTGGCTCGTCTCGCCGTACGGCCAGGTCGGCTGGGTGCACAACCTGCGCGCCGACCCGGCCGCCCGGCTCCGGCGCGGCCGCAGGCGCGAGACGTGGGAGGTCGAGGAGGCCGGTGCCGCCACGGCCGGTCCGGTGCTGCGCACCTACGTCCGCAAGATCCCGGTGACGGCGCCGTTCTTCGACGCGAAGCTCAGCGACCCGGCGGACGTCTTCGCGGCGGAAGCCGATCGACACCCGGTGTTCCGCTTGGCAAGATCAAGAGCGTGAACCGAGAGCGGGCGGCGGAGCTGATCTGGGACGCGTGGCAGACCGGCGAGCGCCTGGACGGGCTGCCGCCCGACGCCCGCCCATGCGACGCCGCGGAGGGCATGGCGGCCCAGACGGCGCTCGCCGAGCTGGCCGGCCCGGTGTCGGGCTGGAAGATCGCCGCGACCACGGTGTACGCCCGGCAGTACCTGGACGTCCCCGGCCCGCTGCCGGGCGCGATGTTCGCGCGCTTCCAGCACACCGAGGGCGAGGCGGTCCCGGCCGACACGATGACGATGGGCGTCGCCGAACCCGAGTTCGCGTTCCGCCTGAAGGCTGACCCGGGCCTGTCGCCGTCCCTGACCGGCGTGCTCGACGCGGTCGACACGATGTTCCTGGCGGTGGAGCTCCCGGACAGCCGCTACACCGACCACCAGCACGCGGGCGGCCCGCAGCTGCTGGCGGACATGGCGTGCGCGGGCCGCTTCGTCGAGGGCCGCCCGGTCCCGGGCTGGCGCGACCTCGACCTCCCCCGCCGCCCGGTGGTCCTGCACGCGAACGGCGAAGAGTTTTCGCGCGGCAGCGGAAGCCTGGTCCTGGGCGACCCGAGGCTGGCGTTGCACTGGCTGGCGATGGAGCTCCCTCGCCACGGCCTCGCGTTGCGCCCCGGCGACATCGTGACGACGGGAACGGCGACCCCGCCGTGCCCGATCCGCGCGGGCGGCCGGGTCCTGGCGGACTTCGGTGAGCTGGGCAGCGTGGAAGTGCGGTTCGCCGCATGACGATCCGGCCCGGCTTCGTGGTGCTCGCTGTGCTCGTCGTGGCGCTCGACGCCGGCCTCTGGTGGTTCTCGCGCGGCCAGCACCAGTCCACCGCGCGGATCGGTTTCCTGGTCGCCTTCGTGCTGTTGCTGGCGTTGCTCGCGGCGGCCGCCGGCGTGGTCCGGTGGGAGGTCGCGGCGCCGCTCGGGGCGGCGTCGACGTCGGGGCTGCTGTTCGTCGGTGCGGCGGCGATCTTCAGCGTCGGCTTCGGTTTCCTGCTGCTGGCGGTGATCGAGGCGGCACTGGTCCGCCGGCTGGTGCTGGACGACTCGCCGGCCGGCTGGCGCAACGGCACCGGGGTGATCAGCTCGGCGGCGGCCGTCGTCCCGGTGGCGTTGTTCGCGATCGGGCTCTTCGCGCTCCGCTGAGCCGTTTTTGTCGGTGCCCCCTGCCACGATGTCCCGGTGACGTCTTGGAGAGATCGACTCAGCGCCCTCGCCGACGAGTGGCTGCCCCCCGAGGTGGCTGCCGCGTGGGCCGGGCTGTTCCGGCCGGGCATCCGGCTGGTTTCCGAAGGGCCGGGCCCTCGCGTGGGCCGGCTGGGCGGGGCACCGGTGCTGCCTGAGGACGTGCCGTGGCCCGAGTGGCCGGGGCGCGGGCCGCTCGACTTCCTGGCGGCGGTGGACTGCGCCGCGCTGCCGCGGGAGTTCCTGAGCATTCCGCTGCCGGCGGCGGGCACGCTCCTGTTCTTCTCCTTCGACGCCGACCGCCGGGAGTCGGACGACACCCCGATGCTCGAAGACGCAGAGGCGAGCCGGGTGGTCTTCGTGCCCGCGGGAGTCCCGGCCGCCGAGCGGGCGGCCCCCGACGGCGTCGACCCCTACCCGGCGCGGGACCTCTTCGGCGAGGTCGTGGCCACGGCCCCGGAGCAGGAGCACATCCTGCTCGACCAGACCGAGACCGCGAGCGGCGAGACCCTGGCCGAGGCGGCCGAGATGGTGGAGCTGCCGGGGGAGTACGTCGGCGCCGAGGTCTTCGGCCAGCTGGTCTGGCAACTGCACGAAAAGGGCCCGCACCACCAGATCGGCGGGTTCGCCGCCCCCGTGCAGGGCGCCGTGGAGATCGAGGTCGCGGCGAACGTGCTCGGCGGCCACCAGGACCCCGGTCTGGTCGAGGAGGCGGCCCGCTGGGTGCTGCTCGCCCAGCTCGACAGCGACGACGACGCCGGCATGATCTGGGGCGACGCCGGGATGCTGTATTGGGTGATCCGGGCCGAGGACCTCGAAGCGGGCCGCTTCGACCGGGCGAGGTGCACCCTGCAGTGCGGGTGACTCAGCGCTTGTGGACGAAGTACACCTTGTCCCCGCCGACGGACCCGACCTGGATGGTCAGGTCGCCCGGGGCGTCCACAAAGGCGATGCGGTAGGTGAGTTCCTTGCCGGGCAGGATGTCCTGGCTGGGAGAGCCCTCGAAGTCCGTGTCGTAGACCTGCTCGGCGGTGGTGCTGCCGGCCGTCGCCTGCATGATGAGCATGGCCGCCGACCACGGCTTGGCGGAGTGGTTCGCGAGGGTGACCTGGAAGCTGGTGGCCGGCGCGTTCTGCTTCGGCGCGGCGACGTCGCTGGTCGTGAAGGCCTTGGCGTCGGCGATGGTGATGTCGACGTCGGTGCCGCGGTGGGTCTGCCCGATCGAGTACGTCTGGCCGCTCGCGTTGTCGTCGGTGGCGGGCAGCCCGAGCTTGTCCTTCAGGTCTTCGACGGCGGCGTTCTGCGCGATGACGGTGAACACGATCGCCAGGACGCTGAGTACGACGCCGATGGCGGCGAGCACCTTCTTGCTGCCGAAGAGGGCGATCACGCCGAGCACGAACCCGACGCCGGCGACGACGGCGGTGAGGTTGTTGAGGAAGATGACCGGCGAGCCGACCACCCCGACGATGCCGAGGATCACCGCGCTCCACGCGAGCGCGGCGAACTTCGCGGGCTTCTTGACGGGCATCGGGGCCGGGTACGGGTAGCCGGCCGGGGGCGGCGAGTACGGAGCGGTCATGGCGGCGTCTCCCGGGTTCGGGCGGAAAATCCCCGGCGTGCGGGGCTGAACGGTGAATAGTTCGGCCCGCTGTCGCGCAGCGTTACGATCTCCGGTCCGCCGTATCCGTTCCGTCACCAATGTTGCGCCGACCGGGTGATTGCTCTCCCGAAACGCCGTGAAGGCCGTCTTGAGGAACTTCGAGTTCCTCAAGACGGCCTTCACGAACCTCGCGCTACTTGTTGCCGAACCCGGCCCGGCGAAGGGCATCCGCCATCGAGCCGCTGCCGCCTCCGGAGTTCCCGCCCCGGCTGCCGCCACCGCCGCCACCGCCCCGCTGACCGCCGCCCGAGCCGGAACCGCCGCGGCGCTGACCGCCACCGCCGCCGCCCTGGCCGCGGTCGCGCTGGCCGCCCCCTCCGCCGCCGCGATTGCCCGACGGGGCGCCCGGCTCGTCGTCCAGGCGCAGCGTCAGCGAGATGCGCTTGCGCGGCACGTCGACGTCCAGCACCTTCACCTTCACGATGTCGCCGGGCTTCACGACCTCGCGCGGATCCTTCACGAAGTTCTTCGACAGCGCCGAAACGTGCGCCAGGCCGTCCTGGTGCACGCCGACGTCGATGAACGCGCCGAACGCCGCCACGTTCGTCACCACACCCTCCAGCCGCATGCCCGGCTTGAGGTCGCCGATCTTGTCGACACCCTCCGCGAACGTCGCCGTCTTGAACGCCGGGCGCGGGTCGCGGCCCGGCTTGTCCAGCTCGGCGAGGATGTCCGTCACCGTCGGGAGGCCGAACGTGTCGTCGACGAAGTCCGCCGGCTTCAACGACGACAGCGTCCGCGTGTTGCCGATCAGCGAGCGCAGGTCCGTGCCGGTCGTCGACAGGATCCGCCGGACCACCGGGTACGCCTCCGGGTGCACCGACGACGAGTCGAGCGGGTCGTCGCCGTCCGGGATGCGCAGGAAGCCCGCGCACTGCTCGAAGGCCTTCGGGCCGAGGCGCGCGACCTCCTTCAGCGCCGTCCGCGAGCGGAACGGCCCGTTCGTGTCGCGGTGCGAAACGATGTTCTCCGCCAGCCCCGTCGTGATGCCCGAGACGCGGGTCAGCAGCGGCGCCGAAGCCGTGTTCACGTCCACGCCGACCGCGTTCACGCAGTCCTCGACCACCGCGTCCAGCGAGCGCGACAGCGAAACCTCGGACAGGTCGTGCTGGTACTGCCCGACGCCGATCGACTTCGGGTCGATCTTGACCAGCTCGGCCAGCGGGTCCTGCAGCCGCCGGGCGATCGAGACCGCGCCGCGCAGCGAGACGTCCATGTTCGGCAGCTCGGCCGAAGCGAACGCCGACGCCGAATACACCGACGCGCCCGCCTCGGACACGATCGCCTTCGTCAGCTTCAGCTCGGGGTGCTTCTTGATCAGCTCGATCGCGAGCTTGTCCGTCTCGCGCGACGCCGTGCCGTTGCCGATCGAGATCAGGTCGACCTTGTGCCGCGCGCACAGCGCCGCGAGCTCGGCGATCGACTGGTCCCACTTGTTCGCCGGCTGGTGCGGGTAGATGACGTGGGTGTCGACGACCTTGCCGGTCGCGTCCACGACGGCCACCTTGACGCCGGTGCGGAAGCCCGGGTCGAGGCCCATCGTGGCGCGGGTGCCGGCCGGCGCGGCGAGCAGCAGGTCGCGCAGGTTGGACGCGAACACGCGCACGGCGTCGTCCTCGGCCGCCTGGCGCAGCCGCATCCGCAGGTCGATGCCCAGGTGCAGGAGGATCTTGGTGCGCCACGCCCAGCGCACGGTGTCGCCGAGCCACTTGTCGCCCGGGCGGCCCTGCTGCGAGATGCCGAACTTCGCGGCGATGCGCGCCTCGTAGTCGGTCGGCCCGACCTGCGGCTCGTCGGTCGGCTCGTCCGGCGACATGGTGAGGTCGAGGACCTCCTCCTTCTCGCCGCGCAGCATCGCGAGGATCCGGTGCGAGGGGAGCTTGGTGTAGGGCTCGGAGAAGTCGAAGTAGTCGGAGAACTTGGCGCCGTCCTCCTCCTTGCCCGCGCGGACCTTGGCGACGAGGTGGCCCTGGCCCCACATCTTCTCGCGCAGTTCGCCGATCAGGTCGGCGTCCTCGGCGAAGCGCTCGACGAGGATCGCGCGGGCGCCGTCGAGGGCGGCCTGCGCGTCCGCGACGCCCTTGTCGGCGTCGACGAACACCGCGGCCGCGGCCTGCGGGTCGGTCGCCGGGTCGCTCAGCAGGCCGTCGGCCAGCGGCTCGAGACCCGCTTCGCGCGCGATCATGGCCTTCGTGCGGCGCTTCGGCTTGTACGGGAGGTAGATGTCCTCCAGCCGCGACTTCGTGTCCGCGGCGAGGATCGAGGCCTCGAGGGCCTCGTCCAGCTTGCCCTGGCTCCGGATGGACTCGAGCACGGCGAGCCGCCGCTCGTCGAGTTCCCGCAGGTAGCGCAGGCGCTCTTCGAGCGTGCGCAGCTGCGCGTCGTCGAGCATGCCGGTGACTTCCTTGCGGTAGCGCGCGATGAAGGGCACGGTCGACCCGCCGTCGAGCAGGTCGACGGCGGCCTTGACCTGTCCTTCGCGCACGCCCAGTTCTTCGGCGATCTTCTGCTCGACCGACACGCTCACTCCAACACGCTCCCGCTTCGCCTGGCTTCGATCGTCACATTCTGCCGTTTCCGCCGCCCCGACTTTCGGATGGGGCTCCTTGACAATCAGATTGGTCTAGTCCATTTTGTGGTGACCTGCCTCACCACAGCGGAGGTCTTCCGTGGTCCCCAAGGTTCGCATCGCTCTGCTTTCGTTACTTTCCGTGGTCACGCTGAGTCTCGGTGTGACGTTCGTGCTCGCCGGCAGCGCTTCGGCGGCGAACATCCTGGCCAACCCCGGCTTCGAAGCCGGTACTTCGGGCTGGACCTGCACCACCGCGCCGACCGCGGTGAGCACCCCGGTGCACAGCGGGAGCCGCGCGCTGAGCGCGTCGCCGTCGTCGTCGGACAACGCGCAGTGCTCGCAGACGCTCACCGTCTCGGCGAACACCGCGTACAAGCTGTCGGCCTGGGTCCAGGGCAGCTACGTCTACCTTGGCGTCTCCGGTTCGGCGACGACCAGCACGTGGACGCCGGGCACCAGCGGCTACCAGCAGCTGTCGCTGAACTTCACGACCGGCTCGAGCACGTCGCTGACGGTGTACCTGCACGGCTGGTACGGCCAGCCGACCTACTACGCCGACGACGTCAACCTCGACGGCCCGGGCACCCCGCCGCCGATGACCCCGACGACGCCGACCACCCCCACGACGCCGACGACGCCGACGACGCCGACGACCCCGCCCACCACGACCACCCCGCCGACGACGACCACGCCGCCGCCGACCCAGGGTGACCTGCCGAAGCACGTCCTCACCGGCTACTGGCAGAACTTCTACAACGGCGCGAAGGCGCTGAAGCTGGCGGACGTCCCGACGAAGTACAACATCATCGCCGTGTCGTTCGCCGACGCCACCGGCTCGCCGGGCGCGGTGAGCTTCACGCTCGACTCCGGTCTGTCTTCGCAGCTCGGCGGCTACACCGACGCGCAGTTCAAGGCGGACGTCAAGACGGTCCAGGCGCGCGGCCAGAAGGTCATCATCAGCGTCGGTGGCCAGAACGGCACGATCAGCGTCAGCGACTCGACCTCGGCGAACAACTTCGCCAACAGCATCAAGTCGCTGATCTCGAACTACGGCTTCGACGGCGTCGACATCGACCTCGAGAACGGCATCAACGCCACCTACATGGGCCAGGCGCTGCGCAGCATCCACAACGGCGGCGGCAAGGTCATCACGATGGCGCCGCAGACGATCGACATGCAGTCCACGCAGGGCGGCTACTTCCAGCTCGCGCTGAACATCAAGGACATCCTCACGATCGTCAACATGCAGTACTACAACTCCGGCTCGATGCTGGGCTGCAACGGCAACGTCTACTCCCAGGGCACGGTCGACTTCCTGACCGCGCTGGCCTGCATCCAGCTGCAGGGCGGCCTGCGCGCCGACCAGGTCGGGCTCGGGCTGCCGGCGTCGTCACAGGCGGCGGGCGGCGGTTACCAGGCACCGGCCAACACGGTCTCGGCGCTGAACTGCCTGGCCAAGGGCACGTCGTGCGGCTCGTTCAAGCCGTCGGCGACCTACCCGGCGATCCGCGGCGCGATGACGTGGTCGATCAACTGGGACGCGACGAACAGCTACGCGTTCGCCAACACGGTCTCGGCCGGGCTCGCGGGCCTGCCGTAACCGTTCTCGCCATGAAGGGGCCCTTCCGGACCAGGTCCGGAAGGGCCCCTTCATGACACCCCCAGCCGGGCGCGCGCCGTCCCCTCGGCACCCGCGCCTGCGCCGCTTACACTGCCGGACGCGGCGTGTGCGAACGTTGCGGAATCGTGGAATCCGCAGGTCGGGGAGGGAGTGCGGTGATCAGCTACAGCGTGCTCGGCACCCTCGAAGCCGAGTCCGGCGGCACGCTCCTCGACGTCGGCCACGCGCGGCGGCGCTACGTCCTCGCGGCGCTGCTGGCCGAGCCGAACCGGCCGGTGCCGCTCGACCAGCTCGTCACGCGCGTCTGGGGCGCGAGCCCGCCGCACCGGGCGGCCGCGACGGTCCGCAGCTACCTTTCGCGGCTGCGCGCCGCCGGGTGCGCGATCGACCGCACCGCGCACGGCTACCTGCTGCGCGTCGACCTGGACGCGCTCGACCTGCACCGGTTCCGGGAGAAGGTGGCGCTCGCGCGCGCCGCGGCGGGCGACGTCACCGCGGCCGCGCTGTTCGACGACGCGCTGGCGCTGTGGCGGGGCGAACCGTTCGCCGGGCTGGATTCGCCGTGGCTGACCGGGGTCCGGGAGGGCCTGGAAGCCGAGCGGCACGCGGCCCGGCTGGACCGCAACGACGTCTCGCTGCGGCTCGGGCGGCACGCGGCGCTGCTGGCGAAGCTGCCCCGGGCCGCCGCGGACCACCCGTTCGACGAGCGGCTGGCCGGCCAGCTGATCCTCGCCTACTACCGAAGCGGCCGGCAGGCGGACGCGCTGGCGCACTTCGAGCGCGTCCGGCGGCGGCTGGCGGGCTCACTCGGCGCGGACCCGGGCCAGGCGCTGCGGGAGCTGCACCGCCGGATCCTGGCCGGTGACCCCGAACTGGACGCGCCGCTCGCGCGGGCCGGCGCCCGGACCGGGTCCCTGATCGAGCTGGCCGCGATCCGCGCGGTCGCGACGTTGCTGATCGTGGCGCGCGAAGGCGACTTCGAGGCCGCGGCGTGGCGGGTCCGTAGCACGGCCGACGCGCTGGAGAAGGAGATCGGCGAGCTGGAAGCCGAAATCGGCGGCGCGCTGGTGGTGTCCGGCGAGGGCGGCGTCCGGCTGACGGAGCTGGGGGAGCGGCTGCGCACGGGCGCCCGCGCGGGCGTGGCCGAGCTGGCGGCGATCTTCACCGAGACCCGGCTGGCCGAGCGCCGCATCGGCGGCCGCCTGCGCGTGGGCTACGTGGCGAGCCTCGGCGGCGACCTGGTGACGCGGGTGACGACCGAGTTCGAACGCCGCCACCCGGCGTGCCGCGTCACCCTGACCCCGACCCGCATCGGCCAGCGCTGGAACGAAACGGACCTGCTCGCCGAGGGCGACCTCGACCTGGTGCTGCACTGGTCCCCGGGCGGCGACACGCGCTCGTTCGCGCAACCCAACCTGCGCACCGGCCCGGCGCTGCTGACGGTGCCCCGCGGCCTCCTGCTGCGCGACGACCACCCGCTCGCCTCGCGCACGACGGTCAGCCTGGAGGACCTCGCGGACCACCGGCTGCTCGACCCGGGCAAGGCCCTCAACCCGGTGGCGCGCGACCTGTGGGCCCCGCCGGTCACGCCGTCGGGCCGCCCGATCCCCCGCACGGAGGAGGACGTCCCGCAGCTGATCGGCCGCACCCGCATCGGCGCGGAGGACATGCTTTCCCTGGTGGCGCGCGGCATCGGCCTGCACATCTCGGTGGTCTCGCTGCTGGAGCGCTACCCGTTCCCGGGGCTGAAGGTGATCCCGGTGCCGGACATCCCGCCGATGCTCGCGGTCCCGGTGTGGCGCGCGTCGGAGGAGAACGAAGCGATCCGCGCGTACGTCTCGGTGGCCGCGGAACTGTCGGCGGGCTAGCCGTTCTTGCGGCGGACCAGCTCTTCGACGGCGCTGGGCAGGGTGGTTTCGAAGTCGATCAGCTTGGCCCACGACGGTGTGACCTTGATCCGCACCATGCCGTCGGCGTAGAGATCGCGGACCTCGGCTTCCCAAGCGGCGGCCTGCTCCGGCGGCATTCCGGCGGCCTGCCGCAGGAACTCGGCGGGGAGGTCATCGAGCGCCTCCTGGGTGCTGTTCCCGCGGATCAGCAGGATCTTGGGCGGCTGCGCTTCGGTGTCGATCGTCAAGGCGACGGCGGGATTCTTCCGCAGCGACCGGACTTTCGCGGCGTTTTTGGCCGTGCAGAGAACGAATTCCGCACCGTTCCAGGTGAACCCGATCGGAACCACCCGCGGCGTCCCATCTCCGGCGACATAACCGAGCCGAGCGATGGTCCGGGCGAGGAGTTCCTGGCTGGCGGGGCGGTTCAGGACGTCGATGACCTCGTTGGGCTGCACGGAGGCGAGCTTAGCGAGAATTGCTCGTGGGCGGCTGGATGTGCCAGGCTCTGCGACCGTGACTCCTTCGGACGCGGAGCAGGATGACGAGCTGGCCCCGGAGTTGCGGGAGATCGCCGATCGTGCGCACGCTGCCGGGCTGAAGGTGTGGACCCTGCGCTGGAACGCTCACCCGGCCGTAGCGATCGTCGGCGAGCCGGAACTGCAGATCGGCTTTCCCGCTGGCCGCATGCCGCGGAAGGTGCAAATATCGAGGCGCGACGCGCCGGACTGGGCTTCGACCGACTTCGCGGACTGGGTTTTCCTCGGCGACTACGACGCTTTCCTCGACCGTTCGTCCGGCACGGTGGTCGCTGCCCTTGACCACCGTGCCGTCGGATTTGGTCTCGGCCTGAAGAAGATCCCGGGTCTGGCGCCCATGGCGGAGGACGACCCGGATCTGACCCCGCGAGAGGACGAGGAGCCGGCTAGGATCGAATTCCGCGAACCGGTCAGGTTGTGTGTCGAACACCCGTCGGTGGAGGGGCTGTCGATCACGATCCAGCGGCCGCCACCGAGGGCGTTGCGAGTGGCTTGCCGGGCATATCCCAGCTCGTGGGGCGTGGTGATCACCGGTGTCACGACGGAACGGCACGACCAGGCACTACGGCTGCTTCAGGAGATCTCCACCTCGTTCTTCATCGACCTCGACCTGAGCTACGGCTTCGCGTTCCGGCTCAAGAAGGACATCCGTGTCGAGTTCGCTTCCGAGCCGAGCGAAGAAGAGCCGTCATCGACTAAGATGCCGCGGTTTCCCGTACTCAAGCACAATGACGACGCCGCGTCCTTATACCTCTACGCGCGCGCGTTGGTGTCGGCACCGTTGCTGGCGTATCTCGCGTACTACCAGGTGCTCGAGTTCTTCATGCCCAAGTACGCCCGAGTGGCTGCCGTCCAGAAGCTCCGCGATGTGCTCAGGGACCCCCGCTTCGACCACGACGACGATATCGCGCTCGGCCGGGTGATCGAGATGGTCAACGACACCGACCGGATCGCGGGCACCGAGCGTGAGCAGTTGAAGGCAACTGTGACGCGTTGCCTCGACGCCGGTGCGCTCCTCGACTACCTCGAATCCCACCCGCGCGGAACCGCCGCGATGGCCGACAAGAAGCGGATCGCCGACATCCGACTGCTCAACCCCAAAGACACCAGCGCGTCACTCGTCGAGCAGGTCGCCGACCGGATCTACGACCTGCGCTGCAGGATCGTCCACGGCAAGGAAGGCGGAAACGGCCGAGGAGAGCCGTTGCGTCCCTTCGGAAGGGAGTCGAAACTGCTCACCTACGACCTCGACCTCATCCGGTTCGTGGCCCAGCGCGTCCTGATCACCTCGAGCGGCCCCGCCACCTGGGGCCGCTGATCACCGCTCCACCACCGGCAACCGCAGCGCTCCCGGCGCGTCCGACGGCACCGCCGGGTTCTTCGGCGCCACCGCCGCCACTCGCCGGTACTCCGCGCCCAGTTCCGGGCGTGGGTCCGCCTCCCCGCGGTTGGGCCAGAACGCCATCGCCCGCTCCGCCTGCGCCGTGATCGTCAGCGACGGATTGACACCCAGGTTCGCCGTGATCGCCGAGCCGTCCACCACGTGCAGTCCCGGGTACCCGTACAGCCGCTGGTACGGGTCGACGACGCCCGTCGAAGGGGAGTCGCCGATCGTGCAGCCGCCGATGAAGTGGCCCGTGATCGGGATGTTCGCCATGTCCGTCCACGCGCCTTGCGGGAGGCCGCCGATCTTCTCCGCCACCCGGCGGGTCACCTCGTGGCCCGCCGGGATCCACTCCGGCGACGGCGAGCCCGCTCCCTGGCGGGTCGTCATGCGGCGGCCGAACAGCCCGCGTTTCGTGTACGTCGTCACGGAGTTGTCGAGCGTCTGCATCACCAGCAGCCCGATCATCCGCTCCGACCAGTGGCGCGGGTTGTGGATCCGGAGCAGGTCGCGGCGAGAACGCCACAGCTCGCGCAACCCCAGCACCCAGCGGCGACGCCCGGGCGAGCCGTCCACCAGGACCGTCGCCATCAGGCCCATCACGTTGCTGCCGCGGCCGTACCGCACCGGCTCCACGTGCGTGACCTCGTCCGGGTGGATCGACGATGTGATCGCGACGCCGCGCGTGTAGTCCGTGTCGCCGCGCAACGACCGCGCCGCCAGCACCGCTTCGGAGTTCGTCCGCGCCAGGAGCCCGAGCCGCGGCGACAGCGAAGGCAGCGTCCCGTTGTCCCGCAGCCGGTGCAGCAGCCGTTGCGTGCCCAGCGCGGCCGCGGAGAACACCACCTGCTGCGCGGTGAACGTCCGGCGCGAGCGGCGGCCGGTGCGGACCGTGTCCACCGCGTACCCGCCGTCGACCGGACGGACCGACACCGCCGTCGTCAGCGGGTGGACCACCGCGCCCGCCTGTTCGGCCAGGTAGAGGTAGTTCTTGACGGTCGTGTTCTTCGCGCCGACGCGGCAGCCGGTCATGCACTCGCCGCACAGCGTGCACGACTGGCGTGCCGGGCCCGCGCCGCCGAAGAACGGGTCCACCCCGGACTGTCCGAAGTAGACGCCGACCGGCGTGCGGCGGTACGTGTGCCCGATGCCCATGTCGTCGGCCACCTCGCGAAGCACCCGGTCCGCGGGCGTCGTCGCCGGGTTCTCGACCACGCCGAGCATCCGCTTCGCCTGGTCGTAGTACGGCGCCAGCTCGGCCTTCCAGTCCGTGATGTGCGCCCACTGCGGGTCTTCGTAGAACTTGTCCGGGGGCTCGTACAGCGTGTTCGCGTACACCAGCGAACCACCGCCGACGCCGGAACCGCTCATCACGAAGGTGTTCTTCAGCAGCGTCAGCCGCTGGATGCCGAAACAGCCCAGCGCGGGCGCCCACAGGTACCTCCGCAGCCGCCACGACGTCTTCGCGAACTCGTCGTCGGCGAACCGGCGTCCGGTCTCCAGCACGCCGACGCGGTAACCCTTCTCGGTCAGCCGCAACGCCGTCACGCTGCCGCCGAAGCCCGAGCCGATCACGAGGACGTCGTAGTCCGTCACGCCACTGCTCCCATGCGGTAGTCCGCGGGGTCGAGCCGCCGGGTCCGGCGGTCGTACTCGGTGACCAGGCCGGGCCAGTTCGTCGTGACGCGGCCGTCGGCCTGGCGGTACCAGCTCGTGCAGGCGCTCCACACGCTGTGGCCCAGGCGCTTCTGCACTTCGTCGTCGTAGCGCTGCTCGACTTCGGGCCGGACGTCCAAATAGGACACGCCGGGACGCGCGAGCTGCTCCACCGCCTGCCGGATGTACCGGGCCTGGCGCTCGATCATGTAGATGATCGACCCGGCGCCGAGGTTGGTGTTGGGGCCGTAGACGCAGAACAGGTTCGGGAACCCGGGCACGGCCATGCCGAGGTACGCCCGCGCGCCGCCGGACCACTCGTCCTGCAGCGATCGCCCGCCGAGGCCGGTCACCGACAGCCGGCCGAGGAACTCCGTCGCGGCGAACCCGGTGCCGTAGACCAGGACGTCCGCTTCGAGCTCGGTCCCGTCCTCGACCCGCACGCCCTTCTCGGTGATCTCGGTGATCCGCCGCGTCTCGACGTCGACGTTCGGCTGGGCGAGCGCGGGCAGGTAGTCGTTGGTGAAGAGGATCCGCTTGCAGCCCAGGGGATAGGACGGCGTCAGCTTCGCGCGCAGCTCCCGGTCCTTGATGTGGCGGCGGCGCAGCTGCGCGGTCCGCAGCTCGAACATCTTCGCCAGCACGGGGTGTTTCGTCATCGCGTAGGTCGCGTACTCGGCGAGCAGGAAGATCCGCAGCCGACCGAGCAGCTGCGTGGGCGGCAGGTGCTCGAAGAGCCAGTGCTGCCACGGCCGGTAGCTCGGATCGGACTTCGCCATGACGTACGGCGGCGTCCGCTGGAAGACGGTGACGTGCTGGGCGCGCTTGCGCAGTTCGGGCACGAACTGCACGGCACTGGCCCCGGTCCCGATCACGGCGACGCGCTTGCCGGTCAGGTCGACGTCGTGGTCCCACCGCGCGGAGTGGAAGGCGTCACCGGCGAAGTTCTCGCGGTTGGGGATGGCGGGCAGCACCGGCCGCGACAGCTGCCCGACGGCGGGGACGAAGACGTTCGCTTCGTAGGTCTCGCCGTCTTCGGTCTCGACGCGCCAGAGCCCGCGCGTTTCGTCGAAGGCGGCGGAGGTGACCTCGGTCCGGTACCGGATGTGCGGCTCGAGCCCGTACTTGGCGATGACGCCGCGCAGGTAGGCGAGGATGTCCGGCTGGTGCGAGAACCGCTTCGGCCACCGCGGGTTGGGCTCGAAGGAGAAGGAGTACAGCGGCGACGGGATGTCACAGGCGGCGCCGGGGTAGGTGTTGTCGCGCCAGACCCCACCGGCCTCGGCGGCGCTCTCCAGGATCGTGAAGTCGGTGAACCCGGCGCGCCGCAGTTCGATCGCCGTCCCGATCCCGCCGAACCCGGTGCCCACGATCAGCACCGACGGCCCCTTCGCCGAACTACTCATGCAGGGGAAGTTACGCATCGGGAGGCTGTGACAACAGGACACGATCGGTCACTCGATCGAGATTTCCGGCCACGATGGGATCGAGACCGAGCTGAGCCCGCTTCGGCTCGACATCGCCGAGTGGGTTCCCGCGCGGTGGCCGCCACGCGGACCTCACGAGCTTCTCCTGCGCGCTCGGTGAAGCGGTGAACGGCCCGGGCGGGTACTTCGGCCGGAACCTCGACGCGCTCGCCGACTGCCTGAGAGGCGGTTCCGGTGCGACCGCCCCATTCACCGTCGTGGGCCCCGAGGTGCCGCGGGTCCGCGAAGTGCTCGAAGCCGCCGGCGTCACGCTGCGGCCAGCACCCTGACCTCCTGGGCCTCCGCGGCCGGCTCGGCCCAGCTCATCAGCTGCCCGGCCGCGCTCTCCAACGCCGCCAAGTCGCGCTTCGGCAGCTTCTCGAACGGCGTCAGCTCCACGACCGCCGCCTTCTTCGCCGTCTTGATCTCCCAGAACCCGCGGACGTACCCGCCCACCAGCAAGGTCCCCTTCACCAGCCCGTTCTGCGTGATCACCCGCTTGCGGTAGTCGTCCGAAACCACCCGGGTCCGGTCCGCGTACGACAGGATCGTCTGGTCGAACGGCCCCAGCAGCCGCGGCGGGGCCGGCACGTCGGGGTCCGGCACCGACAGCTCCGGCAGGTCGAGCAGCTCCCGGCCGTCCGGATCGCGGTAGCGCCGCAGGTCCATCGACGCCGCCACCTCGCCGAGGCGCGTGATGCCCGCCCACGTCTGGACGTCCGCCACCGACGCCGGGCCGAACGCGCGCAGGTAGCGCGAGATCAGCGAAGCCGGCGAAGGGGGCGAGAGCGGCGAGCCCACCCACTCCTCCAGGCACGCGTACGTCGTCTGCCCCGCTTTGCCCCAGATCGCACGCGGCGGGGTCTGCACCAGCGGCAGCCGCCCCCGTGCCAGGTGGGTCAGCGACGCCGCGGGCGCGTCCCACCGCCGCGCGAGCTCCGCGCCCAGGGCCGTGCTCGACAGCGGCGAGCGTGCGAGCAGCTCCCGCGCTGCCGCGGCGACCTCGGTGTGGTCCAGCCCCGCCAGCGGAGCCGCGTGCTGGGTGTTCGACTTCAGGTCGCGCTCGTAGAGCACCTGGACCACCGGGCGCCACGCCAAGGCGTCCGCCGCCGTCACCAGGTGGACCGTGCCGCGCATCAGCGCGATCCGGACCACCTGCCTGCTCTCCAGCAGCGAAGCCAGCTCCGCCGGCCGGAAACCGTGCAGCCGCGGCCACAGCGCGTAGTACGGCGGGAACGGCGCCTGCGCCTGGAGCCCTGCCAGGTGTTCCACCGCTTCGAAAGCGGACATCTTCGCGCGGCGGAGCAGCAGCTGGCGCTCCAGCGTCGCCCGGTTCAGGGCCCGTCGGCTCAAGGTCTCCACGGCGCTCACCCTAACGATCACCCCGGACAGTTCCGGTCCTCGATTGCACGCGGATAGCGCGTGATCCATACTTCCGGCCATGGCCGAGCTCGCCGCGCCCGCCGTCGGGGACTGGGACTTCCCACGCGGCACCGCGAGCATCGAACTGATGACCCGGTTCGCCGCCGAACGCGGCCTGCCCGCCGAAAAGCTGCTCGCCGCCACAACGCTGTCGCCGGAGCTGCTCACCGACGCCGGCGTCCAGGTCGACGCCCGCCAGGAGCTCGCCGTCGTCCGGGCGCTGAGCGAACTGGACGGTTCGGACGCGACGGCGCTGGAGCTCGGCAGCCGCTACCGCGTCACCACCTTCGGCATCTTCGGCTTCGCCTGCATCAGCAGCCCGACGCTGCGCGACGCGATGCTGTTCGCGCTGCGCTACTTCGACCTCAGTTTCGCCTTCTGCATCCCGCGCGTCACGCTCGAAAGCGACCGCCTGACGCTCGAGCTCGACGACACCCGCGTCCCCGCCGACGTCGCCCGGTTCCTCGTGCTGCGCGACCTGGCCGCCATCTTCACCGTGATGCGCGACCTGCTGCCGGAGATCGCGCTGGACGACCTGAGCTTCCGGCACGAGCAGCCCGGGGTACCGGACGCCTACCTGACGACGTTCGGGCTGCGTCCCCGCTTCGACGCCGACGCCTGCCGCGCGACGCTCGACCCGGAGCTGCTGCTGCTCCCGCTGCCGCAGGCCAACGACCAGACCGTCGCCCTGTGCGCCGCGCAGTGCGAAGCGCTCGTCACGCGGCGGCGGCAGCGCTCGGGCATCTCGCAGCAGGTCCGGGAACGGCTGGTCCGCCTGGGCGGGGTCGACGCCGGGATGGACGAGATCGCCCGCCAGCTCACCCTCAGCACGCGCACGCTGCGCCGTCGGCTCACCGAAGCGGGCACGAGCTACCGGGCACTCGTCGACGAAGTCCGCCACACGCTGGCCGAAGAGCTGCTCGACACCGGCGTGCTGTCGGTCGAGGACGTCGCCTACCGGCTCGGGTACGCCGAGGCGTCGAGCTTCATCTACGCGTTCAAGCGCTGGACCGGGATGACGCCGGCGGCGTTCGCCCGTCGCTTCCGCGCCGCTCGGCAAGCACCGCCGGGTAGGTCAGCTTCAGCAGGTTCAGGATCGAGTCGGTGAGGAAGGTGCGCAGGGCCGCGCGGTCGAGCGTGCCGCGGATCAGCCACTCGCGCGACGCCGCCCGCAGCATCCCGCCGAACGACCGGATCATCGCGCGCAGCTCTTCGCGGCCTTCGGTCACGCCGGTCATCAGCGCGGCCTCCAGGACGCGGTCGGCGGCGATTTCGTCGGCCTCCAGCATGATCCGCTCGATTTCGGGGTCGCGTCCGGCCGACTCGGGCCCGATGACGGTCAGCCACGCGTCGCGGTTGCGGTCCACGACTTCGATCCAGCGCTCGACGCCGATCGCCAGCCGCTGCTCCATCGTGGTGTCCGGCAGCGCTTCGGTGACCGGCGCGGGCACGATCATCAGCTGCCGCACGACTTCCAGGTAGAGCTCGCGCTTCCCGCCGAAGTAGTGGTTGATCAGCGGGCGCGCCACCCCGGCGGCCTCGGCGATGTCCGAAGTGGACACCGACGCGTAGCTGCCCGCCCCGAACAGGCGCCGCGCGGCGGCGAGGATCTCCGCCCGCCGCTCGGCCGGTTCGAGGCGGCGCCGCCGCGGCCGGGTGCCACTGGTCATCCGCTCAGCCTCGCGGGGGATCGGCAGCCTGTCAACAAGTAGTTGACCCCTCGTCAAGAGGAGTGGCTCCGGTGGCGGGCACGGCATGTTTCACGCCGGCCGCCGCCGTTACGCAACCGGAACAACCCGCCGGTAACTCCCCGGCACCCGGATGCGACGAGACGGCAGGGACCCGTGACCGGTGGCAGGAGCCGATGACCGAAGAAGACGCGCCGATCCGGCAGGCCGGACGCTGGGTGAGCGTCCGCCTGCAACATCGCCACGTCAGCTTCGACGAGGGCTTCGAGGTCGAAGAGCCACCGCCGGACGGCGACTGCGCGGACGAGGAATCGCTTTCGTACTCGGGCATCGTGATCACCGGCTACGACGAGGGTGCGAAAGTCTCCGAGCAGTGGATCCCGCTCGGCATCGACCCGTCCGAAGCGGACGACGAACGGCTGATCGAGCAGCTGCGCGAGGCGCTGCTGTGGCAGTCGGGCCGTCCCCCGCGGACCGCGGGCGAGTGACTCACGAGCCGGTGCGCAGGCCCTCGAACGCCACCTTGCAGACCGCGTCCGCGACTTCCTCCGCCGACGAGCCGCGCCGGGGGCGGTACCACTCGATCAGCGAGTTCACCATGCCGAAGACCAGCCGCGCGGTCACCGCCGGGTCGACGTCCGGGCGGAGGTCGCCCTCCGCCACCGCCTGCTTCACCAGGTCCGTCACCAGGCGGTCGAACTCGCGCCGGCGGGTGAGCGCGGCGCGCTCCACCTTCGTGTTGCCGCGCACGCGCAGCAGCAGCGTGACGAACGGGAGCCGGTCGGCGAGGACCAGGACGCTGCCGCGGACCAGGTGCTCCAGCCGGTCGATCGCGGGGCCGTCGAGCCGGTCGGTCGACGCCGCCACCTCGAACAGCCCGTCCAGCGCCCGGTCCACCGACAGCCGCAGCAGTTCTTCCTTGCTGGGCACGTGGTGGTAGATCGCCGACTTCGTGATGCCGAGCTTGCGGGAGAGGTCCTCCATGCTCGTGCCGTCGTAGCCGCGCTCGTTGAACAGCTTCACCGCCACCTGCAGCAGCGATTCGAGGTCGTAGCCGGGGCGCCCGCGGCGGGGCGCGGTCACGGCGTCTCCCGCTGGTCGACGATCCGCCGCATCTTGCCCATCGACCGCTCGAGGGTGTCCGGGTCGACGACGTCCACCGACACGGTCACCCCGACGCCGTCCTTCACCCCGCTCACCAGCGCGGCAGCCGCCGCTTCCCGCACGGAGCCCGGAGCGTCGTGGCGCGCCTCGACCAGCACGGTCAGGTGGTCGAGCCGTCCGCGCGTGGACCGGACGAGCTGGAAGTGCGGGCTCAGCCCTTCGGTCCGCAGCACGATCTCCTCGATCTGCGTCGGGAAGACGTTGACCCCGCGCAGGATGATCAGGTCGTCGGTGCGGCCGGTCACCTTGTCCATCCGTCGGAACGCCGGGCGCGCGGTGCCGGGGCGCAACGCCGTGAGGTCGCGGGTGCGGTAGCGGATGATCGGCAGCGCCTGCTTGGTCAGCGACGTGAACAGCAGCTCGCCGGTTTCCCCGCTGCCCAGGACCTCCTCGGAGTACGGGTCGATCACCTCGGGGTAGAAGTGGTCCTCCCAGATGTGCAGGCCGTCCTTCGTCTCGACGCACTCCTGCGCGACGCCCGGCCCCATCACCTCCGACAGGCCGTAGATGTCGACGGCGTCGAGCGCGAACCGCTCCTCGATCTCCGCGCGCATCTGCTCGGTCCACGGCTCGGCGCCGAAGATGCCCACCTTCAGCGAAGAAGAGCGCGGGTCGACGCCCTGGCGCTCGAACTCGTCGAGCAGCGTCAGCATGTACGACGGCGTGACCATGATGATCTCGGGCCGGAAGTCGGTGATCAGCTGCACCTGCCGCGCGGTCATGCCGCCCGACGCCGGGATCACCGTGCAGCCCAGCTTCTCCGCGCCGTAGTGCGCGCCGAGCCCGCCGGTGAACAGGCCGTAGCCGTAGGCGACGTGCACCTTGTGCCCGGGCCGCCCGCCCGCGGCGTGGATCGACCGGGCCATCACCGTCGCCCAGGTGTCGATGTCCTGCTCGGTGTAGCCGACGACGGTGGCCTTGCCGGTGGTGCCGCTGGAGGCGTGGATGCGCCGGACGTCGGCCTGCGGCACCGCGAACATCCCGAACGGGTAGTTCTCGCGCAGGTCCTGCTTGGTCGTGAACGGGAACTTCGCCAGGTCGGCGAGCTCCTTGCAGTCGTCGGGGTGCACGCCGGCGGCGTCGAACTTCCGCGTGTAGGCGGGCACGTTCGCGTAGGCGTGCCTGAGCGTCCACTGCAGACGTTCCAGCTGGAGGGCGGCCAGTTCGTCCGCGCCGATGTTCGCCTCGATCATGCGTCGCCCCGTTTCGCGGAGATGGCGCGGCTGCGGCCGCGGAATTCGGCGACGACCTCGGGCCCGCCGGGGGTCTCCCGGTGCACGGTGACGTCGTAGATGCCGTTGCGGCCGTAGCGGGTGCGCTCGGTGGCCGTGGCGACGAGGTGGTCGCCGAGCCGGCCGGCCGCGACGAACGAGATTTCGGCGCCCGCGGCCACGGTCACCGGGCCGTGGGTGTTGCAGGCGCAGGCGAACGCGGTGTCGGCGAGCAGGAAGACGTACCCGCCGTGGGCGATGTCGTGGCCGTTGACCATCTCGCGGGTGATCGTCATGGTCGCCACGGCCCGGCCTTCGCCCGCTTCGACGAGTTCGATCCCCAGCGCGCGGGAAGCCTCGTCGGCGGCGAACATGGTGTGCGCGGCGTTGGTCATGTGCTCGCTCTCCAGACTGACCGAATGGACGGTCACCTCGCGGTGTCGCTCAGTAAAGGCAGTGCTCGGGGCCGTGTCAAGCACCGCCCCTTCCGATCTCCGGGGCCAGCGGCTACCATGGCAATTACTGAACGTCCGGTAGGTAATTCGGCGGGAGAGGTCGGACCTGATGGCATTGCTGCGCAGTTACGTCTCCGGGGAGTGGCACACGGCGTCCGGCGAAGGTGTCCCGCTGCACGACGCGGCCACGGGCGAGGAGGTCGCCCGGATCTCGTCGGCGGGCGTCGACTTCGCGGGCGCGCTGGAGTACGGCCGCCGCGTGGGCGGCCCGGCGCTGCGTGAGCTGACGTTCCACCAGCGCGCGGCCCTGCTGAAGGCGCTCGCCTCGCACCTGCGCGAGCACCGCGAAGAGCTGTACGCGCTTTCCGCGCGCACCGGCGCCACGCTGGGTGACTCGAAGTTCGACATCGACGGCGGCATCGGCGTCCTGTTCAGCTACGGCTCGAAGGGCAAGCGCGAGCTGCCGAACGACACCGTCTACGTCGAAGGCGCGGTCGAGCCGCTTTCGCGCGGCGGCACGTTCGTCGCCCAGCACATCGCGACCCCGCTGCGGGGCGTCGCCGTCCAGATCAACGCGTTCAACTTCCCCGTCTGGGGCCCGCTGGAGAAGTTCGCCCCCGCGTTCCTCGCCGGCGTCCCGAGCCTGGTCAAGCCGGCCAGCTCGACGGCGTACCTGACCGCGCGGCTGGTCGAGCTGATCATCGAGTCGGGGATTCTGCCCGAGGGCTCGCTGCAGTTCGTCGCCGGCAGCGTCGGCGACCTGCTCGACCACGTCACCGCGCAGGACCTGGTGTCCTTCACCGGCTCGGCCTCGACCGCGCAGAAGCTGCGGGCGCACCCGGCGATCATCCGCAACGCCGTCCGGTTCAACGCCGAGGCCGACTCGCTGAACTGCTCGATCCTCGGCCCGGACGCGGTCAAGGGCACCACCGAGTTCGACCTGTTCGTCAAGCAGCTGACCAGCGAGATGACGGTCAAGGCGGGCCAGAAGTGCACCGCGATCCGCCGCGCGTTCGTGCCCGCGGAGCTGCTCGACGACGTCGCCGCTGCCGCGTCGGCGCGGCTCGCGAAGGTGACCGTCGGCAACCCGGCGGCCGAGGGTGTCCGGATGGGCGCGCTGGCCAGCCTGGAGCAGCGCGAGGAGGTCCGGCGCTCGCTCAAGGCGCTGCTGGACGCCGGCAGCGTCGTCTTCGGCGACCCGGAGAAGGTCGACGTGGTCGACGCCGACGCCGAGCGCGGCGCGTTCATCTCTCCGGTGCTGCTCAAGGCCGACCCGGAGCGCTCGGAGCCGCACGAGGTCGAGGCGTTCGGCCCGGTCTCGACGCTGATGCCCTACACGTCCACCGAGCAGGTCGTCGACTTCGCCGCGCGCGGCGGCGGCAGCCTCGCCGGGTCCGTGGTCTCCGCGGACAAGGAGTTCGTCCGCGAGGTCGTGCTCGGCGCGGCGCCGTTCCACGGCCGGCTGCTGGTCCTGGACGCCGAGGACGCCAAGGAGTCGACCGGGCATGGCTCGCCGATGCCGCAGCTGGTCCACGGCGGTCCCGGCCGCGCCGGTGGCGGCGAGGAGATGGGCGGCATCCGCGGCGTCCTGCACCACATGCAGCGCACCGCCGTCCAGGGCTCGCCCGGTGTCTTGAGCGCGGTCACCGGGCGCTGGGTCACCGGCGCGCCGCGCACCGAGGGCGACGTCCACCCGTTCCGGAAGTCGCTGGCCGAGCTGCGCATCGGTGACTCGGTCGTCGCCGGGCCGCGGACGGTCAGCCAGGAGGACGTCGACCACTTCGCCGAGTTCACCGGCGACACGTTCTACGCCCACACCGACCCCGAGGCCGCGGCCGCGAACCCGCTGTTCGGCGGGATCGTCGCGCACGGCTACCTCGTCGTCTCGTTCGCGGCCGGGTTGTTCGTCTCGCCCGAGCCGGGCCCGGTGCTGGCCAACTACGGCCTCGAGAACCTGCGGTTCCTGACGCCGGTCAAGGTCGGCGACTCGCTGACCGTGACCCTGACCGCCAAGCAGATCACCCCGCGGATCGACCAGGAGTACGGCGAGGTCCGCTGGGACGCCGACGTCACCAACGCCGACGGCGAGTCCGTCGCAAAGTACGACGTCCTGACTCTCGTGTCGAAGGAGCAGCCGTGACCGCTGTCGCATCCCTCGAGGAGCAGTTCGAAGCCGTCATCGAGCGGGACCAGCGCATCGAGCCGCGCGACTGGGTGCCTGACGGCTACCGCAAGACGATGATCCGGCAGATCGCGCAGCACGCGCACTCGGAGATCATCGGCATGCAGCCCGAAGGCAACTGGATCACGCGGGCGCCGTCGTTGCGGCGCAAGGCGATCCTGCTGGCGAAGGTGCAGGACGAAGCCGGCCACGGCCTCTACCTGTACTCCGCGGCGGCGACGCTGGGCGCGGACCGCGCCGACCTGACCGACAAGCTGATCACCGGTAGGCAGAAGTACTCGTCGATCTTCAACTACCCGACGCTGACCTTCGCCGACGTCGGCGTGATCGGCTGGCTGGTCGACGGCGCGGCGATCTGCAACCAGGTGCCGCTGTGCCGGTCGTCGTACGGGCCCTACGCGCGGGCGATGATCCGCATCTGCAAGGAGGAGTCCTTCCACCAACGGCAGGGTTTCGAGCTGCTGATGACGATGATGAAGGGCACCGATCAGCAGCGGGAGATGGTCCAGGAGGCCGTGAACCGCTGGTGGTGGCCGTCGCTGATGATGTTCGGCCCGCCGGACGCCGACTCGCCGAACACCGCGCAGTCGATGGCGTGGAAGGTCAAGCGGCACACCAACGACGAGCTGCGGCAGCGCTTCGTCGACATGTCGGTCCCGCAGGCTTCCGCGTTGGGGGTCACCTTCCCGGACCCCGACCTGAAGTGGAACGCCGAGCGCGGGCACTACGACTTCGGTGCGGTCGACTGGGACGAGTTCAAGAACGTGCTGAAGGGCAACGGCCCGTGCAACGCGTCGCGGATCGCGCACCGGCGCCGCGCGCACGAAGACGGTGCGTGGGTGCGGGAAGCCGCCGTGGCGCACGCGGAGAAGAAGGAGCGCAAGTGAGCGACCTGACGGCCGAAGGCGGCCACGGCGCCGTCCCGCTGGAGGGCGTGCCCGCCGCACCGGGCCCGGTGAAGCACGACTGGCCGCTGTACGAGGTGTTCGTCCGCGGCAAGCGCGGCCTGAACCACGTGCACGTCGGCTCGCTGCACGCGGCCGACGACGAGATGGCGCTGCACCACGCGCGTGACCTCTACACGCGGCGCAACGAAGGCGTGTCGATCTGGGTCGTGCGTGCCGCGGACATCACGGCGTCGTCGCCGGACGAGAAGGACCCGTTCTTCGCGCCCAGCGGCGACAAGGTCTACCGGCACCCGACGTTCTACGACATCCCCGAGGAGGTGCCGCACATATGAGTTTCGACAACGTGTACGAGTCGCTGACCGAGGAGAACGACGCCCGCTGGGCGTTCGGCACCGGCTTCGAGGACCCGCTGTCCGGAGTGGACACTTCGGTGCCGTCCGGTGTGGACGGTGCGCGGCTGGCCGTCTACTGCCTGATGCTGGGCGACGACGCACTGATCTTCTCCCACCGGCTGCAGGAGTGGTGCACGAACGCGCCCGAGCTGGAGGACGAAGTCGCGATCGCCAACATCGGCCTCGACCTGCTCGGCCAGGCGCGGCTGCTGCTCGCCCGCGCCGGCAAGGCCGACGGCTCGTCGCGCACCGAAGACTCGTTCGCTTTCCTGCGCGCGGAAAACGAGTTCCGCAACGTCCGGCTCGCGGAGCTCGGCGGCGGCCACTTCGGGCACCTGATCGCGCGGCTGTTCGTGTTCTCGACGTGGCGGCTGGCGCTGCTGCAGCGGCTGGTGACGTCGGTGGACCCGGTGCTGGCCGCGATCGCGGACAAGGGCGTCAAGGAGCTGACCTACCACCGCGACTACGCGGCGCAGTGGCTCGTCCGCCTCGGCGACGGCACGCCGTTGTCGCACGAGCGGATGCAGGAGGGCCTCGACGCGGTCTGGCCGTACGTCGGGGAACTGTTCCGCACGCACCCGGACGAGCTGGTCGACGCGGCTTCGCTGCGGCCCGAGTTCGACGCGGTGCTGGACCAGGCCCTCACGGCGGCAACGCTTTCCCGGCCTGCCGCCGGTGAGCTGGCCGGCGTCTCGGGCCGCACGGGCCGCGACGGCGTCCACACCGAGCAGATGGGGTTCCTGCTGGCGGAGCTGCAGAGCGTCGCCCGGGCGATGCCGGACGCGAAGTGGTGACCGCGGCGGCCGTCGCGGCGACGGTGACCGACCCCGAGCTGCCGATGCTGACGCTCGCGGACCTGGGCGTGCTGCGCTCGGTGTCCGAGGACGAGGGCCGCGTGGTCGTGGCGATCACGCCGACGTACACCGGCTGCCCGGCGATGGACACCATGCGCGACGACCTGGAGCACGCGCTGCTTTCGGCGGGCTTCGCGGACGTCGAGATCCGGACGCAGCTGGCGCCGGCGTGGACGTCGGACTGGATTTCGGCCGCCGGCCGGGAAAAGCTGGCCTCGGCGGGGATCGCCCCACCGGGTGCGGCGCCCCGGCGGACCGGTCCGATCCCGCTGACGCTGTCGGCGCCGGTCACGCGGGTTTCGTGCCCGCTGTGCGGTTCCCCGGACACCGAAGAGCAATCCCGCTTCGGCGCGACGGCGTGCAAGGCGCTGCGGCGCTGCCGTTCGTGCGCGGAGCCGTTCGAACACGTCAAGGAGATCTGAGGTGGCGTTTCATCCCCTGAAGGTCGCGGGCGTCACGCGGTTGTGCGACGACGCGGTCGCCGTGACGTTCGACGTGCCCCCCGCGTTGTCCGCCGAGTTCGCCTTCGAACCGGGCCAGTCCCTGACCCTGCGCCGGTCGGTCGACGGCCGCGACGAGCGCCGGTCGTACTCGATCTGCGCGGCGGCGGGCACGGCACCGCGGGTGGGCGTCCGCCTGGTCCCGGACGGCCTGTTCTCGTCCTGGCTGGTGAACGAGGTCCGCGCGGGCGACACGATCGACGTGGCCACCCCCACCGGATCGTTCACCCCGGACCTGTCGGCGGGCGGCCACCACGTCCTGATCGCGGCGGGCTCGGGCATCACCCCGGTGCTGTCGATCGTGGCGTCGTTGCTGGACACCCCGGACGCGACGGTGACGGTCCTGTACGGCAACCGCCGCACGGACACGGTGATGTTCGCCGACGAGCTGGCGGACCTGAAGGACCGCGCACCCGCGCGCCTGGAGCTGATCCACGTGCTCTCGCGCGAACCGCGCGAGGCGGAGCTGTTCACCGGGCGCCTGGACGTGCCGAAGCTGCGTGCGCTGTTCTCGTCGCTGGTTCCGGTGTCGTCGGTGGACCACTGGTGGCTGTGCGGCCCGTTCGAGATGGTGACGGGCGCGCAGGAGCTGCTGACGTCCCTGGACGTCCCGCGCGCGCGGATCCACCAGGAGCTGTTCTACGTCGACACCCCACCGGAGCCGGTGACGCACCTCGACCCGGACGTGGCGGGCGAGTCCTCCGAGGTCCGCGTGGTCCTGGACGGCCGTTCGTCGACGATGACCCTGCCCCGGACGACGTCGGTCCTGGATGGAGCCCAGAAGTTCCGCCCGGATCTGCCGTTCGCCTGCAAGGGCGGGGTGTGCGGGACCTGCCGGGCCCGGGTGACGGACGGCAAGGTGGACCTGCGCCGCAACTTCGCGCTGGAGGAGGCGGAGGTCGAGGCGGGCTTCGTGCTGACGTGCCAGTCGTACCCGGTCTCGGAGGAGATCACAGTCGACTTCGACGCCTGAGACTTCGGTCGTCCACAGGCGCGGCCACTTGTGGACAACCAGGCCGGCAAACGGTCTGCCGGCGGGTTTTGTCGGCTGCCGCCGAAAGAGTGGGTCTGTGGACGCCCCCCAAAGGGAGTGGCGGGGGGCTGCGCCGGCCGGTCAGCGGTGGCGGCATGGCTTCGGGTCCGTCACCTGGTCCTCGGGTGGCGTGCCCGGGTCGTCGGCTGAGGCCGGGGCGGATCGGTTCACGCTCCCGGCGGTGGCCCTGCTCGCTCGGATACCGCTCGAGCAGTTCCTCCTCGGGCTTGCCCGTAGCGGCTCTCCGTACTGCGTCGTGAGCCGCGTCCGAGCTGCCGAATCCGGCAGATCACTCCCATGGAATCAGCCGGGAGTCAGCGGCCGCGGCGACGGCGGCGGCGTGGCCTCGGGTCCGTCACCTGGTCCTCCGGTGGCGTGCCCGGCTCCTCCGGCGCCGCTTCCCGGGCGAGCGGGTCCGTCAGGCCCAGCATCTCCGCCGCCAGCTGCTGCGAACTCGCGAACATCCCCGTCGGGGCCTCGCTCGACCGCCGCAGCGCTGCCGGGCGGAGGCGGTTGTAGCCGCGGACCGTCACCGGACGGCGGAGGCGGAGTTCGTACGCCTTCTCGTCCGCGAGCTCCGCGGCCAGTTCGCGGTCGACCAGGATCGTGCCCGGGCGGGCCACCGACGTCAGGCGGGCGGCCAGGTTGACCACCGAGCCGTAGACGTCGCCGAAGCGGGAGAGGATGCGGCCCGACGCCATGCCCGCGCGGACCGCCGGGAGGCTGTCGTCCGCCGACGTGCGCTCGGTCAGGGCCAGTGCGATTTCCGCCGCGTCGGGTGCCGAGTCCGCGACGAACAGGACTTCGTCGCCGATCATCTTCACCACGCGGCCGTGGTGCTCGGCGATCACCTCGGTGGCCAGCGTCTCGAACGCGTCGAGGACCCGGCTCAGCTCTTCCTCGTCGATCTGGCGGGTCAGCCGCGTGTAGCCGACCATGTCCACGAACCCCACGACCTGCGTGCGCGCCTCGACGTTGTCGCCCGAGGCCGCGAACGCGCGGCCGGCGTAGGCCGCCAGGTGGCGGCGCCAGACGAAGTTCTGGACCCGCTCCAGCTCCGGCAGCAGCCGGTCGACCAGGCGGGTCACCTGGCGCTCGCTGCGGCCCAGCTCCGGCTGCTCCCGGATCAGCTCCCACAGCATGTCGACCTGCCACTCGGCCAGTCGCGACAGGTGCTGGCCGAGCGCGCGCGTCACCGAGACCTCGATGCTCGGGTCGATCAGCCCCGACTGGACCAGCTGGTCCGCCGTCCGCATGGCTTCGACGTCGGCGTCGGTGAAGACCACCTCGTCGTCGCGCACCGTCGCGAAGCCCAGCGCGCGCCAGAGCCGGCGTGACCGTTCGTCGGGCACGCCGGCCTTCTCGGCCACTTCGAGCCGGGTGTACTTCCGCCTGCCGCCGAGCAGGACGCGTTCGAGCCGCTGCTGAAGCTCCTCGCTCGGATCGGTCACGGCTCAGGTCGTGTGGACGATCAGCACGTCCACGCCGGACTTGCGCGCCACCTCGGACGGCACCGAGCCCAGGATCCGGCCGGCGATCGTGTTGAGGCCGCGGTTGCCGACGACCAGCAGGTCGGCCTCGCGCTCCTTGACCACCTTGCGCAGCGAGTCGACCGGGTCGCCCTTCACCGCGACCGTGTCGATCTTCTCCGCCCCGGCCTTCGTCGCGCGGTCCCGCGCCGACTGCAGGGTGTCCTCGGCCGGAGCCGAGCCGACGACCTGGTACGCCTCGTCACCGAGGGCGTCCTGAGCCTTGTCGACGTCGGACTGACTGGCCGGGTAGAACGCACACGCGATGACGAGCGTGGCGCCCGCGTCGCCGGCCACCGCCGCCGCGCGGTCCACCGCCGCGAACGAAGACTCCGAGCCGTCCGTGCCCACCACCACGGTCCGATATGCCGCACCCATGCGCAAAACCTCCAGGTGATCCCGCGTGAGCAGGGACGATAGCCGGTCGGTACCGACCGTGCCGGCTCGTCCGCGCCCGTGTCGGGTGGAAGGTTACTCGCCAGTCGCTTTCTGCGCTCCGCTTGCCCGCGGAGTCGGCTTCGGCGTCGGCTTGGGGGCCTGTTTGGGAGCCTGCTTGGGCGCCGGCTGCGGCTTCGGCACGTCCGACGCCTTGATCCGGATGGTTTCCTCGACGTCGCCCACCGGCGCCGTCTTCCCGGTGCCGGCCGCCGGCTTCTCGACCTTGAGGTCGGACGCCTTGAGGTCGGCCGTGACGTCCGCGGGCACCTTGACCTCGTCGCCGAGGACCGTGTGCGCCTCGGCCAGCACCGCCCGCGCCGCGCGGACCTGCTCGGCCAGCCCGCCGCGGACCTTGCGCAGCGCGTCGACCCGCTCGTTGGCCTGGGTGATCCGCCGGTTCGACTCGTCGGTCGCCGTCGTCACGCGACGGCGCGCCTCGTCGGCGGCCTCCGCGAGCCGGGCGTTCGCCTCGGTGATGGAGTCCTGGCGGCGCTTGTTCGCGTCCGCGACCGACTCCCGCTGGCGGCGGTCGATGTCGGCCTTCGCCGACTTCTCCTCTTCGATGATCTTCGCGCGGATGTCGGCGGCGTCCTGCGTGGCTTCCTGGACGCGCCGTGCGGCCTCGGCCTTGCTCGCCGCCTCCTGCTCGGCCAGCACGCGCATCGCCTCGGTGCGGCGCGAGGCCATCGCGATCTCGAAGTCCTCTTCGACCTTGGTGCGGCGGTCCTGCGACTCGGTGTCGAGGCGCGTGCGCTCCGCCTCGGCCTTGTCGGTGATCTCCTTGGCCTGCGCGCGGGCGTCTTCGAGGACCTTGCGGTGCTCGGCTTCCATCTCCTTGCGCCGCAGGTCGAGCTCGGTGAGCAGCTGCTCGTAGCGGGCGCGCATGGCGCTGGCGTCCGTCTCGGCCTTGGCCCGGATGTGCCCGGCCTCGGCTTCGGCGCGGGCGCGCGTGTCGGCGGACTCGTCCTGCGCGAGGCGCAGCATCCGTTGCAGCCGCTCGGACAGGCCTTCGACGCTCGTCGGCGGCTGGGCGAGCCGGTCGACCTGCCCGCGCAGGTCCGCGATCTCACCGCGCGCGATCTCCAGCTGGCGAGCCAGGTCGCCGGCCTGCGCGATGGCGGCGTCCCGGTCCGCGGTGAGCATCTTCAGGTCGGCGTCCAGCCGTTCGAGGTGCTCGTCGACCTGTGCTCGGCTGTACCCGCGCTTCGCCACGTCGAAGCCGGCTCCCAGCGGCACAAGCTCCCGTTCATCGCCAAGGCTCATGCGCCTACCGTAGTCGCAGCCGGGTCACGGAAGGGTGAGCACCCGTGCGGTGCGCCGAACGAGCCGCGTGGCGCGGCGAGAGGATCTTGCCGCACGCGGGCGACCCGGCGGCCGGGATCGCCTGCGTGCGGCCGGTTTCAGGCGCCGCGGAAGGCGTTGATCCCGTCGATGTGCTTCGCCCGCTTCTCTTCGTCGCGGACGCCGAGACCCTCCTGCGGGGCGAGCGCGAGCACGCCGACCTTGCCCTGGTGGGCGTTGCGGTGCACGTCCAGCGCGGCCTGCCCGGTCTCTTCCAGGGAGTAGGTCTTGGACAGCGTCGGGTGGATCAGCCCCTTCGCGATCAGCCGGTTCGCTTCCCAGGACTCGCGGTAGTTCGCGAAGTGGGAGCCGATGATCCGCTTCAGGTTCATCCACAGGTAGCGGTTGTCGTACTGGTGCATGTAGCCCGAGGTCGACGCGCAGGTGACGATCGTGCCGCCCTTGCGCGCGGCGTAGACCGACGCGCCGAAGGTTTCCCGGCCCGGGTGCTCGAACACGATGTCGGGGTCGTCGCCGCCGGTCAGCTCGCGGATCTTGGCGCCGAAGCGCTGCCACTCCTTCGGGTCCTGCTCGGTTTCGGACTTCCAGAACTTGTAGTCCTCGGCACTGCGGTCGATGATCAGCTCGGCGCCGAGCTTGCGGCAGATCGCGGCCTTTTCCGGGCTGGAGACGACGCAGACGGGGATGGCGCCGCCGTTGAGCGCGTACTGCGTCGCGTAGGAGCCGAGGCCGCCCGAGGCACCCCAGATCAGGACGACGTCGCCCTGTTTCATGTCGGCGCCGTTGCGCGAGACCAGCTGCCGGTAGGCGGTGGAGTTCACCAGTCCGGGTGAGGCGGCCTCTTCCCAGGTGAGGTGGTCCGGCTTGGGCATCAGCTGGTTCGCCTTGACCAGCGCGATCTCGGCGAGGCCGCCGAAGTTGGTTTCGAAGCCCCAGATCCGCTGCTCGGTGTCGAGCATCGTGTCGTTGTGCCCGTCGGGGCTCTCGAGCTCGACGTTGAGGCAGTGCGCGACGACCTCGTCGCCGGGCTTCCAGTTGTGCACGCCGACGCCGGTGCGCAGGACGACGCCGGAGAGGTCGGACCCGACGACGTGGTAGGGCAGGTCGTGCCGCTTGGCCAGCGGCGAGAGCTTGCCGTACTTCTTGAGGAACTTGAACGTGGGGATCGGCTCGAAGATCGACGTCCACACGGTGTTGTAGTTGATCGCGCTCGCCATCACCGCGACCAGTGCTTCGCCGGGCCCGAGTTCGGGGACGGCGACCTCGTCGACGTGCAGCGACTTGCGCGGGTCCTTGTCCCGGCTTTCGAGGCCTTCGAACATGTCGACCTCGTCGGCGTGGACGGTCACCCCGCGGTAGCTCTCGGGCACGGGCAACGAGCCGAGGGCGGCGGACTCGCCGTTCAGGATGGCCTGCTGGATCTCGCCGAGCTGCGTCATCGGTTCCTCCGCGGAGATGGGGGTCAACGGCGTTGGCGGCAGAAATTACTCGCCGGTAACTCGCGTCCACAACTGTACGAGACGGACAGCACCATTACACGCCGAACTGTGACCGGACTATCTTGACCGGCTGGCCAGTCAAGCGGATCATTGGCGGTGGGTACACCCACCCGACCAGCAGTTTCACCGACGGAGGTGAGCACGAATGAGTGAAGTCTCTACGCGCGCCTGGGCTCGGCCGCACGACTGGGCCGAGGTCGTCATCGGGGTGGTCGCCGCTCTTTCACCCCTTTGGCTGAGCACGGACTCGACCGCGATGTGGACGATGGTCGTCCTGGGCGCCTTGATCGCACTCGACGGCCTGGTCTCGCTGGCCGTGCCGGGCATGGTCTACGGCGAAGGCATCCAGATCGCGCTCGGCGTGCTGCTGTTCATCGCGCCGTGGGTGATGGGGTACACCGAGTTCAACGGCGCTTCCTGGACGTCCTGGATCGCCGGGGTGCTGGTGGTCGTCGCCGGCGCGGCGGCGATGCCGGTCGCGACCGCCGCGCACCGCACGGCAGGCCAGCACTGACGCTGTAGGAGGCACCGGAATGACCGAGGATTCGGCGAAGGAGCGCATCTTGTGCGCCGCCGAGGCGCTCTTCGCCGAGTCCGGCTTCGACGCCACCCCGACGTCCCGCATCGCGGAGCGGGCAGGAGTGCCGAAGGGGCTGGTGCACTACTACTTCCGGCACAAGCCGGACCTGCTCACAGCGCTCGTCGAGCGCCTGCCGGACGAACGCATCGAGCCGGCGGTGGTCGTCGTCCCCGGCGACCTGGCGGGCAGCCTGCGCAAGCTCGTCCGCGAACTCGACCACCGCTTCAGCCGGTCGTTGGGCTTGTCACACCTGTTGTGGCGCGAGGCGGACACGCACCACGTCGTCCGCGACGCCCTCCACGAGCGCTTCCAGCTCCTGGTCCGCCAGGTCCGCGCGGTGATCTTGGCGGCGACCGGGGGTGGCCTTCCATCGGCGGACGTGGAGCGCGCATCGGGCTTGCTGGCCCGCGCGGTCAGCCACCGCCACGCGACAGCCCGCCACTCGGACGACGACCTGCCGGCCGAGTTCGACGGCGAGCTGACGTTCATCGCCGACGCCCTCGCCTCGAAGGCGGCCCCGGCTTAGCGGCCCCGCGCCTGCGCGGGTTCTGGCTTGGGTGTGCGGGCGGGCTTGGTACGGCGGGTTCTGGCGTGGGTGTGTGGGCGGGCTTGGTACGGCGGGTTCTGGCGTGGGTGTGTGGGCGGGCTTGGCGCGGCAGGGTTCGGGGGCGGACGAGCGGGCGAGCTTGGAGCGGCGAGGTTCCGGCGCGGCTGCGCGGACCGGTGCCGGCCCGGTCAGATCGCCGGCGCCCACGGGTGCCTGCCAGGGCGCGCGGACCGGCCCAGCACCGGCGGATCCCGGGCGGTCGCGCGGAACGGGTCGGCGTCAGCGGATCCCGGCGCGGACGTGCGGACCGGTGCCGGCCCGGCCATCGATGGTCCGGGGCGCAGGGTGCCCGCAGGTACCGGCGCGGCCCGTCGGCGCTCGCGGTTCCGGCCAGGCCCGTGCGGCCCGGCCCAGCGCTGGCAGATCTCGGCGTGCCCGTGCGGACCGGCCCCAGCTCCGGCGGATCCTGGCGCGGGTGTGCAGACCTGCCCGGCGCCGGCGGGTCCCGGTGCGCGGACCGGCGCCGGGACCGGCCAGGTGTCAGGCGGGTGCGGTCCGGGCCGGGTGGAGTTGTTATGCCGGAACGGGTTCGGGGTTCAGTGTGCGTCGCCGTTCTTCGCCGGCTCCACCAGTTCCACCAGGACGCCGCCCGCGTCCTTCGGGTGGACGAAGTTCACCCGGCTGTTGGACGTGCCTCGCTTCGCCTCCTCGTACAGCAGGCGCAGGCCCTGGCCGCGCAGGGCCGCCGCCGCTGCGTCCACATCGGACACGCGGTACGCCAGCTGCTGCAGGCCCGGGCCGCTCTTGGTCAGGAACTTGCCGATCGCCGAGTCGTCGCGCAGGGGGGCCAGGAGCTGGATCTGGGTCTCCGTGCCCGCCGTGCCGGGGGCGCGCAGCATCGCCTCGCGTACTCCCTGCTCCTCGTTCACCTCCTCGTGCGCGACCTCCAAGCCGAAGTGCGCGCGGTGGAACTCGATGGCCGCGTCCAGGTCCGGGACCGCGATGCCGACGTGGTCGATGGCCGTCACGAACGGCCGCAGGGCGTCATTCATGGAGGCAGGATAGGGGGCCGCGGGGCGGCGTCGAGGCGGAATCGTCGCGTGCCCCGCCTCACACTGGCTCCATCAAGAAGGCCGCCTCCCGGGTATGGTCGGCAAAACTGCCCATGCGCCGATGCTTGGAGGACGCCGTGTCCGGTTCCGTGATCCTGGGTGCCGCCCGTACGCCGATCGGGCGCCTGCTCGGCTCCCTCAAGGACTTCACGGGAGCCCAGCTGGGCGGGTTCGCGATCAAGGCGGCCCTCGAACGCGCCGGGGTCTCCCCGGACGCGGTCCAGTACACGATCATGGGCCAGGTGCTGACCGCCGGCGCCGGCCAGATCCCCGCCCGCCAGGCCGCGGTCGCCGCGGGCATCCCGATGAGCGTTCCCGCGCTGACGATCAACAAGGTCTGCCTCTCCGGCCTCGACGCCATCGCGCTCGCCGACCAGCTGATCCGGGCCGGCGAATTCGACCTCGTCGTCGCGGGCGGCCAGGAGTCGATGACCCAGGCGCCGCACCTGCTGCCGAAGTCCCGCTCCGGGTTCAAGTACGGCGACACCACGCTCGTCGACCACATGGCCTACGACGGCCTGTTCTGCGCCTTCGACCAGGTCGCCATGGGTTCCTCTACGGAGAAGTACAACTCCCGCTACGGTGTCACCCGCGAGCAGCAGGACGCGTTCTCCGCCCGCTCCCACCAGCGCGCCGCCGAGGCGATCAAGAACGGCTACTTCGCCGACGAGATCGCGCCGGTCGCCATCCCGCAGCGCAAGGGCGACCCGGTCGTCTTCGACACCGACGAGGGCGTCCGCGCCGACACCACCGCCGAGGGCCTCGCCAAGCTGCGCCCGGCGTTCGCTTCCGACGGCACCATCACCGCGGGCTCGGCTTCGCAGATCTCCGACGGCGCCGCCGCCGTCATCGTGGCCAGCAAGGCGAAGGCCGAGGAACTCGGCCTCACGCCGCTCGCCGAGATCGGCGCGCACGGCGTCGTCGCCGGGCCGGACGCGAGCCTGCACGAGCAGCCGTCGAACGCCATCCTCGCCGCGCTGGCCAAGGAGAAGCTGACCGCCGACGCGCTCGACCTCGTCGAGATCAACGAGGCCTTCGCCGCCGTCGGGCTCGTCTCGACCGAGAAGCTCGGCCTCGACGCGGACAAGGTCAACGTCAACGGCGGCGCGATCGCGCTCGGCCACCCGATCGGCGCCTCCGGGGCCCGGCTCGCCGTGCACCTGATCCACGAGCTGCGCCGCCGCGGTGGCGGCCTCGGCGCGGCCGCGCTGTGCGGTGGCGGTGGCCAGGGCGACGCCCTGCTGCTGCGGGTGCCGTCCGCGTAAGTGGCCGGTTCCCTCGACCTCGACGACCTGGTCGGCCGCGCGCGGGACGGGCAGCCCCGTGCCGTCGCGCGGCTGCTGTCGCTCGTCGAGGACGCCCACCCCCGCGTCGCCGAAATCGCGCGGGCGCTGACCCCGCACACCGGGCGGGCCCGGGTCGTCGGGCTCACCGGGCCGCCCGGCGTCGGCAAGTCGACTTCGACTTCGGCGCTGCTCACCGCGTTGCGCGCGGAGGGCAAGCGGGTCGGGGTGCTCGCGATCGACCCGTCTTCGCCGTTTTCGGGCGGCGCGCTCCTCGGCGACCGGATCCGGATGACCGAGCACGCCACCGACCCGGGCGTGTTCATCCGCTCGATGGCCACCCGCGGCCACCTTGGCGGGCTCTCGTGGGCGACCCCGCAGGCCGTGCGCGTGCTCGACGCCGCCGGTTTCGACGTGGTGCTGATCGAGACCGTCGGTGTCGGACAGTCCGAAGTGGACGTCGTGAAGCTGGCCGACACCACCGTGGTGCTGCTCGCCCCGGGGATGGGCGACGGGATCCAGGCCGCGAAGGCCGGGGTGCTCGAGATCGCCGACGTCTTCGTCGTGAACAAGGCCGACCGCGAGGGCGCGGACGCGACGGTGCACGACCTCAAGCAGATGATTTCCCTGGCGCGCCGGGAGATCCGGGGCGCGAGCTGGCGCCAGCCGATCGTGCGGACCGTCGCGGCGAAGAGCGAGGGCGTCGACGAGGTGGTGCGCGCGCTGGCTTCGCACCACGAGTGGCTGGTCGCCCACGACGAGCTGGCCCGGCGCCGGGCGGCCCGGGCACGCGACGAGGTCGAAGCCATCGCACTCAGGCAGGTGCGAGCCGAGCTCGTGGACCTGCGCGGCGGGGGACGGCTCACCGAGGTCGCCGAGCGGGTCGTGGCGCGGGAGCTGGATCCGTTCGCCGCCGCGGACGAGCTGATCGCGGAACTGCGGAGCTAGCGCCGTCGCCCGGCGGGGGACGGTGCTTTCCGCTCTCCGGCCGAGTAGTAGGCGAGGAACATGTCCACGCCGCGGTCGATCAGGTCGTGGGTGCGCTCCTTTCCGATCCGTTCGCCGTAGGCGGCGTGGGTGAAGTGCGGGTAGAGGACGAGGGCGTAGAGCTGGACCAGGGCCAGCTCGATGTCGGGGATCTCGAGCTCGCCGGCGTCGATGCGCCTGCGGAACTCCTCGGTGAGGATGGCCGACGTCAGGTCGGGGCCGTTGGCCTTCCACGCCTGGCCGAGTTCGGGGAACCGCTGCGCTTCGCTCGCGACGAGCGCGCGCAGCGCGAGCACCTGGGGCTGCGCCATCCCGGCCACCCACCCCCGCGCCGTCCGCACGAGGATCTCCCGGATGTCCTCAGATTCGGCCAGGCTCTTCTCGAGCGCCGACGTCGACTGCTGGAGTGCCTCCTTGAGAGCGTCGTGGATGACCGCGTGGAACAGCTCGTTCTTGCTGCCGAAGTGGTTGTAGATCGTCACCTTCGAGACGTCGGCCCGGCGCGCGATGACGTCGATGCCGGCTTCGAAGCCGCGAGCGAGGAAGACCTCGCGAGCGGCGTCCACGATCGCCCGTCGCTTGAGGTCGGCGCGCTCGCCGGTGGGTGTGCGCCGTCGCGTGTCCGTCATGCGCTCAGCATAGCGACCTCCTGAACTGCTCAGTCCAGTTCATCTGAACTGAACAGTTGAGTTCATGTGTACTGAAGCGTACAGTTCGGCAGCGTCCAGTGGTGACCATCGGGAGGCACACATGTTGTTCGAGCCGGAGCTGACCGCCGTGCACCCCGCGGTGGCGCGCCACGACCACCGCGGTGCGCTGCTGGCGCTGCTGGCGTTCGCGATGCTGATCGTTTCGCTCGATCAGTACATCGTCGTGGTCGCGCTGCCCGCGATCGGCTGGGATCTGGGGTACTCGGCCCAGACGCTCCAAGCGGTGATCAGCACGTACGCGATCGCCTCCAGCGGTTTCCTGCTGTTCGGCGGGCGGGCCGCGGACCTGCTCGGCCGGCGCCGGGTGCTGGTGGCCGGCATGGCGCTTTACGCGGTCGCTTCGGTGCTCGGGGGCCTGGCCACGGTGCCGCTGTGGCAGCTCGCCGGCCGCGCGCTGCAAGGCCTGGGCGGCGCGCTGGTCTTTCCCACCACCCTGGCGATCATCAACACGACCTTCGCCGAGGGACGCGACCGCAATCGCGCCCTGAGCGTGTGGGGCGGAGCCGGGGCCGCCGGCCTGGTCATCGGGGTGCTGCTCGGGGGCGTGCTCACCCAGGCTTTCGGGTGGCAGGCGGTGTTCTTCGTCAACGTTCCGCTGGCCGGCTGCGCGATCGTGCCGGCGTTCGTGCTCATCGCCGCCGACCGGCCGCGTGCGCGGAACCGGAGATTCGACCTGGCCGGCACGCTGAGCGTCACCGGCGCGGTGACCTTGCTGGCGTTCGCGCTGGTCCGGGGGCCGGACGCGGGGTGGGGTTCGCCCTGGATCGTGGCCTCCCTGGTCGCGGGAGCTCTGCTGCTCGGGGCCTTCGCGGTGATCGAGCGGCGCGGCGCGGACCCGCTGCTGCCCCGCAGCCTGCTGCGCACCCCGAGTCTCGCCCTGGCTCTGGTGGTCGCGTTCATGTTCACGGCCACGTTCGGATCGCTGCTGTACTTCCTCTCCCTCCACTTCCAGGACGTGTGGGGCTACGACGCGCTGGCCACCGGGCTCGGGTTCCTGCTGCCCACTGCGATCGTGGTCGCCGGCTCGGTGCTGGCCGGTCCGGTCGTGACGCGGATCGGGGTGCGGCGCACCCTGCTCGGCGCGCTCGCCACCGGCGCCGCGGGCACCTGCCTGCTCGGCTTCGCGCTGACGCCGGACGGCTCGTACGCCTGGCTGGTGCCTGGTTTGATCGTGGTCAGCGTCGGTGACGGGATGGTCTTCACGGCCATGTACATCGCCGCGGCGACGGGCGTGCCCGCCCACCGGCAGGGTGTTGCCTCGGGGATCGTCACCACCGGTTCCGGCGTGGGTGCGGCGGCCGGGCTCGCGGTGCTCGTCCTGATCGCCACCACCACCGCCGGCGCCCGGCGGCCGGACGGCGAAGCGCTGAGGATCGCGACCGGTGAAGGGATCCGGGCGGCGGTGTTCGTCATCGCCGCGGGAATCGTGCTCACCTTCCTGATCGTGCTGGGGTCTTTCCGGCGCGGCTCTCGACCGGCCACGGGCGGGTCGTCCACTCGCCGCTTTCCGTTGCCGCGTAACGGCGACCGCGCCGGCCAGCGACTTCAGGGCGAGTCCCTGCGCGGCGCACAGGAACCCGGCGACTGCCCGCGCTAGCTGCCGAATCCCTGCTGCACCAACTGTTCCGGTCACGTCGTGCCCCTTTCGCCGGGCGGCGCTCTGCCGCGTGATCACCATCGTGCGCCGGGGGTCCGACAATTTCCGGGGGTGCCCGCCGCGGGTTCACCCGATGGGCTGACACGGGCGACTTTCGCCGGTTATTCCTGTCGGGGGTGGGCCCTAGACTGCGGGACGCTCCGGAAACGGGCGATCACTGGGAGGGCGTGCAGGATGAAGAAGACACTCGTCACCGCGCTGGCGGTGGGTGCGTTGTTCGCGGCGGGCACCAGCGTCGCCTCCGCGGCCGATGCGCCGCCGCCGAAGACGACGCACGGGCCTTGTCAGTACACCGAGACGCCGGATGAACCGGCGTCGCGGCCGGTGCCCCTGCCGCCCGATCCGCGGTGGACGCCGGACCACGGCAAGGTCGGCGTGGCGATCCCGACCAGCCAGGGTTCGTTGCCGCTCAAGCTCGACCGGGCCAAGGCGCCGTGCACCGTGCAGAGCTTTTTGCACCTCGCGCGGCACCGGTTCTACGACCACACCGTCTGCCACCGGCTCACTTCTTACCCGACGCTGAAGGTGCTGCAGTGCGGCGACCCGAGCGCGACCGGCGAAGGCGGGCCGGGCTACAAGTACAAGGACGAGCTCCCGGTGGACCTGCCGCCGGCGCCGACCGACCCGACCGGGGCGCGACGGGTGTACGCGCGCGGGTTGCTGGCGATGGCCAACGCGGGGCCGGACACCAACGGTTCGCAGTTCTTCGTCGTCTACGGCGATTCCGCGCTGCGGCCGAACTACACCGTGTTCGGGACCGTCGGGGCCGAGGGGTTGAAGACCCTCGACAAGGTCGCCGCCGGTGGCATCGAGCCGACGGCGGAGGATCCCGCGCCCGTCGACGGGACGCCCGTGCTGCGGACCGAACTGCTGCGGGTCCGGCCGGACTGCTGGTTCTGATGACGTCCGCGGGCCACCCGGTCAGGGTGGCCCGCGGCTTCACCGGAGAAGGGAGAGCTCAGCTGGTGATCTCGTGCAGGGCCTCGATCAACGTCTGGGCCGCGCCGGCGAAAGCGTGCTTCGCCGGGGCCGCGTAGCCGACGATCAGGCCGCCCGGGCGGTTCGCGTCCATCCAGTGGCTGCCCAAGCCTTCGATGCCGATCGCTCGGCGGCGGCAGGCCGCGAGGGCCTGAGTCTCCGTCGGGCCGCCCGGTGGCAGCACCAGCAGCAGGTGCAGCCCCGCCGAAATGCCCTGGGGGCGGACCGAATCCGGCAACGCGGCCAGCAGGCGGGTGCGGCGCGAGCGGTACTCCGCGCGGCTGCGGCGGACGTGCCGGTCGTACGCGCCCGAGTCGATCAGCTCCGCCAGGGCCAGCTGGTTCAGCACCGCCGGGCGGGAGCCGCTGTCGGCCATCGCCGCGCGGACCGGCTCCACCAGCGACCTCGGCAGCACCAGCCAGGCCAGGCGCAGGGCCGGGGCGAGCGTCTTGCTCGCCGTTCCCGCGTAGACGACTCGCTCCGGGGCCAGCGCCTGCAGCGCGCCGACCTGCTGGTGGTCGAACCGGAACTCGCCGTCGTAGTCGTCCTCCAGCACGTACGCGCCGGAGCGGGTCAGCTCGGCCCGGCGGTGCGGGGCGAGCGTGACGCCGGTGGGGTACTGGTGTGCCGCCGTCACGACGACGGCCGGACTGTCCAAAGCGGACACGTCGAGGCCGTGCTCGTCGACCGGCACGCCGACCACCCGCGGGCCCTGGGCCGCCGCGATCGAGCGGTACATGCCCAGTGACGGGTTTTCGAACGCCACTTCGCCGACGCCCAAGCCGAACAAAGCACGGGACAGCACCGCGATGGCGTGCGAATACCCGTGGCAGACGACGATCCGCGCCGGGTCGGCCACCACCCCGCGGGCGCGGGCGAGGTAGCCCGCGAGGGTGTCCCGCAGCTCCGGCGCGCCCAGCTCCGACTCGTAGCCGAACGCCGACGCCGGGGTGCGCAGCAGGGCGCGGCGGGTCGCGCTGAGCCACGCCTGACGCGGGAACGCCGTCAGGTCCGGGCGGCCCGGCCGCAGATCCCAGCGGGGCGCGGGATCGCGGGGCACTTGGCGCGGAGCGGACTGGGGGAGCGAACCCGCCGTCGCGACGCGGGTCGGTGCGCCCTGGGCCGTGCGCAGGTAGCCCTCGGCGGCGAGGTCGGCGTACACGCGCGTGACCGTGCCGCGGGCGACGCCCAGGTCCTGGGCCAGCGCGCGGGTCGAGGGCACCGCCGCGTCCGGTTGCCAGCGGCCCTCGCGGATGGCCGCGCGGATCGCCGCCGCGAGACCGCTCCGGCCGGTCGCAGGCTGCCAATCGAGGTGGACGTCCAGGCCGCTCGACGGGCCGCCGTCGACACCGGAACTGGACCACAGATCTGCCATGTCACTGGACCATACCCGTGGACCAGTTCGGGCTAGCGTGAACGTCATGACCAAGCGAATCGGACTCGGGGGCGCCCCCGAGCTCTACCAGGCGATGGCGAACCTGCAGGCCGAAGTGAACAAGGCCGGGGCCAACGCCGGGCTCGACCCGAAACTCCTCGAACTCGTCAAGACCCGCGCGTCGCAGATCAACGGCTGCGCGTTCTGCCTCGACATGCACTCCCGCGACGCCCTGGAGCTGGGCGAGTCGCCGCGGCGGCTGTTCGTCCTCGACGGCTGGCGCGAGACGGACCTGTTCACCGAGCAGGAGCAGGCCGCCCTCGCCCTCACCGAAGCGATGACCAAGCTGGCCGCGACCCAGACCGTCCCCGACGACGTCTACGAGCAGGCCGCGCAGGTGTTCACCGAAGACCAGTACCGCGCGGTGGCGTGGGAGATCATCGCGATCAACAGCTGGAACCGGATGACCATCACCAGCCACACCCCGCTGCCGAAGCGGGACTCGTGACCGCCGCCGCACTCAAGGCGCTGCACGTCCCCGGCAAACCGCTCGTGCTGCCAAACGCCTGGGACGCCGACACCGCCAAGCTCGTCGAAGCCGCCGGGTTCGCGGCCGTCGCGACCAGTTCGGTCGCCGTCGCCGCCGCGCTCGGGTTCGCCGACGGGGAGCAGGCGCCGGCGGACGAGATGTTCGCCGCCGCCGCGCGGATCGCCAAGGCGGTCGGCGTGCCGGTGACCGTCGACGCCGAGTCGGGCTACGGCCTGTCCGGCGCCGAGCTCGCCGGACGGCTGGCCGACGCGGGCGCGGCCGGCTGCAACTTCGAGGACACCGACCACGCCACCGGCGGGGTGCGGCCGGTCGCCGAGCAGGCCGCGCGGATCGCCGCCCTGCGCGAGGCGGCGGGCGACGGCCTGGTGATCAACGCCCGCGTCGACTCCTTCCGCGGCGTCGACGCGAAGGAAGCGCTGGCCGGCGGCGTCGCCCGGGCGAAGGCCTACCTCGAAGCGGGCGCCGACTGCGTCTACCCGATCCACCTGCGCACGCCGGAGCTGATCGCGGAGTTCGTGCAGGGGGTCGGCGGCGCCGTCAACGCGCCCGCGTGGCCGGGCAGCCCGGGCCTCGAAGGCCTCGCCGAACTGGGGGTGGCGAGGATTTCGCTCGGCGGCGGGCTGTGGCAGTACGCCCGCAAGCAGCTCGAAGCGGCCCTTTCCGGGGTCGCAGAAGGCAAGCTGCCCTACTGAGAATGGCCGAAGGCCGCCGCGAGGGTGACTCACGACGGCCTTCGGTGTTTCAGGGGAGGGGTCAGTGCGCGACGGCCTTCTCGGCACCCGCGCCGGTCAGCGACCGGACCTCCATCTCGGCGTACTTCTTCTCGTCGTGTTCCTTGGACAGGACCGTGCCCAGCCAGCCCAGGACGAACGCGGCCGGGATCGAGACGATGCCCGGGTTGCTCAGCGGGAACCAGGCGAAGTCGGCGTTCTTGAACATCGACGTGCTCTTGCCGGACACCGCCGGCGAGAAGACGATCAGCACGATCGTGATGGCCAGGCCACCGTAGATCGACCAGAGCGCGCCCTGGGTGTTGAACCGCTTCCAGAACAGCGAGTACAGGATCGTCGGCAGGTTCGCCGACGCCGCGACCGCGAACGCGAGCGCCACCAGGAACGCCACGTTCTGCCCGTTGGCCAGGATGCCGCCGCCGATCGCGAGGGCGCCGATCACCAGCGCGGTGATCCGGGCGACCTTGACCTCGGCGTCCGGCGACGTCTTGCCCCGCTTGACGACGTTCGCGTAGACGTCGTGCGCGAAGGACGCCGACGCCGTGATCGTCAGCCCCGCGACCACCGCGAGGATCGTGGCGAACGCGACCGCGGAGATCAGGCCCAGCAGCACCGGCCCGCCCAGTTCGAGCGCGAGCAGCGGCGCCGCGGAGTTGACCCCGCCGGGCGCCTTCTTGATCGTGTCCGGCCCGACCAGCGCACCGGCGCCGTAGCCGAGCACCAGCGTGAACAGGTAGAACACGCCGATCAGCACGATCGCCCAGACGACCGAGCGGCGCGCGTCGCGGGCGGTCGGCACGGTGTAGAAGCGCATCAGGACGTGCGGCAGGCCGGCGGTGCCCAGCACCAGGGCGATGCCGAGGGACAGGAAGTCCAGTTTGGACGTTCCGGTGGCGCCGTACTGCTTGCCCGGGCCGAGCAGCGTCTCGCCGGCCTTGCCCGCCTTGTCGACGGCGGCCTGCAGCAGGCTGGAGAAGTTGAAGCCGTACTTGCCCAGCACCCACAGCGTCATCGCGAGCGCGCCGACGATCAGCAGCGCCGCCTTGATGATCTGGACCCAGGTGGTGCCCTTCATGCCGCCGATCAGCACGTAGGCGATCATGATGATGCCGACCACGGCGATGACCAGAGCCTGCGCGCCGGAGCCTTCGACGCCGAGCAGCAGCGCGACGAGACCGCCGGCGCCCGCCATCTGCGCGAGCAGGTAGAAGAACGACACGATCAGCGTCGACGTCGCGGCCGCGGCCCGCACCGGGCGCTGCTTCATGCGGAACGCCAGCACGTCGCCCATCGTGAACTTGCCGGTGTTGCGCAGCAGTTCCGCGACCAGCAGCAGCGCGACGAGCCACGCGACCAGGAAGCCGATGGAGTAGAGGAAGCCGTCGTAGCCGTTGATCGCGATGGCACCGGCGATGCCGAGGAACGACGCCGCCGACAGGTAGTCACCCGAGATCGCGACGCCGTTCTGCGGGCCGGTGAAGGCGCGGCCGGCGGCGTAGTAGTCCGATGCCGTCTTGGAGTTGCGGCTGGCGCGGAACACGATCACCAGCGTGATGAGCACGAAGAGGGCGAAGATGCCGATGTTGAGGAGCGGGTTGCTGCCCTCGACGCTCGCGGCAAGTGTCGCGGTCATGCCTGCTCCTTCTCGATGTCTTCCCGGATCTTCTCGGCCACGGGGTCGAGCTTCCGGTTCGCGTACCGGACGTACAGCCCGGTGATGACGAACGTCGAAACGAACTGCAGCAGGCCGAAGACCAGCCCGACGTTGATGTTCCCGAAGAGCTTGGTGCTCATGAAGCCGTGCGCGTAGTCCGCGAGCAGCACGTACAGCAGGTACCAGACCAGGAACAACGCCGTCATGGGGAAGACGAACCGGCGCAGGCGGCTGCGCAGCTCCCGGAACTCGGTGCTGTCGTGTGCGTGTTCCCAGACCGTCTCAGACGTTTCCGGGGGCCCGCCGGTGTCCGTAGTGCTCATCGCTGCTGCTCCCTGCGACGCTGCGGAAAGTGACGTGCGACACCGTAGGGACGTGTGAGTCTCGCGTGAAGATTCAGCGGCTCAACAGCCGGGCCAGACGACGAACGGTTGACGAACGGTCACGCGGTTCCGTCGAACGGGGTTCGTCCAGGTGCAACCGGAGCATCGCCGCCGTCGACCAGGTGGGTGGCCTGCCCCGCAGGGAGACCAGCACCATTGCGCCGAATGCCAGCGGTACCGACCAGGGTGCCGGTTGCTGCACCAAGATCGCCACCCAGCCGTGCAGGTCCGGCCCGGCGAGGGCGAACAGGATCGAGCCCGACGACGCGACGAGCCCGGTCAGCACCCCGGCGATCCCGCCCGCCGCGGTCAGCCGCGGCCACCAGATGCCGAGCACGAGCAGCGGGCAGAACGTCGACGCGGCCACGGTGAAGCCCCACGTGACGAGCACCCCCGCGTCGAGCTCGGCCGAGCGCAGCGCCAGCAGCACCATGATCGCGGCGACGCCGAACACCGCGATCCGCAGCCGGCGCAGCCCGCCGGGCACGAGGTCGTGCGCGATGGCGCCGGACATCACCAGCAGCAGGCCGAGCGACGTCGCGAGGAACGCGGCGAACGCGCCCGCGGTCAGCAACGCCGTGAAGAGGCCGCCGGCCCAGCCACTGTCCACTTGGTACGGCAGCGCGACGACCACTGTGTCCGTCGCGCCGGAGAGGTACAGCCCGGGCACGAGCACCCGGCCGAGCACGCCGTAGATGCCGGGGAAGAGGTAGAAGATCCCCAGCAGCGCCACGGTGATCGCGGCGGTGCGGCGCGCGGCGCGGCCGTCCGGGCTCGTGTGGAAGCGCATGAGCACGTGCGGCAGGCCCATCGTGCCGAGCATGGTCGCGATGAGCACGGACCAGGTGCCGAGCAGCGGGTAGCCCTGGTCGCCGAGGTCGAGCAGCGGGCGCTGCCAGTCGGCGCCGCCGAGCGGGGCACCGCCGCGGACGGCCGGGACCGCCGCGCCCGCGCCGAACACGACCTCGTCCTGGCTGTGCGCGGTGAATTCGCCCGGCGGCAGGGTTTCCCCGACGCCGTTGCGCCGCACCGGGGTCGGCTCGCGGATCTCCATGGTGACGTCGACTTCGAAGCGCACCGGGGTTTCGCGGGCGAAGTGGGTGAACTCGACGGGGTTGAGCGCGTCGGTCCGGTTGACCGCGCCCGCCTGGAGGACGAGCCAGATCGCCGGGATGAGGAACAGCAGCAGCTTGAGCACGAACTGGAACGCCTGGACGTACGTCGCCGCGCGCATCCCGCCGAGCGCGAGCGTGACGCTGACCGCGGCGCCCGCCAGGACCACGCCGACCCAGTACGGCGTGCCGCCGACCGCGGTGAGCACCAGCCCGGCGGTGCGGAACTGCGGGACGACGTAGATGGTGCCGATCACCAGGACCACGACGGCGGTGAGGCGGCGCAGCGCGGGGGAGTTGAGCCGGGCTTCGGCGAAGTCCGGGACGGTCAGGGCGCCCGAGCGCCGCATCGGGGCGGCGACGAGGACGAGCATCGCGATGTAGCCGGCGGTGAAGCCGACCGGGTACCACAGGGCACCGATGCCGTCCTTGACGACGAGGCCCGCGACGCCGAGGAAGCTCGCCGCGGACAGGTATTCGCCGGAGACGGCGGCCGAGTTGACCAGCGGCGAGATCCGGCGGGACGCGACCAGGAAGTCGGACGTCGTGCGCATCGCCGCGACCCCGCGGACGCCGATGAGCAGCGTCACGAGGACGACGGGGGCGACGGCGAGCGCGATGCCCACTAGCGTGCTCCGCCGGTTCCACATTGGGTGCGCTGGATGCACCCAACGCCACATTGGGGCGCTCGGGGCCGGAGGGGGAGGCGGGTCATCGGTCGTCCTCGAGGCGCTCGGCGCGGCGGAGCTGCCAGCGGGCGAGGAGGGCCATCGCGGGGTACGGGAGGACGGCGAGCATCAGCCAAGAGAGGGGGATGCCGAGGAGGCGCACGGTGTCCAGGGCGGGGAAGAGCGCGAAGACGCCGGGAAGGCCGAGCAGCAGGGCGAACATCAGGACGAGGGCGGGGATGCCGCGGCGGCGCTGGGCGCGGTAGAGGGTGGTGGCGCGCTGGGTGTCGCCGACGGGGAGGCGGGACTGGCGCCAGCGGTGGCGGGAGCGGCGGCGGGCGTGGGCGAGCCGGGTTTGTGGGCTGGTGACGGCGACGCGGCGGATCTTGCTCATCGCGGGCCCGGCCGGGGGTGGGTGGCGGCTGCGCGGTTCATCGCGGGCCCGGTCCGAGCTGGCCGCGCTGGGCCGCCTCCAGCAGCCGGTCCCGCAAGTCCCGTGCGTGCCGTCGGCTCACCGGTACGTCGCCGGCCTCCGTGTGGGCCAGCAAGCCGCCCGCGCTGTCGCTGCGCAGCTCCAGCACCGCGCCCACCGCCAGCAGGAACCCGCGGTGCACCCGGCTGAACCCCGTTCCCTCCCAGTACTCCTCGAGCCGCGAAATCGGCATCCGCACCAGGTGCACGCCGCCGCGGGTGTGCAGGCGGACGTAGTCGCCGTGGGCCTCCACGAACAGGACGTCGTCGCGGCGGACGTACCTCGTGCGCCCGCCGGACTCCACCGGCAGCGCGGCCATCGCGTCCGGGGTCGAGCGGGAAGCCGGTGTCGCCATCCGCAGCACCTTCGCCAGCGCCGCCGAAAGGCGTTCCGCGCGGACCGGCTTCAACAGGTAGTCCACGGCTCCGATGCCGTACGCCGCCACCGCGTGGCCGTCGTGGGCCGTGACGAACACGATCACCGGGGGCTCGCTCAAGCGCGCCAGCAGGGAAGCCAGTTCCAAACCGTCGAGGCCCGGCATCGAGATGTCCAGGAACACCGCGTCGAACCGATCTGCCTGAAGCAGCTTCAACGCCTTCAGCGCGTCGCCCGCACCGACGACTTCGCCGACTTCGGGCGCCTCGCGCAGCATGCGGCAGAGCTCGTCCAACGCGGGCGGCAGGTCGTCGACGGCGAGTACGCGAAGCGACGTCACGGCAGCACCCCCGGCTGGAACCGCGGGACCCGCACGACCACGCGGGTGCCCGCGCCGACCTCGGTCTCCACGGTCAGCCCGTACCAGGCGCCGTAGACGTCCCTCAGCCGTCTGTCCACATTGGCCAGTCCGAGGCCGGCCGGGTCGTCGTCGCCGGTGCGGCCGGCGAGGAGGTCCGCCGCGCGCTTCGGGTCCATGCCGACGCCGTCGTCCTCGACGAAGATCACGCAGTCGTTCCCTTCCGCCTGGCCGTGCACCTGGACGAAGCCGGTGCCCGAGCGCGGCTCGATGCCGTGCCGGATCGCGTTCTCCACCAACGGTTCCAGCACCAGGTACGGCACGGCGACGGCGAGGATCTCCGGCGCCACCCGCACCTGGACGCGCAGTCGTTCGCCGAGCACCGCGCGCTGCAGCGCCAGGTACGTCTCGATCGCGCGGAACTCCTCCGCCACCACCGTGTACTCGCCGTGGCGCGCCAGGCTGTAGCGGGTGTAGTCGGCGAAGTCGAGCATGAGGTCGCGGGCGCGGTCGGGGTCCGAGCGCACCAGCGACGCGATCACCGTCAGCGCGTTGTAGACGAAGTGCGGGGACATCTCCGCCCGCAGCGCCCGCAGTTCGGCCTGCGCCGCCTGTTCCGCCGACGCCTCCAGCCGGCCGCGCTCCAGCGCCTGCACGACCAGGTCCGCCGCCTGGGCCGCGTTAGCCTCGCGGACGTCGCCGACCACCAGCAGCGCCCCGGCCAGTTCGTCTCGGACGTGCAGCGGCAGCACCAGGACGTCCGGTGCGGAGCCGGGTTCCTCGGTGTGCAGCACGCCGTCGAGCACCGTCGCGACGACCGCGTCCGGCCCGGGCCGTCCCGACCAGAGCAGCGAACCGGACAGGTCGGTGAGGCCGAGCCCGGGGAAGCCGAACAGCCGGCGCAGGCCGTGCGCGGCGCGGCGCGCGCGGGTGCCGGAGAGGCCGTCGCGCAGGTCGCCGGTGATCCGGCGGGCGGCGGCGAGCACCGGCAGCGGGTCGGCGCGCGACGCCGGGCGCAGGTGCACGGTCATCGGGCCTCCCCTCGGCGGCGGTGTCCAGGGGAACAGATCCTACGGCTACCCCGGTTCCCCGCGATCGGCCAGCACCTGGGCGTGGCGGCGGAAGCGGCGCCAGGTCCGGTAGTCGTCGAGGCCGGTGACCTCGGCGGGTTCCGGCACCCGCACCAGCAGGCTCGCGTCGGCCGGGTAGGGCCGGTCGGGCAGCGAGATCCAGCCCGTCGTGCGGGTCTCCTTCACCGCCACCCGCACCGGCCGGAACGTCGTCGGGTCCAGCCCCTCGCTGTGCCGGACGACCTCCTCGAAGAACCACGCCGACGTGATCAGCCCGAGCACGCCGGGCGACGCCTTGAGCGCCTCCTTCAGCGGTGCCGCGTCCAGGAGCCGGAACGCGTGGTTGATCGCCGGCGCGGTGACGCCGTGGTCGTCGTAGGCCACCTCACCCGCGTGCAGCGCCATCCGGAGCCGGATCCGGGCACCGGCGTGGTGGTTCAGGTTGTGCCGGTGCAGCGCCACCGCGAGCGCGTTGGGCAAGAACTCGACGAAGAGCCGCTTCGGGATCTGCGGCGGGGCCAGGACGAAGACGCCGTCGCCGCAGTCCTCGCTCCGGCAGGCCGTCCAGGGGACGCCCACGTCGTCGAACGCCCGGCACAGCGCGCGGTACAGCCCCTCGCGCAGCGCCAAGCGGTGTGGTGTGGTCCTGCTCCGGTCGCCGTAGCCCTCGACGTCCACGGCGAAGATCGTCCGGTGCACGGCCGATCGTTCGTAGTTCATCGCACCCTCCCTGCGATCATGCATGTGTAAATGCATGTGCAGATGAGTGTGACGGGCGGCACCCGTCCGTGAAACGGGCCGTGCGGTGAGCGGTTGCCCCGCCGCGGTGACCGGCGGTGACCGATCACCAGCGGTGAAACCGCTGGTCAATGCCCCTACGGGAGGTGCGCGCACCCCTCGCAGGGACCTGACGGACCGATCAGCAGGACTGCTTGTAGAAGTACTGGGAGTTGGCTTCCATGTCCGCCTTGGTGATCGAGTGCAGCTGCGCGGTCAGGTTCCGCGTCACCGGCTTGCCCTCGATCGCGGCGACGGCCTGGTCGACGCCCTGGGTGCCGATCGACGCCGGGTCCTGGGCGATGAGGGCCTGGTACTGGCCGCTCTTCAGGCCCTCGACCTCGGACGGGCTGGCGTCGAAGCCGATCAGGTTCACCGCGCCGGCCTTGCCCGCGTTGCGCAGGCCGGTCGCCGCGCCCTCGCCGGTGTTGAGGTTGGTCGCGAAGACGCCGATCAGGTCCGGCGTCGACGACAGGGCCGCCGTCACCTTCGCCGCGGCCTGCTCCGGCTCGTTCTGGGTGAACTGGACGCCGATCGACTTCAGGTTCGGGGTGTTCTTCAGCTCGTCCTCGAAGCCCTTCGCGCGCGCCGCCGTCGTGGACGTGCCGGCGATCGTGTCGAGCACCAGCACCGAGCCGCTCTTGCCGTTCGCGAGCTTCGCCATCGTCTGGGCGGCCAGCTTGCCGCCCGCGGCGTTGTCGGACGAGACGGACGACGCGGCCACGCCGGTGTCCTTGAGCGCGGTGTCGACCTCGACGATCTTGCTGCCGCGGGCCTTGACCTGCTGGATCGGCGCGAGCATCGCCGTGTCGTCGGTCGGGGCGATGAGCAGCGCCGCCGGCGGGTTCGAGCCGAGGGCGTTGACCAGCTGGGTCTGCAGGGGAGCGTCGAACTTCTGCGGCGCCTGCGTGGTCAGCTCGTAGCCGAGCTTCTTCGCCTCGGCCTCCGCGCCGCACTGCAGCGAGATGTAGAACGGCTCCGCCTGCACGCCGGGGATCAGCGCCAGCTTCTTGCCCCCGACCGGCTGGGCCGAGTCACCGGACCCGGTCTGCCCGACCGTGCCGGACCCGCACGCGGTGAGCAGGGCCGCGGCGGAGACCACGGCACCCATGGCGGTGAGAGACTTGGTCAGCTTCATGCGTAAGCACCTCTTTGTACTCGGGGGGACTCAGCGGGAGTTGCGGCGACGGCGGCGGCGCTGGTCGAACCAGACCGCGGCGATCAGGACCCAGCTGACGATGAACATCTGCCAGAAGTCCTGGACGTGGATGATGGTGAAGCCCTTGCGCAGCACCGCGGGGATGAACACCCCGATCACCGTGCCGAGGATCGTGCCGACGCCGCCGAAGAGGCTCGTGCCGCCCATCACGACCGCGGCGATGGCGTTGAGGTTGTCGGTGGTGTGCCCGGAGATGGTGGTCGAGTTGTAGTAGGCCAGCGACAGGAACCCGGCGATCCCGGCCAGGACACCCGTGAGCGTGTAGACCTTCAGCAGGTGGGCGGTGACGCCGATGCCCACCCGGCGCGCGCCCTCGGCGTTGGAGCCGACCGCGAACGTGTACCGCCCGAACTTCGTCGTCCGCAGCAGCCACGCCCCGATCACGGTGATCACGATCGCCACGATCACCAGGTTCGGCACGATGCCGAAGGAGGTGCCGTAGCCGAGGGTCTGGGTGAGGGCGGCCGGCACGGTCCGCAGGTCCGAGCCGCCGTTGAGCAGGTAGGCGGTGGCCAGCGCCGCGCCCATGGTGCCGAGCGTGACGATCAGCGGCGGGAGCTTCGCCAGCGCGACGAGGGCGCCGTTGATCAGCCCCCAGATCGTGCCGGTGACCACGGCGACGACGAACCCGACGGCGATCACCCCCCAGCCCGCCTTCGACGCGTCGCCGCCGGAGAGCGCCTCCATCGTCTTGCCGCCGACCATGCCGGAGAGGATCAGCACCGAGCCGACCGAGAGGTCGATGCCCGAGGTGATGATCACGAAGGTCATGCCGACCGAAAGGATCAGCAGGACCGAGGATTCGATGAACAGCGTCTGGAAGGTGAACAGCGTCGGGAAGGTGTCCGGCGCGATCACGCTGAACAGCACGACCAGGCCCAGCAGGACCAGCCCGATCCAGAACGTGTTGGCCTCGACCAGGCGCTTGCCCAGCGGCCGCTTGCCGAAGCCCGCTTCGGGCGACTCCTGGATGTCCTTCGGGGGAGTGGACACGCTCACGCGGCTTCCTCCTGCACGAGTGCGCCGGTCATCGCGGCGACGAGGTCTTCGAGCTTCGTGTCCGCCCCGGTGAACCGGGCGACGCGCTTGCCGAGCCGCAGCACCTCGACGCGGTCGGCGACCGACAGCACCTCGGGCATGTTGTGGCTGATCAGCACCACGGCGATGCCCTTGTCGCGCACCTTCTTGATGACGTCGAGGACCCGCTCGCGCTGCACGACGCCCAGCGCCGCGGTCGGCTCGTCCATGAACACGACCTTCGACGCCCACACGACCGAGCGCGCCACCGCGACGCTCTGGCGCTGCCCGCCCGACAGCGAGCCGATCGGGACGTCGGTGCTCTGCAGCGTCACGCCGAGGCGCTGGAACTCCTCGACGGCCCGCCGCCGCATCTCCGCCTTGTCGAGCATGCCGAGCTTGCCGAGGATGCCCTTGCGGTGGATTTCGCGGCCCAGGAACAGGTTCGCGGCCGGGTCGAGCTCGGGGGCGACGGCGAGGTCCTGGTAGACGGTCTCGATGCCCAGGCGCCGCGCGGTGGTCGGCGAGTCGAAGTGCGCTTCGGCGCCGTCGAGGAGGATCTTGCCCGACGTCGGCTGCTCCGCGCCGGAGAGGCACTTGACCAAGGTGGACTTGCCGGCGCCGTTGTCGCCGATCAGCGCGGTCACTTCGCCCGCGCGGGCCTGGAAGGACGCGCCGCGCAGAGCTTCTACGGAGCCGTAGTGCTTGGTCAGGCCGACCGCTTCCAGGAGGATTTCGCTCATCCGTTCCTCTCTTCCGGCGCCGGCGGGCGGCAGCGGATGGCCGTCGCCGTGCCGGACAGCTCGGTCTGGCCGGCGTCGAACGGCACGACGTAGGTGTCGCCCTTGGCCAGCGCGTACTCGCCGCCGTGCTCGGTGCGCAGGGTGCCTTCGCCGTCGAGCACGACCAGAACCGCGAAGGACGGGTCCAATGACAACGTTGTCGCCTTGTCGGTGCGCAGTTGCTCGGCTCGGAAGAACCGCTCCGAACCGGTGGCCAGCAGGTCGACCGTCGAACCCCTGTCGCCGGCGGTCCGCTTGATGATCGTGTCCAGCCGCCCGGTGTCCCAGCCCGAGGTGTCCAGCGCCTCGATCGCGGTGTCGAAGCCCAGGCCGAGGTGGCCCTTTTCGGGCGAGGCGAGGAAGTCCCGCCATTCGATGGTGAGCGAGAAGTCCGTCGGCTGCTGCAGTTCGACGACGAACACGCCTTCGCCGATGGCGTGCGGCAGGCCCGCCGGGATGTAGACGGTGTCGCCCGCGCTGACCGGCACGCTGTTCAGCGCGCCCAGCATCGACGGCACGTCCTGCTCGCGCGTCCACTCGGACACGGTGGCCTTCGACAGCGTCTCCTTGAACCCGGGGTAGACGCGCGGGTCGTCGCCGTAGGTCCCGACCACGATCCACGCTTCGGTCTTGCCGAAGTGCGAGTCGAAGTGCCGCTTCGCGAACGTGTCGTCCGGGTGGAAGTGCACGGGCAGCCGCTGGCCCGCGTCGAGCAGTTTCACCAGCAGGCCGGTCGACGTCCCGAGCGCTTCGACGTGCTTGGCGCCGAGCCACGCCGGGGCGTCGCGCTCGACGGCGTCGCGCAGCCAGGCGCCGTCCGGGAGCCGGGTGAGGCCGTTGGTGTCCTGCCCGAACATGGTGCTCACCGACGCGACCCAGTCCTCCGGGCCGAACTTCTTGTCGGACGACGCCCCGCGCAGCGCCGCGATGGCGTCGCCGCCGCGGTAGAACTGCGGTGGCTGGTTGGCCGGGAGGCGGATCGGTTCGAGGGTCACGGGGCGACCTCACCGGAACCACGGGCGACGAGATGCACGGGCAGGACTACCTTTCTGGGCGGGGACTGGTCTCCTTGGACGCGGGCGAAGAGCAGCTCGGCCGCGGCGTGGCCGAGCGCGCTCACGTCGTGCGCGATCACGGTGACCGGCGGGTCGAGCAGGTCCGCCAGCTCGAAGTCGTCGAAGCCGACCATCGCCGGCCGCTGCTCGGCGTGGGCCAGCGCGCGCAGCACGTGCACGGCGATCCGGTTGTTGCCCGCGATCACCGCGGTGGCCGCGTCCGGGCCGTGCAGCAGGCGCTTCACCACGTCGCCGATGTACTCCGGCGTCGGCGTGCGCATGGAGACGAGCGACTCGTCGTAGGAGATCCCGTTGCGGACGCAGCCTTCGCGGAAGCCGCGCAGGCGCTCGGCCGCGGTGAAGATGTCCGGGCTGTCGCCGAGGAACGCGATCCGCCGGTGGCCGTGCTTCGCCAGGTGCGTGACGGCTTCGATGGTGCCGCCGAGGTTGTCGACCAGCACCGTGTCGGCGACGATGTCGCCGGCCGGGCGGTCGATGAACACCACCGGCGTGCCCGCGCGCATCTCCGGCACCAGGTAGCCGTGCTGCAGACCGGCCGGGACGACGAGGATGCCGTCCACCCGCCGCGCGCAGAACTCGAGGACGAGTTCGCGCTCGCGGTCGGAGTTCTCCTCGGACGAGCCGGTGAGCACCTGGCGCCCGAACGACGTCGCGATGCGCTCGACCGCGCGGTTCAGCTCGGAGTAGAAGGGATTGCCGACGTCCTCGACGATCAGCCCGATGGTGCCGGTGGTCGACCCGCGGCGCAGGTTGCGCGCGCCCAGGTTGCGCCGGAACCCCAGCTGCTCGATGGCCGCCATGACCCGCTCGGCGGTGTCCGGGTGCACCGCCGGCTCGTCGTTGACCACGCGCGAGACGGTCTTGATGCTGACGCCCGCCAGCCGGGCCACGTCACTCATGGTGGCGCGCCTGCTCGCGGTGCGCGCGGCGCCGTCCCGGTCGCGGCCGGGTGGAGACAACGTTGTCATAGTGACCGGGATTGAACGCCACCCGCCCGTGGCTTGTCAACGCCTGCTGCGTGGATTGTGCCGATTCGGCTACCGACGTCGTAGGTCAGACGGCTGATCATGGTGTCCTTAAGTGGACAGGTCTTGACGAGAACCTTGACTGTCCGGTGGGCCGCTGCCCAAGGTGACCCGGTTCGACCGACTGCGCGACAAGGTTGTCATTTCGGTCGCGCTGACGACGTGAGAGGCGATGGCCATGGCGCGATTGCGCTTAAGAGCCGGTTTGACCTTTTTGACCTTGGCGGTGACGGCAGCGGTGGCTCCCGCTTTGCCCGCCGCGGCAGCCACGAGCACCGATTTCGCGAAGTGGGTCAACCCCTTCGTCGGCACCCGCCCCGGCGGCGCCGACCACGGCACCGGCGGCGGTGCCGGCAACACGTTCCCGGGCGCGGTGGCGCCGTTCGGCATGGTCCAGTGGAGCCCCGACACGGTGAAATCCCAGCCGGGCGGGTACTTCTACGACGACAACGCCCTCACCGGGTTCAGCCTGACGCACCTTTCGGGCGCGGGCTGTTCGACCTATGAGGACATCCCGTTCATCCCTTATGTCGGTGAAGTGACGACTTCCCCGGCGACCGACCCGTCCCACTACACCTCGAAGTTCTCGCACACCAACGAACACGCGACCGCGGGCGCCTACGACGTCACCCTCGACAGCGGCGCGAAGGTCGAGCTGAGCGCGACCCAGCGCACCGGCTCCGCGCGGCTGACCTACCCGGCGGGCGCGTCCTCGACGTTGCTGGTCAACACCTCCGGCTCGGTCAACGGCACCGACGACGCGTCGATCACCATCGGCAAGGACACCATCAGCGGCTGGGCCACGAGCGGCCGCTTCTGCGGCGCGCAGAACAGCTACCGCGTCTACTTCTCGGCCAAGTTCGACACGCCGTTCGCCTCGATCGGCACCTGGAAGAACGGCGCCGTGACGCCGGGCAAGGCCGCGGAAACCGGTGGTGCCAAGGCGAAGGTCGCGCAGCCCAACGGCGTGAACGCCTCGATCGCGCGCACCACCACCGCCAAGCAGCAGAACACCACCGTGTCCGGCCCGGGCAGCGGCGGGTACGTCACCTTCGCCAACCTCAACGGCGCCCAGGTGAACGTCCAGGTCGGACTGTCCTTCGTGTCCGTGGACGGCGCCAAGGCGAACCTGAAGGCGGAGAACACCGGGAAGTCGTTCGACAAGGTGGCCGCGGGCGCGCGGAAGGCGTGGAACGACCAGCTCGGCAAGATCGCCGTCACCGGTGGCTCCGACGCGGACCTGACGACGTTCTACACCTCGCTGTACCACTCGCTGATCCAGCCGAACGTCTTCTCCGATGTGGACGGTCAGTACATCGGCTTCGACGGGCGGATCCACAAGGCCGACAAGGGCCATGCGATGTACACGAACTTCTCCGGCTGGGACATCTACCGCTCGGAGGTCCCCCTCCTGGCGACGATCGACCCGAAGGAGACGTCGGACATCGTCCGGTCGATGATGGCCTACGCCGAGCAGGGCGGCTCGTGGGACCGCTGGACGGTGGCCAACGACTACACCGGCGTCATGAACGGCGACCCGTACCACATCATCGTGTCCAGTGCGTACGCGTTCGGCGCGCGTGACTTCGACGCGCAGAAGGCGTTGCTGCTCATGATCAAGGGCGCCACCCAGCCGACGCAGGGCTACACCGAGCGGCCGGGCCTGGAGGACTACCAGAAGCTCGGGTACGTGCCGGGCGCCGGCGCGGACACGCTCGAATACACCAGCGCCGACTTCTCCATCGCCCAGTTCGCGAAGCGGCTCGGCGACAGCGCGACGTACACGACGTTCATGAAGCGCGCGCAGAACTGGCAGAACCTCTACAACCCCGGGACCGGCCACCTGCAGCCGCGCAACGCGGACGGTTCGTTCGCCGGCACCTACGACCCCGCCAGCTCGCAGGGCTGGGTCGAGGGCAACGGCGCGCAGTACGAGTGGATGGTGCCCTACGACCTCGGCGGCGTCGTGACGGCGTTCGGCGGGAACACCGCGACCCAGTCCCGGCTGGACACCTTCTTCACCGACCTGAACGCGGGTACGCAGGAGCCGTACGCCTTCATGGGCAACGAGCCGAACTCCAACGCGCCGTACGTGTATTCGTACGCGGGCGCCCCGGCCAAGACCCAGTCGATCGTGCACCGCTCGATGGACGAGCTGTACAACCCGCGTCCGGAAGGCCTGATCGGCAACGACGACCTCGGCCAGATGTCGGCCTGGTACGTCTGGTCCGCGCTCGGCATCTACCCGGAGATCCCGGGCCGCGCCGAGACGCTGCTGGTCACCCCGCGCTTCGAGCACGCCGTGCTCACCACCGGCGCGGGCAAGAAGGTCACCATCAACGCGCCGGGCACCGGCGACTACGTGGGCAGCCTGAAGGTCAACGGCGGCACGGCCGCGAAGGCGTGGCTGCCGGAGGCGCTGATCTCCGGTGGCGGCACGCTCGACTACACGCGGTCCGCCACGGCGACCGCGTGGGGCAGCGCGGCGGCCGACGCCCCGCCGTCGTTCCGCGAGCAGGAGAAGCCGAGCCTGTCCTTTGTGGACCCGGCCCGCGCGGTGACGCCCGCGGGGTCGACGTCGAAGGCGTCCGTGGGCGTCCAGGACCTCTCCGGCACCGCCCGGAGCTGGACCTACAGCGCGGGCAGCGTCGACGGGATCACGCTGACCCCGGCGGCGGGCAGCATCGCGGTCCCGGCCGGTGGCAAGGGGAAGGCCGATCTGACGGTTTCGGTGCCGGCGGGACTGGCCGACGGCGCCCGCCGCATCCCGGTGACGTTCTCGTCCCCGGGACTCGCGAGCACGCAGGCCGTGCTGACGGTGCTGGTGGCCCAGCCGAACAGCTGGCTCGCCACGGTGGACAACGCCGGCATCTCCCCGGATTCGAACTCGGGCGCGGCCAACTTCGACGGCGGCGGCTGGAGCTACTCGGCCGACGCGCTGGCCGCGGCCGGCGCCACCCCGGGCGGCACGGTGACCAGTGACGGCATCAAGTTCACCTGGCCGTCCTTCCCGGTGGGCGACCCGGACAACGTGGTGGCCGGCGGCCAGAAGGTGAACGTGACCGGTTCCGGGCGGCTCGCGCTGCTCGGCTCGGCGTCCAACGGCAACGCGTCCGGCACGCTGACGGTGACCTACACCGACGGCACCACCTCCACCGCGACCATCGGGTTCTCCGACTGGACCCTCGGTGGCGGCGGCGCGCAGCCGGCGTTCGGCAACCGGATCGTGCTGTCCACGCCGTACCGCAACGCTTCGGGCAGCGACCCGCAGCAGATCCGCACGATGGTGTTCGGCACCAACCCGATCACCCTCGACGCGGGCAAGACCGTGGCGAGCGTGACGCTGCCTTCGAACGTGAGCGGCGGCGCCCTGCACGTGTTCGCCATCGGCATCGGCGCGTAGTGATCCCCCTGTGAAAGGCCGCCCGCCTCGCGCGGGCGGCCTTTCCTGGCATCGAGAGGAAAGCTCAGTGAAGAGCAAGGTCCTGGCGGGCGCGTTGACGCTCGCCGTGGTGGCGACGGGGGTGAGTCCCGCGGTCGCTTCGGCGTCCGGCGGGGACGCTCTCGACGCCGTGAACACGTTCATCGGCACGCAGGACGAGGGGAACACCTTCCCGGGTGCCTCGGCGCCGTTCGGGATGACGCAGGTCAGCCCGATCACCTCGCACTACGCCGGCTACCGCTACACCGACACCGCGATCCGCGGGTTCGGGCACTTCTTCCTGTCCGGCGCGGGCTGCTGGGAGCAGGGCGGCCTCGTCTCGACGCTGCCGACGACCGGCGAAGTGGGCCCCGGCAAGGCGTTCGACACGAGTGCGCCCGAAACATTCGACCAGAAGCAGTACGCGGCGCCGTTCACCCACGACGGTGAGGTCGGCAAGCCCGGCTACTACAAGGTCCACCTGACCGGCTACGGCGGCGTCGACGTCGAGACGACGGCGGCCACCCGCGCCGGCGTCGAACGCTACACGTTCGCGAAGCCCGGTGATGCCAACGTCTTCGTCAACGTGGGGCAGGCCAACGACAAGGAACCGGTGACGGGCAGCAGCATCCGCGTCGTCGACGACCGGACCGTCGAAGGAACCGTGGAGTCGCAGGCCTTCTGCGGCGGCAAGGCCTACACGACCTACTTCACGACGAAGTTCGACAAGCCCTTCAAGTCCTCGGGCACGTGGTCGCCGACCGGCGGCACGCCGGGCTCCCGCTCCTCCGAAGGCGGGGCCGGCCTGCGCGGCGCGTGGCTGACGTTCGCGGGCGGCGGCCAGGTCACCGCCACCACCGCCATCTCCCAGGTGGACGCCCGAGGCGCGCGGGTCAACCTGGCGTCGGAGCGCATCCGGTCGTTCGACGCGGCCAAGGCCGACGTCCAGCGCACCTGGCGGCACGAGCTGTCCACTGTGGACATCAAGGGCGGCACGACCGACGACCGCACGGTGTTCTACACCTCGCTCTACCACGCCTTGCTGCAGCCGCTGACGGCCAACGACGCCGACGGCCGCTACTACGGCTTCGACAAGAAAGTCCACCGCGCGGTCGGCTGGACCTACTACGACTTCTTCTCGCTGTGGGACACCTACCGGTCCCAGAACCAGCTCCTCGCGCTGCTGCGGCCGAGCCGGGCGAAGGACATCGCCAAGAGCGTCCTCGCCATCCACGACCAGGGCGGCTGGCTGCCGCGGTGGGCGTACGCGAGCCAGGAGACGAACACGATGACCGGCGACCCGGTCACGCCGTTCCTGGTCGACCTCTGGCGCTTCGGGGCGCTCTCGGGCGAGGAAGCGCGCGCCTACCAGGCGTTGCTGCAGAACTCGACGCAGATCCCGCCCGCGTCGTCGCCGTTCCAGGGCCGCTCCGGCAACGCGAGCTACCAGGCCGACGGGTTCGTGCAGTACGACCCGGACTTCCCGAAGAAGGGCCAGGACACCGACCCGAACCACGGCGCTTCGGCGACGCTGGAGTACGCGCTCGGTGACTGTTCGCTGTCGGTCATGGCGGCCGCGCTCGGCAAGAAGGACGACGCCGCGGCGCTGGCCGAGAAGGGCCGGACCTACCGGACGCTGTGGGACGAAACGCAGGCTGACCGCGGCTTCACCGGCTTCTTCCGGCCCAAGGTGGCCGGTGGTGCCTGGTTCAGCCCGGCCGACAAGCCGTACAGCCCGCAGAGCCAGGACGGCTTCCACGAGGGCACGGCCTGGCAGTACCAGTGGCTGGTCCAGCAGGACGTCCCCGGCCTGGAGCAGCGGATGGGCGGTCCGGCGGCCACCGGGAAGCGCCTCGACGACTTCTTCGCCTACGACGAACTGGTGAAGAACCCGGCGACCGCGGTGCGCGAGAACTGGGTCGTCGGCCCGTACGACTACTACGACCAGTTCCGCTACAACCCGAACAACGAGCCGGACCTGCACTCGCCGTGGATGTACGCGCTCACCGGGCAGCCGGCGAAGACGTCGACGGTCGTGCGGGCCGCGCACACGCTGTTCACGAACGCGCCCAACGGTGTCACCGGGAACGACGACCTCGGCACCATGTCGGCCTGGTACGTCTTCAGCGCCCTCGGTCTCTACCCTGCCGTCCCGGGGACTGGGAACTTCGTGCTCAACGCGCCGCGGTTCGCCAAGTCCGTGCTGCACCTGGAGAACGGGCGCGACATCACGATCAAGGCCCCCGGCGCGGACGGCGCGAAGCTGCAGTACGTCGCGGGGCTGAAGGTCGGTTCGAAGCCGAGCGACAAGGTGTACGTCGGCTTCGACCAACTCGAGCGCGGCGCGACGCTGGACTTCTCCCTGACTGCTGACGTCGCGAAGGCGACGTGGGGGACTTCGCCGTCCGCAGCACCGGTTTCCCCGTGTTCTGACTAGACAGCGGCGCTCACGGACGTGGTCTTGACCACAATGGACCACGTTCGTGAGCATCGTCACGGGACCCGGTGTTCCGGTGAGGGCCGTCACGCCTCACACTGGTATCAGCACGTCCGACGACGCCGTTGACGTACAAGGCAAGTCCGCCTTGGACGGTGTGTCGGGCGTTTTTTTGTGAACACAGCTCGTGTGTAGTGACCAACGTGGTGAGACCCCACAGGAGGAAGACGTGTCCAGCAAGGCCGCTCTAGTATTCCGCGTGGCCGCAGTAGCCGAAGCCCTTTCCTGGGCGGCGCTGCTTGTCGGGATGTTCCTCAAGTACGTCGTCCACTCCTCCGGCGAGGGCGGCGTGCCCGTCATCGGCATGGTGCACGGCGTGATCTTCGTCCTCTACGTGGTCGTCTCCCTGTCCGTGGCGAAGCCGCTCGGCTGGCGCCCGAAGACGCTGGTCCTCGCCCTGCTCGCGAGCATCCCGCCGCTGTTCACGTGGCTGTTCGAGAAGTGGGCGCTGCGCAACGGCAAGCTCGACGGCCCGCAGCGGCTGTCCCACGGCGGTGTCGGCCTGTTCCAGGTGCGCGAACCCGTCGCCGCCTGATCCCAAGACGTGAGAAAGGCCCGCACCGCCCGGTGCGGGCCTTTTTCGTCATTCCGTGAAGTCGCCGGCCGCCCGGCGCACCTTCGTCAGCAGGTCGGTCAGCTGCTCGGTCTGCCGCTCGGTGAGCCCGGACAGTCCGAAGTCGATGGTCGTCACGGCCTCGGTCGCGGTCTCGCGGCGCTTGCGGCCTTCGTCGGTGATCTCGACGAGCGTGGTGCGGCGGTCCGTCGGGTGCGGGACGCGTTTGACGAGCCCGTCGCGCTCCAGCCGGTCGACTATGTTGGTGACACTGGTGGGGTGCAGCTGGAGCCGCTCGCCCATCACCCGCATCGGCAGGCTGTCGCTGCGGGCGAAGGTGAGCAGCACCAGTGCTTCGTACCGGGCGAAGGTCAGGCCGTGCGGCTTGAGCGCGCCGTCCACCGCGGACTGGATGATCTGCTGGACCCGCATCACCCCGGTCACCGCGGCCATGGTCCCGGAGGGGCCGATCCGGTCCTCCCAGAGCGCGGCCGCGCGGGCGATCGGGTCGAACGGCAGCGGACGGTTCATGACACGCGAAGTTACCAGCGGGTACCGGCGCGTGTCGCCCGACCGGCGGAAAGAGCACCGAAGAAGGGACTTCCGACCATGATCGTCGCGTTCAGCGTGAGCCCGTCCGGCGGGGAGCCCGACGGCGGGGTGAGCGAAGCCGTCGCCAAGGCCGTCAAGGTGGTCCGCGACTCCGGGCTGCCCAACTCGACCAACGCGATGTTCACGAACATCGAGGGCGAGTGGGACGAGGTGATGGACGTCGTCAAGCGCGCGGTCGAGGCCGCGGGCGAAGGCTCGGCGCGCGTCGGGCTGGTCCTCAAGGCGGACATCCGGCCGGGCTTCGAGGGCCAGCTGGAAGCCAAGGTGGACCGGATCGAAGCGCACCTCCGCGACGCGGACTAGGGGAGTGGCGGGGTGAAGGCGACCGTCCAGCGGCCGTCTTCGCTCGTCACCGTCAGCGGGTAGCTGAACGGCTGCCCGTCTCCGAGCGTGCCCGTCACCGTGGCGCGCGAGGGCGCGGCGGCGTCCGGCCCCAGCGCCACCCGCACGTCGTGGGCGCCGTGGTCGGCGAGCACCGCGACGTAGTCCTTCGCGAAGTCGCCGCCGCCGGAGCCGGGGTAGTCGAGCAGGCCGCCCAGCGCGTCCGCGTCGTGCCCGGAAAGCGCCGTGGCCAGGCGATCGCGCAGCTCGGCCGGGGAGGCGGCGCCCGGGTCCGGCTCGTGCACGATGAGCAGCGTCACCGCGCCGATCCACGCGACGGCGGCGGCGATCGACAGCCCCACCTTCACGTCACGCCGGATGTGCACCGGCCGAGCCTGCCCCAGCGGGGGCCGTCCTGCCAAGCGGACCGGCCGGGGCACCCGGTGAAACTCCTCCGGCGCGCGTGCCAGGATGGAGGGCGTGACACAGCCACGCGGATCTGCAGCGAAGTCAGCGGCCTTGTCGGCCGCCCTCTCCGGCGCGGTCGACCTGTCCGCGCTCAAGGCCCGCGCCGACTCGGCGCAGCGCCAGCCGGCCCCGCAGGCCGGGCCGCCCGGCGGCGACGGGCCGCCGCCGCCCGTCTCGACCGACGCCGTGATCGATGTCACCGAGGCGACCTTCCAGACCGAGGTCGTCGAGCGGTCCCTGCGCCAGCTGGTGATCGTCGACCTGTGGGCCGAGTGGTGCGGCCCGTGCAAGCAGCTGTCCCCGGTGCTGGAGCGGCTCGCCGCCGAGTCCGCCGGCGCGTGGGTCGTGGCGAAGGTCGACGTCGACGCCAACCCGCGCATCGCGCAGCTGTTCGGCGCCCAGTCCATCCCGACGATCGTCGCCATCGGCGGCGGCCAGCCGGTCGACGCGTTCTCCGGCGCGCTGCCCGAGCCGGAGATCCGCAAGTGGATCAACGCGCTCCTGGACGCCCTGCGCGACAAGCTCCCGTCGATCCGCGAGGCGGAGGCCAACGGCGGCGGCCCGGTCGAGGAGCCCGAGGACCCGCGCTTCACCGAAGCGGAAGAGGCCTTCGAGCGCGGCGACTTCGCCGCGGCCCAGGCGGCGTACGAGCGCATCCTCGACGTCGAGCCGGCCAACGAGCTGGCGAAGAACGCCCTGGCCCAGGTCAAGTTCACCGCCCGCACGGAGAGCGCGGACCCGGAGGCCCTCGCCAAGGCCGACGCCGACCCGACCGACCTGACGTCCCAGCTCGACGCGGCCGACCTGGAGATCGCGGCGAACGACGTCGAGGCGGGCTTCAAGCGCCTCATCGACGCGGTCCGCCGCACGGCGGGGGAGGACCGCAACCGGGTCCGCGAGCACTTGGTGGCGTTGTTCGACCTCTTCGACCCGGCCGACGACCGCGTGATGAAGGCCCGCCGCGACCTGGCGAGCGCCCTCTTCTGAGAACTCACGAAAGAGGCCCCCACCGCGCGGTGGGGGCCTCTTTCACGCTTCCGCTCAGCCGTACTGCTTCGAGCAGACCGACGAGCCCTCGAGATAACCCTTCCGGAGCGACTCGACCCGGTCGAAACCACTGTCCGGGCGCTTCCCGTTCACGTCCGCCGACACCAGGCTCTCCGGCTGCAACAGATCCGCGATGGCCTCATCGAGGTCACCAGCCGACAGCCGCAGGTCGCCCGGCCGGTTCGTGAATGCCGCCCACGCGCCGACCAGGCACGCCGTGCGCAGGCCCGCGTTCGCGTTGTCGATCGACGCGCCGACGCCCTTCTGGATACCGAGCGCGTACCGCGAAGCGACCTCCGAGAACGCCGCGAAGTCGCCCATGCCGCCCGGGTCCTCGCCCTTCATCTCGGCCTCGCGGTCGATCGGCTGGGCCAGCTGCGACAGCTTCGCCAGGTCGATGCTCACCGTGTTGTCGCCCGGGCAGTACGACGCCGGCGGGGTGGTCTGGCAGCTGCCGCCGTCGGTGATCTCCGGGCCGGCGACGCCGGCGCCCTTGAAGGCCTCGTCGAGGCTCTTCTTCAGCAGCTCGACGGCCTGGTCGGTGAACTTCGCGTCGCCCTTGCCGGTGTCGCCCTTGTCGAACGGGCGCTCGGTGAGCCGGGCCTTCACGTTGTCGGCGTTCATCGCCGCGCACTCCTTCGGGCCCTTCTCGAACCCGGCCTGGAACGCGTACGTGCGGTCGAACGCCGTGCCGTGCGCGCCCTTGTCGGCGGCGCTGGTGCCCGCCTGGTCGCGGATCAGGAACATCGACGCCATCACCTGGTTCAGGCCCTCGGACGTCGACACCCGGTAGAACTTGCTCTTGTCCTCGGCGACCCAGCGGAAGTAGCCGCCGGCGAAGCAGTCGGCCTGCTGTTCCTTGACCACGGTCGGGGTGCTCTTGGTGATCCCGGCCTTGTCGCCGAGCCGGTACTGGACGGCGTGGCCGAACTCGTGCGCGAGCACGACGACCACCGACATCGGGCCGAACCGCTGGCGCAGCATCGGCAGCAGCACGCCGCGGTCCCACGCCACCGAGTCGTCGACCGGGCAGTAGAACGCGTTCACGAGCTTCTTCACGCTGCCGCAGCCGGTCTTCTCGGTGTCGGTCTGCGCGTCGTAGGACAGCAGCGACTTCACCGGCTCGAACTGCTGCCCGAAGTCGGCCTTCAGGTGCTCGCCCCAGTACGTCTGGACGTCGGCGATGGCGGCCGTGGCGAGCTTGTCGTCCTCGCCGCCGTCAGCGTTGCGGACGTCGAGATCCGGCGACGGCGCGTCCGGCTTGAGGCCGCTCTCGAAGTGCGTCACCGGCAGCCCGGACACCGAACCGGCGCCGTTGTCCCGGACCGGACCGCTTCCCGAACCGCCCTTGTCGTTGCACCCGCTCACGGCCACGGCCGCGACGGCGAGCAACGCGACCAGCGCGCGCCGTCCTCCCCCATGGATCATCTGTTCACTCGCTCTCGTACCCACCCGGACCCGACGGGCAGGACCATACCCAGGGCTTACGCGGAGCGTGCACGTTATCCCCGAACTACTGCCTGCGCACGACGGGCCGCGGCCCGATATCGTCGCTTCCCATGCGTGCAGTCCGCCGGTTCACCGTCCGCGCCAGTCTCCCGGAGTCCCTGTCCGGCCTCGGCGCGCTGGCCACCAACCTGCGCTGGACCTGGCACCCGCCCACGCGTGACCTGTTCGCGTCGATGGACGCCGAGCTGTTCAACGCCGTGCGCGACCCGCTGCGGATGCTCACCGCGCTGCCGCCGGCCCGGCTCGACGAGCTGGCCGTCGACGACGACTTCCTCGCGCGCGCCCGCGCCGCGGCCGAGGACCTGCAGCGGTACCTCGACGAGCCGCGCTGGTACCAGCAGCGCGGCGACGCGGACCTGCCGCCCGCGGTCGCCTACTTCTCGATGGAGTTCGGCGTCACCGAAGCCCTGCCGAACTACTCCGGCGGCCTCGGCGTGCTGGCCGGCGACCACCTCAAGGCTGCCTCCGACCTGGGCGTGCCGATGGTCGGCGTCGGGCTGCTCTACCGCAACGGCTACTTCCGGCAGTCGCTCTCGCTGGACGGCTGGCAGGTCGAGCACTACCCGGTGATCGACCCGAACGCGTTCCCCCTGGAGCTGCTGACCGCGGGCGGGCGGCCGGTGCTGATCGGCGTCGCGATGCCGGGCGGGCGCGAGCTGTGCGCCCAGATCTGGCAGGCCCGCGTCGGGCGCGTGCCGCTGCTGCTGCTCGACACCGACGTCGAGGCCAACGACGAAGACTTGCGCGGCGTCACCGACCGCCTCTACGGCGGCGACGCCGACCACCGGCTGCGGCAGGAGATCCTGGCCGGCATCGGCGGGTTCCGCGCGGTGCGCAAGTACTGCGAGCTGACCGGCCACCCGCAGCCGATGGTGTTCCACACGAACGAAGGCCACGCGGGTTTCCTGGGGCTGGAGCGCGCCCGCGAGATCGTGCAGGCCGACGGCCTCGCGTTCGACGAAGCCATGCCCGCTGTCCGCGCCGGGACGCTGTTCACCACGCACACCCCGGTCAGCGCGGGCATCGACCGGTTCCCCGTGGACCTGGTGCAGCGTTACTTCAACGACGGCAGGCTGGTGCCGGACATCGACCCGAGACGGGTGCTCGCGCTCGGCGCCGAGGACAACCCCGGCCTGTTCAACATGGCGCACATGGGCCTGCGGCTGGCGCAGCGCGCGAACGGCGTCTCCCAGCTGCACGGGCGCGTCACGCGGCGGATGTTCTCCCGGCTGTGGCCCGGCTTCGACCACGACGAGGTGCCGATTTCGTCGGTGACCAACGGCGTCCACGGCCCGACGTGGGTGGCGCGCGAGCTGAGCACGCTGCTCGGCCGCGAGTGGGGTCTCGACGTCGGCGAAGGGCCGTTGCGCGACGGCGTCTCGGACGCCCAGCTGTGGGGGCTGCGGCGCGAGCTGCGCGAGAAGCTCGTGCACGAGGTCCGGCGCCGGGTGCGCGCGGCGTGGCTGCAGCGCGGCGCGTCCCCGCTGGAGCTGGGCTGGGTGGACTCGGTCTTCGACCCGGACGTGCTGACGGTCGGGTTCGCCCGCCGCGTCCCGACGTACAAGCGGCTGACGCTGATGCTGCGCGACCCCGAGCGCCTGCGCACGCTGCTGCTCAACGAGGAGCGGCCGCTGCAGGTCGTCGTGGCCGGCAAGTCGCACCCGGCCGACGAGAACGGCAAGCAGCTGATCCAGCAGATCGTCCGCTTCGTCGACGGCGCGGACGTCCGGCACCGGATCGTCTTCCTGCCGGACTACGACATGTCGATGGCGCGCTACCTCTACCGCGGCTGCGACGTCTGGCTGAACAACCCGGTGCGCCCCCTGGAGGCGTGCGGGACGTCGGGCATGAAGTCGGCGCTGAACGGCGGCCTCAACCTGTCGATCCGCGACGGCTGGTGGGACGAGTGCTACGACGGCAGCAACGGCTGGGCGATCCCGACCGCGGACGGCGTCACCGACCCCCTGCGCCGCGACGACCTCGAGGCGGCGGCGCTGTACGAGCTGCTCGGCCAGCAGATCGCCCCGCTGTTCTACGACCGCTCGGCCGACGGCGTCCCGACCGGCTGGCTGTCGATGGTGTGGCACACGCTGGAGACGCTCGGCCCGCGCGTCCAGGCGTCCAGGATGGTCCGCGAGTACGTGGACAACGGCTACCTCCCGGCTTCCCGCATGGTGGCCGAGGCAACGGGCGACGGCTACCGCGGCGCGCTGTCCCTGGCGGACTACCGCACGAAGCTCGAGGTCTCCTGGCCCCGCCTGCGCATCTTCGACTCGGAACTGCTGGTGGAGCAGACCGAGCCGCTGGTGGTCGGCACGGAGGTGACGATCCGCGCCCGCATCGACCTGGCCGGCCTGAACCCGTCCGAAGTGGACATCCAAGCGGTGGTCGGCCAGGTGGCCGACGACGACGAACTCCGCGACGCGGTGACGGTCCCGATGACGGAGGACGGCATCGGCGCGTTCGCGGCCCGCTTGAAGCTGCCGAGGCCGGGGTCGATCGGGTACACCGTGCGGGTGCTGCCGAAGCACGGGTTGCTGGCGACGCCGGCGGAACTGGCGCGGGTCGTGCTGGCCTGAGTCACCAGTACGGCGGCGGCACCACGGGCCCGGCGAAGGGCGGCGGAATCCGGTGCGGCCCCGACGGCGGCGGCGGAAGCACGGGCCGGCCCGTGCGGTAGGCGTACTCGACGGCCTGGAGCCGGGCTTCGAGTTCGGCGACCTTGCGGTCGCTTTCGTGCTCCTTCGGCCGCGGCAGCCACGCCGACACGCGTGCGGTGACCAGGCTGCCGACCAAGCACGCGAGAATCGCGATCAAGATCAATTCCACTGTGGTGCTCCCGTTGTCTTGCGGCCGCCGGAGAACGGGCCGTCGAAACCAACGTACGTGTGGTGATCCATTGTCGGGCCGCTGATCTGCGCTTTCGCCAGAAACAAGTCAAGGACGACCGTACGGTTTGGACTCTTGCGCTATTCCGCTTGACGAGTTTTTGGCGAGAGTGGTGCCGGAAAGTTGTCCAAGATCTGTCAAGAAGTTGGCGGAAACCCTGGTGGTGCCCGGTTTTGAGTGGCGACACGCGTGGGTAATGGAGTTGTGCGCGCGGTTTGCACGACCTTTATGATGCGGACTCCGTTCTGGATGCTGGGGAGTGACGATGGCCGGGCGACACCCGACTGCGGATGGAGGCAAGGACCCCGGACTCCTGCGCGCGGAAAACGCCGCCAGCCGGTTGCACAAAAACGCCGGTGTCCGGGGCGCGGGCCTGCCGGGGAAGCTCGGTGCCGATCTGCGCCGGATTTGGGCGATCGAAACCGAGGCCCCGCCCGTGCGGGTCTGCGCGATCGTGTGCCTGCGGTTGCTGCAGGTGCTCGACTCGATGGTCGAGCCGAAGCCCGAACTGGTGCACGCCGCCTACAACATCGGGCCGGAGCCGCTGTCGGCGAACTTGGGCACGCGGCTCGAGAGCCTCCCGGGCCGCTCGGCCCGGAGCCACACCCGCGACCTCGAGCACTTCCAGGAGGCCCTGTACCTGAGCCTGCGGACGCCCAAGTCCCCGTTCGGCGAGCGGGAGATCATCCGGGCGCAGCAGCGGCTGGCCGGCCGGACCGTGCCGCCGCCCAGTCCCATCGAGGGCTTCCACGCCAACGCGGACGACGTCGTCCGGTGGTTCCTCGACCAGTCCTGGTGCGCGCCGGCGGACCTGGCGCGGGAACCGATCGTCGTCGACCTCGGCCCGCGCGGGGCCTGGCTCTGCGTCTTCCGCGACGAGCACACCCTGGCCGGCTACCGCGACGCCGTCGGGTGCCACTGGCCCAGCGGGCTCCAGGCGACCGGCCGCGAGTTCGTCGGCCGCGCCGGCCGGCGCGCCACGCCCACCGGGCTGCTCGTCGACCCGAGCGCCCGCCGCGGCACCGGCGCCGAGCGGTCGTTTTCGCTGCCCCCATCGCTGATCGCCGAGCTGAGCCCCGGTTCCCCGGGCTGACCCGAAGGACGACCTGAATGAACGGCTTCGAAGCCGACCCCGCGCTGCTGCGGGCCGCCGGCCTCCGGATCGGCGCCCAGGCGGCCGGCACCGGCCGGTCCGAACTGGGGTACAAGGCCAAACCGGAGCAGGCCGGCGACGTCCTGCTCGGCCGCGCGCTCGCCGACCTGCAGGAGGCGTCCGCGCGCGCGGCGAAGCTCGTCTTGGGCGAGGCGCGCGAGCTCGGTGCGCGGTTGGAGCGGGCGGCGGGCCAGTACGCCCGCCAGGACGAGAACGTCCGCGACATCCTCGGCCGCTCCGCTACCGGCACCGAGCTCGGCTGAGCGGCGGGCGAGCACCGTGATGTGGGACGCCGGCTGGTCGCCGGGCACGATCAAGCTGGTCCGGGGCGAAGCCACGCGGCTGGGGGAGCTGGCGCGCGCGTTCGACGCCCTCGACGCCGAGCTGCGGCTCCTCCTGCCCGAAGGCTGGGCGGGCCGCGCGTACGACACCTTCTCGGACACGCGCGGCCGGCTGGCCAAGCACGCGCGCTCGGTCGCCGATGCGCACGAGACGGCGTCGCAGGCGCTGGAGGACTACGCCGACACCCTGGCCGAGCTGGCCGAGCGGCGCCGGTACGAGCAGGCTTCCGACGGCCTCGCCCGGCTGGAGGTGCAGCGGGTCGAAGCGGCCGCGCAGGCGGAGAAGGCCTGCCGGAAGGCTGCCGAAGAGCTCGACGGGGTGCGCCCGGCGCTGCCCGAACTCGCCGCGGCCGCGGTACCGGCCCCGCCCGGACCGGCGGGCGACCGGGGCGGGCTGCCGTTCCTCCGGGAGAGGCGGCCGGCCGGTGCCGAGCGCGAGCGCGAAGACCCGCGTCTCGGCGACGTCGACCGGGCCGGGTACCGCTCCGCGCTGCAGGAGCTCTGCGACGCCGTGCTCGACCACCTTTCGGCCGCCTGACCTGGAGTTGCTCCAGCCCGAAATCGTTGCGCGCTCCGCTTCCCCCGGCGTTAGGTTGGCTGCATGCGCTTCGGAATCTTCGTCCCGCAGGGCTGGCGGCTCGACCTCGCCGGCATCGATCCCGCGGACCACTGGAAGACCATGCTCGGCCTCGCGAAGCACGCGGAGGCCGGGCCCTTCGAATCGATCTGGGTCTACGACCACTTCCACACCGTGCCGGTCCCCACCGAGGAGGCCACGCACGAGGCCTGGTCGCTGATCTCGGCCTTCGCCGCCGCGACGGAGACCGTGCGGCTCGGGCAGATGTGCACCTGCATGGGGTACCGCAACCCGGCCTACCTCGCCAAGGTCGCCGCCACCGCCGACACCATCGCCGGCGGGCGGGTCGAGATGGGGATCGGCGCCGGGTGGTACGAGCACGAGTGGCGGGCCTACGGCTACGGCTTCCCCGGCGCCGGTGAGCGGCTCGGGCAGCTCGACGAGGGCGTGCGGATCATGCGCGACCTCTGGACGACCGGAACGTCCACACTGGACGGCAAGCACTACCGGACCGACGGTGCCATCCTGCGTCCGCTGCCGCCGCAGGAAGGCGGGATCCCGTTGTGGATCGCCGGTGGCGGCGAGAAGAAGACGCTCAAGATCGCCGCGAAGTACGCGAAGTACACGAACTTCGCCGCCGATCCGGAGACGTTCACCCGCAAGTCGGAAATCCTCGCGCAGCACTGCAAGGACGTCGGCACCGACTACGACGCCATCGTGCGCTCGGCCAACCACAACGTCGTGCTCGGGGAGACCGAGAAGGACGTCCAGGACAAGCTGGCCTGGCTGAAGTCGCACCTCGACAAGTACGCCCCGGCCGAAGCCGCCGAGCGCTGGCACGGCAACTTCGTGAACAGCCCGACCACCGGCACGCCCGAGCAGGTCACCGAAAAGCTCGCCGCGATGGGCGAGCTCGGTATGTCCTACGCGATCTTCAACTTCCCCGAAGCCGCGTACGACCGCTCCGGCATCGACCTGTTCACCGAGAAGGTCGCACCCGCGCTCGCCTAGGGCACCGCGGGGCTGCCGCCGGTCTGCACGGGCAGGCCGGCGGCGGCCCACGCGCGGAAGCCGCCTTCGAGGTCCGTCGCGTTCGGCAGGCCCAGCCGCTGGAGGTCGGCCGCCGCGAGGCTCGACGAATAGCCCTCGTTGCACAGCACGATCACCGTCGAGCCGGCCGTCACCGACGGCAGCCGCCATTCGCTGTCCGGGGCCAGGCGCCACTCCAGGTGGATCCGCTCGACGATCACCGCGCCCGGGATTTCGCCCTCGGCCTGGCGGTTCTGATGCGGCCGGATGTCGACCAGCAGCGCACCCGCTTCCTGCAGTTCGCGGGCGCGCGGAGGAGCCACCCGGTCCAGCCCGGACCGGGCCGCGGCGAGGAACGAATCGACAGCGCTCATGGCCGGACGATAGCGGGCAGCGGCGGGATTTCCGCCGGGACGTCGGCGAGCGTCGTGTACTCGCGCGTCGCGACCAGCGGCGGCGAGTACGCGTGGACGCTCGCCGCGGGCTGGTCGCCGGCGCCGGTGACCTGGTGGGCGCGGCCGGCGCCGAAGCCGAGACCCTGGCCCGCGACGTGCGTGCGGCGCCGGATCGGGCCGCCGGGGTAGCGGTACTCCTCGCCGATCTCGCCCTGCAGGACGGTGAACGAGCCGGACGCGCCGCCGTGGTCGTGCGGCTTCGTGTGCTGGCCGGGCAGCCACGACAGCAGCCACAGCTCGACGCCGTCGGTGAGGGCCAGCCGGGCCCACCACCGCCGGTCTTCGTCGAAGCGCAAGATGCTCCGCAGGTTCGCGGTCAGCTCGGTGGTGACGGTGGCGGTCAGGTCGGCCAGCTCACGCGGGGTCCAGAGCAGCCGCGACGGGTGCAGCAGCTCGGGCAGCAGCGGGTCGGTCAGCTGCGGGTCGGTCAGCTGCGGGTGGATCTCGACGGGCGGGCGGACGATCGAAGTGGTCAACGCGGGTGCTCCTCGGACGCGAAAGGTGATTCGGGACACGGGGGCAGCGCGGCACGCGCACGCGTCGAGAAGCCGTGAAGAGGACGCGTGGGATCAGCGGAGCCGCGCCCGCGTACACCCGGCCGAGGCGACGAGGAGCAGGTCGATGGTGCGACGGCGCCAGAACGAACCCCGGGTGACTCCGGTGGCGGGCGCGTCGGCTGACATGCCAGTGATCGTGCCACAACTCCGGCGCGAGCTGCTCTCCCGCGATGCTGCGTTCCACGAAGTGGGCACGCTCCGACCTGCCGGATCGCCCACTCACCCGGGCGGGTGCGCACGCGCGCGCGACGACAGACAGAATGGGGCTCGTGAGCGAGCCGATCCAGCCCAGCGAACTTGACGACCTCGTGGTCCGGATGGCCGGTGTCGGCGTCCGCCGGGGGACCAACGACCTCCTCAAGGGCCTCGACTGGTCCGTGGAGCTGGACGAGCGCTGGGTGGTGCTCGGGCCGAACGGCGCGGGCAAGACCACCCTCCTGCGCCTCGCCGCGGCCGAGCTGCACCCGACGACCGGCGAGGTCGACCTGCTCGGCGAGCGCATCGGCCGGGTCAACATCTTCGACCTGCGCCCGCGCATCGGCTTCACGTCGGCGGCGATCGCCCAGCGCGTGCCGGGCGACGAGCTGGTCAAGGACGTCGTGGTCAGCGCCGGCTACGCGGTGCTCGGCCGCTGGCGTGAGGAATACGACACCCTCGACACCGCCCGCGCGACCGAGCTCTTGGACGCGATGGGCATCGGCAACCTCGCCGAGCGCACCTTCGGGACGCTGTCGGAGGGCGAGCGCAAGCGGGCCCTGATCGCGCGCTCCCTGATGACCGACCCGGAGATGCTGCTGCTCGACGAGCCGGCGGCGGGCCTCGACCTCGGCGGCCGCGAAGACCTGGTCGCGCGGCTCTCGGCGCTGGCCCTCGACCCGGACGCGCCGGCGCTCGTGCTGGTCACCCACCACGTCGAGGAGATCCCGCCGGGGTTCACCCACGCGCTGCTCCTCCGCGACGGCGGCGCGGTGGTCTCCGGCCTCGTCGACGACGTCATCACCAGCGAAAACCTGTCGAAGACGTTCGACCAGGACCTCGTGCTGGAGCGCTCCGGGGATCGCTTCTTCGCCCGCCGTCGCTAAGCTGACGCTTACCGGCCGGTAGCCTGCTGGCACTTCGTCAACGAGGAGGATGGGCGTGGGAGAGTTCGCAACCCTGGAGGTCAAGGACGGGGTCGGCACGATCCGGCTCGACCGGCCGCCGGTCAACGCCCTGAACGCCCAGGTCACCGCCGAGCTCGCGGAGCTGGCGAAGGAGGCCACCGAGCGCGACGACGTCCGCGCGGTGATCCTCTACGGCGGCGAGAAGACCTTCGCGGGCGGCGCGGACATCAAGGAGATGGCCACCCGCACGTACCCGGAGATCGCGAAGTTCGGCGCCACCCTCACCGGCACCCTCGCGGCCATCGCGAACATCCCGAAGCCGGTCGTCGCGGCCGTCACCGGCTACGCCCTCGGCGGCGGCCTCGAACTGGCGCTGACCGCGGACTGGCGCGTCGCCGGCGACAACGTCAAGGTCGGCCAGCCGGAGATCCAGCTCGGCGTCATCCCCGGCGCGGGCGGCACCCAGCGCCTGGCGCGCCTGATCGGCCCGAGCAAGACCAAGGACATCGTCTACACCGGACGGTTCGTCAAGGCCCAGGAAGCACAGCGCCTCGGGATCGTCGACCAGGTCGTCGCCCCGGACGACGTCTACGCGGCCGCCCACAAGTGGGCGGCCCAGTTCGCGAACGGTCCCGCCGTGGCGCTGCGCGCCGCGAAGGCGGCCATCGACGGCGGTCTCGACACCGACCTCGCGAACGGGCTCAAGCTCGAATCGCACCTGTTCGCCGCGCTCTGGGCGACCGAAGACCAGCGGAACGGCATGAAGTCGTTCATCGAAAACGGGCCCGGCAAGGCCACTTTCGAAGGGAAATGACGCCTTGACCGACGTGAACGACCCGGCCCCGAACCCGCACGCCACCGCGGAAGAGGTCCAGGCGGCCTACGCCGACCCCAAGCTCGCGAATGTGCTGTACCACGACTGGGAAGCCGGCACCTACGACGAGAAGTGGTCGATCTCGTACGACGAGCGCTGCATCTCCTACGCCACCGACGTGTTCAACGCCGTCGCGGGCGACGACGGCCAGCCCTACCAGCACGCGATGGAACTGGGCAGCGGCACCGGTTTCTTCCTGCTGAACCTGATGCAGGGCGGCGTGGCCAAGAAGGGCTCGGTCACCGACCTCTCGCCCGGCATGGTCCAGGTCGCGCTGCGCAACGCCGAGAAGCTCGGCCTCGACGTCGACGGCCGGGTCGCCGACGCCGAGCGCATCCCGTACGACGACAACACGTTCGACCTCGTCGTCGGGCACGCGGTGCTGCACCACATCCCGGACGTCCAGGCGGCGTTCCGCGAGGTGCTGCGCGTGCTCAAGCCGGGCGGCCGGTTCGTCTTCGCCGGCGAGCCGACCAAGATCGGCGACTTCTACGCGCGCAAGCTCGGCCAGTTCACCTGGTTCCTGACCACCCGCGTGACGAAGCTGCCGGTGCTGAGCGGCTGGCGGCGCCCGCAGGAGGAGCTCGACGAGTCCTCGCGCGCGGCCGCGCTGGAAGCCGTGGTCGACATCCACACGTTCGACCCGTCGGAGCTGGAGTCGTGGGCCCGCGGGGCCGGCGCGCAGGACGTCCACGCGGTCACCGAGGAGTTCGCCGCGGCGCTCGCCGGCTGGCCGATCCGGACGTTCGAAGCCGCGGTGCCGCCGGAGAAGCTGACCGTGCGCTGGCGGCTGTTCGCCTACAAGCTGTGGCTGCGGCTGTCCGCTGTGGACAAGAAGGTGCTCGCGAAGGTCCTGCCGCGCGAGCTGTTCTACAACGTCATGATCACCGGGACCAAGCGGCCGTCCTGAATTGGGATATTCGTTCAGCCTCGGCGACGTCGCCTACCTGCGCTCCGGCGCGGGGACGGCGGCGCTCGCCGAGGTTTCGTCGCTGCCGCTGACCGACCGGATCGCGTCCGTCGCGCAGGTGCGCCGCGTCGTCGGCGAGGAGCGCGCGGCCGCCGTCCTGGAAACGGTGCTGCTGCGGCGTAAATCGGTGTCCAAAGTGGATGCCGGCGGCTGGCTGTTCACCTCGGACGCGCTCCAGCAGGCGAGCGCCACCCCGGTCGCCCGGCACCGGGCCGCGCGGCTGGCGGGGCTCGACGTCCACGACGTCACCTGCTCGGTGGGCGCCGACCTCGTCGAAATTGCGCGGGTGGCCCGGCGCGCGCTGGGGTCCGATGTGGACCCGGTGCGCCTGGAAATGGCCCGGCACAACGGAACGACGGCCGGTGTCCCGTTCGGACTCGCGCGCGCCGACGCGCTGGCGCCGGTGAGCCGCTCCGGCGTCGTCGTCGCCGACCCCGCCCGCCGCGACTCCGCCGGACGCCGCGCGTGGAAGCCCGCCGACTTCGCCCCGCCGCTCGACGGGCTGGTCGAGGCCTATCCGGGGCGTCCGCTGGCGATCAAGTGCGCGCCCGGCCTGGACTTCGCGCTGACGCCGTGGGCCGACGAGGTCGAGCTGGTCTCCCTGGACGGCCAGGTCCGCGAGTCCTGCCTCTGGCGCGGACTCGGCGAGGGCGTCACCCGCCGGGCGACCGTGCTGCGCTCGGACGGGACACAGTGGACGGTCACCGACGCCGAACCGGACGAACTGCCCTCGCGGGCACCGGGGGAGTGGATCGTCGACCCCGACGGCGCCGTGGTCCGGGCCGGGCTGGTCCGCCACTACGCGGCACGGCACGGGTTGTGGCAGCTGGACGAGCGCATCGCCTACCTCACCGGTGACACCCCGCCGCCGGGCGTGCGGGCGTTCCGGGTGCTGGAACAGGCGCCCTACAGCGAGAAGGCGCTCAAAGCCGTCCTCAAGCGACACGACGTCGGGCGGCTGGAGATCCTGATCCGCGGCCTGGACGTCGACCCGGACGCGTTGCGCCGCAGGCTGAAGCCGCGCGGCGAAACGGAAGCTTCGGTGGTTTTGACGCGGATCGGCCGCGCGCCGACGGCTTTCGTCTGCCGAGCCGAACGCGTGACGTAGGTTTCCCGGGTCGTTCGCATCTTCGTGGGAGGTTCCCGTGCTCCGGAACTGGTCAGGTCTCGTCAAGCTCGCCGCCGCCGCGGCCATCGGCGCCACCGTCGCTTCGGGAGCCACCGCGCTCGCCGGCTCGGACGACGCGACCGCCGCCCGCGCCAAGGAACCGGCCAACATCGGCCAGGTCAAGAACGACGTCAAGGCGTACTACGGCGACTACCTCGACGCCGCGGGCAAGCACCACTACTCGGACACGAGCCGGTTCGTGAAGGACACCGGCCGGGTCGTCTCCGACGCGAAGCGCTTTCTCCAGCAGCAGCTGGGCCGCGTGAAGAACCCGGCGGTGGTGCTCGACGTCGACGACACCTCCGAAGTCACCTACGGCTGGGAGGCCGACAACGACTTCGGCTTCGACCCGGTCAAGCAGCAGCAGGCGATCGACAACGGCACGTTCGTCGCCAACAAGCCGGTGCTGGAGCTGGCCAACTGGGCCGCGCAGCACGGCGTCAAGGTGTACTTCCTGACCGGCCGCAACGAGCTGCAGGGCCCGCAGTCGCTGAAGAACCTGGCCAACGAGGGCTACCCGGCCCCGGCCGGCGCGTTCTTCAAGCCGAAGGTGACCGCGCCGGACTACCTGCCGTGCGGGCTGACCTGCACCACCGTCCAGTACAAGTCGGGCACGCGGGCGCACATCGAGGCGACCGGCGCGAAGATCGTGCTGAACGTCGGTGACCAGTTCAGCGACCTCGAAGGCGGCTACGCACTGCGCCCGGTCAAGCTGCCGAACCCGATGTACTACCTGCCCTGACGCGGAATAACCGCCGGGTCCGGGGTGCTGCTCCTGGTACACGACCTTTTCGAGGAGCGGACATGCCGGAGAAGAAGGTTCTGGTCCCGGGCCCGGACCACCCCATCACCGTAGAGCCGACCCGGGCCCGCGTGGTGGTCAAGGCGGGCGGGCGCGTGGTTGCGGACAGCCGCAACGCGCTGACGCTGCAGGAATCCACGTACCCGGCGGCGCAGTACATCCCGCGGGCGGACGTCGATTTCAGCGTGCTGGAGCGGACCGACCACGAGACGTACTGCCCGTACAAGGGCGACAGCAACTACTACAGCCTGAACGTCGGTGACGTGCGGGCCGAGAACGCGATCTGGACGTACGAGAAGCCGTACGACGCGGTCGCGGCGATCAAGGACCACGTGGCGTTCTACCCGAACGTCGTGGACTCCATCGAGCTGGTCGAGGACTGAGCTGGACCTCGACCTGCTTCGCACCTTCCTCGCGGTTCACCGCGCGGGCTCGCTGACCGGTGCGGCACCGTCGCTGGGTTTGTCCCAGCCGACGGTGACCGCGCAGGTCAGAGCCCTGGAGGAGGAGCTCGGGCAGCAGCTGTTCGTCCGCCGGGCCCGGGGCGTGACCCCGACGTCGGCCGCCGACGAGCTGGCCGCCCGCATCGCCCCGCACGTGGACGCATTGGCGACGGTGGCCGTCGGCGACGACCCGTTCGCGGCCCCGGTGCACCTGGCCGGACCCGCCGAGCTGACCACCACCCGGGTCCTCCCGGCGCTGGCCGGCCTGGTCGCGTCCGGACTTCGCTTGCGCGTGACGTTCGGCCTGGCCGACGACCTCCTCGCGGGTCTCGCGCAACGCCGGTTCGACCTCGTCGTCTCCACGATCCGCCCCCGCCGCCGAGGCCTGGCGGCAACCCCGCTGACCGACGAGGAGTTCGTCCTGGTCGGCCCCCGCGACTTCAAGGGCGACCCGCGCACGGCGCCGCTGGTGGCCTACGCCGAGGACCTCCCGATCATCCGCCGCTACTGGCGGTCGGTGCTGGGCGTCCGCCCACCACCCGGCCCCGCGGTCGTCGTACCGGACCTGCGCGGCGTCCTGACGTGCGTGCTCGCCGGCTTCGGCGTGAGCGTGCTCCCGCGGTACCTGTGCGCGGAGGAACTGGCCGCGGGCTCGCTGATCGCGTTGCTCGAGCCGGAGGAACCCCCGATCAACACGCTCTTCGCGGTCACGCGCGCCGAGCCCTGCCGAGCGGGGCCCGCGGCGGTGCGCGACGCACTGCTCGCGGACGCCGCCCGCTGGTGACTCAGCCCGGGTAGCCGCCGAAGATCTTGCCGAACAACGGCCTTCTCGGGGAATGCGGACCTGGACATCGGCGAAACGCAGCCAAGGTCGCGGTGAATCCGCAAAATGCTGCGGGCTCATGCGGTCGACGGGTGCGCGTATCGCCGGCTACCGGTGCATGCGGGAGGGAGAGTTCGGGCGCTATGCGACTGTGGGCGAACGGCGGCCGTCGATAACGCTGCCGCGCCGACGCGCTTCGACTTCAACGGTGCCGTGCGCTGAGCCTCGTCTCCGAAGAGGGCTCAGGCCGGGGACGGCGCGCGGCGGCGTCCCCGGCTCCGGCCCAGCCACCACTCGGCCGCCAGCAGCGGGAGCACCCAGCCGGTCCACGTCGTCAGGCCCGCGATCGCCTGGCCCATCGCGAGTTCGCTGCCGCCGAACGTCGTGTCCAGCTGCCCGGGCAGCACCGAAGCCCAGACGATCGCCCACACGCGGTTGCTGATGATCGACATGCACAGCGCGAAGCTGCGGATCATCCACCGGCGGTGGTCGCCGAACCGGCGGGCTCGCGCGCTGCGGTAACCCTGCACCGTGCAGGTGAACCAGAGTGTCGCGAGCAGGACGTTCGACACGGCGCCGACCGGGCCGAACGGGGCCGCGAGCCCGATCGCGAGCCCCGCGATCGACGCCGGGACCGCGCCGGCGAACACGTACACGCGGCCGGTGCGGCGGTGCACCACCGGGTGCTTCTGCCGCAGCCACGGCCAGATCTGCAGTGCGCAAGTCACCATCGCGATCGTCGCGAACCCGATGTGCGTCACCAGTACCGGGTAGTACCAGCCGGTCGGCGCCGGGATCCGGGACTCCGCGGGGTTCAGCCCCAGGTACGGCGGCAGCGAGTACACCAGGAACACCGTGACGAGCAGCCCCAGCGGGAACACCCACGGGCGGCGCCACCACGGCGTCGCCCGCTTGGCTCCACCGATGCTCGTCGCGGTCTGAGTCGTGCTCATGGGATCCCCCTGTTTCATGACGCTGTATCCGCACCGTATGAACACGGCCAGGCAGCGGCAATCCTTCTTGGCGACATTGGGGGAGTACCCTGAAACCGTTCTAGGTGACGATGGCAAGTGTTCTAGTACGGATCGGGGTGTTCGTGGCCGAGACGGCGCCGTACCTGCGGATCGCGGCCGACCTGCGTCGCCGGATCTCCGCCGGTGAGCTGCGGCCCGGCGACCGCGTCCCGTCGACGCGCACGCTGGTCCGCGAGTGGGGTGTCGCGATGGCGACGGCCGCGAAAGCGCTGTCCGCGCTGGGGGAGCAGGGCTGGGTGCGCGCGGTGCCGGGCAGCGGCACCGTCGTCGCCGACCGGACGCCCGTGAAACCGCCGCTGGGCCGGGACGGCCTGGTGCGCGCGGCGATCGCGCTCGCCGACGCCGAGGGGATCGCCGCGCTGTCGATGCGGCGGCTGGCCGCGGAGCTGGACGTCGGGCCGATGGCGCTGTACCGGCACGTGCCCGACAAGGACGAGCTGCTCCGGCTGATGGCCGACGTCGCGCTCGGCGAGGCGGAGCTGCCGGAGCCGGGCCCGGTGCCGTGGCGGCCGCGGCTCGAGCTGGCCGCCCGTTCGCAGTGGCGCGCCTACCGGCGGCACCCGTGGCTCGCGCCGATCCTGCTGAATTCGCTGGTCCGGCCGCCGGTCCTGGCGGCGGGGCTGCGGCTGCTCGACTGGTCGCTGCGCGCGCTGGCCGGCACCGGCCTGCGGCGGCGGGTGAAGCTGCAGGTCGTCATGACGCTCAACGGCTGGGTCGGCGGCCTGGCGGTGAGCAACGCGTTCGAGGTCCAGGCCGAGCACGACACGGGCATCACCGGCGACCAGCGGCTCGCGGCGGACATGACGCTGCTCGCGGACTACCTGGGCTCGGGCCGCTTCCCGGTGCTCGCCGAGGTGATGACCGGCGTCGAGGACGTCGACCTCGACGAGGCGTTCGAGTTCGGGCTGCGCCGCCAGCTCGACGGAATCGCCGTGCTGCTGGGCGAACAGCACGCCTAGAGTGGGCCGGTGCTGATCACCACGGAACGCCTCACGCTGCGCGCGTGGTCCGAAGACTGCTTCGACGCCTTGTTCGCGCTGGCCCAGCTTCCGGAGACGGTCCGGTACGTGGGCACCGGCGAGCCGTGGAGCCACGAGTACACCCTGGGCAAGCACCAGGCGACGCTCGCGCACTGGGCGTCCCACGGCTTCGGCTGGTTCGCGGTGTCGGCGTCCCCGGGTTCGTTCGACGGCGTGGTTTCGCTGGTCCGCCGCAGCGCCGCGGAGTCGGGCTTGGCCGCGCCGGCGGTGGAGATGGGCTGGTGGATCGCCCCCTCGGGCTGGGGCCGGGGTTACGCGACCGAAGCGACGTCGGCGGTGCGGGACAAGGCTTTCGCGGCCGGCTGGGCGGATCGGCTGCTGGCGGTGTACGAACCGGTGAACACGGCGTCGGCCCGGGTGGTGGCGAAGCTCGGGTTCACGCCGCACAGCAAGTTCACCCTGGACGGCCGGGTCGAGCAGCGGGCGGTGCTGGACCGCTCGCGCTGACCCCGGTGCTACGCCGACGCCGGAATCGGCACGTCGCCGATCCACTGCCGCACGGCTTCCGCGAGCCCGGTGTCGTCCGTGCCCGTCGTCACCCAGGCCACGTGCCCGTCCGGCCGCAGGAGCACCGCTCCCGTGTCCGAAGTGGACGAAGCCGCGACCACGTCGAGGCCCGGTGCCCAGCCGCCGAAGGTCCCGGCCAGGTCCACCAGCACCGGCCGGCCGGGATGCAGCAACTCCGCCAAGTGCGTCGATCGGCCCGAGACCGTCAACGCGATGTCCGGTGCCAGCCGCCCGAGCCACGGGTGCCCGTCGTCCGCGTAACGAGCGTCCAGCCCGGTGATGATTTCGGCCAGCGCCCGGTTGCCGTCGGGGTGCGCGGCGACGCGGCGCATCAGGTCCGCCCACGGCTCCCCGGCCGCTTCTTCCAACGCGACCTGGGCCCGGGTGTTGGCCAGAATCCGTTCCCCCGCGGCGTGTCGCTCGGCGTGGTAGGTGTCGAGCAGCCCCTCGGGAGCCGTCCCGCGCACCGTCGCCGCCAGCTTCCAGCCGAGGTTGAACGCGTCGTCCAGCGCCACGTTCACCCCGATCGCGCCCGCCGGCGGGTGGATGTGCGCCGCGTCGCCGGCCAGGAGCACCCGGCCTTCGCGATAGCGCGACGCCAGCCGTGCCGCGTCGCCGAACCGGCTCAGCCAGCGCGGGTTCCGCAGCGGAACGTGCCGCCCGAGCACCGCGTCCACCTGTGCCTGCAACGACTCCAGCGTGACCGGCGTGTCCTTGTCGGCGGGCGGCTCGTCCTCCCGGACGATGATCCGGACGTACCCGGGCCGCGGGATGACGAACACCGTCCGGCCGTCCGGACCGGCGGAAGGTCCGTACGGCAGCTCGCATTCGACGTCGCCGAGCAGCGCGAACCACCGGGCGTTCACGCCGGGGAAGCCGATCCCGGCCTGCTTGCGCACGGTGCTGCGCCCGCCGTCGCAGCCCACCAGGTACCGCGCCCGGATGGACAGTCCATTGTGGAGCTCGGTCGTCACGCCGGAATCGTCCTGGGTGAAGGAAAGCAGCTCGTGGCCGCGCAGGATCTCGGCGCCGAGTTCGCGCGCTCGCGCTTCCAGGACCTCCTCGACGCGGCTCTGCGGGATGCCCAGCGAGAACGGGTGGTCGGTCGCGGCGCCGTCGAGCAGCAGCGGGTTGGGCAGGCCGGTGACCGGGGCGTGCGGCACCTGGTGCCCTTCGGCGACCAGCCCGTCGGCCAGCCCACGCCGGGCCAGCAGGTCGAGCGAGCGCGAGTTCAGGTTGAAGCCGCGGCAGTACGGCGGGCGTTGCGGGTGGCGTTCGACGATCGTGGTCCGGACGCCCGCCAGCGCGAGTTCCGCGCCGAGCAGCAGGCCGGCCGGGCCGGCGCCGGCGATGAGGACTTCGGTTTCGAGCACGGGACTTCCCCTCAGAAGTGGTCGGGCCAGGGCAGCGAGCCGGCGCGGATTTCGGCGGCCGTGGCGCGGGCCCAGTCGAGCTCCGCCTGCCACGCGTGCCGCACGAACTCGACCTCGATCATGAACAGCCGCGGTGCGCCCTTGCCGACCGTGTCGGCCAGCGCGGTGTCGGCGCCCTCGATGCGGTCGGCCAGGTGGCGCGCCCGTTCCTCCAGTGCGTCGGCGGCGCGGTCCGGGCCCAGCGCGCCGAGGTAGCTCACCGCCGCGACGAACTTCGGGTACTCCGCGACCGGCTCGCGGACCAGTTCGTCGAGCCACGCGAGGAACTCCTGGCGGCCGAGCTCGGTGTGCGCGTAGACGGTCCGCTCGGGCCGGTTGCCCTCGCGGACCGTCTCGACCGGCTCGATCCAGCGGTGCTTCGCCAGCGACTCCACGGTGTCGTAGAGCGAACCGGGGTTGATCTTGAAACTCGTGTCCTTGTACCGCTCGCGCAGCGTGGACGCCATTTCGTACGGGTGCATCGGGCGTTCCAGCAGCAGGCCGAGCAGCGCGAGGGCGAGGGTGTTGCGGATCTTGCGCGCCACTAGTCGCTCCCTATCAGTCGGAACCGACTATACGACGGGCGTCAAGCCAGGTTGTCGACGCAGGTCCGCAGCAGCTCGGCCAGCAGGTGTCGCTGATCGGACGGCAGGTCGCCGAGCATCTGGGCTTCGACCTGCGCGACCGCCTCTTCGGCGACCCCCATCTGGGTGCGTCCCTGATCGGTCAACGCCACCGGCCGGGCGCGGCCCGTCGACGCCTGTTCGGCCACGGTCACCAGCCCCGCCGACCGCAGGCCGACCAGGACGTCCCGCAGCGACTGCCGGGTGACGAAGGTGATCCGCGCGAGATCGGCCGACGACGCGCCGGGGTGGTCGTAGAGCGCGCGCAGCACGGCGTACTGCGACATCGACAGGCCCAGCGGCCGCAAGCGGTCGGTGCACACCTGGTGCAACGCCTGCTGGGCGCGTTTCAGCAGGTAACCGGGCCGGTCACCGGTCTGGGGGTGATCCATGTCAGGGACCTTACACACCCGCCGTTCGTAAGGTGGCGGGGTGACGGGTGAGATGAAGCGCGCCCGCCTGGGGGTCTCGGTCGTGTTCGCGGTCTGCGGCGCCGCGTTCGCGACCTGGCTGGCCGGGTGCCGGCGGTGCAGGAGCAGCTGGGACTGAGCACGGGGGCGCTCGCGACGGGGCTCTTCGGCCTCGCCTTGGGGTCGGTCGTCGCGCTGGTGGGTGCGGGTGCGCTGCTGACCCGGATCGGCAGCCGCGCGGCCGTCGGGCTGGGCGCGGTCGTGCTGTGCGCGGGGCTGCCGCTGGTCGCGTTCGCCTGGTCGGCGCCGGTGTTCGTCGCGGCGCTCGTCGTGCTCGGCGTCGGCAACAGCCTGCTCGACGTCGCGATGAACGCGCACGCCGCCCGCGTCGAGGAGGGCTACGGGCGCCCGATCTTCGCCGGCTTCCACGCGTTCTGGAACATCGGCGGCCTCGCCGGTTCCGGCGTCGACGCGCTGATGGAGGCCGCGCACGTCCCGGTGTCGGTGCACTTCCCGCTCGCCGGCGCGGTGCTGCTCGCGCTCGCGCTGTGGGCCTCCCGCACCCGCTTCCTGACCGGCGCCGACCGCGGCCAGGGTGAGGCGGCGTTCGCGTGGCCGAGCCGCGCGCTGGTGCCGCTGGGGGTGATCGCGTTCTGCGGGTTCGTCGCCGAAGGCGCGGTCAACAGCTGGAGCGCGGTGTACCTTGCCGACGTCACCGGCGCGACGCCCGCGTTGGCCTCGTTGGGCTACTTCGCCTTCTCGGCCACGATGATCGCGGTCCGCCTGGTCGCCGACCGCGTCGTGGCGCGGACGGGGCCGGTCCGGTTCGTCCGCGTGGCGGCCGCGGTCGCGGTGCTCGGGTTCGCGGTGGTCCTGGCTGTGCCGTGGCCGGTCGCGGGCGTCCTCGGTTTCGCGGTGGTGGGGCTCGGCGTGGCGGGGATCGTGCCGATCGCGTGGAGCGCGGCGAGCCGCAAGCAGGCGGACGCGCCGGGCCGCGCGGTCGCCGCGGTCGCGGCCTGCGGCTACCTGGGCTTCCTGGTGGAGCCGGTGCTGGTGGGCGCGCTGGCGACCCGCGTCGGCCTGCACTGGGCGCTGTCGTCGGCGGTCGTGGTCACGTTCGGGATCGTCTTCCTCGCCCCGTCGTTGCGCGTCCGGTCACGCCAGCCGCTCGCGCAGTAGCCGCCGGACGGCTTTGCGGTCGCCGCTCGCCGCCACGAGACCGCCCGCGATCGCGGCGTCGAGGTCCGACGGCTTCTCGAGCAGTGCGTTGAGCGTCGGCGGATCGGTGCGGATCGTGGCGTCCGGCGCTTCGGGCGCCCCGGGCTCGACCGTGAGCCGGCCCGGCTCGGTGCGGACCGTCCACACACGAGCGTCGAGTTCGACGCGGTAGCAGGCGGCGCGGCGGGGACGCGCGCCACCGCGGAGGAACAGCAGCACGGACGTCGTGCCGAGGTGCGCGTCCGGTGGCCGCGGAAGGCCGCCGCCCCAAGCCCCGAGAGCGAGCACGACGGGCTCCAGCTCACGACCCCGGCCGGTCAGCTCGTAGACGGTGGACCCGGCCGGCGGCGGCAGTTTCCGCCGTGTGACAACGCCGTGAGCTTCGAGTTCCCGCAGCCGGTCGGTGACGAGGTTGGAGCTGGCACCCGGCAGCGCGCGCCGGACGTCGGAAAACCGTTGCGGCCCGAGGAGAAGCTCGCGGATGACGAGCAGCGCCCACCGCTCCCCGACGACGTCCAGCGCGCGGGCGATCGTGCAGGCGTCCCCGTAGCTCCGGCTCGTCGGCATGCTTTCAAACTACAACCTTGAGGTTGTTTTTAACAACTACAGCGGCGTACGGTGCCGGTATGAGCCGACCTGTCGTGCACTTCGAGATCATCGGAACCGACCCGGCAACCCTGCGCGGGTACTACGGCGAGCTGTTCGGCTGGGAATTCGACACCTCGGCCCCGGTGTCCGCCGAGGTATCGGAACCCGGCTACGGCTTCGTGGAATCCGGAACCATCCCGGGCGGCGTCGGCGGCGGCGCGGGGTACGAAAGCCACGTGGTGTTCTACGTGGGCGTCCCGGACGTCGCGGCGGCACTGGCGGAAGCCGAGCGCCTCGGCGGCACCCGCCGCCTGGGCCCGGCCCGCGCGCCGGGCCGCGACCTGGTGGTCGCCCAGTTCACCGACCCGCAGGGCAATCTGGTGGGCTTGGCCGGCCCGGCTTGAGCTTCAAGGCCCAGCCGCAGGCTGGGTGACGTCCATGCTTGGCTACCCCACCGAATCCCGTTGTCGGCGGGGCTGAGCATCGTGGCCGCCTGGGCTGACCGTGCCCGGCGCTCAGCGCGCGAGCATCGCCGCGGCCACCTCGCCGGCAGCCGCGTCCGGGATCGCGATCGCGGCCTCCTCGAGCACCAGCAACCGCGCGTCGGGAATCTCGCGCGCGAGCGCCTCGCCGTTGCCGACCGGGAAGAACCGGTTGTGCCGTCCGTGCACCACGAGCGTCGGCACCGCGAGCCCCGGCAACCGTTCCCGCCAGCGCGGCGTGCAGTCCAGCCGGGAGAACACCATGCCCAGCTGGTTGGCCGCCTGGACGGCAGCCGCCGTCCCCGGCGTCCGGTCGAAGATCCGCTCGGCGGTCGCCCGCGCGACACCGGGGTCGTCGCCGAGCACCGCTGCCCCGGCGGCGGCGAACTCCGCCACCGCCGCACGGTCGGACCAGTCGGGCATCGGAAGCGCGAACCGCCGCTTCATCGTCGGCCCGTCGTGGTCGGGAAGATCGTCGTCGACCGGTCCCGGCGCGACCGGCCGCGTCCCGGCGAGAGTCAGCGCCGAGAACGCCTCCGGGTGGTCGAGCGCGGCGACCTGGGCGACCATCCCGCCGACGCCGAAGCCCGCCAGGTGCGCAGGCCGATCGTCGAGCCCCCGGGCGAGCGCGGCGGCGTCCGCGGCCAGGTCACGCAGCGTGTAGTCCGGCGCCTCGGGATCGACGGTGGTCGACCCGCCCGAGTCACGCAGGTCGTAGCGGACGACATGGCGTCCACCCCGAGCGAGCGCCTCGCACAGCGCGTCGGGCCAGGACAACATCGTCGTGCCGCCCGCGAGCAGCACGAGGGGCGCCGCCGCGTCGCCGAAGTGCTCGACCCCGAGCGTGACGCCCTCGGGAGTCCGGAACGACTGCATCGCCACCACCCGTCAGGCCGTCGGGCGGCCGGCTCCCGCGTAGTCGTCGCCGTCCTTGCGGTACGAGTGGACCTGGACCGCCTGGCCCGTCTGCGGGGCGTCGATCATCTGCTGGTTGCCGATGTAGAGCCCGACGTGGTGGATCTTCGTCGCCGGCTCGCCGTAGAAGATCAGGTCGCCCAGCTGCGGGTCGGTCACGTGCGGCACGCTGCGGAACTGCGTGTCGGCCGTGCGCATCAGCTTGACCCCCGCGCTCGCGTACGCCGCCGTCGTCAGGCCCGAGCAGTCGAAGCCCGGGTCGTTGCCGCCGGTGCCGTTGCCGCCCCAGATGTAGGGGAGGCCGATCTTGTCGATGGCGAAGTTCACCGCGCTCAGCACCGCCGCGTTCGGCGCCGACGCGCCCTGGCCGACCGTGCCGTAGACGTTGACCGTGGCCAGCGTGCGGTGCAGGAACAGCGGCGCCGCCTGCAGCGTGCTGACCGAGTCCCACCACACCTGGCCCTGGGACAGGTCGTGGCCGTCGGCGCAGAGCGCGCGCCCGGTGGTCAACGCCGCGTCGTCGATGTTCTGGACATCGGGCTTCCCGGCCGCGTAGCTCGCCTGGTACTTGCCCCAGATCGACGGCGCCAGCTGCAGCGGCCCGGCGGCGTTCGCCGTCGAGACGACCTTGTTGTAGAAGTCGCGCACCTCGATGGTGCCGAGCGCCTTGTCCAGCACGCCGGTGGTGCCGAACTGCCCGCCCTGCGCCCGGCCGTGGTCCGTGGTCACTTTTCCGACCGCGGCCAGCGTCACCCAGGACAGGTGGCAGCCGGGGACGTCCTTGGCGAGCTTCGTCGTCGCCTTCGCGTAGCCGACCATCGCGCGCAGCGGGATGTCGAGCCACTGGCTGGTCTTGGACGCCCACGCGTCGAACTCGCTCGCCTCCGGCACCTTCGGCGGCGCGGACGTCCGCGGCGGCGTGGTCGTTTTCGCGACAGACGGCGGGGGCGTGACCGTCGCGGCCGCGTTCGTCGTCTCCTGCTGCTTCGGCGCGAACTGCACGCCGACCACCAGCGCGGCGGCGACCACGACCACCGCGGCCACCACGACCGCGGTCTTCCGGCGACGGGGCTCGGGCGTCTCCTCGGGCACGATCTCGGGCTCGTCGCTCACCGCGCGGCCCCGGTCAGCCGGTCGAGGACGAAGCCGCGCAGGCCATCGAGGTCGGTGTCCACCGCGACCTCGATCGGGCGGCCGGGGGAGAACTGCGGATCGTCTTCGCCGAGCCGTCGCCGGTCGACGAGGGTCTGTCCGCGCGCCGGGCCGAGCCCGCAGTCGACGTCGACGCGGTAGGTCTCGGTGCGCAGGATCCCCGGCGAGATCGCCTCGGCGACCGCGACGGCGTCGTGCATGACCATCCGATCCTCGCCGAACACGCGCGTGTAGTGCTGCCGGTAGGTCGAGGTGAGACCTTCGAGGGTGGCGCCGACCGGGCCCGACGCCGCGAGCTTCGCCAGCCATTCGGCGTCGACGGCGCAGCGGTGGGTCAGGTCGAGCGGGACCAGCACCACCGGCACGTCCTCCTCGACGAGCACCCGCCGCGCCGATTCCGGGTCGCTCCAGATGTTGAACTCGGCGGCGGTCGTGCTGTTGCCGAACGTCACCCCGCCGCCCATGATCACCAGCCGCGCGATCTTCGCCGCCGCGCCCGGGTGGGCCGCGAGCAGCGCGGCGATGTTCGTCAGCGGCCCGATCGGGGCGATGGTCACCGGCTCGCCGGCGGCTTCGAGCAGGTCGAGCATCAGGCTGACGGCGTCGCGCTCTTCGAGCGGACGGCTCGCCTCGGGCAGCGTGTAGGAGTGGCCCGACAGGCCGTCGCCGCCGTGGACTTCCTTCGCGTCGCGCGGCTTGGAGTACACGAGCGGGCGCGCCGACCCGGCGGCCACGGGCACGTCCGCGCGGCCGAACAGCTCCAGCAGCCGGCGCGCGTTCGACGTCGTGCGGTCGAGGGGAACGTTGCCGAACACCGACGTCACGCCCAGCAGGTCGACGTCCGGTGACAGCGCCGCCAGCGCGATCGCCAGCGCGTCGTCGACGCCCGGGTCGGTGTCGATGATCAGCTTCGTGCCCATCCACGCTCCCCTTGCCTGTGAACCCGTCCCGTACACAGGTTACGGTCACGGGCATGACGTCGATGTGGGGTGCACCCGCGCTGTCGCGGGTGCGGGCCTGGCGCCGCGCCCGGCAGGACCCGCGGCAGGCGAAGTTCCTGACCGCCGACTCGCTGCGCTGGGTGCTGCGCAACCGCGCGTACACGCCTTGGTACCTCGTCCGGTACTACCGGCTGCTCAAGTTCCGGGTCGCCAACCCGCACATCATCCTGCGCGGGATGCTGTTCCTCGGGAAGAACGTCGAGATCCACTGCCGCCCCGGCTACGGGCGCCTGGAGATCGGCCGCTGGGTCCACGTCGGCGACGGCAACGCCATCCGCTGCCACGAGGGTTCGCTGCGGATCGGCGACAAGTCCGTGTTCGGCCGCCAGAACGTCATCAACTGCTACCTCGACATCGAGCTCGGCGCGGCCACGCTGGTCGCCGACTGGGTGTACATCTGTGACTTCGACCACGTCATTTCGGACATCCACGTCCCGATCAAGGACCAGGGCATCGTGAAGTCGCCGGTGCGCATCGGCCCGGACACGTGGCTCGGCACGAAGGTCAGCGTCCTGAAGGGCACCCGCATCGGCCGCGGCAGCGTCTTGGGCGCGCACGCGGTCGTCCGCGGCGACATCCCGGACTACTCGATCGCGGTCGGCGCGCCCGCCCGCGTGGTGCGTAACCGCGAAGAGGATTACGCGGCCGACGCGGCTCGTCGTGAGGCCGTCGCCGACATGGCGCGGAAGGCGAACAAGGCCCTGCAGAAGACCCTCGAGCAGTAGATCTACTCAAGCGGGTTCGTCGCTTTTCCGGACAGACTGTTCCGGTGGGAGAGATCCGGACCGCGTGGGCCACGGTCGTGCTGGCGTTGTGTGCCGTGGGGCTGCTGCTCGTCGTCCCGTTCCTGGTGCTGCTGGGCTTCCTGGCGAGCATCCCGGTGTTCGGCGAGGCGGGCCACGGCGCCGGCGGCTACCTGACGTGGGCGGCGGTGCTCGGCGCCGGGCTGCCGCTCGTGGGCGTGGTCGTTTCCGCGACCACGCGCCGCCGCGGCTGGACGTGGTTCTTCGGCATCTGCCTGACCGTGGCGGCAGCGGTCGCGGTGCTCGCCTGGGCCGACGACGTACGGCACGCCCCGCCGCCACCGCCGGGACCGCGCCACTGCGTCGAGCGCAGCGGCGGCGGCAACGACTGCCCGGGCGGCTGAGTCACTCCTCGAACGTCATCTCCGGCGGCGGCCGCCGGAAGCCGCGGGTGATCGCGGCCAGGACGACGATGCCGATCGCCAGCCAGACCAGGCCGAAGACCAGCGCGATGCCGTCGAGGTTGACCAGTAGCCACAAATCGACCACGGCGCCGATCACCGGGAAGACCACCCAGGTCAGCACGCGTTTCCCGGCGCGGTCGCGCAGCCACGTCGCCAGCACGCTGACGTTGACGAACGTGAACGCGGTGAACGCGCCGAAGTTGATGAACGACGTCGACGTGCTGACGTCCAGCGACAGCGCGACCAGCCCGACCAGTCCGGTGAGGACGATCCCGAACACCGGCGTCGCGAACCGCGGCTGCAGCTTCCCGAAGACCCGCGGCAGGACGCCGTCCCGCCCCATGGCGAACATCAGCCGCGACGCGCTCGCCTGCGCGGCGATGCCGGAGGCGAACTGGGCCACGACGAGCCCGGCGAGGAAGAACGACGCGAACAGGTTGCCGCCGATGGTCGTCGCGATTTCGAACGCGGCGGACGACTCGTCGGTGAACGTGCTGCCCGGGTGCGCGAGCTGGGTGAAGTAGGCCAGCACGATGAAGATGCCGCCGCCGATCAGCGCGGTCAGCAGGATGGCCCGCGGAATCGTCTTGCGCGGCTCGGTGGTCTCTTCGGTCAACGTCGTCACGGCGTCGAACCCGAGGAACGAGTACGTCGCGAGCGCGGCGCCGCCGGAGATCGTGCCCAGCGTGGCGCCGGGGTGGAAGAACGGCTGCGTGCTCGCGAGCGAGCCGCCGACGTGCAGGACCTGTTTGACCGAAAGAACGACGAAGAACCCGATCACCAGCAGCTGGAAGGCCATCAGGACGAAGTTGGCTTTCTCCGCGATCTGGATGCCCAGGACGTTGAGGATCGTCGTCAACGCGATAAATGTGATCAACCAGAGCCAATTCGGCACCGACGGGAACTCGGCGGAGAGGTAGGCGCCGCCGATCAGCCAGATCACCATCGGCAGGAAGAAGTAGTCGAGCAGCACCGCCCACCCGACGAGGAAGCCGGCGCGCGCGTCGACCGATTTCCGGACGTAGGTGTAGGCGGACCCGGCGACCGGGTGCGTGGCGGCCATCTTCCCGTAGCTCGCGGCCGTGAACAGCATGGCGACCAGCGCCAGCAGGTACGCGGAGGGGACGGTGCCCTCGGTCGTCGTCGCGACGATCCCGAAGGTGCCGAGCACGATCAGCGGTGCCATGTAGGCGAGCCCGAACAGGACGACACCGGGCAGCCCGAGCCGGCGCTGCAGCGCGGCGGGGGCCGCGGCCGTGGAGGTCATCGGTCGTCTCCTTCTCGTGGGCGCCAGCGGTCCGGCTCGATCCGGCCCTGGTAGAGCGGCAGGTCCAGGGGCGCGTCGTCCGGCGTGAACTGCGCCCACACGCGGTTGGTGCCCGCGGTGCCTTCCCGGCGAACGCGCGCCACCTCGTCGAGGTCGATCGTGTGGGCGAGGACGCCGTGGTCGTTTCCCGGCAACGCGGCGAGGACGTCCCCTTCAGGCCCGACGAGCAGGCTCTCGCCCATCCCGATCGGCCCGGCCGTGTTCACGCTGGCGACGAAGACCTGGTTGACGATGGCGTTCGCCCGGGCTAGCACGAGCTCTTGGGCGCGGTCCCGGGTCGTCGTCTGCACCGGGTTGAGCACGACCTCGGCGCCCATCCAGGCGAGGTGCCGGGTCACTTCGGGGAACCAGGCGTCGTAGCAGATGGAGAACCCGACGCGCCCGGCGTCGGCCAGGTCGGCGACGACGAACCGGTCACCGGGGTCGTACGGCTCGTACGGCCGCCACGGGAAGACCTTGCGGTACCAGCCGGCCAGCTCGCCTCGCGGGGAGAAGACGAGGGCGGTGTTGAAGAGCTCGCCGTGGTCACCTTTTTCGCAAACGGTGCCGGGCGCGAGCCAGATCCCCAGGTCACCGGCCAGTTCGGCGAGCTCTTGGGTTCGTCGTCCCCGCAGCGGCTCGGCGGCGGCCCGCAGCTGGGCCGTGCGGTCGTCGCCCTCGCCGCCGACGCCGCAGAGGTGCAGCTCGGGGAAGGCGGCCAGGCACGTGTCCGGAAAACGGCGAAGGACGTCCTCGACCTCACCGGCGAACCCGGCGCCCCCGGCCGGTCGGGGCGGCGCTTGCACCAGGGCGATCGGCAGTGGTCGCGGCATGGACGAAAAATAGTCCATTTTGAACAGTTAAACAAGAGTGCTCAAGATGAGCAGTTTGTGCGGTACGGTCGTTTCATGGCGACGGCAGACCTGAGCGCCCCCGCGCTGACCGGAATCCGGCGGCTGTCTGCACTGGATACGGTCCGCGCCCGCATCGCCCTCGCGGTGGAGCTCGGCTTGCTGAAGCCTGGGGAGCGGCTGCCGCCGAACGGCGAAATCGCGCGAGCGCTCGGCGTCGCGGAGATCACTGTTCGCCGGGCCCTGGAGTCCCTGGCCGAGGACGGCCTGATCGAACGCCGCCGCGGCCGAGCCGGCGGAACGCTGGTCGCCGAGCACCCACCGGCGTCCCGGGTGAGCGAGGTCGGCGCCTACCGCGAGTCGGCGGGCGAGGTCCGGGAGCTGATCGACCACCGCCTGGTGCTGGAGTCGGGGCTGGTCCAATTCGCGGCGAAACGCCCGCCGGACCTGGTGCGCCTCCGTGCGTTGGTCGCCCGGATGGACACGGTGCCGGACTGGGCGGAGTTCCACGAGCTGGACGCGGAGTTCCACCGAACGGTGGCCGCCCCCGGCCCGGCCGCGGCGGTCGTTCAGTACGAGACGGTGCTGGCGGAGCTGTACCGCTTTTACCTGCCGTACCCGATGGAGAAGCTGCGCGAGTCGAACCGCGAGCACGCGAGCCTGGTGAAGGCCCTTTCGGCGGGCGACCCGAACGCGGCGGCCCGAGTGACGAGGAAGCACGTGGGCGGCCTCCACCGCACGATGTTCGTCGGCCTCGGCTGAGCTGTCGGCCGTCGCCACAAATCGACCACGGCTTCGGTGCCACGCGGCTTGGTCGAATTCCGCCCACGGCCCGGCTGCCCGCCGGAGGGATCCGGCGGCGGCTCCGCTTCGCGCTGGACGATGGTCAGGAATCGCCCACGCCCTGCTGTACCCCGGCTTGGTCGAGATTCGCCCACGACGCTGCCCGCGCGAGCCCTGGTCACAAACTGACCACCGCTCTCATCCCGGCCGTTCGGCGGGCAGCATCGGCTGATCGGCCGATCTCGCCACCGACCCCCGCCCGGCAGCCTGAGCCCCATGTCGATCACCCGGTTCGCCGTCCCGCTGCTCGCCGCCGTGGCGTTGCTTCCCGTCGTGCCCGCGGTCGCCGCCGCCGAGGGGGTCTCCTGGCAGCCCTGTGCCGCCGTCGCGAAGGGCTGGGATCCCGAGGACCACCGGACCGAGTGCGCGCTCGTGCCGGTTCCGCTCGACTACGCCGATCCCGGTGGTCCGGAAATCGACATCGCCGTCAGCCGGATCCGGGCGACCGGGGTGCGGACCGGGGCCGTGCTGCTGAACCCCGGGGGCCCCGGGCAGTCCGGGCTCGACATGCCGCGCAGCATCGCCGACAGCCGCGCCGGGGGCATCGGCGTGCACCACGATCTCGTCGGGTTCGATCCCCGCGGGGTCGGCTACAGCGCCGACGTGCCGTGTTCCGTCGACGTCCAGGAGCCGGACCCGGGCGTTCCCGACAAGGCGAAGGCCCGCGAAGCCGCGGAGCGGGCGGCCCGGGCCAACTGGCGTTGCGTCGCCGCCCACCCGGAGTTCGTCCGGAACCTGACCACGCCCACCATCGCCCGGGACCTCGACCGTATCCGCGTCGCGCTGGGCGACGACAAGATCGGCTACTACGGCGTCTCGTGGGGCACCGCGCTCGGCGCGCAGTACCGGACGCTCTTCGACGCGCACGTCGACAAGATGCTGCTCGACTCCGTCATGGCGCCCGACCTGAACGTCACCGCCATGGACGACGGTCAGGCGACCGCGGGCGAGAACACCTTTCACGACTTCGCCTCGTGGATCGCCAGGTACGACGCCGTTTACCGATTCGGGACCACGGAGCCGGCCGTCGCGAAAGCGCTGCTCGACCTCCGGGCCGAACTCACCGCGCACCCGCGTGGGGACGTGAACGGCGCGACCGTCAACGGCATGCTCGCCAACCCGCGCCGCGAATGGGCGGGGCTGGCGCGGCAGCTCGCCCAGATCCGCGACGGCGGCGCGACTTCACCCGAAAGTGCGAAACAGCCCGGGCAGCTCGGCTGGGACGGCGAACCACACGCGTTCAACCACTTCCAGCAGACCGCGCTGCTCTGCAACGAGTCGCCGAGCCCGCGGGACTTCGAGACCGTCTGGCAGCACCGGCTCGAGCGGATGAAGCGGCTGCCGGTCGCGGGCGGCTACGGCTTCTACGAACAGCTCTGCGTCGGCTGGCCCCTGCCCGCGCGGCCGTGGGCGCTCGCCGCCGGCCGGAGCCCGCTGCAGCTCGTCGGCCACGCCTACGAGCCCGTCACGCCGATCGGCTGGGCGCTCGCGATGAAGCAGCGGGTCGGCGGTGCGCTCATGACCGTCGAAGACGACGCCCACGGCTCCCTGAGCTCGCTGACCTGCGCAACCGCCGCTGTCACTTTTTTCGACACGGGCAAGACGACGTCGGAGTCGTGCCCCGGCGCGCCGATCCCGGCCCCGTGACTCAGATGCGGGCGCGCAGCTGCTCGCGGACCTCCATCAGCGCGAAGCCGAGCAGGTTCAGCCCGCGCCAGTAGTCCGGCTTGGTCGCGTTCTTCTCCTCGCGGGCCAGCCCCGAACCCCACACGAGGTCCTTCTTCGACGCCTCGACGATGACCGCGTCGCCGGTGCCGAGCAGGAAGCGCCGCAGGTCGCGGTGTTGCCGGAACTTGGCCAGGTTGCCGTCGACGGCGATGTCGAACCGATGGCGCTCCCAGACCGCGGAGTCGAAGTCGGCGACCTCGCGGCCGAGCACCTTCGCCGTCTTCGGGTCGGGCGCCGAGCGGATCAGCGCCGCCTTCTCGTGGTCGCCGAACAGCTCGGCCTTGCCGGCCATCATGTAGTGCTCGGCGGTCGGGTAGACGACGCCGTCGTCCTCGAACGGGTCGAGCCACCACTGGCTCAGGCAGCTCGCGGTCACCCGCCCGGACGTCGAGGGCGCGTGCCCGTAGAACAGCAGGTATTCGGGCTCCGCACCCTCGTGGACCTTTTCGCGCAACGCCTCGACACTGCGGATCCCGTCGACCTTCACCATCCGCCTAGTGGACCACAACCCTCACAGCAGGAAGTGGAACAGGGGGCTGCCCGGCTCGATCCGCTCCACCTGAAGCGGGCTCGCGGCCATCCGCACCAGCAGTCCGGGCAGGTCGGACGGCCGGGCGATCTCGACGCCGACCAGCGCCGGGCCCAGCTCGCGGTTGGTGCGCTTGACGTACTCGAAGCGCGTGATGTCGTCTTCCGGCCCGAGGACCTGCTCGAGGAACCGCCGCAGCGCGCCCGGCTCCTGCGGGAAGCCGACCAGGAAGTAGTGCTTCAGCCCTTCGTGCATCAGCGAGCGTTCGAGGATCTCGCCGTAGCGGCTGACGTCGTTGTTGCCGCCGGAGACCACGACGACGACGGTCTGCCCCGGTTCCACCTGGACGACCGAGCCGAGCGAAGCGGCGGCCAGCGCGCCCGCGGGCTCGGCGATGATGCCGTCGGACTGGTACATCGCGAGCATCTCGGTGCAGATGGCGCCCTCGGGGACCGCGGTCAGCTCGGCGCCGCTGTCGCGGATCAGCGGGTAGGTGACCGCGCCGGCTTCGCGCACCGCGGCGCCGTCGACGAACGAGTCGAGCTCCGGCAGCCGCACCGGGTGACCGGCCGCCAGCGCCGCCGCCATGCACGCCGCGCCCGCCGGTTCGACGCCGACGACCCGGACGTCCGGATGCCGTTCGCGCAGCCAGCTGCCGACGCCGGCGAGCAGCCCGCCGCCGCCGACCGGGACGACCACGACGTCGGGGACGAAGCCGAGCTGCTCGATCACCTCGGACGCGACCGTGCCCTGGCCGGCGACCGTGCGGACGTCGTCGAACGCCGGGACCAGCGTCGCGCCCGTGCGCTGGGCGTCCTCGTTGGCCGCGGCGAAGGCGTCCTCATAGGTTTCGCCGACGACGATGACCTCGATGTGCGCGCCGCCGAGCGTCGCGATGCGTTCGCGCTTCTGCCGCGGCGTCGTGCCCGGGACGTAGACGCGGCCGTTCGCGCCGAGCCGGCGGCACGCGTACGCGACGCCCTGGGCGTGGTTGCCGGCGCTCGCGCAGACGACCCCGAGGGCGCGGGTCGCTTCGTCGAGCTGGACGATGAAGTTGTAGGCGCCGCGGATCTTGTACGACCGGACGGTCTGCAGGTCCTCGCGCTTCACCCAGACCTGGGCGTCCACCCGGGACGACAGCCGCGCGCTCGGTTCCAGCGGCGTCCGGGTCACCACCCCGGCCAGCCGCTCGGCGGCCTTCTCGATGGTCGCCGCGGTCACCGTGTCGATGTCGTGCACCCCGCTGAATCTACGACTCGCGCGTCCCGGGCAACCTGCCGGGCTCCCGGGCGCATCAAAGGGGTGACGAACAGGATGGGGGACGCCGGTGGACGACTTCACCGAGTACGTGACCGCTCGCGCGGGCTGGCTGCGCAAGGTCGCGTACCTGCTCTGCGGCGACTGGCACCGGGCCGACGACCTGGTCCAGTCGGCGATCACGCGGCTCTACGCGAACTGGGCACGGGCGTCCCGTGCGGACAACCTCGACGGTTACGCGCGCCGCACGCTGGTCAACACGTTCCTCGCCGAACAGCGGACGTCGTGGTGGCGGCGGGTGGACCTGCGCGGCACCGAGCACGAGCGGTCCGAGCCCGGCGAGGACGTCGACGCGGCGCTCGACCTGCGGGCCGCACTCGCCCGGCTGCCCGCCCGGCAGCGCGCGACCGTCGTCCTCCGCTACTTCAGCGACCTGCCGGTCTCGGAGACCGCGCAAGCGCTGGGCTGCTCCGAAGGAACCGTCAAGAGCCAGACGTCGAAGGCCGTGGAAACGCTTCGCGAGCTGCTGGGCACACCGATCCGGGAGGGACGGGCATGACCGACCACGAGCTGGCCACCAAGCTGAAGGAACTCGCCGACGTGCCCGCCCCGCCGCTCCGGCTCGACATCGACGGCGCGCGCCGGGAGGGGGGACGTCGTCGTCGCCTGCGGACCACCGCGCTGGTCGTGGGCTGCGCCGCCGTGGTGACGGCCGGCGGGCTGACGGCGGTGTCGGTGTTGCGGCCCCAGCCCGCTCCCGCGCCGCCCGCTGTCCAGCCCCAGCCTCAGCCCGTCGCGCCCGCGCCCACCGACAACCCGCTGGTGGCGAAGGCGAGTTTCGGCTGGCTCCCGGAGGAGGTCACGGGCGTCGAGTACGCCGCCGGCGGACACGGCGACACCGCGCTGGCCATCGGCCGCGGTGAGCTGCCCCCGATGCTGTGGCTCACGGTCTCGGACCGGGAACCGGCCCCGCCGCGCGATCTGAGCGGCGAGCCGAAGAAGGTCCCGCAGCGCGTGGGCGACCGCGACGGCCACTGGGTGACGGCCGACGCGACCGACCCGCTCAACCACGGCGACAGCTACCTGCGCTGGCCGACCGCCGACGGCCGCTGGGCCCAGCTGCACACCTACTACCTCGCGCGGCCCGACCTGCAGCAAGCGCTGCTGCGGGTCGCCGAAGGAGCGACGTTCGCGAACCGGGGAGTGCCGCTGCCGCTGCGCATCACGAGCCTGCCGCCGTCGTTCCACCTGTCCGACGCCTACACGTCGCGGCGGCCGGACCAGGACGGCGTCCCCTGGAAGCTGGTGCTGCAGTACTCCGCGAACGGGGCGCTGGTGACGATCAACGTCGCCCCGCCGGGGTCCACCGGCAAGGACGGCCTCGGCGTGCCCCGGTGCGTGAAGAAGAACGGGCTGGAGGCGTGCGTCGGGATCGACAAGGAGAAGGCCGCGGGCGTGACGGCGCAGGAGCTCCTGAGCCGGATCACCCTGCTGGGTCCCGACGAAAAGGCGTGGACCCCGCACGTGCTCGGCTGACCGGCCGGTCCCGAGTGGACGGTGGGCGGCGATCTGCGAGGGTTGTGGCGTGACGGAACTGCTCGTCGTGCTCGTGACCGGCTTCCTCGTGATCGCCGCGGCCACCGTCGTCGGCCCGCGCCTGGGGGTCGCCGCCCCGCTCGTGCTGGTCGTGCTCGGCGTCGCCGCGAGCCTGCTGCCGATGTTCGCTTCGGCGCACATCGAGCCCGAGTGGATCCTCGAAGGCGTCCTGCCACCGCTGCTCTACTCGGCCGCGGTGTCGATGCCCGCGATGAACTTCCGGCGCGAGTTCGGCGCGATCAGCGGGCTTTCGGTGCTGCTCGTCGTGGGCAGCTCGCTGGTGCTCGGCCTGTTCTTCGCGCTGGTCCTGCCCGGGCTCGGGTTCGCGTGGGGCGTCGCGCTCGGCGCGATCATCAGCCCTACCGACGCCGTCGCGACGGCGATCGTGAAGCAGACCTCGCCGTCCCAGCGCGTCGTGGCGCTGCTCGACGGCGAGAGCCTCCTCAACGACGCGACCGCGCTGGTCGTGCTGCGGACGGCGATCGTCGCGACGGCCGCGTCCTTCTCCTTCTGGGGCGCGCTCGGCACCTTCGCCTACTCGGTCGCCGTCGCGGCCGTCCTCGGCTGGGCCGTGGGACGGCTCAACCTGCTGATCCGCCGCCGGGTGACCGACTCGACCGTCAACACGGTCATCTCGTTCGCGGTGCCGTTCGTCGCCTCCGTGCCCGCCACGCTGCTCGGGGCGTCCGGACTGGTGGCGGCCGTGGTCGCGGGGCTCGTGACGGGCATCCGCGCGCCGCGGGAGCTGTCGCCGCGCAACCGCCTCTCCGACGCGCAGAACTGGCGGACGGTCGAGCTCGTCCTCGAGGGCGCGGTCTTCCTGACGATGGGCCTGCAGATCAAGGCCATCGTGTCGAACGTCCAGCACGACCACGGCGGAGTCGGGACGGCCGTGGTCATCGCGGCCGTCGCGCTCGCGGTGACGGTGCTGGTGCGTGCCCTCTACGTCGCCCCGCTGCTCAGGTACCTCATCGCGCGCGTCCGCCACGGCGAGCGCATGCAGGCCCGGCTGCGGGACATGTCGGAGCGGATGGGTACGCCCGAAGGCAAGCAGCGGGCGTTCGAAGCGGCCAACTCGCGCGGGCGCAAGGTGTCGGAGCGGGACCTCGACCGCTTTTCGGCCAGGGTCACCCGGGGGCTGGCCACCATCGACTACTTCCTGCGCGAGCCGCTCGGCTGGCGCGAGGGCGTCGTCGTCGTGTGGGCGGGCATGCGCGGCGCGGTGACGGTGGCCGCGGCGCAGACCCTGCCCGAAGACACCCCGCAGCGCTCTGAGCTCGTGCTCATCGCGTTCACCGTGGCGATCCTGTCGCTGCTGCTGCAGGGCAGCACGATCGGCCCGTTGCTGCGCCGGCTCTCCCCGAAAACCGATCCGGAGCAGGCCGCGAAGCAGGCGGAAGCCGAGCGAACCCAGATCTTCGAGCTGCTGCGTTCGAGCGTGGACGAGATCCCGAAGCCGTCGGAACGCGAAGGCGATCCGGTCCAAGCGGACTTCGACGCCGCGATGCGCTACCAGCTGACCGTCCTGGACAAGCAGCGCACCGCTCTGCTCGACGCCCGCGACAACGGCACGTTCGACGCCGACGTCCTCGCGAACGCGCTGGTCAACCTCGACGCGTCGCAGATCGCCCTGGAGATGCGCGGCAAGCCGACCGGCTGAGCGGGGATCAGCCCTTCGGCACCGCCGGGTAGGGGACGAACGTGCTGGTGTTCTCGTCGACGGTCAGCTGCTTGCCGATCGTCGGGAACGCGCGCTGCGAGCACGCCGGGCGTTCGCAGACTTTGCAGCCCATCCCGATCGGCGTCGCCGCGGCGGGTTCGTCCAGGTCCAGGCCGGTCGAGTAGACGAGCCGGCCCGCGTGCCGCAGTTCGCAGCCCAGGCCCACGGTGAACGTCTTGCCGGGGCTGCCGTAGCCGCCGATGTTGCGCGAGATCGTGCGCGCGATCCAGAAGTAGCTCTTGCCGTCGGGCAACGTCGCGATCTGCGTGAGGATCTTGCCCGGCTGGGTGAACGCCTCGTAGATGTTCCACAGCGGGCACGCGCCGCCGACGCGGGAGAAGTGGAACCCGGCCGCGGACTGCCGCTTCGACATGTTCCCGGCCCGGTCCACCCGCACGAACGAGAACGGCACACCACGCTGCTTCGGCCGTTGCAGGGTGGACAGCCGGTGGCACACGGTCTCGAAGCCGACGCCGAAGTGGTCGCACAGCCGCTCGATGTCGTAGCGGAACCGTTCCGCCGTCGCCAGGAACGGTCCATAAGGGAGGATCAGCGCCCCCGCGAAGTAGTTCGCCAGGCCGACGCGCGCGAGCGAGCGGGCGGCCGGGCCGGAGAACGCCCACGAGTCGGCCAGCTCGGTGATCAGGTCGTCGTACTCGAGCAGCGCGATCTGCGAAGCCATGCGAAACGCCTGCTGCCCGACGCGCAGGCTCGGCGCCAGCCGCAGCACCCGCGTCACCGGCTCGTAGCGGTGCTGCTGACCGGCGGATTCGTCGATGCCGTCGCTGGTCACCTCGACGCCGTAGCGCTGCCAAAGCCGTTCCTTCAGCGCGCCCAGCACCTGGCCGCGCTGCAGCGGGATCTCCGCGGCCATCTTCTCCGCGCGGTCGTCCAGCTCGGCGACGTAGTTTTCGCGCTCGTAGAAGAAGTCGCGGACCTCCTCGTGCGGCAGCGGCGCGGCGGCGCTGCCGTGCAGGCCCAGGCCGTTTTCCGTGGTCAGCGCGGCGGTGCTCTCGACGGCGTTGCGGTAGCTGCGGTGCAGCTTGACCAGCGCCTGCGCGATCGCCGGCAGGTTCGTGGCCAGGTCGTTGAGCTCGCCGGTGGTGACGTCGACGCCGAGCACCTCGTCGAGCAGCGCTTCCTTGACGTCGGCGACCAGCCGGGACGTGTCGTTGTTGGCGAAGAACTCGGTGTCGACGCCGAACGCCTGCGTGATCCGCAGCAGCACGGGGACGGTCAGCGGCCGCGAGTTGTGCTCGATCTGGTTGAGGTAGCTCGGTGAGATCTCCAGCACACGAGCGAGGTCCGCCTGGCTCATCGAGCGGCTTTCGCGGAGGTGCCGCAACCGCGCGCCGGCGAAAGTCTTCTCCATTCGAGCCCTCCTTCCCGGAAGGTTTCCGGCCCTGAACGGTTACGTGAACGGTCAAGAACGCGGATTTTCGATCAGTTGCGAACCGGGCGATTCGCAACCTTTGCAAAGAGCGTACGTACCCTTCGCACAAATTGGCAACTTGGCCAACTGGACCGCGTTTTCCCTGGCGTGCGAGGGTCGTTCCAGGCAAGGCGAGCAATCGCAAACTTCGCAACACCGGGAGTACCGATGACGGAACAGGCCAAGCAGGCGGCCGCGGAGCTGGCGGCGCAGTGGGCGAACGACCCCCGCTGGGCGGGCGTGCAGCGCTCCTACTCGGCTGAGGACGTCGTCAAGCTGCGCGGCAGCGTGGTCGAGGAGCACACCCTGGCGCGCCGCGGCGCGGAGAAGCTGTGGGACCTGCTGCACACCGAGGACTACGTCCACGCGCTCGGCGCCCTGACCGGCAACCAGGCCGTCCAGCAGGTCCGCGCGGGCCTGCAGGCCATCTACCTGTCCGGCTGGCAGGTCGCGGCCGACGCCAACCTCTCCGGCCAGACCTACCCCGACCAGAGCCTCTACCCGGCCAACTCCGTGCCGGCCGTGGTCCGCCGCATCAACAACGCGCTGGGCCGCGCCGACCAGATCAACTGGGCCGAGGGCAACACCGACATCGACTGGTACGCCCCCATTGTCGCCGACGCCGAGGCCGGCTTCGGTGGCCCGCTCAACGCGTTCGAGCTGATGAAGGGCATGATCGCGGCCGGCGCCGCGGGTGTGCACTGGGAAGACCAGCTCGCGTCCGAGAAGAAGTGCGGCCACCTCGGCGGCAAGGTCCTCATCCCGACCAAGCAGCACGAGCGCACGCTGAACGCCGCCCGCCTCGCCGCGGACGTCCTGAACGTGCCGTCGCTGATCGTCGCCCGCACCGACGCGCAGGCCGCGACGCTGCTGACCAGCGACGTCGACGAGCGCGACCAGCAGTTCCTCACCGGCGGCCGCACCGCCGAGGGCTTCTACGAGGTCACCAACGGCATCGACCCCTGCATCGAGCGCGGCCTGGCCTACGCCCAGTACGCCGACCTGCTCTGGATGGAGACCTCGGAGCCGGACCTCGAGGTGGCGCGCAAGTACGCCGAGGCCATCAAGGCGAAGTTCCCGGACCAGATGCTGGCCTACAACTGCTCGCCGTCGTTCAACTGGAAGAAGCACCTGGACGACGCGACGATCGCGAAGTTCCAGCGCGAGCTCGGCCACATGGGCTACAAGTTCCAGTTCATCACGCTGGCCGGCTTCCACGCGCTGAACTACTCGATGTTCGACCTGGCGCACGGCTACGCCCGCGAGGGCATGACCGCCTACGTCGACCTGCAGGAGCGCGAGTTCGCTTCGGAGAGCCGCGGCTACACCGCCACCAAGCACCAGCGCGAGGTCGGCACCGGCTACTTCGACAACGTCGCGACGGCGCTGAACCCGGAGAGCTCGACCACCGCGCTCAAGGGCTCGACCGAAGAAGCGCAGTTCCACTGATCCCGGTCGCGGCCTGACGACGGCACCCCCCTCCGCCGTCAGGCCGCGTCCCTCCCCTTCTTCCCTTCCCTGCACAGCTCGTGGAGGCACCCCATGGTTGATCGGCTGAACTACCGCATCGAGGTCACCGGGCCGGTCGAGGGCCGGTTCGCGGAGATCCTGACCCCGGCGGCACTCGACTTCCTGGCCAAGCTGGACAACACGTTCGCCGGTCGCCGGCGCGAGCTGCTCGACGCCCGCCGCGTGCGGCGCGAGGAACTGCAGTCCGGCGAGAAGCCGCTCGGCTTCCTGCCGGAGACCCGCGGGATCCGCGAGGACGAGTCGTGGCAGGTCGCCCCGACGGCGCCGGGCCTGGAGGACCGCCGCGTCGAGATCACCGGGCCGACCGACCGCAAGATGACGGTCAACGCGCTGAACTCCGGGGCGAAGGTGTGGCTCGCGGACTTCGAGGACGCGACGTCGCCGACGTGGCACAACGTCATCGACGGTCAGCTCAACCTCTTCGACGCGATCCGCCGCAACATCGACTTCACCACCGAGGCCGGCAAGCACTACACCATCGGCGACGACCCGGCGACGATCGTCGCGCGGCCCCGCGGCTGGCACCTGGTGGAGAAGCACATCCGCATCGACGGCCGCCCGGTTTCGGCGAGCCTGGTCGACTTCGGCCTTTACTTCTTCCACAACGCGCGCCAGCTGCTCGCCCGCGGCGCCGGCCCGTACTTCTACCTGCCGAAGCTGGAGAACCACCTCGAAGCGCGGCTGTGGAACGACGTCTTCCTGATGGCGCAGCGCGAGCTGGGCGTCCCGCGCGGCACCATCCGCGCCACCGTGCTGATCGAGACGATCACCGCCGCGTTCGAGATGGACGAGATCCTCTACGAGCTGCGCGAGCACGCGGCGGGCCTGAACGCCGGCCGCTGGGACTACATCTTCAGCATGATCAAGAACTTCGCCGCGCACGGCGCCGACTTCGTGCTGCCGGACCGCGCGCAGGTCACCATGACCGTGCCGTTCATGCGGGCCTACACGGAGCTGCTGGTGCGCACCTGCCACAAGCGCGGCGCGCACGCCATCGGCGGCATGGCCGCGTTCATCCCGAGCAAGGACCCGGAGGTCAACGCGACCGCCGCCGAGAAGGTCCGCGCCGACAAGGAACGCGAGGCGGGCGACGGGTTCGACGGCTCGTGGGTCGCGCACCCCGGCCTGGTCCCGATCTGCCGCGAGGTCTTCGACGCCGTGCTCGGCGGCTGGCCGAACCAGCTCGGCAAGCTGCGCGAGGACGTCCACGTCACCGCCGAGGACCTGCTCGACGTGGCCAGCGCCGGCGGCGAGGTCACCGAAGCGGGCGTGCGCGCGAACATCAACGTGGCGCTGCGGTACGTCGACGCGTGGCTGCGCGGCACCGGCGCCGCCGCGATCCACAACCTGATGGAGGACGCGGCCACCGCGGAGATCGCGCGCTGCCAGGTCTGGCAGTGGATCCGCAACGGCACGAAGCTCGAGGACGGCACCGCGCTGACCCGCGAGCTGGCGGTCGAATTCCTGGACGACGAACTCGCGTCGGTGCGCGCCGAGCTGGGTGCGGGCAACCGACTCGCCGACGCGTACGAGATCTTCACCGAAACCGCGCTGGGCGAGAAGCTGCCGAGCTTCCTCACCACGGGTGCCTACGCGCGGTACCTCACGGACGCCCGGTAGCAGGGGCCCCGCCCGCCCCTACCTGACGAGGGGCGGGTGGATTCCACACTGTTGGGATGGTGTGGTCGAACTGGTCCGGCGACGGTGGCTCCCCGTCGCCGGACCAGTTCATTTTCAGCCCACCGCGTACGCCCGGACCACCGTCTGCCGCACGGTGTTCCCGCGGTCGTCGGCCGCGCTCGCCCGCAGCGAGACGAACCCGCTCGCCGGGTTCCGGACCACGACCGTCCAGTGGTCGCCGGTCTTGACGGCCGGAGCGGGCTGCCAGCTGCGTCCGTCGTCGGTGGACGTCTCGACGGCCAGTTTCGTCCCGCTGCCACCGCCTGCCGCTCGACGAAGGCCGGGAACGTGACGACAAGGTCGGCCGGCGCGCTGTTGCGCAGGTCGACCGCCGGTGCGAACCGGGCCGTCAGCAGGGGCAGCGCCTGACCGTCCGCGGCGGCCGAGGAACGGAACCCCCACTCCGCGGAGACGTCCGTCCACAGTGGCCACCAGTCGGTGTGCCGGTGCGCCTCGGCGGTGAGCCGGTACGCGCCGCCGGTGTCCGGCACCGGGATCCGCGCCAGTGTCGGTTCTCCCGACGGCTCCACCGGAATCGCGACGCCGTCCTTCGCGAGGGTCACCGAACCCGTGTCGCCGGCCACGGATTCGGGCTTGCGCGGGCGGCCGGCGGCGTCGCCGAACAGTGGCAGCCACACGTCGAAAACGCCGTCCTTGCGCCACGCCCACGGCCGTGGCTGCTCACCCGGGTGCGTCACGGTCAGCCCGCGCAGCGACGGCCCGGCGGCCGCTTCGTTCCAGCTCAGCCGGTACTTGCGTCCCGCGGCCAGGTCGAGCTGTTCGCCCAGCTCACCGCGGAAGCCGCCCGTCCACAGCGAATCCCACTTGCCGGGGGAGTAGTACTCGACGCGTTCCTGTTGCGCGGCAACGGGTTGGGTGTAGCCGTAGCCGACCATGCGGCCGAAGAACTCGCGCCCGGCGACGTACCGGACCTCGCCGGGGTCGTTGTCGTGGTAGGCGGTGCGCACTTCGGCGAGGTCGCGGGTCTTCGGCCGCTGCACGCGCGGAGCCGTCACCTGCCCCTCGACGCCGTCGCCCAGTTCGTAGCGGAAGCGCGGGAACGGACGGCTGACGACCGTCGCCGAGGCGTGGCCGGTCTTCGCCAGCTCCGCGAACCGCTGCGCGGTGACGTTCTGCCCGCCCCAGACGACCGGCAGGTGCAGCGTGGGCAGCCCGCCGCCGAGAATCGTGGTCCCGGCCGCGCCGCCGTCGAGCGTGACCAAGCCGAGCTTCGCGCCGGCGTTCTCGACGTTCACCAGCCGCTGGTACGCCTCGTCGATCCGGATGCCGGGCGGCAGCCGGACGACCACGAGCTTGCCGCGCGCGTCGATCCCGGCCAGGTCCCCGGGTGTGCCCGCGCCGCCGGACACCACCGGGAGCGTGCTGGTCCCGGCCAGGGCGGCCGAATTCAGCCAGCTGCCGCGGACGGCGAACGGCTGCCCGTCGTCCGCGGTCAGTTCCAGGTCCGGCTCGGTGGCGCGGCGTTCCTGGCTGAAGGCGAAGGTCGCCGACGACGTACCCGGGACGGTCGCGGCGAACGCCTCCTGGAACCGCGGGTCGAGGTCGAAGCCGTCGGCGAACACGCACGAGCAGCTCGTGATCCGGCTCAGCCGTTCGACGCTCTGCGTGCCCCCGCGCGCGGCCGGGTTGTCCGGTTCCAGTGACACCGGCTTGCCGTCCCGCGCGTCCAGGGTCTGCGTGACGGCGTGGTCCAGGACCAGTTCGGGCTGGCTGATGAAGCTGTACGAAGGTTCCTGCCCCGGCCGGGGCGTCTCGATGACGCCGTTGACGACGTAGCGGCCGCGCGGCAGCCGGAAGGTGCCCGGCTCGCCGTTGGTGAGCGCGCCCGTGTCCAGGTCGAGGATCGACAACGGCGGGTAGCCCGTCGGCGCCCACGGCCGGCCGTCGCGGTCGACGAGGCCGATGGTCAGGTCGTAGAACTCGTCTTCTTGCCGCATCGACAACGCGGTCCGCGTGGTGACGCCGTCGCCGCTGGCCGTCAGAATGCCGGATCGGGTGCCCGGGTGGCCGTCCTGCGCGGTGAAGGTCAGCTCGACAGGGGTGCCGCCACCGGCGGGAACGGTGACACTCGGCGGAAAGCCCACGCCTTCGACGGACGCCGCGAGCGTCAGCGTGACCGGCGTGGCGCTGGAGTTGTACCAGGTGACGGTGGCTTTTTTGGTCGTCCCGTGGTTCGGCCACGGGAGGTAGGCTGACGCGCTGCCGGTGGCGGTCACCGCGGTGGCCGTCGCGCGGGCGACGTCGACGCGGCCGGTGCCGACCGCGGCCGGCCCGGCGTCGACCGGGGCCGCGGTGCTGGTGAGGGCCGCTTTGAGCCGGTCCGCGCGCCAGTCGGGGTGCTGCTGGGCGAGGACCGCGGCCGAGCCCGCGACGTGCGGCGTCGCCATCGATGTCCCGCTCAGCTCCTGGTAGCCGCCACCGGGCCAGGCCGCGGTGATCGACTCACCGGGCGCCGCGACGTCCGGCTTCGCGGCGCCGTCACCGACCCGCGGGCCCCGGCTGGAGAACGGGCTGAAGATGTCCTTTTTGGACACACTGGCGACGGCGAGCGCCGTGTCGGCCGCGGCCGGGCTCGCCACGGCTTCGTCCGCGCCGAAGTTGCCCGCGGCGACGACGAAGAGCGTGCCGTACTGCCGGGTCAGGGTGTTCACGGCTTCGGACACCGGATCGGTCCCGTCGGACGGGTCGCCACCGAGGCTCATGTTCACGACGCGGGCGTGCGCTTCGGTCACCGCCCACTGCATGCCGGCCAGGACCGTGGCGAGCGTGCCGTCGCCGGAGTCGTCGAGGACCTTGCCGACGGCCAGCGACGCGTCGGGCGCCACGCCCTTGTACTTCCCGCCGGAAGCCGCGCCGGAGCCGGCGATCGTCGACGCGACGTGCGTGCCGTGCCCTTGGCCGTCCTCGAAGCTGCCTTTGCCGGTGAAGTCCTTGCCCAGCGCGACCCGGCCGGCCAGGTCCGGGTGCGCGGCGGCGATGCCGGTGTCGAGCACCGCGACCGGCACGCCGCGGCCGGTCAGGCCCGCCTGCCACGCCGCGGGCGCGCCGATCTGCGGCACGCTCTGGTCGAGGCTCGCGCGCACCTTCGCGTTCAGCCACACCTTCGCGCCGCCCGCGGCGAGCGTGGCGGGTTCGGTGGCGAGCCGGTTCCAGAACGCCGCGGCGCCGGACTTCGGCTCGTCGAGCGCGGTGTAGCCGAGTGCGGAAGCGTGGGCGGCGACGCCGGCCAGCGCCGGCCCCGCCTGGCGGACCAGCAGCGGCACGTGCGGGGTGTGCGCGTCGTCGTAGCCCTGGCGCAGCAGGCCGGTGACGTTGAACAGCTGCTCGTCGAGCCGTCCGGCGCGCACCAGCTCGGCGGCGTCGCCGGGCAGGACGTACTGGTCGCCGTGGCGGACGTACTGGCGGAACGGCACCGGCCGGTCGCGGCGGGCCGGCAGCACGCGGACGTCCGCGCCTCCGGCCAGCACCTGGTCGCCGGTGACCAGCGTGATCTTCGTCGGCGCAACGGGTGGACCGCCGGTCGGGGCGGCTGCCGCGGCGGGTGCGGTCAGCACGCCCGCGCCCAGTGCCACCGCGACGAGCGCGATGATCGGTTTCCTCATGGGATCGTTCCTCACTGTCGGGGTCCTCGGCTCGTGGAACGGCCCCGGCGCGCCCGCGGGTTGCCCGGATTTCGATCCCGGAGCAACCCGGGAGGCCGCGCACCCCGTTCCACCGGGTGTGGGGGCGACGAGGAGGAATCGGTGAAACGGTCCGAAGAAGCGGGGTACCGCGACTACGTGACGGCGCGGATGGAGGTCATGCGCCGCACGGCCTACCTGCTGTGCCGGGACTGGCACCTCGCCGACGACCTGGTGTCGATCACGATCGGCAAGCTGTACCGGCACTGGCCGCGGGCCCGCCACGTCGAGCACCTCGACGCGTACGTTCGCCGCATCCTCGTGCGGACGTGGCTGGACGAGAAGGCCAGGCCGTGGCGGCGCGAGGAACCGGCGGACACGCTGCCGGAGCCGGCGGTGCTGCCGACCGACGACGTCGTCGAGCGGCTCGGCCTGCTGGAACTGCTCGACGCGCTGCCGCCGCGGCGCCGGGCCGCGGTCGTGCTGCGGTACTACTGCGACCTTTCCGTCGAGGAGACCGCCGAGGTCCTCGACTGTTCACCCGGAACCGTGAAGAGCCAGACCGCGCGCGGGCTCGACTCGCTGCGCGCGCTCGTCGCCGCGAGCCAGAGCTGAAGGAGGCGCCATGAGCAAGGACCAGTTCGACGCGGCGATCGGCGTCGTGCCACCGTCCACAGTGGACGTCGAGGCGGTGCTGGACCGCGAACGCCGCCGGGCGCGGGTGCGCCGCGTGGTGAACCCGTGGACCGCCGCGGGGGCGGGGGTGACGGCGATCGCGGCCGGGGTGGCGGTGGCGTTCGTGCCCGGGGATCCCGCGCCGGTGCTCGTACCGCCGGCGGCGAGCAAGCCGCCGTCGGAAGATCCCTGCGCGGTGCTGCCGTACCCGCCGCAGACCGGCGCGCCGATCCCGGAGACGTCGGCGGCTGCGTCGAGCCGGCTCACGGCCGTGCTGACCGCCGCCGCCCAACAGCGGCTGGCCGCGGGCACCACGCTCAGCACCCACGACGGCAGCGACTTCCCGAAGGGGGTCGAGCACGGGCCGCTGGCCTTCTACCACGTGTTTTCGGCGCCGGTGCCCCACGAAAGCACCTGCAGCGGCGGCGAGGACTACTTCACTTCGACGGCCACGACGGCGAAGGGGAATCGCAAGGGCAACCTGCTGGCGATCGTCACCCGGCTGGGCGGCAACGCGACGCCCACCACCCAGTGCGGTCCGCCGCCCGAGCGCACCGAGGGCTCGTGCCAACGGCGGATCGGGCCGCACGGCGAAACGATCGTCGAGATCACGTTCACCCTGCGCGGCGGCGGGCCGACGGTGAACGAATCGAACGTCACCAAGCCCGACGGCACCGGCATCATCCTCGAGGCGGAGAACGTCGCCGGCGACGCCAAGCGGGGTGGTGCGCCCGACATGCCGTCGCCGCCGCTGAGCATCGCCCAGCTGACGGAGATCGCGCTCGACCCGGGGCTGACGCTCTACCCCTGAGCGGCCAGCAGCACCTTCGCGGCTTCGCGGGCCGTGTTCGCCTCGCCCGGGTCACCGGTGATCGCGGCGAGCACGGTCGCGCCCTCGACCAGCGCGAACAGCTGGTCGGCGAGCTTCTGGCCGGAAACGAGACCACGCAGGTACGCGCGGACTTCGTCCTTGTGCAGGCGGATCGCGGCGGCGATGCCCGGCGCCGGTTCGCCGAACTCGCCGAAGGAGTTGATGAACGCGCAGCCGCGGAAGCCGGGTTCGGCGAACCAGTTCGCGAGCCAGCCGAAGACGGCGAGGGGATCGTCGCCGCGGGCGTGGACGAATTCGCGCAACGACTTCCGCCAGCGCTCGTCCCGGCGTCGCAGGTAGGCCTCGACCAGGTCGTTCTTCGCCGGGAAGCACTGGTAGAGCCGCTTGAGCGAGACGCCGGAGCGCTCGCGGACGGCGTCCATCCCGACCGCTTGCACGCCGTGCGCGTAGAAGAGGTCTTCGGCGGCTTCGAGCAGCCGGTCGGTCGCTTCCGTGGAATTCATGGCACCTGCCCCTGGCGTGGAGAATGAGCGTTCTCTAGGGTAGCGGACGTAGTGGAGAACGCACGTTCTCCGCGTCCGGAAGGAGCTGCCATGACCTCGCGACCCCCGTTCCCGCCCTTCGACGAATACACCGCCCGGCAGAAGGTCCAGGCCGCCGAAGACGCGTGGAACACCCGCGACCCGGAGAAGGTCTCGCTCGCCTACACCGAGGACTCGGTCTGGCGAAATCGCGACCAGCACGTCGTCGGGCGCGCCCGGATCGTCGAGTTCCTGACCGCGAAGTGGGAGCGCGAGCTGGAGTACGCGCTGCGCAAGGAGCTGTGGGGCTTCCGCGGCAATCGCATCGGCGTCCGGTTCCAGTACGAATCGCGGAACGCCGAGGGCCGGTGGTTCCGCAGCTACGGCAACGAGCTGTGGGAGTTCAGCGACGAGGGCCTGATGCGACGGCGCGAGGCGAGCATCAACGACGTCCCGATCGCGGCGGCGGACCGCCGCATCTTCGGTCCTCGTCCGGAGTCCGAGCACGGCCTCCTGCTGCCGGTGTTCTGAGTCCGCCTCGAGCGGAACGGGCCCCGTCCGCCCAGCGCCGGGGGCATGGTCGAAAAATGACGACACCGGCGTTCGGCGGCGAAGTGAGCGAGTTCTACCAGCGGTTCCGCCGCGGCTACCCGCCCGAAGCGGCGGACGAGCCGGCCGCGGCGTTCACGCTGACCCGCGACGACGTCGTCCTCGACCTCGGCTGCGGCACCGGCCGGCTCACCCGGGTCCTGGCCGCCCGGACGGGCGCGGTGCTCGGCATGGACCCGGAGCCGGCGATGCTCGCGCAGGCCCGGCAGGCGACGTCGGCGCCGAACGTCGGCTGGCTGCTCGGCGCGGACACCGACGTCAGCGCGTTGTCGCCGTTTTTCGGCCACGGCCGCCTGGCCGCGGTGACGGTCGCCCAGGCCCTGCACTGGATGGACCACGAACGGCTGTTTTCGGCCGTCCGCCCGCTGCTGCGCCCCGGCGACGGGATCGCGGTGGTGACCAACGGCGAGCCGCTGTGGCTCCAGGACACCGCGTGGTCGGCCGCCCTCCGGGACGTCGTTTCGGCGTATCTGGGGACCCCGTTGCGCAGCACGTGCGGCACCGACACGGCGAGCCAGGAGCGGTACGCGGCCGCGCTCTCGGCCGCCGGATATGCCGTCGACCAGCGGGTTGTCGAATACGCGACGACGCTGACCGTCGAGGAAATCGTCGGTGGCGTTTTTTTCGGCCATGAGCCCCGGCCGGCTGCCGGCCCTCGACGCGCGACCGGCGTTCACCGACCGCGTCCGGGCGGCGGTGGCCCCGCACGGCCCGCTCCGCGAGGCGGTCCGGGTGCGGCTCCTCACCGGAACCCGGTGAACGGTCACTCATGGCGAATGCGTAGGCACCCCTACTGTTCCGCTTATTGTTTCGCCGGGGAGCGGCGCGGATGCTCGCTGCGAGGCGCCCGTCGCGCCGTCACCCCGAGGAGTCCCCATGACCAGCAAGTGGAGAACGGCCGTCGCCGTCCTCTTCGTCGTGTTGTCGTTTTCGTCCGGCGCCGTGGTGATCACGGCCGCCCCGTCCACGGCGCGGCCCGACTGCGTCCGGCCCTGCCGCTTCTGAGCCGTCCGCTACCTACAGTTCCGGGATCCCGGCCGCGACCGGCTCGAACGCGTTGCCGGTGGCGATCTTCGGCCGCGGCAGCTCCACCGGTTCGGCCGGCTTCGCCCGCCGGTAGACGTCGGCGGTCGCCTCGGCGATCCGGCCCCAGTCGAAGTCCGCGGCCAGCCGCGACTGCGCTGCCTTCGCCCGCTTCGCCGCAGCCGGCGCGTCGCTGAGCACCGCCGTCACGGCAGTGGTCAATTCCGCGACATCGCCGGGGCTGAACGCGAGCCCGGTCTCCCCGTGCACGACGACCTCGCCGAGCCCCCCGGCGGTCGACGCCACGAGCGGCGCCTTCGCGGCCGCGGCCTCCAATGCGACGATCCCGAACGGCTCGTATCGGCTCGGCAGCACGACGGCATCGGCGGCGGCCAGCGCCGCCCGCAGATCGCGGTCGGAGAGGTGCCCGACGAAGTCGACCGCCCGCCGCACCCGCAGCTTCCGCGACTGTTCGACCAGCTCGTCGAAGTGTCGTCCTTTTCCGGCCACGACCACGCGGGTGCCCGGGTGGCGCCGCCGGATGCGGGGGAGCGCGGCGAGCAGGTCCTGCACGCCCTTCTCCCACTCGAGTCGTCCGAAATAGAGCAACAGCGGCGCCCCGGCCGGGCTGTAGACCTCCCGCGCCCGGGCGATCTCCTTCGCCGGCACCTGCCAGCCGCGCTCCTCGATGCCGTTGTGGATCACCGTGACGTCGGCGGCCTCGACCTCGAAGAGGTAGGAGACCTCGCGGCGCATGGCCTGCGAGCAGGTGATCAGCGCGTCGGCGCGGTTCGCCAGCCACCACTCGACGGAGTGCACCTGCTGGTTCAGCGGGTGCGAAAGCCAGCCCGAGTGCCGGCCGGCCTCGGTCGCGTGGATCGTGCCGACAAGCGGCACCCGCGCGGCCTCGGCGATCGCGATCGCCGGGTGCGCGACCAGCCAGTCGTGCGCGTGGACGACATCGGGCTGCCAGGTCCGCAGCAGGTCCTGCGCGGCGCGGATCATGGCGTGCCCCATGGCCAGCGTCCAGGCGACGAGGTCCCGCTCGAACGTCACGTGCATCGGGTCTTCGGCGACCCGCACGATCCGCACGCCTTCGACGACGCGGTCGGTGCGCGGGTGCGTCCCGGCATCGGTGCCGGCGGCGTGCCGGCAGAGCACGACGACCTCGTGGCCCTGGCGCACCAGGTGGGTGGCGAGCGCGTGCACGTGCCGGGCCAGGCCTCCGATGGCCACTGGCGGGTACTCCCACGACAGCATCAGCACACGCATGCGCAGAGGTTACTCGCGAGTCAGAACGCCCGGCGCGCCCGTGCTGGCGAAGTGTTCACATGTGATCCCGATCACTGGCGAGCCCGCCGAACTCTGCCACCATCGGCCGGGATGACTTCTCCCGAGGACCCCGGCTGGCGCCGGCTCGACCCGCCCCTGCCGACCCCGTGGAGCGGCGAGGTCGCTCCGGACCACGCGCTGCCCGAGTACCCGCGGCCCCAGCTGACCCGGCCCCGCTGGCTGAACCTCAACGGCGTCTGGGAGTACGCGGGCTGGCCTTCGTCGCCGGACGAACCACGGCCGTCGGGTTATGCGGAGCGGATCCTGGTGCCGTTCCCGCCGGAGTCGGCGTTGTCCGGAATCGGACGACGCGACGAAGTCCTCTGGTACCGCCGGCTCTTCGAGGTCCCGCTCGACTGGACAGGTTCGCGGGTCCTCCTGCACTTCGGCGCGGTCGACCAGACGGCGAAGGTGTGGGTCAACAACCAGCTCGTCGCAACGCACAAAGGCGGCTACACGGCGTTCAGCGCGGACATCACCGACGTCCTGCGCGCGTCGGGCCCGCAGGAGCTGACTGTGCGCGCTGAAGATCGCACCGACATCGAGCCCTTCCCGGTCGGCAAACAGCGCAACACCCCCGGCGGCATCTGCTACACGGCGTCGTCCGGAATCTGGCAAACGGTCTGGCTGGAGCCGGTCCCCACGCACCGCGTCGACCGGCTCGACCTGACCCCGGATCTGACCGGAGTGACGGTGTTCCCCCAGGTCACCGGCGGCGCCGAGGTCGTTGTCGTTCTTTCGGCAAACGGCACGGAGGTGGCACGCGCATCAGGCCCGGCCGGGACATCGGTCCGCGTGGACGTCGCCTCACCGCGCCTCTGGACCCCCGACGACCCGCACCTCTACGACCTGCGCGTCGAGCTCCAGGACCGGCACGGCGCCCTCCTCGACGAGGTCGGCGGCTACGCGGGCCTGCGGACGATCGGCCTGGTCCCGGACGGGCAAGGCCGCCCGCGGATCGCCCTCAACGGCCGTGTCACTTTTTTGCACGGACCGCTCGACCAGGGCTATTGGCCGGACGGCATCTCCACCGCGCCCACCGACGAAGCCCTCTGCTTCGACCTCGAGAAGACGAAGGAACTGGGCTTCAACTTCGTCCGCAAGCACGTCAAGGTGGAGCCGGCCCGCTGGTACTTCTGGGCCGACACGCTGGGCTTGGTCGTCTGGCAGGACATGCCGTCCTTGACGGTGTCCTTCGACGGCCCACCCGGGATCGCGCCTGACCCGGTCCCATCGGCGCGCGAGCGGTTCGAAGCCGAATTGATCAAAATGATCACCCAGCTGAAGGCGGTCCCGTCGATCGTCGGCTGGGTGCCCTTCAACGAGGGCTGGGGCGAGTTCGACACGGCCCGTGTCGCGGAACTGGTCAAATCCCTCGACCCGACCCGGCTGGTGATCGCGAACAGCGGCGTCAACTGCTGCTTCTCCCGCCCTGACACCGGCGCGGGTGAGGTCTACGACGACCACACGTACGTCGGCCCGGGCGCTCCCGCGGTCCAAGACGCCCGCGCGATCGTAGACGGTGAGTACGGCGGCCTCGGCCTGGTCCTCGACGACCACCGCTGGCCGGGCCCACCGAACGCGTACGAAATGACGCCGACGCGCGAGCGGCTCACCGAGCGCTACGCAGAAGTGAGCGCGGCCCTCGAGCGCGTGGTGGCGGAGCGCGGGCTGTCCGGTGCCGTGTACACCCAGACGACCGATGTCGAGAACGAGGTCAACGGCCTCCTGACCTACGACCGCCGGGTGGTGAAGATGGACCCGGCCGTGGTCGCGAAGTGCGCGAGGGCGGTGATCGAGACTGGCTCGGCCTGAGCCACGCCGGACCCTGGTCGATTTTCGACGACGTCGCTGACCAGCGCTTTCATCCCGGTGTCGACCCCGCCCGGGCCCGTGGTCAACTTTCGGCAACCGCCCGGAGCAGCCCGTCGCGCCCGTGGTCGAGCGCCGACAAGAGCGCCCCGCGCAGCGCCGCCGAGTCGGTCACCTCGCCGGCTTCGACCCGGACCGGGCCGGGCGTCATCGAACTGACCGTTCGCCGGATTTCGGCAACGAGGTCCGCCCGGCTCCCGGCCGGCCCGCCCAGCAGCACGAGGTCCGGGTCGACGATGGTGCAGATCGCGGCCACGGCCCGCCCGAGCGTCGCGCCGAGCAGCCGCAGCCGTCCCGCGGCGACGGCGTCCCCGGCGGCCCGGTCGAGCGTGGTCAAAATTTCGCCGACGTCCAGCGAAGGCGCATCCGGCCGGCCGAACCCCTGGTCAGCGAGCGCGGAAGCCAACGTCGACCCCGAGCTGTCCAAGTACCCGATCTCACCTGCCAGCCCGTGCGCGCCCCGGACGAGCTGGTCGCCGACGTAGAGACTCACGCCGAGCCCGGCACCGACGTAGACGTAAACGAAGCTCGTGACCTCCCGCGCGGCGCCCTCCCGACGTTCCGCAAGGGCCGAAAAGTTGACGTCGTTGTCGAGCAGCACGTCGGCCCCGACCTCCCCGGCCCGGAGCCTGCCCTCGGGGAACGGCGACCCCGGCAGCGCGACCACCTCGTGCGTGACCGGGTCCACCGGGTTGGCCACCGAGACCGCGGTCGCCCGCACCGGCCCGGTTCCCGCGGCGCTCGCCGTGGCGACGGCCGCGCGGACGGCATCGGTGATCGGCTGTCCGTCCGGCGCGTGCCGCTCGGTGGCCAGGACGGCCCCGGTCAGATCGGTCGTCACCGTGCGGACGCCCTGCTGGTTCACCTCCGCTGCGACGACGCGCCCGGCGTCTGCGGCCAGCTCGTAGAACGTGGCGATCCGGCCGCGGCGGCCGGTCTGGTCGGTGCCGGTGGCCCGCAGCGCGCCCGCCGTCTCCAGCCGCCGGACCGACTCGGAGATCGTCGGCTTCGAGATCCCGGTGGCTGCGGCGAGCTCGGCGCGCGTGGTCCGGCCGTGGACGAAGACCTGGTCGAGCACCGCGCGGTCGGTCATGGCCCGCAGCATCGCCAGGCGCGGGAGCGGCCGGTCGGGGTCGGACATCGCACCTCTTGTGGCGGGGAAGGAACTGGGGTTACCGTAGCCGGGACATTCTAGTAAGGAGTCCTAACTTAAAGCGGAGGACGTCGATGACCACCACCGAACTGCCCGCGAACATGGCCGAGGCCGTCACCCGGACCAAGCAGGAGCTGCGCGCCCGGATCGGCGACGTCGCCGGCGAGTTCGCCGGGGTCCGGGACTGGGTGCGGCGGGAGGTGGACGCCGTCGCCGCCGATCCGGACGCCTTCCCCGTGGTCCGTTTTCGCGACATCGCCGACGGAACCGTGCCGCAGCGGACGTCCGACGCGATCCGGCGCCGCGGCTGCGCCGTCGTCAAGGGCACCTTCGCGCGCGAAACGGCCGAAACCTGGGACGCCGAGCTCGCCGCCTACCTCGCGGACAACGACTTCGGTGGCACCTACCAGGGTCCGGCCGACGACGTCTTCGCCGGCCTCGCCTCCGGTCAGCCGCAGATCTACCCCGTCTACTGGTCGAAGCCCCAGATCCAGGCGCGCCAGCACGAGCACATGGTCGCCGTCCGGCGGTTCCTCAACTCCTTCTGGCGGCACGAGTCCGAGGGCCGCGTCTGGTTCGACCCGGATCGCGACACGGCCTACCCCGACCGCATCCGCCGCCGCGCACCCGGCTCGGCGTCGCTCGGCCTGTCCGCCCACACCGACTCCGGCTCGGTCGAACGCTGGCTGCTGCCCGCCTACCAGCAGGTCTTCCGCCACGTCTTCGACGGAGACTGGCGCGCGTACGACCCGTGGGACGGCGCCCACCGCACCGAAGTCGACGAGTACCCGTCCACGGTGATGTGCTCGGCCTTCCGCACCTTCCAGGGCTGGACCGCGTTGTCGGAAATGCGCCAAGGCGACGGCGTGCTGCACGTGGTGCCGATCCCGTCGGCGATCGCGTACGTCCTGCTCCGCGCACTCCAGGACGACATCCCCGACGACGACCTCTGCGGCGCGGCCAACGGCCAGGCGCTGCCCGTCAACGACAAGTACCACGACGACCTGCTGCCGGCGTTGACGTCGATCCCCGACGTCGAGCCGGGCGACACGGTCTGGTGGCACGGCGACGTCGTCCACGCGGTCGCCGACGGCACCAATCCGGACCGTTGGGGAAACGTCATGTACATCCCCGCGAGCCCGCATTGCGCGAAGAACGCCGCGTACGCGGAAAAATGCGGCCGCGCGTTCCTGACCGGCGCGAGCCCGGGCGATTTCGCCCCCGAAGACTACGAAAAGAACTGGACCGGCCGGGCCACGATCGACGACCTCAGCGCCGTCGGACGCGACCAGCTCGGGCTGTGAACGGGAGCCGCGCCGGCGCGGAGGCCATCGCCCCGGCGCGGCGGGCCTGCTACAGGTGCAACCAGAGCCCCAGCACGTGGATGTGCCCGTGGTGATGGTGGTGGCCGCCGCACCGCAGCAGGCACTGGCGGGCCTGACCCGATCCGGTGAATCTCGGCGACGGCGGGGGACCGGCGTCCCCCGCCGTGGTGTCAGGCCGGGAGCGCCGCTTCGATGGCCTTGACGACCGTCTCGTCCTCGGGCTCGGTGCGCGGCCGGAACCGCGCCAGGACCTCGCCGTCGGCGCCGACGAGGAACTTCTCGAAGTTCCACTGGACGTCGCCCGCGGCACCCTCGGCGTCGGCGGTCTTGGTCAGTTCCGCGTACAGCGGGTGCTGCCCGTCGCCGTTGACGTCGATCTTCTCGAACAGCGGGAACGTGACGCCGTAGGTCGTCGAGCAGAACGTCTGGATCTCGTCCGCGCTGCCCGGCTCCTGCCCGGCGAACTGGTTGCACGGAAAACCGACCACGGAAAAGCCCTGGCCGCCGAAGCGTTCCTGCAGCCGCTCGAGGCCGGAGTACTGCGGGGTCAGGCCGCACTTCGACGCGACGTTGACCACGAGCAGCGCCTTGCCGGCCAGGGAGCCCAGCGAGCTGTCCTGCCCGTCGAGGGTCTTGACCGGAATTTCGTGGATTCCCATGGATTCCTTTCAGTCGTGCTTCAGCGTCCGGGCGTCGAGGTGCCCGAACGGTCCGTCGTCGGCGCGGTAGGCGGCCGCGAGTTCCGCGGCCCGCGCGCGGTCACCGCGGCGCAGCAGCCCGGCCAGCGCGTCGAAGCGCTCGGTGTGCACCGCCGCGCGGCGCCGGGCGTAGTCCGCGGCGGAGTCCTTGGTGACCATGAACGCCCAGTCGCTTTCCAGCGCCAGCATCGCCTCGGCGACAGCTTGGTCGGCGACGGTGTCCCGGGCCGTCGTCCCCAAATCGGCCACGAGGTCGAGCAGCCGCCGCTGCAGCGCCGCGTTCGCCTCGACCATGTCCTTGACCTGCTCGCCGTCCCAGACGCGCCAGTCCTTGCCCGAGCCCCACGACGACACCGGCAGGTCGATCGGCTCGCCGACGTGGCCGGCCTCGATCGCTCCCTTCAGCGTCGTCACCCGGACGCCGGCCTCGGGCAGCGCCCGCAGCACGCCTTCCAGCCACGCCGGTCCCTCGTGCCACCAGTGCCCGAACAGCTCCGTGTCGTACGCGGCGACCACGAGCGCTTCACGCCCGTGCTGCTTCTTCAGCGAACGCAGCCGCGCCACGACGGTTTCGACGAAGTCCTTGACGTGCTGCTGCAGGACGTCCGCGGCGAGCGCGGGGTCGTACGGCGCCTTGTCCTGCGGCTCGACCGTCTTGCCGGTGACCCGCGCCGCCTTCAGCCCGACCTCGTGCTGCCAGGTGTGGAAGTCGCGGTACGCGGCGTGTCCGGGGTAGCCGGCCTTCGGCGACCAGACGCGGTAGGTGACTTCGAGGTCTCGTCCGAAACTGACCACGTCGCTCGTGCCGACCGGGCGCGCGGCCCAGGTCTCGCCGCGCAGCGACGGGCCGTCGACCATGAACCGCCGGACGCCGGCGGCGGCGTAGTCGTTTTCCATCCCGGGCGCGTAGCCGCACTCCGGCGCCCAGATCCCCTCCGGTCGCGCCCCGAGCCGCAGCGCCGTGTCGTCGAGCCCGGCGTTCAGCGCGAACTCGCGCACCCGCGGGTCGAGCAGCGGCTGGAACGGGTGGGCCAGCGGGCCCCCGAGCAGCTCGATGGTCGAGTTTTCGACCAAGGACCGCAGGATGGGGGAGAAGCCGTGCCGCCAGCGCGTGCCCAGCTCCTCGGCGGCGCGGACCGCCGTCCGGTGCTCGGCCGCCGCGAGCTCGCGCAGCAGCGGGTCGCCGCCCCACAACGTCGCCGCGTGCTGGGCGCGCAGCTGCCAGTGGCCGAGCCAGTCGTGGAACGCGCGGATGCTGTACGGGTCGTCGAGCTGCGCGGCGAGCACCGGCGTCACGCCCAGCGTCAGCACGTCCCGGCGCCCTTCGGCGGCGAAGCGCTCGAGCAGGTCGACCATCGGCAGGTACGAATGCGCCCACGCCTGGTACAGCCATTCCTCGCCGACCGGCCAGGTCCCGTGGTGCGGCAGCCACGGCAGGTGGCTGTGCACGACGAGGCAGAAAGTTCCTTCGCTCATCGGCGCACCGCCACGGCGATCAGGTCGAGGCTCGCGTCGAGGTCGTCCCCGTGGACGTCGAACCCGGACGCTTCGATCGCGGCGACGTCGGCGAGCAGCGCCGCCGGCCAGACGGCCTGGCCGGGCAGCTCGCCCATGACCACGTCGAGCTGGGCGTCGATGATCGAACCGCCGTAGCGCTCGTCGAGCGCGCGCACGGCCTCGCCGTGGTGCAGCCCGTGCAGCGTCTCGACGTCGAAACCGGCGTCTTCGAGCAGTCCGGCGAGCTCCGACGGCGCCAGCTCGCGGGTGTGGAACGGGTTCAGCGGCGTGTCGCTGTCCGGCGTGAACGTCAGCCGGTTCGGCGTCGTGACCAGCAGTTTGCCGTTTTCCGGCAACACCCGCCGGCACTCGGCGAGGAACCCCGCCTGGTCCCACAGGTGCTCGATGACCTGGAAGTTGGCCACGACGTCGACCGCGCCGTCCCGCACCGGCAGGAACGCCAGATTCGCCCGCGCGACGGCGAGCTCGGGGTAGCGGCGGGCGACGTGCTCGGTGGTCGGGACGTCGTAGTCGAGCGCGAGCACCCGGCGGGCTTCGGTCGCGAGGAGACTGGCGCCGTAGCCCTCACCGCAGCCGGCTTCGAGCACCGTCGCGTCCGCGCAGTGGGGGAGCAGGGCGGCGTACGCGGCTTCGTGGCGCCGGAACCAGTAATTTTCCTCGGCGATGCCGGGGACGGTCCGTTCCCCGGTCAGGTGCAGCGCCTCGGACCGGGTGGCTGGGGTGGTCACCTGCGCGACCATAGCTGGTGTCACGTCCGGCCCGGCCGGCTCGTTCCGTGGTCATGCAACGGACCATCACCCGCCTTCTGCTCGTCTTCTCCGGCCTCGTCGAGGCCGTGGTCGGAATATGGCCACTGGTGTCGCCCATAGGCTTCTACCAGGACTTTCCCGGCTTCCGCACCGGCTGGGTCGCCATGGACGGCGCCTTCAACGAGCACCTCCTGCGCGACTTCGGCGGCCTCACCCTGACCCTCGCCGCGCTGCTGGTCGGAGCCGCCGTGATCGGCACCACAGCGGTGGCGCGGCTCGCCGGCGTGGCGGGGCTGCTGTTCGGCCTGCCGCACTTCCTCTACCACCTCGGCCATGTCGCGCACTTCGAGCGGATCGACCAGGTGCTGATCATCGCGACGACCGGGCTCGGCGTCGTCGTGCCGCTCGTGGTCCTGCTGGTCCCGGGCCGGCGCGTCAGCCCACCGGCGACACCGTGATGCCGAGCGCGCCGGGGCCGAGGTGCGCGCCGATGACCGTGCTCGCCTCGACGACCATGCTCTCGGCCATCGCGGGCACCCGGCGTTCGATCTGCCTGCCGATCTCCAGCTCGTGGTCGCTGGCCCCGAACCGGGTCACGGCGATGTCGGCGCGGAACCCGCCGGACTTCTTCACCGCGAGGTCGACCATCTTGGCCAGCGCCCGCCGCGTGCCGGGGACCCTGGCCAGCGGCGCGACCTCGCCGTCCTTGACCGTGAGCAGCGGCTTGATCGAGAACGCGGTGCCGAGCATCGCCTGTGCGGCGCCGATCCGCCCGCCCCGGCGGAGGTACTCCAGCGTGTCGACGTAGATGAACTCGGTGCTGGTGGAGCACCGGCGTTCGGCGGCTTCGATGACGCGCGCGGCGTCCGCGCCGGCCGCGGCCGCCCGGGCTGCCGACACCACCGCGAAGCCCAGGCTCATCCCCGTGGTTCGGCTGTCGAGGACGTGCACCGGGATGCGGACCTGCTGCGCGGCGTCCCGGGCCGCGCGGACCGTGTCGGACATGCGGCCGGAGATGTGGATGCTGACGATGGCGGTCGCGCCGGCGGCGGCCGCTTCCTGGTAGGTCCAGAAGAACGCCCCCGGATCCGGGGGCGCGGTGGTGATCATCTGTCCCGATCTCATCGCGTCGATGACCTCGCCGCGGTCGTAGCGGTTTTCGTCGTCGAGGTGACCACCCAGGTTCAGCTGGATCTGGACGACCCCGATGGCCCAGCGGGACGCGACGATGTCGGGCAGGCAGGAACTCGAGTCGGTGATGACGGCGATGCGCGCGGGCATGGTGGGGGAGGTTAATGCCTGACACCCACCGCGAGTAGGCCGTGGTTGGTCCGATCGGACGAACGGCAGTTCAAGCGGGGTAACCGGTCGACTACCGGGACGATAGTCCCATTAGATTGCTCATCCAGGTGAATGGCGTCACCTCGGCGGGTACTCAGGGCGGAATGGCCCTAATCTACCGGCCAGTAGAGCACTGACCCGTGGTCGTCCGCGGGGCACAACCGGGAGGTCGAAGCAGACCCATGACGAACATCGTTGTCCTGGTCAAGCAGGTACCGGACACCTACTCGGAGCGGAAGCTCAACGGGACCGACCACACCCTTGACCGTGAATCCGCCGACGCCGTGCTCGACGAGATCAACGAGAAGGCCGTCGAAGAGGCGTTGAAGATCAAGGAAGCCGGCGAGGGCGAGGTCACCGTGATCTCGGTGGGCCCGGACCGCGCGACCGACGCCATCCGCAAGGCGCTGTCCATGGGCGCCGACAAGGCCATCCACGTCTCGGACGAGGCGCTGCACGGCTCCGACGCGATCGCCACCGCCAAGGTGCTCGCCGCCGCGATCGGCAAGGTCGAGGGCTTCGACCTGGTCATCGCCGGCAACGAGTCCTCCGACGGCCGCGGCGGCGCCGTCCCGGCGATCCTCGCCGAGCTGCTCGGCCTGCCGCAGGTCACCTACGTGCGCGAGCTGAGCGTCGACGGCTCGACGATCAAGGCGACCCGCGAGACCGAGGACGGCCTCACGCACCTCGAGGCGAGCCTGCCCGCGATCGTGAGCGTCGGCGAGAAGATCAACGAGCCGCGCTACCCGTCCTTCAAGGGCATCATGGCCGCGAAGAAGAAGCCGGTCGAGACGTTCACCATCGCCGACCTGGGTGTCGACGCGGGCGAGGTCGGTCTCGGCAACGCATGGTCCGCCGTGACCGAGTCCGCTCCGAAGCCGCCGCGCACCGCGGGTGAGAAGGCCGAGGACGAAGGTGACGGCGGCACCAAGGTCGCCGAGTACCTGGTCGGCCAGAAGCTCATCTGACAACGGCTCTTCGAGGAGGAACAAGAACATGGCTGAAGTACTCGTCCTCGTCGACCACGTCGACGGTGAGGTCAAGAAGGTCACGCTCGAGCTGCTGACCGCCGCTCGCGCGCTCGGTGAGCCGTCGGCCGTCGTCGTCGGCCCGACCGGGACCGCCGCCAAGGCGAAGCAGGCGCTGGCCTCGCACGGCGCCGCCAAGGTCTATGTCGCCGAAGGTGACGACGCCGCGAACTACCTGGTCACGCCGAAGGTGGACGTGCTCGCCGCGCTCGCGCAGCAGGCGTCCCCGGCCGCCGTGCTCGTCACCGCCAGCGGTGAGGGCAAGGAGGTCGCCGCCCGCCTGGCCGTGCGCCTGGGCTCCGGCCTGATCTACGACGCCGTGGGCGTCAACGGCGACGGCGTCATCGACCAGTCCATCTTCGGTGGCGCGTTCTCGGTGAAGTCCAAGTCCGTGAAGGGCGCGCCGGTCGTCTCCATCCGCCCGGGCGCGGTCGAGGCCGAGCCGGCCGAGGGCGCGGCGGCCGAAGAGACCGTCGAGATCCCCGCGGTCGACGCGGCGAAGGCCACCAAGATCACCGGCATCGAGCCGGTGACCGGCGGTGACCGTCCGGAGCTCACCGAGGCCTCGATCGTGGTCTCCGGTGGCCGTGGTGTCGGCTCGGCGGAGAAGTTCGACGTCGTCGAGAAGCTGGCCGACTCGCTCGGCGCGGCTGTCGGCGCCTCGCGTGCCGCGGTCGACTCCGGTTACTACCCGGCGCAGTTCCAGGTGGGCCAGACCGGCAAGACCGTGTCGCCGCAGCTGTACATCGCGCTCGGCATCTCCGGCGCGATCCAGCACCGCGCCGGCATGCAGACGTCGAAGACGATCATCGCCGTCAACAAGGACCCGGAGGCGCCGATCTTCGAGATCGCCGACTTCGGCATCGTCGGCGACCTGTTCAACGTCGCGCCGCAGCTGACCGAAGCGGTCGCGAAGCGCAAGGGCTGATCCTGCACGTCGGAAGGGCCTCCCGGGACGTCCCCGGGAGGCCCTTTTCGCGTTTCCAGGACCTGAGAGAAGCCTGAGAACCCGCCATTAACTGAACGTGCACCAATCGGTCATCGGATGGCACTCTCCGCGGCTTCCGACGCGCGGGTACACCTTGACCATGACGACGTCACAGCTCCTCGTCAGCACTGATCAGGCGGGTGCCGAGCTCCCCGCGGACGCTCCCCGGTACTCCCTCCTCGTCGCTCACGCGAACGATGAAGTGGTCGCCGCGCAAAGGCTGCGGTACCGCGTTTTCGCCGAGGAAATGGGGGCGCGCTTGCACTCGCTCCGGCCCGGTCTCGACGTGGACGAGTTCGACGAGTTCTGCGACCACCTGGTGGTCCGCGACGACAACACGGGCGAGATCGTCGGCTGCTACCGGATGCTGCCGCCGGAGCGCGCCGCGCGGGCCGGGAAACTCTACGCCGACAGCGAGTTCGACCTGGGCGCGCTCGACGGGATCCGGCCGCACCTGGTCGAAACCGGCCGCTCGTGCGTGCACCCCGACCACCGCAGCGGCGCCGTCGTCAGCCTGGTCTGGGCCGGCATCGCCCGCTACATGCTCCTTTCCGGCCACCGGTACCTCGCCGGCTGCGCGTCCGTCCCGCTGGCCGGCGACGGGTCCTTCGCCGCCGGCGTGTGGGACCTCCTGCAGGCCAAGCACTACTCGGACGAGGCCACCCGCGTCTCGCCGCTGACCCCGTGGGACGCGTCGGCGATCGAACGCCCGGCGCGCGCGACGCTGCCGCCGCTGATCAAGGGCTACGTCCGGCTCGGCGCCAAGGTCTGCGGACCGCCCGCCCTCGACGCCGACTTCGGTGTCGCGGACTTCTTCGTCCTGCTGGACCTGCACAACGTCGACGAGCGGTACCTGAAGTTCTTCCTCGGGACCCAGGGATGAGCCACTCCTGGATGCCGACGTCCCCCTGCGGCGACGGCTGCCTGACCGACGGCGACGCGGTCGTCGGCCTCCCACGCCGGGTCCTGCGCTTCGCGGCGGCGATCACCGCCGTGCTCGCGGCGCTGCTGTCGGCGCCGCTGCTGCTGGTGCCGTGGGGCCGCGAACGCCGCATCCGGCTGATCTTCCGCGGCGTGCTGCGGGCGTTCGGCGTCCGCCTGGACGTCCACGGCGGCGCCGACTTCCTGACCGCGCCCGCCGGCCGCGGCGCGCTGGTCGTCAACAACCACATCTCGTGGCTGGACATCGTCGCGATCAACGCGCTGCGCCCGATGCGCGCGCTGGCCAAGAAGGAGATCGCGGGCTGGCCGGTGCTCGGCGGCCTGGTCCGCCGCGGCGGCAGCATCTTCCTCGACCGCGAGCGGCTGAAGACGCTGCCCGCCACGATGGCGTCGCTCGCCGACGCGCTCCGGACGGGTTCGCTGGTCAGCGTCACCCCGGAAGGCACCACGTGGTGCGGCCTGGCCTCGGGCCGCTTCACGACGGCGACGTTCCAGGCGGCCATCGACGGCGGTGTCCCAGTGCGCCCGATCGCGCTCCGGTACCGCCTCGCCGACGGCCGCGAGACCAGCCGCCCGGCGTTCATCGGCCCGGAGTCGCTGATCGCTTCCCTGCGCCGGGTCGCGGCCCTGCGCGGACTGGTCCTGGAACTCCACATCTGCCCGGAGATCGCCCCCGGCCGCGCGGAGGACCGCCGCGAGCTGGCGGCCCTCGCCGAGGCGGCGGTCCACTCCGCGCTGGGCACGGTCCGGATCCCGGCCCAGCAGCGCCGCCGTACGCCGCGCCGTCAGCCGGCGCCCCTGGCTTCGCCTCCCGCGAAGTGATCCGGGCCCTGTCGCCGCGATCCGGCGACAGGCCCGGGTCGGCCGGCGTCCTCAGCCGACGGTGATCGTGAGCTTCCCGCCGGGGTGCCCACCCTCGCTTTCGACCTGCGCGGCGGCCGCTTCGGCGAGTGGGTAGCTCTTGCCGTGCGCGAGGCCGACCCCGCGCTCGGTCACCCAGCCGGCGATCCCGGTCAGGACCTCGCGGGTCTGCTCGCCCCCGCTGGAGAACGGGATCCCCAGCTCGAAGGCAGCCGCGTCGGCGATCGTGATGACGCGCTCCTGGGAGCCCCGCAGCTCGACGGACCCGGGCAGCACCCCGTGCCCGGCGGCGTCGAACACGGCGTCGATCGGCCCGGACGCGGCCTCGCGGACCCGCTCCTGCCAGCCGTCGCCGTAGAGCACCGGAACGACGCCCAGCGACTTCAGGTCGTCGAGGCTCCGGCTCCCACCCGTCCCGATGACGGTCACGCCCTGCGCGACGGCGACCTGCGCGGCGAACCGCCCGACCGTGCCGCTGGCGCCGTGGAGCAAAAGCGTCTCGCCTTCGCGGACGCCGAGCAGCCCGAGGACGCGTAGCGCGGTCTCCCCGGCGACCGGCAACGCGGCGGCGTCCGCCCACGAAAGGCTCGAGGGCTTCGGCGCGAGCGTCTTGGCCAGCGCGTACTCGGCGTAAGCGCCGGTCTCGGACCAGCCGAACACCTCGTCGCCGACGGCGAAGTCCGCGCCCGCACCGACGGCGTCGACTACCCCGGCGACCTCGAGCCCGGGAGTGTGCGGGAAGGGCACCTGGAAGTTCTGCTGCATGAAGCCGTTGCGGATCTTCCAGTCGATCGGGTTGACGCCGGCGGCCCGCACGGCCAGCCGCACCTGCCCCGGTCCGGGCTCCGGCACCGGCACCTCGGACAGCTGCAGGACGTCCGGCCCGCCGTAAGCGGAGAAGGTGATCGCTCGCATGGTGTTCGGCACTCCTCGGTTGGTGAGTCTTCGAATGTCCTCTGCACCTCAGTCAACTCGCCCTGCCTGCTCTACCGAACCACCCGGACGAGCAGTGTTCACTAGCCGGACGAGCAGGCCGTCCGCCGCCGGACGCGCCTACCTTGGGGCCATGGACGCTTCCTGGTCGGATCCGCGGCACGTGCTCGACGTCGTCGACCGGCTGCTGTCGGCCCCGCGCCCCCAGTTCTTCAGCCGGTTCTCCACGGAGCTGGGGCGGCTCGTCCCGCACCGCGCCGCCGCGATGCAGACCGGCGACTGCCCGCGCAGCCCGCTCAAGGTCATCGGCGACGAGACGATCACCGCCGCCGTGACCAGCGCCGAGCTCCAGCGCCTGGTCGACCGCAGCGAGCCGGGCAAGGCCCTGGTCATCGACGGCGACCTCGGTGGAACCGAACGCCGCATCGTCCTGCTCGCCTCGACGCCGGCGATCGGCAAGGGCTCCGTGCTCGCCGTGGTGCCGGAAGCCGGGGAACTGCGGTCCGCCGACCTGGAGCTGGCCGCGCAGCTGTGGCACATCGTCAGCACGGACGCGGCCCAGCGCGCGACGGACCCGGGCCCCGACGTCCTGGCCAGCAGCCTCGCGGCGGCCTCCGCCCGAGCCCAGGCGATCACCGACCTCGGCCAGACCCACGCGGCGACGTTGGCCACCCTCCTGGCGGTACTCCGCTCCGGCCGCCTCTCCGACACGGTCGCCCGCCGCACCGCGGTCGACGTGGCCGCCGACGCCCTGCTCGCCCTCAGGGGCGTGGTCGACCGCGACCAGGCCCTGTCGGCGGAACAGGCCGACGCGGCCTTCGCGGTGCTGAAGGCGCAGCTCGCCGACCTGGTCCGCCACACGGAGGTCGACGTCGACCTCGCCGACCCGATCGGCGACGCATCCCTCCCGCAGGACATCGCCCACACGGCCCGCACCCTGACCCGCGGCCTGGTGCTCGCCGCGTTGGACCGCCCGACGACCACCCGCCTGCGAGCGTCCTGGCGCCTGGACGGAACCCTGCTCCGCATCACGGTCCGTGACAATTGCCCGGAGGTCGCGGACGCGATCCCGGCCCGCGGCCTGACGGACCGCCTCACCGCCCTCGGCGGCCACTGGGAGCTCGACGCGGTCCCCGGCTGGGGCACGACGGTCACGGCGGTCCTCCCGCTCGGCGTGGCCGAACCCCCGGAGCTGCGCCCGCTGGACCGCCTCAACCCACGCGAGCTCGAGGTCTTGTCGGGAATCTCCCAGGGCTCGCGCAACCGGCAGATCGCCGAACAGCTGCAGCTCAGCGAGCACACGGTCAAGTTCCACGTCCGCAACATCCTCGACAAGCTGAACGTCACCTCCCGCGGCGAGGCAGCCGCCCTGGCCCGCGACCTGCCCCTGGAACCGGCGGCCCACCGCACGGCCTGAGGAGGCTTGACCTCCAGCGCGCTGGAGGTTGCACGCTGCCGATCATGGCCTCGACGATCGGCTCCGCACCCCGCCGCAGCGTGCTTTGGAGTGCGGAACACCGGCTGACCACGATCGCTCTGTTGTTGGTGGTCACGTTGGTCGCTTTCGAGAACATGGGCGTGGCAACGGCGATGCCGACCCTGGTAGCCGACCTCGACGGCCTGGCGCTGTACTCGTGGCCGTTCACGATCTTCCTGATCTCCAGCGTGGTCGCCACGGTGCTGTCAGGCCGCATCGGCGACCGCCGCGGCCCCGCCCCGGCGCTGCTCGCCGGCCCAGCACTGTTCGCGGCCGGCCTCGTCGTCGCAGGAACGGCGAACGTCATGCCGGTGTTCCTTCTCGGCCGCGCCCTGCAGGGCTTCGGCTCGGGGCTGCTCCTGGTCTCGGTCTCACTCCTGATCGCCCTGACGTTCACCGACCACGAACGCCCGGTGATCTACGCCGCCAACGCGGCCGCATGGGTCCTGCCGGCGGTCATCGGCCCACCGGTGGCCGGCCTCCTGACAGTGACCATCGGCTGGCGCTGGGTCTTCCTCGGCCTGGTCCCGCTCGTGGTCATCGGAGCGACCATGCTGACCGTGGTCGTCCGACGACTACCCACGCACACGCCCGCGGTCGACGGCCGCCGCGCAAGCGTGCCCCAGGCAATAATCGCCGCCCTCGGCGTCGCAGCACTGACGTGGGCGGCCCAGCACCACTCCTTCCTCGCCCTCGGCTACGGCACGGTGGGCCTCCTGGCCCTGGCCTACGCCCTCCGAACCCTCCTGCCGATCGGAACGCTGACCGCCCGCCCCGGCCTGCCGACAGTCGTCGCCTCCCGCGCCTTGATCGCGGGCGCGTACGCCGGAATGGAGGCCTACCTACCGCTGACAATGAGCGCAGTCCACGGCTACAGCCCGGCTCTCGCCGGCCTACCCCTGACGATCACGGCTCTGGGCTGGTCCGCAGCTTCGGCAGCCCAGGGCCGATACCTCAACTGGTCGAGAGAGGCCTCGCTGCGCACGGGGTTTTGGCTGGTCGCGGCCGGACTCATCGGCTTCGGCCTGGTCTCCCAACCTTGGTGCCCCGGCTGGCTCGCATTCGTGGCCTGCGCAGTCGGTGGCGCCGGCATGGGCATCGCGATGCCGGCGATATCCGTTCTCCTGCTGCGCTACTCACCCGAGGGTGAACGCGGGTTCAACACCTCGGCGATGCAGCTCGCCGACTGGGTGGGCTCGGCCTTGCTGATCGGCCTGGGCGGCGTCCTGCTCGGCGTGGTCGGCTCGGTCCTCGACCCCTCCCCGGCGATGGCCCTGCTCACAGTGGCATTGGTGGCACTCGCGCTACTGGGGGTCCGGCTGACCGGGCGGTGGCCGTCGAAGGTGTGACAGCCCACTTACAGGACCAGGGTGGGCTTGGTCACGCGCCGGAGCGGACTACCCTGATGGAGCGATGACCTATCTCGACCACGCGGCGACCACTCCGATGTTGCCCGAAGCCATAGCGGCGATGACCGAGGCGCTGTCCACCGTGGGCAACGCCTCCGCGCTGCATTCTTCGGGCCGCCGGGCTCGGCGCATGGTCGAGGAAGCCCGCGAAACGATCGCTGACGCGCTGGGCGCTCGTCCCTCCGAGGTGATTTTCACCGGCGGAGGCACCGAGAGCGACAACCTCGCGATCAAGGGCATCTACTGGGCCCGTAGCGAGGAACGAGAGCAGCGCCGTCGGGTTTTGTGCGGTGCCGCGGAGCACCACGCAGTGCTCGATACCGTCGAATGGCTCGAGGACCACTGCGGCGCCGAGGTCGTCCTGCTCGACGTGGACAGCCAGGGACGCGTCTCGCCCGACGTCCTCCGCGCTGCCATCGCCGCGGACCCCGAATCCGTGGCCCTTGCCACCGCGATGTGGGCCAACAACGAGGTCGGCACGATCAACCCGATCGCCGAGCTGGCGGCGATTTGCGCCGAGTTCGAAATCCCGTTCCACACTGATACGGTTCAGGCTGTCGGCGCTGTTCCGGTCGATTTCGCCGCCAGCGGTGCGTCGGCGCTGACGCTGACCGGGCACAAGCTTGGTGGTCCGCTCGGTGTGGGAGCACTCCTTCTCGGGCGGGATGTGACTTGCGCGCCCCTGCTGCACGGCGGCGGTCAGGAACGCAACGTCCGCTCAGGCACCTTGGACGTTCCGGCGATCGTGGGTTTCGCGGCCGCAGTCCGAACCAGTGTCACCACCCGATCTGACTACGCCAAGCGCGTCGAGGGGCTGCGGGACGAACTCGTCGAGGCTGTCCAACGCGAAGTGCCTGACGCTGTCCTCAACGGGGGAGAGGGCGAAAGGCTGCCCAGCCACGCTCATTTCACCTTTCCAGGATGTGCCGGCGACAGCCTGCTGATGCTGCTCGACGCCAAGGGCATTGAATGCTCGACGGGATCGGCGTGCACTGCAGGCGTCGCCCAGCCGAGCCACGTGTTGCTCGCCATGGGAGCAGATCCGGCGGCGGCCCGTGGTTCCCTTCGTTTTTCCCTTGGCCACACATCCACTGCCGCGGATGTCGAGGCAGTGGCTAGCGAGATCGGTGGAGTCGTCCTGCGCGCACGGCAGGCCGGTCTCGCCGGAATGCGCAAGCAGACCCAGAAGCAAGAGGTGTAAGGCAATGCGGGTTTTGGCCGCGATGAGCGGAGGAGTGGACTCGGCGGTCGCCGCGGCGCGCGCGGTGGACGCCGGGCATGACGTCGTCGGCGTACACCTGGCGCTGTCGGCCAAACCGGGGACGTTGCGGACCGGCTCGCGCGGGTGCTGCACGATCGAAGACTCGCACGATGCTCGACGAGCCGCGGATATTCTCGGCATCCCCTTCTACATCTGGGATTTCGCCGAGCGCTTCACCGAGGAGGTCGTCGAGACCTTTGTCGGTGAATACGCCGCCGGACGCACTCCCAACCCATGCGTGACCTGCAACGAGAAGATCAAGTTCGAGGCTCTTCTCGAGAAGGCGATGGCGCTTGGGTTCGACGCTGTCGCCACCGGCCACTACGCGCGCCTCTCTGTCGTCGACGGCGTGCCTGAGTTGCGTCGTAGCGCGGACAGCGGCAAGGACCAGTCCTACGTGCTCGCCTCCCTCACGGCTGAACAGCTCAGCCACGCCATGTTTCCCCTTGGTGATTCCTGGAAGTCAGATGTCCGGGTCGAGGCGGAGCGGCGTGGCCTGTCCGTTGCCAACAAGCCCGACAGCCACGACATCTGCTTCATCCCGGACGGTGACACCAAGAAGTTCTTGGAGAACCGTCTGGGTCAGCGTCCCGGTGAGCTCGTCGACGCGGAGACGGGTGCGGTCCTCGGCCGGCACACCGGAGTGCACGGATTCACCATCGGCCAGCGCAAGGGCCTGGGGATCGATGCTCCGGCGCCGGACGGCCGCCCGCGGTACGTCCTGTCGCTCGAGCCGGTGTCCGGCTCCGTCAAGGTCGGCCCTGTAGCCGAGCTCGGCGTTGATGTGATCGAGGCCGATCGGGCGATTTGGCCCAGCGGCAGGCCGCTGACCGAACCGACCGAGTGCGTGGTTCAGGTCCGGGCCCACGGAGGCATCGTCGACGCGGTCGCCGACGTGGATTCCGACACCATGACAGTGCACCTGCGTGAGCCGCTGCGTGGAGTCGCTCCGGGCCAGGTCGTCGTTCTCTACCGGCCGGATTCCGAAGACGGTGACCTCGTTTTGGGCAGCGCGAAGATCTCGGGTACGCGCTGACCACCCATCACTTCCGAGCTTTCTTCCGGCTTCGGTTGCCTCGACGTCGATCCGGCTGGATCGACGGTGGTGTCGTCGAATGCACCTGCCCCGCCGGCGTCGCGACGTTCACGGTGCCGTCCGAGCTGACTTCGTAGTCCCAGCCGGGCTGCCTCTTCAGGTTGCGGTGCCGTGAGCAGTAGGTGACGGGCTGATCCGGCGTCCCTTCGGGCCCGCCCTCGGGACGCGTCGCTTCGACCCCGCAATTCTGTGCGGGACGTGTGCATCCCGGCTGCCGGCATTCCTGATCCCGGACCCGGATGAACTCGTCCTGGTGGAGGGGATAGCGCGTCGGCGAGAGTTCGAGTGCCTGGCCGGTACGCGGGTCGGTTAGAACCCGTCGCAGTGCCGTGTCGGGTCCGCCGATGATGTGGCGGGCCACCGCGGCGGCGATAGGCCCGCGACCGGCCAACGCCGCCGGCGTTTCGCTGATGCCGAGGTAGGTGTCCAGGTCGATGTGCAGGAAGACCTCGGTGCGCTCGCTCGGACCGCCTGTGCCGCTGAGCAGCAAATCCATGGCCACATCCGCGCGGAGCTGATCGAGGGTGCGCGCCTCCTCCGGAGTCTTCAATGCCCGAGCGGCCCGATCGATGCGGGCATAGGCGGCGGTCGCCTTCTCGGTGGGTGCGTTGTTGACCGAAAGGTGGGTCACGCCGGTGTCCTGGTGATGCAGTACGAATCGCCGCTCGACCAGTTTCTGCTCGGTGCGGAGCGCGGCCCCTTCCGGATCGGCTTGCGCGGCCGCGTAGGTCGCTGCGCGGCGAACCTGCGTGGCGTTCCTTCCCTGCACTCGATCTTCGAGCGTCGCGTCGACGGCGCCTACGTGTTCTTGGGACAGCCAGGCCGTCGCGTCGGTGACCTTCATGGCGCGGTACAGGTCGAGTCTGCCGTCGTCCATGAGGTTCAACATGCGGGGAAGCCGGACGATCAGTGCGCTGGCCGCGGAAACGATGGCTCTGGCGCGGTGTTCCGTTATGGACAGGGCGAGTGCTACTTCCGAAGCCGCGCTGGGCGCCCGTCTCCGTCGCACGCTCAAATTTGCGATCGCTCTCAGCTGAACAGCTTGCAGCTTGGAGATCTCCGCGTCGGTGTCGCGGATGAGGTCGACGACTTGGTCGTCTTTCATACGCTGCAACGATTCCGGATCACATCGGACCGATCGCAGCATCATGGGGAGTCTGTCGTCACTGCCCGAGGGGTCGGTTGCAGGGACGAGCTTGTGGACTGGTTGTGAAGGTGCCATGAGTCCGACCGTACGACGGCTCGCAACGAAAGTCATCGAGATTCGCGGGAAAGGGTGGTGAAAGGGCGCGAACGGTCCGTTCGCGCCGTTCGCGGCTTGACGTAATAAGATTCATTCGGAATCGTCGCGTGCGTGGGCGTCCGTGTCTGGGCGTACACGAGGCGAATTGAGCAGCTGAGAGTCCGAAGTGGACTGATTCGAGGTTGGTGGGTGGGTTAGAGCTTGAGTTTGAATCCCGTGTGGCTCGGTGTGAAACCAAGGCGCTCGTAGAAGCGATGTGCGTCGGTTCTGGAGGTATCCGACGTGAGCTGCACGAGTGCGCACCCGCGACGCCGTGACTCGGTGATCGCCCAATGCACGAGGTCGGCGCCGAGTCCGGAGCCGCGGTGGTCGGCGTGGATCCGTACGGCCTCGATCTGACCGCGAAGCGCCCCTCGTCGGGCCAGTCCGGGAATGATCGTCAGTTGGAGTGTTCCCACTGGTTGGTCACCGTGCGCGACGACGACCAGGAGTTGGTTGGGGTCCGTGACGATTTCATCGAAGGCACGTAGGTAGGGATCGAGGTCGGTGGGATCGTCTCGGGTAGCACCTAACTGGTCGTCCGCCAGCATGCGCACGATCGCACCGATGTCCTCACGTCTTGCCTTGCGGATCACGTATTCGGTCACGGCGCCAGTATCACAGCGCGCGGGTGAACCCTTCATAGCTGTGCTCGAAACCGAAGCGTGCGTAGAACTCTCGTAGATCGCCACGGGTGAGGCCGGAATCCAGGTGGACGCGCGTGCAGCTTCGTCGGCGGGCCTCGTTGATGCCCCAGGACAGAAGTGCGCTCGTCACGCCGCGCCGGGAAGCGCGGATGCCCTCGAGGAGGCCGCGGGCTGCTCCGTCCCACGAGAGCCCTCGAAGCACCGTCAGCTGGGCGGTGCCGACGATGCCGTTGTCGTCCTCGGCCACGACCAGCGTGACATGAGGGGTGTTCATGAGCTCACGGAGTGTGGCTGTCAGCTGCTCGCCCGATGCGCCGAACAGGCGCACGAGCGCCTCGATGTCCGTGGCACGGGCGCGTCTGATGACATCCATTTCACCCAGTATGCAGGACACCAGGCGACAGCTGACGCTGTTACGAGGCAGCTACTCCCGGTGCTGCCCTACGCTGTCGTCAAGCCACCGAGTAGTGCCGAACGCCGTCGACGATCTGCATGTTCAGTTTTCCTTGCGATGCCAGCAGGTCGAGGTGAGCCGCTGTTTCCAGCACCGCGAGCATCTGGTTGAACGAGTCCATTTCGGACAGTTTGCGGTTCCGGCGGGTCCAGCCGACCCGGTGCGCGGCTTCGTTGGCGGTCGTGGCCCCGGCGGCGATCTGCGAGCCCATCGTCTCGAGACGCTGCCGATGATGTTCCAGCAGTTCGTCGACTCGTGTGTGCACGCTGTCGGACACAGGGCCATGCGCGGGCAGCAGCCGGCGGTCCGGCATCGCGCGAACCAGGCGGAGGGATTCGATGAAGTCGTTGAGCGGCAACTCGGCGGGTACGGGCTGAAACCCGATCGAGGGCGTGATGTGCGGCAGCACGTGGTCGCCGGAGAACAACAGTTCGGCGGTGTCGTCGATGAAGACCACGTGCCCGGCCGTGTGTCCGGGAGTGGCGACGACGTCGAAGTCGCGACCGGGCAGGATCGGCCGGCGGCCCGGTGTCAGCCATTCGTCGGGCGCTTCCCAGAGATCGGCCTCCGTGTGGCGCCGGTCGGTGCCGAATTCCCGGGCGAGCGCTTCGACGACTTCGCCTGCCCCGGCCTGGAACAAGAGGTCGACCTGGGCCTCCATGGGCAGGCGGTCGGGATTGCCCGATGCCTTGAGCGAGGGCTCCTCGTCCTGGCCGAGGGCGATCTTCGAGCCGAATTCACGGCGGAGGACCACCGCCTGCGAATAGTGGTCCCGGTGCACGTGGGTCACCAGGAATTCGCTTACGTCACCGAGTTCCGCGCCGATGCCGCCGAGGGCATCCGCAAGCTGTTGCCGGGCCACGGTCAGCGCCCAGCCCGAGTCGACCAGGACCAGCTTCTCGCCATCGGTGACCGAGTAGACGTTGACCGCGCGCAGACCGTCGTTCGGCAGCGGCAGGGGGATCCGGTAGACACCGGCCGAGACTTCGTAGATCCCGGGCTCGGTCCAGTTCCTGTCGCTGTTTTCCGGCAACGGTTCCATGGTGACCTCCCGTCCCGGCGAGACTGCGGTGTCCCGGCCTTTCTTCACATTGAGCCGTGCCGGGCCCGCTGTCCACCTGGAGAAGATGAGACACCGGTCACTCGATCAGTCGGTGTCCTGCTTCAGCGCGGTGTCGATCGTGAGGGCCGCGGCGACGACCATGCTGGCCAGCGGATCCGGCAGCGGGTGGGGGATCTCCACGACGTAGTTGTCGGCTGTCGTGAAGGCGGCCTTGATGAAACCGCCCCACGTCTTGGTCACCCGGGCGACTTCGGTGCCGGCGTGGTCGCGGATCGAGAAGTTCCAGGCTCGCCAGTTTTCGGCGAAGATCCCGCCGACGGAGCGGCCGTCCACGACGAAGCCGAACCGGATCTTCCCGAAGACGTTCTCCTGGACGATCTCGCCGATCGGGGTCTCGTCGGCCCGCGTGACCAGGAAGCGTGACTTGAACACCTTGGCGGGGCGGGTCACCTTCAGCACGGTGCTGTGGTTGGCGTCGCGGACCTCGAACTTGTGGGTCAGGAACTGGTCGTACTTGGTCAGGAGCCGGATGGCCTTCTTCAGCGTGCTCTGGCCGACTTCGACGACGCCGCCGAGGCGGTTGCCTTGCTGGTCGAAGACGCCGAACTCGTTGGCCATCTCGATCAGCTTGGCGCGCTGGTTGACCACCAGCACCGGCTCGGTGAACAGGGTCCCGCCGCCGTTGTGCGCCGCGCCGCGGCCGCGTGTCGCGCGGGCGACCTGGTTCTGGATCCGACCGGGGTCGTGGCCGCGTTCGATGTCCAGCTCGATCGGCGTCGAGTCGCTCGGTGGTGGGGGCGCCTGGTGAGCGGGCCGGGTGTTGGCGGTCCAGGCCTGGCCGTCCCACCATCGGTGCAGACGGGGGTCCCGCGCGTCGGGGTACCAGCCCGGCTGCGGTGGCGTACTCGTCATGGCCGGTCAGCCTATCCGCGCGGACCCGCTTGTGGCGGCGGTAAACGGAAATGCGGCGAATGTCCGCATCGACGACGGCGGGCGAGGTGGCCCGGTCGGTGTCGTCGGCTGGTGGTCGACCAGAATGAGCGGTCGTGAGTGAGCGACTTTGGCCCCTGGGTGCCGCGACAGCGATCGGTTCGATGCCTGGTACCGATCCCGCGGAAGCGGCGGCGGTCGTGTTCGGCGAGCTGCCCGACTTCCCGCACCTACCCGAGCTGCCGGCCCGCGGTGTCGGGGCGGACATGCTCGGCCGGACCGCTGCGCTGCTGGTCGACCTGGCCGTCGACGTCGTCCCGAGCGGCTATCGCGTCGCGCCCCGGCCTGGTCACGAGCATCGCCGTGCGGTCGACCTGCTTCGCTGGGATCTCGACGCGGTCCAGGAGGTGCGCGAGAAGACCGGGGCCACCCCGCCGGTCTTCAAGGTCCAGCTCGCCGGGCCCTGGACGCTCGGTGCCGGGATCGAGCTGCCCAGGGGCCACCGGGTGCTCACCGACCACGGTGCCTTACGAGATTTCACGTCGTCCCTGCTGGACGGACTCGCAGTTCACGTCGCGGAGGTGCAGGCCAGGACGGGAGCGCCGGTGGTCGTCCAGTTCGACGAGCCGTCGTTGCCGACCGTGCTCGCCGGCGGGCTGTCGACGCCGTCCGGCTACGGGAACGTTTCCGCGGTGCCGGAGCCCGAGGCCCGTGACCTGCTCGCCACCGTGATCGAGGGCGCCCGGCGGATCACCGGCCGACCGGTGATCCTGCACTGTTGCGCCGGCAAGCCGCCGCTCGGTCTGCTGCGCGAAGCCGGGGCGGACGCGCTGGCCTTCGACCTGAACGCGCTCGATGGTGCGTCCGCCGCTTTCCTGGACGAGATCGGCGAGGTCTGGGACGGCGGGGCGACGCTGTTCATGGGAGCGGTCCCCACCACGGCACCTTCGTCTCCGATCAGCCTCAAGGACGTCGGCGAGCCCGCGTTCCGGCTGGCCGACCGGCTCGGCTTCAACCGCAGCGTCCTCGCGGAACGCGCCGTTCCCACACCCGCCTGCGGTCTCGCCGGTGCGACGCCGGACTGGATGCGCCGGGCCCTCGCGCTCACGCGCGATCTCGGCAAGGCCTTCGTGGAGCCGCCGGAGGGCTGGTGACGGATTCCGCTGACGTCCGCTTCGTCCGGCCAGTAGCGTGGCGGGGGTAGCCGACCTGACGAGGACCGTCCGCAACCATGCGCCTGTTTCGCCGCAAGAACGCCGTCGCCGACCCGCCCGACCCCCGTACCGCGTGGCCCGAGCAGCACGTGCCGGAGGACCCGGCTGCCGCCGCGGAGGCGTTCTGGCAGGGGTGGTTCGAGCTGCTCCCGCTGGTCAGCGCCGCTCTTGGCGAGGGTGAGCTGCACCGCGTGGAGCACGAGCTCTGCCAGCTGGTCGAGGCGCTGCACCCGCGGCTGCACTTCTCGCTCGAGCGTGGTCGTCAGGCGATCTACGCCCTGGTCGTGACCGGTCAAGAGGATCCGGAGATCCGGCCGTTCACCGACGCGTGGCGGGCCGCCGGGCCGCCGGACGACGCGATCTGGGAGTACCACGACTCGGTTCCGCCGGTGCCCGATCCGACCGAGGTCACGGTGAACCTCGGCGAGCGCCGGATCGCGCTGGCCGATGTCCGGGTCGTCGCGCAGGTCGACGAGGGCGAGCGCGTGGTCGACGTCGCCGTCTACCACCCGGGGTTCTCCGACCTCGACGACGTCACGCGGCGGACCATGACCTTCCTGCCCCTCGACGCCACATTGGGTGAACGTCTTGCCGCCGAACGACTACGGCGCGTCGAGACCGCGGAGGTCGAGCCGGCCGGTGCGATCACCCTTCTGGAGCTCCGTGAACTGGTCCGTGGGCTGGCCAGCGGGCCCGGCGAAAATGTCGGTGCCCCCGGCTAGGCTCACCACCCGTGAGCAGCACCGAACTCCCCCAGGACCAGATCGCGGCGGTCGACGCTCCGGTCGCCGCCGAGGACGTCACCGACGTCCCGGCCGACGTGCGCGAGCGGCACAGCGCCCTCGCCGAGGAACTGCGGAACCACCAGTTCCGCTACTACGTCCTGGACTCGCCGATCATCTCCGACGGGCAGTTCGACGAGCTCCTGGGCGAGCTCCAGCAGCTCGAGGAAGCGCACCCGGCGCTGGTCACGCCGGAATCGCCGAGTCAGCGGGTCGGGGGCACGTTTTCGACCGAATTCACCGCGTACGACCACCTCGAACGCATGCTCAGCCTGGACAACGTGTTCGACCGGGACGAGTTCCTCGCCTGGGTGGAGCGCGTCGAGAAGGAGGTCGGGCGCACCGAGTTCCTCGCCGAGCTGAAGATCGACGGCCTGGCGATCAACCTCTTGTACGAAAACGGCCACCTCACCCGCGCGCTCACCCGGGGTGACGGCCGGACCGGCGAGGACGTCACGCTCAACGTCCGCACGCTCGACCAGGTACCGGAGACGCTGACCGGCTCCGACCAGTTCCCGGTGCCCGCGCTGGTCGAGGTTCGCGGCGAGGTCTACTTCCGAGTCGAGGACTTCCTCGAACTGAACGCGAAGATGGTCGAAGCGGGGAAGCCGCCGTACGCGAATCCGCGCAACACCGCGGCCGGCTCGCTGCGGCAGAAGGACCCCAAGATCACCCGGGAGCGGCGGCTGCGGCTGATCTGCCACGGGCTCGGCAAGCGCGAGGGCTTCGAGCCCCAGCGCCAGTCGGAGGCGTACGACGCGCTGGCGGCGTGGGGGCTGCCGGTGTCGCCGCACAGCAAGGTCCTGTCGACGGCCGACGAGCTCACCGAGCACATCGTCTACTGGGGCGAGCACCGGCACGACGCCGAGCACGAGATCGACGGCGTCGTCATCAAAGTCGACCAGGTGACGTTGCAGCGGCGGCTGGGCACGACGTCGCGCGCGCCGCGCTGGGCGATCGCATACAAGTACCCGCCGGAAGAGGCCATCACCACGCTGCTGGACATCCAGGTCGGCGTCGGGCGCACCGGGCGGGTGACGCCGTTCGCGGTCACCGAGCCGGTCAAGGTCGCCGGGTCGACCGTGGCCAGGGCCACGCTTCACAACGCGGAAGAGGTCAAGCGCAAGGGCGTGCTGATCGGCGACCGGATCGTCATCCGGAAGGCCGGCGACGTCATCCCCGAGGTCCTGGGGCCGGTGGTGGACGCGCGCACGGGCGACGAGCGCGAGTTCGTCATGCCGACCCACTGCCCGGAATGCGGTACCGAGCTCGCCTACCAGAAGGAAGGCGACAAGGACATCCGCTGCCCGAACACGCGGTTCTGTCCCGCGCAGCTGCGGGAGCGGCTCTTCCACCTGGCCGGGCGCGGCGCGTTCGACATCGAGGTCCTCGGGTACGAGGCGGCGGTCGCGCTGCTCGACGCGCGCGTGGTCGCCGACGAGGGCGATGTCTTCGATTTGAACGAAGAGAGCCTCGCCGAGGTGGAGCTGTTCCGCACGAAGGCCGGCGATTTGTCGGCAAACGCGCGAAAGCTGATCGCCAACCTCGACGCGGCGAAGGACCGGCCGCTGTGGAAGGTGCTCGTCGCGTTGTCGATCCGGCACGTCGGGCCGACCGCGGCGCAGGCGCTGGCCCGCGAGTTCGGCTCGATCGAGCGGATCGAGCAGGCCACCGAGGAAGAGCTCGCCGACGTCGACGGCGTGGGCCCGACCATCGCCCGCGCGACGCGGGAGTGGTTCGAGGTGGGCTGGCACTGCGAGATCGTCGAAAAATGGCGACGCGCCGGCGTGCGGATGGAAGAGGAGCGTGACGAGTCGATCCCGCGCAACCTCGAAGGGCTGTCGATCGTGGTGACGGGCTCGCTCGACGGCTTCTCCCGCGACGAAGCCAAAGAGGTCATCATGGCGCGTGGTGGCAAGGCCGCCGGGTCGGTTTCGAAGAAGACCGCGTTCGTCGTCGTCGGCGATGCGCCTGGTTCGAAATACGACAAGGCCGTGCAGCTCAAGGTGCCGGTGCTCGACGAAGCCGGCTTCCGCGTCCTTCTGGAGCGGGGGCCCGAAGCGGCGCAGGAGATGGCGCTGCCGGCCGGCGACGAGACCGAGGAGACCGACGAGTCCGGGGAGACGGATGGGTGACGTCGAGATCCGGCCGCCGCGGCCCGAGGAATACGCCGCGGCGGGGGAGGTCACGGTGCGGGCGTACGACGTCGATGGTCACCTGGGCGGTGACGTCGGGTACGACGCCGTGCTGCGTGACGTCGCGCGGCGGGCCGAGCAGGCCGAGGTTCTCGTCGCCGTCGATGGCGTGGGGGAGGTGCTCGGGACCGTGACCGTCGTGCTGCCGGGGTCGGGGTTCGCCGAAATTTCACGTCCCGGCGAGCTGGAGTTCCGGATGCTGGCGGTGGCGCCGTCGGCACGGGGACGGGGCATCGGTGAGGCGTTGACCAGGGCCGTGCTCGACCGCGCTCGGGCGCTGGGCGTTCCGCGGGTCGTGCTGAGCAGCCTCGAGGGCATGCGCAGCGCGCATCGGCTCTACGAGCGGCTCGGGTTCGCGCGCCTGCCGGAGCGGGACTGGCGGCCGTTTCCGCACATCAGCCTGATCGCCTACCAAATCGACGTCTGACCTGGGGCTGGTCGAAAAAGGGACGAGCCTGCGTGGGCTCGTCCCCTGATCGATCCGCTCCGCGGGTCAGCCGTCGAGGACGACCGCGACGATGCCCGCGAGGTGGGCGAGCCGGGCGACTTCGGCAGCGCGGAAGGCGGGGCCGCCCGGGCGGGCGACCAGCAGTGCCTTGCCCGGCTTGCCGAGCGGCGTGGCGGCCAGCTCGGTGCCGAGCTCCTTCCACGTCTCCGGGATCCAGGCCTCTTCGCCGTCGAGGACCGTCGCGCGCTCCAGCGGGAGCCACGGCAGGTCGGTGATCGGCGTCTCCGGGGCGGCGCTCGACGACGCCAGCCGGACCGCGCCGGTTTCGGCGTGCTCGACGATCATCGCCCAGCCCGCGCGCACGATGCGGGGCACACCCTCGGCCAGGATGTCCAGCCCCGACTTCGGCTGGGCGGCGATCTCTTCGACCAGTTCGAGCTCACGATGCGTGTCCAGGACACCCGCGTAGGGCCGGACCGCGTCCACCTCGACGCCTTCGACACTTTCCGCCGCCGTGATCAGCGCGTCGGGCAACCGGCCCGATGGCAGCTCGACGACCAAGTCGTCCACGGCCACTCCGGTGCCGCGCTCGACGACGTCCACGCTGAGGATGTCGGCGCCTACCGTGCCGAGCGCCGTGGCGACCGCGCCGAGGGTCCCGGGGCTGTCCGGAAGGAGGACCCGGATCAGGAACGACACCACGCGCCCCTCTCGCCTATGGCGTCCCAGCCTTGCCGTGGGACGCTCGATGCCGGTCGCCGATTGTGACAGACCCGCCCGGCTCGCGGGACCTGCTGTCCGGCGGGCGGGACGCGAGCGTCGCCGGACGGCACCCGGCCTGCGCCGGGCGTAACCCAGTCGAGTCCGCCCACGCCGTCACCATAGACTTGCAGCTTCCGAGACAACCCGCACAGCACAACCCGGGAGTCACCCGCGTGCCCAACATTTCCCGAGACGAGGTCGCGCACCTCGCGAAGCTGGCCAGGCTGGCCGTGACCGACGACGAGATCGACGTCTTCGCCGGCCAGCTCGACCAGATCCTGGACTCGGTGGCCAAGGTGAGCGAGGTCGCCGCCGCCGATGTGCCGCCGACGTCGCACGCCGTGCCGCTGACGAACGTCTTCCGGCAGGACGTCGTCCGTCCCGGGCTCACGCAGCAGCAGGCGCTGGCCGGTGCGCCGGCCGCCGAGGACGGGCGTTTCCGGGTGCCGCGGATTCTGGGGGAAGAGCAGTGACCGAGCTCATCAAGCTGACCGCCGCGGAGCTGGCGGAGAAGATCCACACGCGCGAGGTGTCCGCGGTCGAGGTCACGCAGGCCCACCTGGACCGGATCGCCGAGGTCGACGACCACGTCCACGCGTTCCTGCACGTCGACACTGACGGTGCGCTGGCCGCGGCCAAGGCCGTCGACGAGGGCATCGCCGGGGGCAACGCGCCCGCGTCGGCGCTGGCCGGCGTGCCGCTCGCGCTGAAGGATGTCCTCACCACCGAGGGCATCCCGACGACCTGTGGTTCGAAAACGCTCGAAGGCTGGATCCCGCCGTACGACGCGACCGTGACGCGCAAGCTGCGCGAGGCCGGCGTCGTCATCCTCGGCAAGACCAACATGGACGAGTTCGCCATGGGGTCGTCGACGGAGAACTCGGCTTACGGCCCGACGCACAACCCGTGGGACCACGCCCGCATCCCGGGCGGGTCGGGCGGTGGCTCGTCGGCGTCGATCGCGGCCTTCGAAGCGGCCATCGCGATCGGCACCGACACCGGTGGCTCGATCCGGCAGCCGGGGTCCGTGACCGGCACGGTCGGGGTCAAGCCGACCTACGGCGGCGTGTCGCGCTACGGCCTGGTCGCTTTTTCGTCATCGCTCGACCAGGCCGGGCCCTGCGCGCGGACGGTGCTCGACGCCGCCCTGCTGCACGAGGTCATCGCCGGGCACGACCCGCTGGACGCGACCTCCATCGACGCGCCGGTGCCGCCGGTCGTCGCCGCGGCCCGGCAGGGCATGACCGGTGACCTCAAGGGCGTCAAGGTCGGCGTCGTGAAGGAGTTCGGTGGCGAGGGCTACCAGCCGGGTGTGGAGCGGTCGTTCCAGGCCGCGGTCGAACAGTTGCGGGCGCTGGGCGCCGAGGTCGTCGAGGTCTCTTGTCCGCATTTCGTCTACGCGCTGCCCGCTTACTACCTGATCGCGCCGAGCGAGTGCTCGTCGAACCTCGCGCGGTTCGACGCCATGCGCTACGGCTTGCGCGTCGCCGACGACGGCACGCACAGCGCTGAAGAGGTCATGTCGCTCACCCGTGAGAAGGGCTTCGGCGCCGAGGTCAAGCGGCGGATCATGCTGGGCACCTACGCGTTGTCGTCCGGCTACTACGACGCCTACTACGGCTCGGCGCAGAAGGTGCGCACGCTGATCACGCGTGACTTCGCGGCCGCCTTCGAAAAGGTCGATGTCCTCGTTTCGCCCACGACGCCGACCACGGCGTTCAAGATCGGCGAGCGCGTGGACGACCCGATGGCGATGTACCTCGCCGACCTGTGCACGATCCCGTCGAACCTCGCCGGCAACGCCGCGATGAGCGTGCCGAGCGGGCTGTCCGACGAGGACGGCCTGCCGGTCGGCCTGCAGATCATGGCCCCGGCGCTCGCCGACGACCGGCTCTACCGGGTCGGCGCCGCCTACGAGGCCGCTCGCGACGCCGCCGCCGGCGGGGCGCTCATCCACAAGGTCCCGGAGCTGGGAGGAACCAAGTGACTGCCGTGGCCGAGCTGATGGACTACGCCGACGTCATCGAACGCTTCAACCCCGTGCTCGGGCTCGAAGTGCACGTCGAGCTCAACACGAACACGAAGATGTTCTGCGGCTGCGCCAACGAGTTCGGCGGCGAGCCGAACACGAAGGTGTGCCCGACCTGCCTGGGCCTGCCCGGCGCGCTGCCGGTCGTCAACGGCAAGGCCGTCGAGGGCGCGATCCGGATCGGGCTCGCGCTGAACTGCGAGATCGCCGAGTGGTGCCGGTTCGCCCGGAAGAACTACTTCTACCCGGACATGCCGAAGAACTTCCAGACGTCGCAGTACGACGAGCCGATCGCCTTCAACGGCTACCTCGACGTCACGCTCGACGACGGCGAGGTCGTGCGCGTGGAGATCGAGCGCGCGCACATGGAGGAAGACACCGGCAAGTCGCTGCACGTCGGCGGGGCCACCGGCCGCATCCACGGTGCCGAGCACTCGCTGCTCGACTACAACCGGGCCGGCGTTCCGCTGATCGAAATCGTGACGAAGCCGATCGAGGGCACCGGTGAGCGGGCTCCCGAGGTCGCGCGGGCGTACGTGAGCGCGTTGCGTGACCTGCTTCGCGCGCTCGACGTGTCGGACGTCCGCATGGACCAGGGCTCGCTGCGGTGCGACGCGAACGTTTCGCTCATGGCGAAGGACGCGACCGAATTCGGTACGCGCACCGAGACGAAGAACGTCAACTCGCTGCGGAGCGTCGAACGGGCCGTTCGCTACGAGATGACCCGGCAGGCGGCCATCCTCGCCGAGGGCGGTTCGATCAAGCAGGAGACGCGGCACTTCCAGGAGGCCGACGGCACGACGTCGGGGGGCCGGACGAAGGAGACCGCGGAGGACTACCGGTACTTCCCGGAGCCCGACCTGGTCCCGATCGCGCCGTCGCGCGAGTGGGTCGAGGAGCTGCGCGGCACGCTGCCGGAGATGCCCTCGGAGCGGCGGAAGCGGATCCAGCAGGAATGGTCACTTTCCGACGAAGCCCTGCGTGACCTGCTGAACGTCGGCGCGGTCGACCTCGTCGCGGCCACCGTCGAGGCCGGTGCGTCGCCGGACGAGGCGCGCGGCTGGTGGGTCAACACGCTGGCGCAGGAGGCGAACAGCCGCGAGGTCGAGCTGGCCGACCTGCCGATCACGCCGAAGCAGCTGGCGGAGGTCATCGGGCTGGTTTCGTCCGGTGAACTGACGAACAAGCTCGCCAAGGAGGTCGTCCAGGGCGTGCTCGCCGGTGAAGGCGAGCCGCGTGAGGTCGTCGAGAAGCGCGGGCTGAAGGTCGTTTCGGACGACTCGGCCCTGCTCGCGGCGATCGACGAGGCCCTGGCGGCGCAGCCGGACGTCGCCGAGAAGATCCGCGGCGGCAAGGTCGCCGCGGCCGGCGCGATCGTCGGTGCGGTCATGAAGGCGACCAAGGGGCAGGCCGACGCGAAGCGGGTCCGGGAACTGATCATCGAGCGCGTCGGCTCCTGACCGTTTTCATGACATCGCCGTTTTCCGTCAAAAGCGTCACCTGGCGCGAGTGGCTCGGCCTGGCGGCCGGGCTGCTCGCGCTGGCGTCGACGTTCCTGCCGTGGACCACGCTGGACACGAACAAGCCGGACATCGAGGCCGTGCTGGCGCAGCTGCCGCACAGCGACGTCGTCCGGAACGCGTGGAACTCGAGCTTCTTCGCCTGGTGCCCGCCGCTGCCGTTGCTGCTGGCCGGGCTGGTCGTGGTCGTTTTCGGGCGAATCCGCAAACTGCGGGTCGGCGGCCTGCCGCACCTGTGGCTGGTGGTGGCCGCGGCGTCACTGCTGCTGATGGTGCTCGGCTGGTTCACGCTCGACTGGGAGTTCGACGCCGACCAGCGGGGCATCTTCGACGTCGCCGGGATCGCGATCGAACCCGGCTTCGGGCGGTTCCTCGGGCTGTTCGCGGCACTCGTTTCGGTTGTTGTCGCTTTCTTGGACATCCGCGCGGTGCGCGCCGAGAGCCGGCAGCCGCGGAAGCGTGAACCCAAGAGCAAGTCTCGCTGACCGACGGCGCCGGAGTGAGTCGGCGTTCGGTGGAACCGTGGCCGTTCGACGCGGCGGGGGCGGGGTGTCGAGGCTGACCGTTCCGGGGCTCCGCGATGGAAGCCCCGGTAAGTGGCCGGGTGTCGGCGTTGACGGCGTGAAGCCTTGGTGGCGTTGAAGTCGTGTTGCCAGCCGCTGTCGTCAGGGCTGTCGTCCGTTCCGGTTGACCACTCTGGGTGACAACGTTGACATCCTGGTCGGCCGTTGCGTGAGAAAGCGCTTTCTGGAACGGTCGGCAGGAGCGGCCCGGCCGGGCGGGGACGGCCCGCTGGGAGGCGTGTCACCGAGGAGGGAGACCTGGGTTGACTCACGGAAAGCGCTTACGGGTCGCCGTTGTCGGCGCTGGGGGGATCGCGGACAGCCATCGGAGCGCCTTCGAGGCGCACCGCGACGACGTCGAGATCGTGGCCGCCGCCGATGTCGATGAAGCCCGGGCCGTCGCGTTCTGCGCCGCGACCGGCGACGCCAAGCCCTACGGCGATCTTGACACCCTGCTCGCCGAGCAGGAGCCCGATCTCGTCTCGATCTGCACGCCGCCCGGGTTGCACGTCGAACAGACCATGAAAGCCCTTGCCGGCGGCGCCTGGGTCTGGTGTGAGAAGCCGCCGTGCCGGTCGCTCGCCGAGTACGACGAGATGGCCGCCGCCGAACGGGACGGCGGGCCGTACGTTTCGTTCGTTTACCAGCAACGGTCCGGATCGGGTGCCGCGCACTTCCGGAACCTGCTCGACGCGGGGGAGCTCGGACGGCCGCTCGTCGCGCACTGCCAGACCACCTGGTACCGCGACGGCGCCTACTACGCGGTGCCGTGGCGCGGGCGCTGGGAATCCGAGGGCGGCGGGCCCGCCATGGGCCACGGCATCCACCAGATGGACCTCCTGCTCCACCTGCTCGGCGACTGGGCCGAGGTGCGCGCGATGACCGCGCGGCTGGTGCACGACGTCGAGACCGAGGACGTCTCCACCGCGCTCGTCCGGTTCGAGTCGGGGGCGCTCGCGACCGTCGTCAACAGCGTCCTTTCACCGGACGAGGTGAGCCGGATCCGGGTCGACTGCGAAAACGCCACCGTCGAGCTCACCCACCTCTACGGCCACAGCGGCAAAGACTGGCGCTACACGCCGGCGCCGCACGTTGCCGAAAAAGCGACGAAGCGCTGGACGCCGTCCGAGGACGTGGCCAGCTCGCACGCCGCCGCGTTCGCGCCCGTGCTCGCCGCCTACCGGGCCGGGCGGCGGCCGCCGTGCAGCGGGGACGACGGGCGGCGGGTGCTGGAGTTCGTCGCGGCTTTGTACAAGTCCGCGGCCACCGGGGCCGGGGTGCGGCGCGGGGAGATCGTCGCCGGTGATGCCTTCCACCGGTCCATGGCGGGAGCGGGGGCGTGAGCGCGGCGATCACCGTCACGCACCGGCACGGCGAGCGCGTGACCGTCGAGGCCGGCGGCGTCCAGCTGATGTCCTATGTGTACAAGCCCGACCCGGTGGCCTTCGAATCGCGCAAGCCCTACACCCACCCGCTGCGGACCCTCGGCGGCCGCGGCGTGAGCGGGTACCGGCCCGCCGACCACCGGTGGCACAAGGGCCTGCAGATGACGTCCAGCCACCTGTCCGGGCAGAACTTCTGGGGCGGCCACACCTACGTTCCCGGCCATTGGTACCAGGACCTGCCCGACCGCATCGGCTCCATGCGGCACGACGACTTCGCCGCCTTCGCCGTCGGCCGCGACCGGCTCGGGTTCACCGAACGGCTCACCTGGGTCGCCAACGGCGGTGACGAGTGGGCGCGGGAGCGGCGCGAGCTCGTCGTCCACTCGGTCGAGCCGGACGAAGGGGCCTGGGCGCTCGACTGGGGGATCGAGCTGACCAACGTCCGCGACACCCCGCTCGAGTTCGGCAGCCCGACGACCGCCGGCCGTGAGCTGGCCGGGTACACCGGGCTGCACTGGCGGGGGCCGCGCGACTTCAGCGGCGGGCGCGTCCTCGGGCCCGGTGAGCTCGGCGGCGACGACATGATGGGTGCGCAGGCGCCGTGGCTGGCTTTCGTCGGCGAGCACGACGACGTCGACGCGCATTCGACGCTGGTCTTCGCGCATTCGCCGGAAAACGACCAGGCGATCCACGAGTCGCACTGGTTCGTCCGCTCTCGGGAGACGCCGATGGTCGCGTTCTCGTGGGCGTTTTTCGACGAGTTCGCGCTGGAGCCGGGAGAGAGCTTCACCTACCGCTACCGGATCGTCGTCGCGGATGGGGCGTGGGATCGCGATCGGGTGACTCACTACCTCGATCGGCACGGGTGGTCATGAACGCGTTCCCACTTCCAGGTGGAATCGGGGTCTCGCACCTGCGCGCCTACGACTGGGCGGCGGAGGATGGGGCGTGCGGCGGGAGCCCGCACCTGCACCTCGCCTGCACCGAGGCGTACGTCGTCACGGGCGGGCGCGGGGCGGTTCAGACGTTGAGCGCCGGCGGCTACGACGAGACACCGCTGGAGCCCGGGGTGATCGCGTGGTTCGCGCCGGGGACCGTGCACCGGATGGTCCAGGAAGACGGGCTGTGCGTCACGGTGCTGATGCAGAACAGCGGGCTGCCCGAGGCGGGGGACGCGGTCTTCACCTTCCCGCCCGACGTGCTCGCCGACCCGGCCGCCTACGCCGGCGCGGCAGCGTTGCCGAAAACCGACCAGGCCGCTCGGCAACGCCGTGACCTGGCGATTCGCGGCTACCTGCCGCTGCGGGCGGCCCTGCGGGACGGCGACGCGGAGCCGCTGCGGGCGTTCCACCGGGCGGCCGTCGCGCTCGTTTCGCCGAAAATCGGCGACTGGGTTCCGCGCTGGCGGGCCGGGGCGTTGCGGGCCGCCGAGCTGACCGGGGCGCACCTGGAGGCGCTCGCCCGCGGCGACGGGAGCCACCTCGAGCAGTCCGGGGTCCGGGTCGCGGTCCCTTCGAGCCCGGACGGCTACGGCATGTGCGGACGTCGCGCGGAATACGACATCGACCAGGAAGGCCGGCAGTGATGAACCAGCCCAGTATCGGAGTGCTGCTCAACGGGGTGACCGGCCGGATGGGCTACCGGCAGCACCTGCTCCGGTCGGTCTTGTCGATTCGCGACCAGGGCGGCGTCGCGCTGCCGGACGGCAGCCGCGTGCAGCTCGAGCCGATCCTCGCCGGCCGCAACGCCGCGAAGCTGAAGGACATCGCCGGTCGGCACGGGCTGACCGCGTGGACCACCGATCCGGACTCCGCGCTGGCCGACGTCGGCATTTACTTCGACGCGCAGCTGACGTCGGCGCGGGAGCCGTCGGTGCGCGCGGCGATCGCCGCGGGCAAGCACGTCTACGCCGAAAAGCCCCTTGCCGAAAAACTGACATCGGCGCTGGAGCTGGCCGGGCTCGCGCGGGACGCCGGGATCTGCCACGGCGTCGTGCACGACAAGCTGTTCCTGCCCGGCCTGCGGAAACTGCGGCGGCTGGTCGACGGCGGGTTCTTCGGGCGGATCCTGTCGGTGCGCGGCGAGTTCGGCTACTGGGTGTTCGAGGGCGACTGGCAGGAGGCGCAGCGCCCGAGCTGGAACTACCGCGCCGATGACGGCGGCGGGATCGTGCTCGACATGTTCTGCCACTGGAACTACGTCCTCGAGAACCTCTTCGGCCGCGTCGAGGCCGTGACCGCGAAAGCGACAACGCACATCCCGCGCAGGTGGGACGAGCAGGGCGACGCCTACGCGGCGACGGCCGACGACGCCGCGTACGGGATCTTCGAGCTGGAGTCCGGGGTCGTCGCGCAGATCAACTCGTCGTGGTCGACGCGGGTGTTCCGGGACGAGCTCGTCGAGTTCCAGGTCGACGGCACCGAGGGCAGCGCCGTCGCCGGGCTGCGGCGGTGCCGGGTGCAGCACCGCTCCGCGACGCCGAAGCCGGTGTGGAACCCCGACCTGCCGGCGACCGAGGCGTTCCGCGACCAGTGGCAGGAGGTCCCGGACAACACCGAGTTCGACAACGGCTTCAAGGCGCAGTGGGAGGAGTTCGTCCGGGACGTGGTCGCCGGGCGGCAACACCGCTACGACTTCTTCTCCGCGGCCCGCGGGCTCCAGCTCGCCGAAGCCGGGTTGACGTCGTCGGCCGAAGGGCGGCGGGTGGAGTTGAAGCCGCTGAGCTGACGTCGTCGGCGGAGGGACGGCGGGGCGGCGGGGCGGAGCTAAGCCCTGGACCCGGCGAACCCGGGGCCCTTCGAGGACGAGGTGGCTAGGAGTTGCTGCCGGTGTGGTCGATCAGCACGCGGAAGCCCGCCTCGTGCAGGGCGCTGCTCAGCGCGCGGACGCGCCGTGCGGCGGCCAGGACGGTCACCGGACTCCGGCACGACGGACGCCGTGAAGCCCATACTGCTCTCGCCATTCGGCGACCACGTCCGGCGTGACCCGGTAAAGCGGGCCGTCGTGCAGGTGCAGCCGGTCAGTCTTTGCCGTTGCCGCCGCCGGAGGTCGCCGGGGTGATCAGGACGACGCGGTCGTCGCTCGAGACCGGGGCGCCGCCGTCCTTGTTGACCGTGCCGGCCACCGCGAGCTGGGGGTTGATCATGCTCATCCCGGCGAGGCGCCCGTACGTCACCGGCGGTTTGCCGGTCTTGCCGTCGAGGCTGATCGTCGGCTTGCCGCTGACCGCGCCCTCCGGGGTCACCGGGAGGTTCTGCAGGTCGCCGGCCAGGGACGTGCCGACCGAGATCGAGCCGTTGGCGTCGACGAAGTCGGCGCAGCCCGCGACGCCCGGCTTGTCCGGCCACGTCCACGCCGGCGCCGTCAGCGGCTGCCCGGCCTGCAGCCGGTAGAGGGCGTCCTTGTCGGCGAGCCGGTCGGTGACCCAGACGCGGCCGCCGTCGGCCGAGGCGCACAGGCCGCCCGGGGCGTGCAGGCCGGCCGCCACGGTCAGGGCGCCGTTCGGGTTGCCCGCCGCGGCCTTGCCCGACGTGTCGATGCGCAGCACCTTCCCGGCGAGGGAGTTCGGGTCGGCGGCGGCGTTCGGGTTGCCCGCGTCGCCCGTCGCGACCAGCAGCGCGCCGCGGTTGTCCGTCGCGATCGCGCCGCGGTTGCCGGACGCGCCCTTCGGGATGCCGGTGAGCACCGGCTTCGCGGCCTGGCCCTTCGCGAAGCGCACGACGCGGTTGTCCGTCGCCGTGGTCACGTAAGCGAACACCAGCTGGTCTTCGACGTACGACGGCGAGAGCGCGAGCCCGGTCAGGCCGCCGTCGCCGGCTGCCTGGACGTCGAGCTTCGCGAAGTCCGTCGCGTCCTTGCCCGCGGTCGCGAGCTGCACGCGGCCGCTCTTGCGTTCGCCCGCGAGCGCGCTCGGCGTCGAGCCGTCGCCCGGCAGGCCGGCGACCGCCGCGACGGTGTCCAGGCAGGTCGAGATGACCGACGGGTCGAAGTCCTTGCAGCCCTGGGGCGGCGGCACCGGCGTGGCGGACTGGCCGGGGCGCGCCTGCTTGCCGTCGCCGCCGGAGTCCGCGCCGGGGCCCTGGACCTGGGGCGGCGATTCGGGGCTCGGGACGGGCGCGGGGCTGAACGACTGATCGGCCGCGGTGTCGTCGAACCGCGCGCAGCCGGCGGGCAGCAAGACGCCGCAGGCCAGGATCGCCAGCAGGGCCGACCGGTACCGAGTGCGCATGATCCCCCAGCCTAGGGGCCGCCGCGTGAACCATGGGTGAGTACTCCTGGATTACGTTGGGATCATGACGCTGACCGTGCTGGTGCCCGACGACGAGGGCATGTCCGTGCTCGCCGAGGTCCCGCGGGTCCTGCCCGTGCGCTACCAGTGGGGCGAGCCCGTGCCGCCGGAGGCCGCGAAGGCCGAAGTGCTCATCCCGGGCAAGCACCCGCCGGGTGAGGAGCTGTGGCGCACGCTGCCGAACCTCAAGCTGATCCAGCTGCTGTCCGCCGGCGCCGAGGACTGGGTCGGGAAGGTGCCCGACGGCGTCCTGCTCTCCACCTGCCGCGGCGCGCACGGCGGGAGCACCGCCGAGTGGGTCGTCGCGGTGCTGCTGTCGATGTACCGGAAGCTGGACGTCTTCGCGACGGCGCAGCGCGAAGGCCGCTGGGAACGGCAGACGGCCGACACGCTGCAGGGCAAGCGCGTGCTCGTCATCGGCGCCGGCGACCTCGGACGGCACCTGCGGCGCCGGCTCGAGCCGTTCGACGCGCGGTGCACGATGGTCGGGATGACCGCGCGGGAGGGTGTGCACGGGGTGCACGAGCTGCCCGCGTTGCTCCCCCTGCACGACGCCGTGGTGCTGATGGTGCCGCTGACCTCGCGCACCCGCGGGATGGTCGGCGCGGAGTTCCTGGCCGAGATGCGCGACGGGGCCGTGCTGGTCAACGTCTCGCGCGGCGCCGTCGTGGACACCGGTGCCCTGGTCGCCGAATTGACCACGGGACGGCTGCGCGCCGCGCTCGACGTCACCGATCCCGAGCCGCCGCCGTCCGGGCACCCGCTGTGGACGGTGCCGGGGCTGCTGCTCACGCCGCACATCGGCGGGTCGGTGCGCGGGGTGCGGGGGCGGTCGTACGCGGTCGCGGCGGCGGAAATCGCCCGGTACGCCGGTGGCGAGCTGCCGGACAACCTCGTGCACGGCGAGTACTGAGCGCGGCGGCTCGCCAGGCCCCGGTGGATCCCCTACCCTTCGCGCGTGAGCAGTGGAGACGATTTTTCGCAGCAGCCCACCAGCCTCCTGTCCGGCGTCGAGGACGACGGGGGTGACGACACCCCGCGCCAGGGCGGGCTCGGTCTCGGCCTGCTGATCCTGCGGCTGGCGCTCGGCGTCACCATGGGCGCGCACGGCCTGCAGCACCTGTTCGGCCTGTTCGGCGGGCCGGGCATCGGCGGGTTCGCGCGGGTGCTGGAGACGTTCGGCTACCACAAGCAGACGACGCTGCTGTCGTGGATCACGGGCGTCGCCGAGCTCGGCGGCGGGGTGCTGGTGGTCGTCGGGCTGTTCACGCCGCTCGCGGCGGCGGCGCTGCTCGGGGTGGCGGCGAACGCGGTGTACGCGAAGTTCCACGGCGGGTTCTTCGAGCAGCAGGGGCAGGGGTTCGAGTTCGAGCTGCTGCTGGGGGCGGCCGCGCTGAGCCTGCTGTTCACCGGTTCCGGGCCGATTTCGCTGGAGCGGAACACGCCGTGGCGGAAGCGGCCGCTGCCGCTGGGGCTGGTGTCGCTGCTGCTGGCCGCCGCGGCGGCCGTGGTGGTCATCGTTTTGACGCGGTAGGCGGCTGTGGGCTTGGGGACAACTCAGCCGTGCGGGGCGGCCTGGGGACAACTCGGGTCCGCGGCAACCACCGGGCCCGGAATTGTCGGTGCTCGCCGGTAACGTTGAAACCGGGGGTCCCCCTCACCGGCCGGGGCCAGAACGCGGAAAGGGCCGCCCCGTCAGGCGGGGGCGGCCCTTCGCGTTGATCGAGCCGGCCGAGCGGGCTACTTGTTCACGTCGCGGACCGCGCCCGTGTCCGCCGACGTCGCCATCCGGGCGTACGCGCGCAACGCCGCCGTCACCGGGCGCTGGCGGTCCTTCGGCTGCCACGGCCGCTCGGACGCCTCCATCTTCGAGCGGCGCTCCGCCAGGATCTCCGCGTCCACCAGCAGCTCCAGCCGGCGCTCGTGGATGTCCAGCAGGATCCGGTCGCCGTTCTCCACCAGGCCGATCAGGCCGCCCGCCGCCGCCTCCGGGGAGATGTGGCCGACCGAGATGCCCGACGAGCCACCCGAGAAGCGGCCGTCCGTGATCAACGCGCACTTCTTGCCGAGGCCCGAACCCTTCAGGAACGCCGTCGGGTGCAGCATCTCCTGCATGCCCGGGCCGCCCGCCGGGCCTTCGTAGCGGATCACCAGGACCTCGCCCGGCTGGATCTCCTTCTTGAGGATCGCCGAGACCGCTTCCTCCTGGCTCTCCAGGACCCGCGCCGGGCCCTCGAAGTGCCAGAGGTCCTCGTCGATGCCCGCGGCCTTGATCACCGCGCCGTTCTCCGCCAGGTTGCCGCGCAGGATGGCCAGGCCGCCGTCCTTCGTGTACGCGTGCTCGACGTCGCGGATGCAGCCGCCCGCCGCGTCCGTGTCCAGGGACGACCAGCGGTTCTCCGTCGAGAACGCCTGCGTCGTGCGGACGCCGCCCGGGGCCGCGTGGAACAGCTCGAGCGCGACCGGAGAAGGCGACGAGGCCCGGATGTCCCAGGTCGAGAGCCAGGAGTCGATGTCGGGGGAGTGGACCGACCAGACGTCGGTGTTCAGCAGGCCGCCGCGGTACAGCTCGCCGAGGATCGCCGGGATGCCGCCGGCGCGGTGGACGTCTTCCATGTGGTAGTCGGAGTTCGGCGCCACCTTCGACAGGCACGGCACCCGGCGGCCGATCGCGTCGATGTCGGCGATCGTGAAGTCGACCTCGCCCTCCTGCGCGGCGGCGAGGATGTGCAGCACCGTGTTCGTCGAGCCGCCCATCGCCATGTCGAGGGCCATCGCGTTCTCGAACGCCGCCTTCGAGGCGATCGACCGCGGCAGCGCCGACTCGTCGTCGTTTTCGTACCAGCGCTTGCACAGCTCGACGACCGTGCGCCCGGCCTCCTCGAACAGCGCGCGCCGCGCCGCGTGGGTCGCCAGCGTCGAGCCGTTGCCCGGCAGGGAAAGCCCCAGCGCCTCGGTGAGGCAGTTCATCGAGTTCGCGGTGAACATGCCGGAGCACGAACCGCACGTCGGGCAGGCCGAGCGCTCGACGATGGACAGCCCGTCCTCGTCGACCTCCGGGCTCGCGGACGCCGCGATCGCGGTGATCAGGTCGGTCGGGGCCTGGGCGACGCCGCCGACGACGACCGCCTTGCCCGCCTCCATCGGCCCGCCGGAGACGAACACCACCGGGATGTTCAGCCGCATGGCGGCGTTGAGCATGCCCGGGGTGATCTTGTCGCAGTTGGAGATGCACACCAGCGCGTCGGCCTGGTGCGCGTTGACCATGTACTCGACCGAGTCGGCGATGATCTCGCGCGAGGGCAGCGAGTAGAGCATGCCGGAGTGGCCCATGGCGATGCCGTCGTCGACGGCGATGGTGTGGAACTCGCGCGCGACGCCGCCGGCTTCCTTGACCGCGCCGGCGACGATCTCGCCGAGGTCCTTGAGGTGCACGTGGCCGGGCACGAACTGCGTGTAGGAGTTGGCGATCGCCACGATCGGCTTGCCGAAGTCGCTGTCGGTCATGCCGGTGGCGCGCCAGAGCGAGCGCGCGCCCGCCGCGTTGCGGCCGTGGGTGGTGGTCCGGGAACGGAGAGGCGGCACGGCGAAACTCCCAGGTCGGATGGTCGGCGGGAACACTCCGCCAAAACTGGTCCTACCAATTTAGGCCAGTCTTGGGGAGCCCGTCCATCGAGGGTGCTACGAGCCGGGCTTGAGGTCTTCCTCTTCGAGCAGGCCGCTCGGGTCGGCGACGAGCCCTTCGCTCACCAGCGAGAGCACCGGCAGGTGCCGGGTCCGGACCGTCGGCAGTGACACCTTCGTGTCGTCCTTCAGCACCGCCTGGACGCGGGACTTCTTGGTGATCGCGAGGCCCTTCAGCGCCGACCACGGCACGTCCCGCTTGCCGAACACCGTCCGGATCGCCAGACCCTCGCGCGTGGCGATGGTGCGGTGGCGGACCACGAAGACCGCGAGCGCGATCGGGAAGACGTAGAGCCACTGCAGGTACGGGATTTCCCCGAGTGCGATCGGCGTCACGCAGACGGTCAGGAGCGCGATCGCCATGAACGACGTGCGGGGGACGCGGAAGACGGCTTTCCGGCCCTCGTCCTGCTGAGCTTTTTCGGCCACCCCGAAATGGTGCACCGCCGCCCCGACCGGCCCGGACCCGGGTCGCGCAGGCGTGACGCACGACCCTCGGGGTGTCCAGCATCCGGACACACCGTCCCGCAGAGTTGACACCCGCGCGGCGTTGCGGCTAGCGTCGTGGCCGTGACACCGCTGACCGGCCTCGTACTTCCCAAGCGCGTCGACGCTTAGGGAAGTCCTTCCGCTGCGTCGACGCGCGACCCTCGTGCGACCTTACGGTCGGCGAGGGTTTTTTGTTGCCCAAGGAGAAGAGCTCCTTCGCCCGACCGCATCAAACTGACCCGAACGAGTGACACCGAGACCCACGAGGCAGAACCGATGACCAGTGCCACGTCGCGCAGCAGCGACGCGAAACCCGGGCCGACGCCCGGTACGTCCGGAGCTCGTCCGAAGCCGGCGCCCCCGGCGGGAACGCCGGTGCGCGTCACCGGCGCCCAGTCACTCGTGCGCTCGCTCGAGGCCGTCGGCGCCGAAGTGGTCTTCGGCATCCCGGGCGGCACCATCCTGCCCGCCTACGACCCGTTGCTCGACTCGACGAAGGTCCGCCACGTCCTGGTCCGCCACGAACAGGGCGCGGGGCACGCGGCGACCGGCTATGCCCAGGCCACCGGCAAGGTCGGCGTGTGCATGGCCACGTCGGGCCCCGGCGCGACCAACCTGGTCACCCCGCTCGCCGACGCCAACATGGACTCCGTCCCGGTCGTGGCCATCACCGGCCAGCAGTCCCGGGCGCTGATCGGCACCGACGCGTTCCAGGAAGCCGACATCTGCGGCATCACCATGCCGATCACCAAGCACAACTTCCTCGTGACGGACCCGGCGGAGATCCCGCGGACCATCGCCGAGGCGTTCCACCTGGCCGCGACGGGCCGGCCCGGCCCCGTCCTGGTGGACATCCCCAAGGACGTGCTGCAGGAGATGACCTCGTTCTCCTGGCCGACCGAGCTGCGCCTCCCGGGTTACCGCCCGACGCTGCGCCCGCACGGCAAGCAGGTCCGCGAAGCCGCGAAGCTGATCGCGAAGTCGCGCCGCCCGGTGCTCTACGTCGGCGGCGGCGTGATCAAGGCCGAAGCGCACGAGCAGCTCAAGCAGCTCGCCGAGCTGACGAACATCCCCGTCGTCACCACGCTGATGGCGCGCGGCGCGTTCCCCGACTCGCACCCGCAGCACCTCGGCATGCCGGGCATGCACGGCACGGTCGCCGCCGTCGCCGCGATGCAGCGCGCCGACCTGCTGATCGCGCTCGGTGCCCGCTTCGACGACCGCGTCACCGGCCAGCTCTCGTCGTTCGCGCCGGACGCCGCGGTCGTGCACGCCGACATCGACCCGGCCGAGATCTCCAAGAACCGCAAGGCCGACGTGCCGATCGTGGGTGACTGCAAGGAGATCATCGGCGAGCTGATCACCGCCGTCACCACGGAGTTCGAGCACGGCGGCAAGCCCGACCTCGCCGACTGGTGGACCCAGGCCGACGACTGGCGCGAGAACTACCCGGCCGGCTACGAGTGGCCGGACGACGGTTCGCTGTCGCCGCAGTACGTCATCGAGCGGATCGGCCGGATCGTGGGCCCCGACGCGGTGTACGCCGCCGGTGTCGGCCAGCACCAGATGTGGGCCGCGCAGTTCGTCAAGTACGAGAACCCGCGCACCTGGATCAACTCCGGCGGCCTCGGCACCATGGGCTACGCGGTGCCCGCCGCGATGGGCGCGCAGTTCGGCGTCCCGGGCACGCAGGTCTGGGCGATCGACGGCGACGGCTGCTTCCAGATGACGAACCAGGAGCTGGCCACCTGCGCCATCGAGGGCGCGCCGATCAAGGTCGCCGTCATCAACAACGGCAACCTCGGCATGGTCCGGCAGTGGCAGAACCTCTTCTACTCGGAGCGGTACTCCAACACCGACCTCGGCACGCACAAGCACCGCATCCCCGACTTCGTGCTGCTGGCCGAAGCGCTGGGGTGCGCCGGCCTGCGCTGCGAGACCAAGGAAGATGTCGACGCCACCATCCGCCGCGCGATGGAGATCAACGACCGCCCCGTCGTGATCGACTTCGTGGTCGGGAAGGATGCCCAGGTGTGGCCGATGGTCGCCGCGGGCACCGGCAACGACGAGATCATGGCGGTCCGGGGCATCCGGCCGCTGTTCGACGACGACGAGGTTTCGGTCGAGACGACCGAAGCCGTCGAAGCTGCCGCGGAAGGTGAGCGCTGATCATGAGCGTCCACACGCTGAGTGTCCTGGTCGAGAACAAGCCCGGTGTGCTCGCGCGCGTCTCGGGCCTGTTCTCCCGCCGCGGATTCAACATCGAGTCCCTTGCCGTCGGGCCCACGGAGAACCCCGAGGTGTCCCGGATGACGATCGTGGTCGCCGTGGAAGAGCTACCGCTCGAACAGGTGACGAAACAGCTCAACAAGCTGGTCAACGTGATCAAGATCGTCGAGCTGGAGCAGTCGACCGCCGTGCAGCGCGAACTGCTGCTCGTGAAGGTGCGCGCCGACAACACCGTGCGCAGCCAGGTCCTCGAAACCGTCCAGCTCTTCCGCGCCAAGGTGGTGGACGTCTCCCCGGAGGCGCTCACCGTCGAGGCGACCGGGACGTCGGACAAGATCGGTGCGCTGCTGCGGATGCTGGAGCCGTATGGCATCCGCGAGCTCGTTCAATCCGGCATGGTCGCGGTGGGGCGGGGCGCCCGTTCCATCACCGCCACATCACCGCGCTAAGAAGAAGTAAGTCAGGAAAGGAAGCAGTAACCCCCATGGCAGTGGAAATCTTCTACGACGACGACGCCGACCTTTCGATCATCCAGGGGCGCAAGGTCGCTGTCATCGGCTACGGCAGCCAGGGCCACGCCCACTCGCTGAGCCTGCGCGACTCCGGCGTCGACGTCCGCATCGGCCTGCCCGAGGGGTCCAAGTCGCGGGCGAAGGCCGAGGAGCAGGGCCTGCGCGTGCTCACCCCGGCCGAGGCGTCGGCCGAGGCCGACCTGATCATGATCCTGGCGCCGGACACGAAGCAGCGCCACATCTACGAGCAGGACATCGCGCCGAACCTCCAGGACGGCGACGCGATCTTCTTCGGGCACGGCTTCAACATCCGCTACGACCTGATCAAGCCGCCGTCCAACGTGGACGTCGCCATGGTCGCCCCGAAGGGCCCGGGTCACCTCGTGCGCCGCCAGTTCGTCGACGGCAAGGGCGTCCCGGCGCTCATCGCCGTGGAGCAGGACGCGTCCGGCAACGCCCAGGCGCTCGCCCTCTCCTACGCCGCCGCCATCGGTGGCGCCCGCGCCGGCGTCATCAAGACGACGTTCAAGGAAGAGACCGAGACCGACCTCTTCGGCGAGCAGGCCGTGCTCTGCGGTGGCGCGTCCGCGCTGGTGCAGACCGGCTTCGAGGTGCTCACCGAGGCCGGCTACGCCCCGGAGATCGCCTACTTCGAGGTGCTGCACGAGCTGAAGCTGATCGTCGACCTCATGTACGAGGGCGGCATCGCGCGCCAGCGCTACTCGATCTCCGACACCGCCGAGTACGGCGACCTGACCCGCGGCCCGCGCGTCATCTCGCCGGCGGTCAAGGAAGAGATGAAGAAGATCCTCGGCGAGATCCAGGACGGCACGTTCGCCCGCGAATGGGTCGCCGAGGACGAGGCCGGCCGGCCGAACTTCACCAAGCTCGAGGAGCAGGGCAACAAGCACCCGATCGAGGAGACCGGCAAGAAGCTGCGCGACCTGATGTCGTGGGTGGACCGGCCGATCACCGAGACCGCCTGATCTTCACCCGCAGGACACCGGAGGGGACGCCGTCGCGGCGTCCCCTCCGGCGCGTTTTGGCTACGCTTACCGCATGACCGACGACAAGGCGCACATCCGGCACCACCTCGACCTTTCCGGGGCCGAGTGGATCCGGGGCGAGCCCGCGGGCGTCACCCTCGACGAGGTCGTCGAGTACGCGTTCGTCGAGCACACCGACGGTGCCACCTACGTCGCGATGCGGCGCTCGCCGGACGTCGACGGCACGGTCATGGTCTTCACCATGGCGGAGTGGGACGCGTTCACGAAGGGCGTCGAAGACGGCGAGTTCAACGACCTCGGCGAGGCCTAGAACGTCAGTTTCGCGGCCAGTTCGGGGATCCGGCCGAGGTCGCCCGCGACGGCGAGGTGGTCGCCGTAGTCGCGGGACTCGACGATCAGCCCGTCGCGGACCCGCAGGACGAAGATGTTCGCGATCCGCACCGGGCGCCCGCCGTACTCGCCCTGGTAGGCGAATTCGCCGATCAGCACCTCGGGGTCGGTGCCCTGGTAGGTGACCAGGTCCGCGACGGTGAAACCCGGGTTCAGCGCCTTGCCCGCCGCGAAGTGCGCCCGCAGCTCGTCGCGCGTGCGCAGCACCTCCGAGCCCGGCAGGAACGGGTGCGTGACGTGGGTTTCCGCCGCGTACAGCTCCGGCAGCTCGTCCCAGCGCCCGCCCGCCACGCCGTGCACGAGCCGCTCGAACACCGTGCCCGCGCTCTCCGGCGTGACCGGCGAAAGCTCGCGCGGCGGCGCCTGCTCGTACGCCTCCACCAGCTGGTCGACGCCGTCGCGGACGGCGGCGAGCTTCAGGTAGTCGTGGTAGTCGCGGGAATGGACGATCAGGCCGTCGCGGACGCGCAGCACGTGGACGTTGGCCGCCTCGATCGTCCGGCCGGTCTCGACGGACTCGGCGTCGTAGTCGTATTCGGCGACGATCACCTCGGGGTCCGTCGTCTCGTGCACCACGACGTTCTTGCGCTTGAGCCGCAGCGCCCCGACGAGCGGGCTCGCGAACCGCTCGTGGACCGCGGCGCGGCCGGTCAGGCGCGTCGGCCGGGGGACGGCCTGGGGGTGTTCGACGACGGTGTCTTCGGCGTAGAGCGCGGAAAGCTCGCCGAAGCGGCCTTCGCCGATCCCGTCGGACAACGCGGTGAAGACGTCGCGGGGTGTGGTCACGGTTCCTCCCAGAAGGCAAAACGGAGTCTGTAGTCCGTCTCCGAAGATACGGACTACAGACTCCGGTTGTCTAGCGGAGCAGCTCCCAGGCGGCCGGCTGCCCGCACACCTCCGCCCACGACCCGGGCGTGCTGCCGAAGTTCGCGTCCCGCGCGCCGCGGTCGGCGCCGTTTTCCAGGAGCACCCGGATGACGTCGAGGTGCCCGGACTCCGCGGCCAGGTGCAGGGCCGTGACGCCTTCGCCGTGCTTCGGGCCGCCGAACGTGCCCGGGTGATTCACGTCGGCGCCGAGCTCCAGCAGCGTCCGGACGGCGGCGAGCCTGCCCTTCGCCGCCGCCCACGCCAGCGCCGTGCCGCGGTAGACGTCGGCGTCCACGCCGGCTCCGCGCGAGACGAGGGTGCGCAGGGCTTCGGTGCGGTCGTTGCGGGCGGCCCACGCGAGGGCTTCGTCGCGGGCTTCCGCCGGGTCCTCGCTCGGGTGCCAGGCCGGGAAACCGCTGTGGGGCCGGTAAAAGCCGCGGTGCTCACCGCCGCGGCCCGACGTCAGGAGTTCGTCCAGGAGCCCGGTGTCGCCGAGCCCGGCCGCGACGCGCAGGTTGCCCGGTGCCCGGCTGTGCGCGGCCAGGGTTTCCGCTGCTTCGCGGTGGCCCCAGAACAGGGCGACGACCAGGGGAGTGCCGCCGTCGCCGCGGGCGGAGACCTCGACCGGGGCGCTCGCTTCGAGCAGCAGGCCGAGCAGCAGCGGGAGGTTGCTGTACGCGGCTTGGTGCAACGGCGTCCAGCCGTGGACGTTGCCGCGCGCGGGGTCGGCGCCGTGGGCGAGCAGGACGCGGCTGAGCCGCTCGTCGCAGGTCGCGCCGGCCATGCCGAGCAGGTCGTTGCCGTTGGTGCCGCGGGCGGTGACGAGCCCGGGGAACTCGCCGAGGAGCGTTTCGAGCCGGTCGACGTCCCGGTCTTCGACGGCCCGGTACGCGCGGGCGAACGGCTCACCACTGTCCACAAGTGACCGAACGTGGGTGAGAAGTCCCTGCCAGGAGCCGAAACCGTGCTCACGGGCGACGACCACGCGGGCGCCGTCGCGGGTCGGCGGCTGGCCCCAGCGGTCGAACGGCTCGCGGGCGCCGGGCGTCTCGTCCTCGGCCGAGGCGAGCAGGCCGAGCGCGCGCCCGGCGTAGTATTCGACGTCCTGGTGGTACGGGTGCTGCAGGGTTTCGCCGTGCTCGGTGACGCGCCGGACGTAGGCGCGAAGCTTCGGCCAGCTCGGGAACCCGTGGTCCCGGGCGATGCGGAACTGCGCTTCGGACAGCTTGACGCCTTCGGCGCGCGCGAGGTCTTTCGCGCGGTTGCGCAGCTGGTCCAGGCTGGGTTTGGCGGGCAGCACGCCCATGGTGCCTCCTTCCCTCGTCGCCCGTGGTCCGCCGGCACCGGGCAGGAAAGAAGGTGCGGAGCTGGTGGTGCGGTGCTGCGGGGGTGGGCTCGGCCCTTTCCGCGGACGGGACGCGGCCCTCACCGCGTCCCGCCAGCGTACCCCGGTCAGGGCAGCAGGTCCGCCAAGCGGCGGTAGGAGTCCTTCGTCCGGGCGAGGACCTGGACGCAGACGTGGTCGGCGCCCGCGTCGAGGTGCGCCCGGATCCGGTCGGCGATCCGCTGTTCGCCCGTGACGACGATGGCGTCGACCAGGCGGTGGCTGCCGCCGTCGGCGAGGTCGTCGTCGGTGAAGCCGAGCCGCCGCAGGTTCGTCCGGTGGTGCGGTGCCTGCCGCACGTAGAGACCGGCGTGCTCGCGGGCCACCTCCGGGGCCGCGTCGAGCACCACCGCCTGCTCGACGGCGAGGTACTTGCCCGGGCCGAGCCGTTCGCGCGCCATCGCCGTGTGCTCCGGCGGGACGAAGTACGGGTGGGCGCCGTCGGCTCGGTCGGCCGCCAGGTCCAGGAGTTTCGGGCCCAGCGCGGCGAGAACCCGCCTCGGCCGGGGTGACGGCTGGGGCAGGCCCGGCAGTTCGGCCGCGTTCATCCCGGCCAGGTATTCGCGCAACGCCGTCAGCGGGCGGGCACCGGGCCGGTGCCCGCCGAGCCCCGCGACGAACCGGCCCGGGTAGGCCTCGCCCAGCGCCCGGATCGCGCCTTCCGCGGCGAGCGGCGAACGCTGGTCGAAGCGCGCGACCCCGGTGGCGACGGTCAGCTTCGACGTCGCCGCGAGCAGCAACGCCGCCTGCGTGAACGCTTCCCGGCCGGCGTACTCGCCGAACCAGAGCGCGGCGAAGCCGAGTTCCTCCACCTCGGCGGCCGTTTCGCGGAGCTCGCCGACCGGGACGCCGTCGAAGAACTGCCAGACGCCGACGCTCATCGGAGCACCGCCGGGGCCAGCTCGACCAGGGTGTCCACAGTGGACTCGAACGACGTCGCGGACGGCGTCAGCAGGACGTGGTCCGCGCCCGCGTCGAGCACTTCCCGCACGCGTTTCGCGATGGTCTGCGCGTCGCCCCAGAGGACGAGGTCGTCGACGAACCGGTCGCTCGGGCCGTCGATGTCGGCTTCGGTGTAGCCGAGCCGTTTCCAGCCCGCGAGGTAGGCCTTCACCTGGAACTCCCGTGATTGCGCCACGCTGCGCCGGACGCTCGCCCGGGCGTCCTCGCGGCTGCCGGGCAGGACGGTCTGGTGGGGGATGAGCAGCTTGTCCGGCCCGAGGATTTCGCGTGCGTACGGCGTGTGCGAGACCGGCTGGGCGAACGGGTGCGCGCCGTCGGCGTGGTCGCGGGCGAGCTCCAGCATGCGGGGCCCGACCGCGGCGAGCACACGGGGAAACGCCACCGGGGCGGGGTTTTCCGCCGCCGCGGCGTCCATTTCGGACAGGTAGGCGCGCATCCGGTCCAGCGGCCGGTACTCCTCGCCGTACTTCGCCGCCTGGAACGCGTGCCCGATGCCGATGCCGAGCACCAGCCGGCCCGGGTGGGCGTGCGCGAGCGTCGCCCCGCCCTTTTCGGCGGTCCGCCCGGGCCGCGCCCAGGTGTTGGCGATGCCGGCGCCGAGCACGACGTCCGGCACCGACGCGAGCAGGTCGCCGAAGGCGGCGAACAACTCGCGGCCGCCGGGGCCTTCGCCGCTCCAGACCGAGCCGTAGCCGGCCTCGGCGAGCCGGCGCGTCGCCGCGCGTTCGACGGCCGGGGGCGGGGCCAGCGGTGCGCTCGGCAGCCAGGCGCCGATCGCGCCGAGCCGGGCGCGGGTGTCTTCGATCAGAGTCATCCTCGAAATTCCTCCCAGTAAGATGAGGCTGCCTCCGGTTAATATACGGAGGCGGCCTCCTATTGGCTACCGGGTAAGGTCGGGAGGGCGATGACCGACGTGAAACCGATGCGCGCGGACGCCCGCCGCAACTACGAAGCCCTCCTCGCGCAGGCCCAGCGCGCCTTCGCCGAACACGGCGTCGAGGCGTCGCTGGAAGACATCGCGCGTCGCGCCGGCGTCGGCATCGGCACGCTCTACCGGCACTTCCCGACCCGGGAGGCGCTGCTCGAAACGCTGCTGCGCGCCCGGTTCGACGGCCAGGCCGGCCGCGCCCGCGAACTGCTGACCCACCCCGAGCCGCTGACCGCGCTGCAGACCTGGCTCGCCGGGCTCGGCGAAGCCATGGGCACCTACCGCGGGCTCGTGGAGCTGACCGCCGACGCGCTCAGCGACGAAACATCCCGGTTGTACGCGTCCTGCCACGCCATGCGGGACGCCGGTTCCCAGCTGGTGGAACGCGCGAAGGAAGCGGGCGAACTCCGCGCGGACGTCACCACCCACGAGCTCCTTCTGTTGCTGCACGCGGCATCCTGGGCGGGCGGGCACCTGCCCGGCCCGGGGGGCATGCAGCGCCTGCTGGCTCTTGTTTTCGAGGGATTACGAGCGAGTTAACACCATGGGAAGCCAGGGGGCGGCCCAGCGGGTTAAACTCCGCCACGACCGGGGCACAACGACGTGCTTATGACCGTTTGTCGACCCAAGCGTCCTGGAAGTGACCAGATAGTGGGAGCCGCATCGTGAGCAAGCCCAGCAAGCCCGTCGTCCTCATCGCGGAGAAGCTCGCTCCCTCCGTGCTGAGCGTCTTCGGTGACGAGGTGGAGGTCCGGCACGTCGACGGCACGGACCGATCCGCGCTGCTCGAGGCGGTGAAGAGCGCCGACGCGCTCCTGGTCCGCTCCGCCACCAAGGTCGACGCCGAAGTCTTCGGCGCCACCTCGCAGCTGAAGGTCGTCGCCCGCGCCGGTGTCGGCCTGGACAACGTCGAGGTCCCCGCGGCCACCGAACGCGGTGTCCTGGTCGTCAACGCCCCGACGTCCAACATCGTCTCCGCCGCCGAGCACGCCGTGGCGCTGCTGCTGGCCGTCGCGCGCCGGGTCCCGGCCGCCAGCCAGAGCCTGCGCGCCGGCGAGTGGAAGCGCAGCTCGTTCTCCGGTGTGGAACTGCAGGGCAAGACGGTCGGCGTGGTCGGCCTCGGCAAGATCGGGCAGCTGTTCGCCCAGCGCCTGGCCGCCTTCGACACCAAGCTGATCGCCTACGACCCCTACGTCTCGGCCGCGCGCGCCGCGCAGCTCGGCATCGAGCTCGTCACCCTCGACGAGCTGCTCACGCGCGCCGACGCGATCTCCATCCACCTGCCGAAGACGCCGGAGACCAAGGGCCTCATCGACGCCGAGGCGCTGAAGAAGACCAAGCCGGGCGTCATCATCGTCAACGCCGCCCGCGGCGGGCTGATCGTCGAGGAAGACCTCGCCGACGCGCTGCGCTCGGGCCACGTCGGCGGCGCCGGCATCGACGTCTTCGTCACCGAGCCGACCACGTCGAGCCCGCTGTTCGCCCTGGAGAACGTCGTCGTGACGCCGCACTTGGGCGCTTCGACGGCCGAGGCGCAGGACCGCGCGGGCACCGACGTCGCGAAGTCCGTGCTGCTGGCGCTGCGCGGCGACTTCGTGCCGGACGCGGTGAACGTCTCCGGCGGCGGCGCGGTCGGCGAGCACGTCCGCCCGTACCTGTCGCTGACCCAGAAGCTGGGCACGCTGCTGACCGCGCTGAACCCGAAGGCGCCGACGTCGGTGACCGTGCAGGTCAAGGGCGAGATCTCCAACGAGGACACCGCGGTGCTGCAGCTGGCGGCCCTGCGCGGGGTGTTCACCGGCGTGGTCGAGGACCAGGTCACGTTCGTCAACGCGCCGCAGCTGGCGGAGAAGCTGGGCGTGCAGGTCGAGCTGACCACCGAGCCGGAGAGCCCGAAGTTCCGCAGCCTCGTCACGGTCCGCGCGGTGCACTCGGACGGGCAGGCGCTGACCGTGTCCGGTTCGGTCACCGGCAAGGACGAGGTCGAGAAGCTGGTCGAGGTCAACGGCCGCGGGTTCGACCTGCGTGCCGAGGGCACGGTCCTGCTGGTCGAGTACCCGGACCGCCCGGGCGTGATGGGCCGCGTCGGCACGCTGCTCGGCGAGGCCGGCATCAACATCGAGGCCGCGCAGATCAGCCAGACCACCGACGGCTCCGACGCGGTCATGCTGCTGCGCGTCGACCGCCACATCGACGCGCACCTGCTCGACCCGATCGGCGCCGCCGTCGGGGCGCACACGATCCGCGCCGTCGACTTCAGCTGACGTAACCCTTTCGAAGGCCCCCTGTCACCCGGCAGGGGGCCTTCGTGCGCAATCACAACTACATAACGGAGTCCTTTGCCTACGTAAGTAGGTGTTTTGGGGCATTAGGTTCTCCCCGCGAGGTTGAACCACGCGCCGTCGAGGGCACGGCGCTTTGCCGCGCTTCACCGTCGGGGGTGTCAGGAGCGGCAGGCAGGTTCGGGTCCAGACCTCGAGTAAGGGGCCGACTCATGAGCAGATCCCGCTTACCCGCTCGCGCCACGACGGCGTTCTTCGCCGTCGTGCTGGCGGCCGCGCTGGGCGCGCCGGTCGCGAGCGCGGCGGACGCTCCGCTCGCCGACGGCGTCTCGCCGGCGAAGATCGACGACGCGAAGCTGCAGGGCAAGCTCTCGCCCCGGCTCGGCGCCGCGCAGGGCCGCGTCACCGCGTTCGTCGAGCTGGCCAAGAAGCCCGCCGTCGACGCGTTCACCGCCACGCAGCCGCAGGGCAAGGAGCAGGCCAAGCGAGCCGCTCGCGCCGCCAAGGCGGACACCGCCGCCGCCGTGGACTCGGTCGTGAACCAGCTGCGCTCGGGCAACGCCCAGCCGCAGGTCGTCACCCAGACCGCCAACGCCGTCCCCGGCGTCGTCGTCACCGCGGACGCCGCGAAGCTGCGCGAAGTCGCGAAGCGGGCGGACGTCGTCGCGATCCGCACGGTCGTGCCGAAGACCCGCACCAACGCCAGCTCCGAGCAGCTGACCAACACCCTCGCGGCGTGGCAGCAGACCGGCAAGTTCGGCGACGGCGTCCGCGTCGGCGTGATCGACGACGGCATCGACTACACCCACGCCGACTTCGGCGGCCCCGGCACGCCGGCCGCGTACAAGAGCGTCGACAGCACGAAGGCGACCCCGCTGTTCCCCAGCGCGAAGGTCGTCGGCGGCACGGACCTCGTCGGTGACGACTACGACGCCGCGACGGCGGGGAAGACCACCCCGAAGCCGGACCCGAACCCGCTCGCCTGCGGTGAGCACGGCACCCACGTCGCCGGCACCATCGGCGGCTTCGGCGTCACCGCCGACGGCAAGACCTTCAAGGGCGACTACAAGAAGCTGGACGCCAAGAAGGTCGACGCGATGCAGATCGGCCCGGGCACGGCGCCGAAGTCGCTCCTCTACGCCATCAAGGTGTTCGGCTGCGCGGGCTCGACGAACGTCACCTCGCAGGCGCTGGACTGGGCGCTCGACCCGGACGGCGACGGCGACTTCACCGACCACCTCGACGTCGTCAACCTGTCGCTGGGCTCCGACTTCGGCGCCCCGGACGACCCGGACTCGCTGTTCGTGCGCAAGCTCGCCGCGAACAACGTGCTGCCGGTGATCTCGGCGGGCAACGGCGGCGACATCAACGACATCGCCGGTTCGCCGGGCAACACCCCCGAAGCGCTCACCGTCGCCAGCACGCGTGACGCGGGCATCCTGCGCGACGCCGCCGAGGCTACCGCGCCGACCGCGGCCAAGGGCCAGAAGACGGGGCAGTACAGCCAGAACTACACCGGCTACGACACGCTGAACCTGACCGCGCCGGTCGTCGCCCTGTCGGCGGCGAACAGCGCGGGCTGCGCGCCGTACTCCGCCGAGGACAAGGCGAAGGCGGCCGGCAAGTTCGTCTGGCTGGAGTGGGACGACAACGACTCGACCCGCGCCTGCGGTTCGGCCGCGCGTGCCAACAACGCTCAGGCGGCCGGGGCGAAGGGCGCCCTGCTTTCGTCCACTTTGGAGCACTTCAGCGCCGGCATCGCGGGCAACGCGGCGATCCCGATGTTCCAGTTCACCGGCTCCGCCACGAAGACGCTGCGCGCGGCGCTGACCGCGGGCACGCTGCAGATCCGGCTCTACGGCACCGGGCGCGCCTCGGTCCAGACCTACGACAAGACGATCGTGGACACCCCGAGCTCGTTCACCTCGCGCGGCACCCGCGGCCCGGCCGTCAAGCCGGACGTCGCCGCGCCGGGTGACACGATCACCTCGGCGTTCCGCGGCAGCGGCAACGGCCGGACGGTCCTGAGCGGCACGTCGATGGCGGCCCCGCACACCGCGGGCATCACCGCGCTGGTCCGCCAGTCCCACCCGGACTGGTCGGTCGAGGAGGTCAAGGCGTCGGTCATCGACACCGCCGGCCACGACGTCTCCGACGGCGCCGGCCACACCTACGCGCCGCAGCGCGTCGGCAGCGGCCGGATCGACGCCAAGGCGGCGCTGGACAACCAGGTGCTCGCCTACGTCCAGGACGACCCGGGCGCGGTCAGCGTCAGCTTCGGCACGGTCGAGGCGTCCGGGCCGGTGACGCTGTCGAAGACGATCAAGCTGGTCAACAAGGGCGTCACGCCGGCCGAGTACACCGTCGCCTACCAGGCGGTCACCGCGCTGCCGGGCGTCGAGTACACAGTGGACAAGCAGACGGTGAAGCTGACCCCGCGCGGCACCGCCAAGGTCAAGGTGACGCTGAAGATCACCGACCCGAAGGCGCTGCGCAAGGTCATGGACCCGACCATGCAGGCCACCCAGGCCGGCCTGGCCCGGCAGTTCGTCGCGGACGCCTCCGGCCGCGTCGCCTTCACGCCCACCAGCGGCGCCAAGGTGCCGCTGCGGGTGTCGGTCTACTCCGCGCCGAAGCCGGTTTCGACGATTTCCACGCCGCAGTCGGTGAAGTTCGGCGCCGACGCCACCCAGGCCGTGCTGAACCTGGGCGGCAAGGGCGTCGACCAGGGCTCCGGCGCGCAGCGGTACCGCTCGCTGATCAGCGTGCTCGAGCTGCAGGCGGAGTCCCCGCAGCTGGCCGAGTGCGACGCGGACGTGGTCACCGACTGCACGCTGAACAAGACGGCCAAGGGCGGCGACCTCCGCTACATCGGCGCGGCTTCGACCGCTCCGCTGGCGAAGGCGCAGGGCGAGCCGGAGAACGCGCTCCTCGCGTTCGGCCTCTCCACGTGGGGCGACTGGGCGAACATCGGCAGCAACACCTCGCCGTTCGTCGACATCGACACCACCGGGGACGGGCAGCCGGACTTCGAGACCTACGTGACGAAGGCGACCGCCACGGACGCCCTGCTGGCCGTCACGGTCTCGCTGGGCGCGGGCTTCCCGACCGTGGACGTCCAGGCGGTCAACGGCCAGCTCGGCGACGTCGACACCAACGTGTTCGACACGAACGTGATCACGTTGCCGGTCTCGCTGTCCGCGCTGGGCATCGACGCGAACGCCGACAGCCACCGCATCTCCTACACGGTGGGCGTCAGCGGGTTCTACGTTGCGCCGGGCACGACGAACGGGCTGATCGACTACGCCGGCACGCCGCTTTCGTTCGACGCGCTCGCCCCGGGCTACTCCGTCCAGGGCGGCGGTGACGCGGCGCTGGGCTACGTCGCGAAGCCGGGCACGGCGCTGGTCGTCACCCGCAACGCGGCCTCGGCCGCGGCGGACAACGCGCTCGGGCTGCTCGCCATCGAGCACCACAACGCCGCGGGCAACCGGGCGAACGTGGTCAAGGTGGACGCCGCGCAGGGCGGGCAGGCGGCGCACGGCCGTCAGCCGATCGGGGCTGGTCACCACTAGTCCCCGGCAAGATCGATCTGTGCAGGACAGGGGCGTCTCCGGTGGTTTTCCGCCGGGGGCGCCCTTGCCCGTATTCACCCGATTGGGTGTCTCACCCTGCGGGAGGATGCGGCATAAGGGTGGTGCGGCTACGGCCATTTGTCTACGGCCGGTAACCTTCCGGCTGCTGGCGTTTTGTTGCGGTGGGCCATCGGTGCGTCCGGTGGCCTGGTCGACGGAGGTGTGTGGATGCGGCTCGCGGTGATCCCAGGTGACGGGATCGGGCCCGAGGTGGTCGCCGAAGCGCTGAAGGTGCTCGGCGAAGTGGCACCGACAGCGGAGATCACGAACTACGACCTCGGCGCCGCCCGATGGCACTCGACGGGGGAGCTGCTCCCCGAGTCGGTGCTCGGCGAGCTCCGCCAGCACGACGCGATCCTGCTGGGCGCGGTCGGCGACCCGACGGTGCCGAGCGGCATCCTCGAGCGCGGGCTCCTGCTGCGCCTGCGGTTCGAGATGGACCACCACGTCAACCTGCGCCCGGCGCGGCTGTACCCGGGTGTCCGGGGACCGCTGGCCGACGCGGGTGACGTCGACATGGTGGTCGTGCGTGAAGGCACCGAAGGCCCGTACGCGGGCACTGGCGGCCTGATCCGCAAGGACACCGAGCACGAGATCGCGACGGAGGTCAGCGTCAACACGGCGTTCGGCATCCGGCGCGTGGTGGCGGACGCGTTCAACCGGGCCGAGGCCCGGCCGCGCAAGCACCTGACGCTCGTGCACAAGACCAACGTGCTCTCGTTCGCCGGTTCGCTCTGGTCGCGGATCGTCGAAGAGGTTTCGCTGGAGCACCCGGAGGTGACGGTCGCCTACTCCCACGTGGACGCGGCGACCATCCACCTGGTGACGGACCCGTCCCGGTTCGACGTGATCGTGACGGACAACCTGTTCGGCGACATCATCACCGACCTGGCGGCGGCGGTGACGGGCGGAATCGGGCTGGCGGCGAGCGGCAACCTGGACATGACCCGCCGCAACCCGAGCATGTTCGAGCCGGTCCACGGTTCGGCACCGGACATCGCCGGCCAGGGCCTGGCGGACCCGACGGCGGCGGTGCTGTCGGTGTCGCTGCTGCTGGACCACCTGGGCCAGAAGGAAGCGGCGCGGCGGATCGAGGCTTCGGTGGCGTTCGACCTGGCCACACGGGACCAGGCTTCACCGGGCGCGACCACCGCGATCGGCGACCGGCTGGCGGCGTTGGTTTCGTCCAATGTCCGGACGGCGGGCTGAGTTTCGTTCTCCGGGAAGGCCCCGCGTTTCGGCGCGGGGCCTTTTTCGTGCCTTCGGGTGGGCTTTGTACTACGCGCTTTGGGTGCCGGCGAAGTCGTTCCCCGTCCGTTCGGGCGCCGGGACGCGTAGCGGTCTTGAATGAGTCGTTCAGGTCGCCGGAGGTCCTGAACGACTCGTTCAAGACCTTTCAGGGGAGTCTTGCCGACGGGCGGCCAGTCTCGTCCGGCGGTGCGGGCCGGATCGGTCCGATGGCGCGGGTCGGGCCTGTCCGATGGCGCGGGTCGGGCCTGTCCGATGGTGGGGGCCGGGCCTGTCCGATGGCGCGGGCGGCTTGTCCGACGGTGCGGGCCGGTCCTGTTCGACGGTGCGGGTCGGTCCTGTCCGGCGGTGCGGGCCGGTCCCGTCCGATGGTGCGGGCCCGCTTGTCCACATGCCCGCCGTGATGTGGACAAGCCGCCCGCCCAACGGCTTTCCGGCCGGTTCTGTCGGGGGCCGCCGATAGACTGGACCGGGGTCAGCCCCCAGGGAGCGGTGGGGCCTGTCCGGTGGGGGTGTTCCCGGATCGTGGGAGCTTGACCCAGTTTGTGGACTTCGCGCGAAACCCTGTGGCATGATGCGACCGTGACCAGCTTCGCGATCATTATCGACGAGCGCGCCGGACGGTAGCTCCACAAGAGCACCCGGCGCGCAACCTCTCGCACCCTTGCGGGAGGTTTTTTTGTTGCCTCGAAACGCTAGGAGATGACCGTGACCCGCCAGGAGCCCGCCGATACGCCGCTGGGTGACGCCTTCCACCTCTACGACACGACGCTTCGCGACGGGGCGCAGCGCGAAGGCATCACCTACTCGGTCCAGGACAAGCTCGCCGTCGCGCGGCTGCTGGACGAGCTGGGCGTCGGGTTCATCGAAGGCGGCTGGCCCGGTGCGCTCCCCAAGGACACCGAGTTCTTCGCCCGCGCCGCGAAGGGCGAGCTCAAGCTGAACCACGCGGCCCTCGTGGCGTTCGGCGCCACCCGCAAGGCCGGCACCACCGCCGACGCCGATCCGCAGGTCCGGGCCCTGCTCGACAGCGAAGCGCCGGTCATCACGCTCGTCGCGAAGTCCGATCTGCGCCACATCGAACGCGCCCTGCGCGTCGACGTCGACGAAGCCTGCGCGATGGTCAGGGACACCGTCGAATTCCTCGTCAAGGAAGGCCGCCGCGTTTTCCTCGACGCCGAGCACTTCTTCGACGGCTACGCGCACTCGCCCGAGACCTCGCTGCGGGTCCTCGACGCCGCCGCCCACGCGGGCGCCGACGTGCTCGTGCTCTGCGACACCAACGGCGGGCAACTGCCGCTCGACCTCGCCGGAACCGTCCGGGAGATCAAGGAAAAGACCGGATTCCGCCTCGGGATCCACTGTCAGGACGACACTTCCTGCGCCGTGGCGAACTCCGTCGCGGCGGTGCAGGCCGGCGTGACGCACGTCCAGTGCACCGCCAACGGTTACGGGGAACGGGCCGGCAACGCCGACCTCTTCGCCGTGACAGGGAACCTCGTGACCAAGCTCGGCATGGACGTCCTCCCGACCGGAGGAGCGGCCGAGCTGACCCGGGTCTCCCATGCCCTTGCCGAAATCGCTAACCTCGCCCCCTACACCCACCAGGCTTACGTAGGGGCGTCGGCTTTTGCCCACAAGGCAGGACTGCACGCGAGCGCGATCAAGGTGGATCCGTTGCTGTACAACCACATCGATCCGTCTTCCGTCGGCAACGACATGCGGGTGCTGGTCACCGAGATGGCCGGCAGGGCCAGCCTCGAGCTCAAGGGACGTGAGCTCGGGGTCGACCTTGCCGGCCGGCCCGAAGCGCTGACGAGCGCCATCACCAAGGTCAAGCGCCTCGAATCCGAAGGCTGGTCCTTCGAGGCCGCCGACGCCTCCCTGGAACTGCTGCTGCGCCAGGAGGCCGACGTCCCCGCCGAGGCGCCGTTCGAGCTCGAGTCCTACCGCGTGGTGCTGGACCACCGCGCCGACGCCGAAGTCGTGTCCGAGGCGACGGTCAAGGTGCACGTCGGCGGCCAGCGCGTCATCGCCACCGCCGAGGGCATCGGCCCGGTGCACGCGCTCGACGCGGCCCTGCGGAAGGCGCTGTCGCCGCACCTGTCCTGGTTGGACAGTGTGGAGCTCGCCGACTACAAGGTCCGCATCCTGCAGGGCCACCCGGGCACCGACGCCGTCACGCGCGTGCTGGTCGAAAGCACCGACGGCGAACGCGAGTGGACCACCGTCGGCGTGCACGGGAACATCGTCGAGGCCAGCTGGCTGGCGCTGTGCGACGCGCTGGTCCACAAGAGCTCGACCGTGGCCCCGGTCACTGTGACATCCGGGCCCCCGGCCCGGGCCGGGGGCTCCGCCACCCGGAACCCCCGAAGGTCGTCGAGTGGGCGGACGTAGACTGACGAAGTGCGCCTAGCCCGTATTGCTCATCCCGGTGGTGTCGCGTTCGCTTCGGTCGAAGGGGACGGCGACGACGCCCAGGTCCTGGAAATCGCCGAACACCCCTTCGGCAACCCCAACTTCACCGGCAAGCGGTGGCCGCTGGCCGACGTCCGGCTGCTCGCGCCGATCCTGCCGTCGAAGGTGATCGCCGTCGGCCGGAACTACGCCAAGCACGCGGCCGAGTTCGGCAACGAGGTGCCCAGCGCCCCGATGCTGTTCCTCAAGCCGTCGACCACGGTCGTGGGCCCGAACGCGCCGATCCGGCGCCCGTCCGGTGTCGGCCGCGTCGACTTCGAGGGCGAGCTGGCCATCGTGATCGGGCAGCCGGTGAAGAACGTGCCGGCCGCCCGCGCCGCGAGCGCGATCCTCGGCTACACGGTCGCGAACGACGTCAGCGCGCGCGACCTGCAGAAGTCCGACGGCCAGTGGGGCCGCGCCAAGGGCTTCGACACGTTCTGCCCGCTCGGCCCGTGGATCGAGACGTCGCTCGACGCGTCCGACCTGTCCTTGAAGGCCGAGGTGGACGGCGAGCTCAAGCAGGACGGCCGCACGTCCGACCTGGTCCACAAGATCCCCGAGCTGGTCGAGTTCGTGTCCGGCGTGATGACGCTGCTGCCCGGCGACGTCATCCTGACCGGCACCCCCGAGGGCGTCGGCCCGATCGAGGGCGGCCAGAGCGTCTCGATCACCATCGAAGGCATCGGCACCCTGACCAACCCGGTCGAGAACGTCTAGTCCCCGCTTTTCGATTCAGCGCCGGGCCGGCTCCATCGGCCGCCGGGCGAACGCCGGAGCGTGCTCCGGCCGCAGCCCGAGGCCGAGGAGCCGGGCCGGGAAGTACGACAACCGCGGGAACCGCGCGAACAGCTTGATCATCGGCGCCGGCGGGCCGTTGCGCTTGCCCGCCATCACCGCGCGCATCACGGTCCGGTGCAGCAGCCGCTGCAGCCCCTGCACCAGCAGCGTCGGCGCCAGCCGCCGTCCGCGCACCTTCGCCAGGTCCGCCGGCGACGGGCGGCCCCGGCGCAGCGGCTCGGCCAGCAGCGTCGCCGCCGCGACCGCGTCCTGCACCGCGAGGTTGATCCCGACGCCGCCGATCGGCGACATCGCGTGCGCCGCGTCGCCGATGCAGAGCAGCCCGTCGACGTGCCACCTGCGCAGCAGGTTGAGCCGCACGTCGAGGAACTTGACGTCGTCCATCGTCTCCAGCTCGTGCACCCGGCCGGCGAACTCCGGGCAGATCTGCGTGACGTTGTCGCGGAACGCCTCGATGCCCTGCTCGCGCAGGTCGTCTCCCTTCGGGCCGAGGTAGGCGACCTGGAAGAAGTCGGGCCGGGGGAGCGGCACGGCGAAACGGCGGTCGCGCATCCTCGGCATGAGCATGCCGCCCACGTCGCCGTCCTCGCGCGAGAGCCGGAACCACCAGACGTCGAACGGGCAGTCGTACTCCCGCGGCACCAACCCGGCTTCGCGGCGCGCGAGCGACCAGCGTCCGTCGGCGGCGATCACCAGGTCGGCGCGGATTTCCCCGGTCTCGCCGTCCTTCGTGCGGTAGGTGACGCCGGCGACGCGGCCGTGCTCCCGGACCAGGCCGGTGCACTCGGTCTCCATCCGCTGGACGAACGTCGGCTCCTTGCGTGCGCTCTCGGCGAGCAAGTCGAGGAAGTCCCACTGCGGCACCATCGCGATGTACCGGTGGGCGACCTTCAACCGGGTGAAGTCGGCCAGCTTCATCACCTCGCCGTTCTCCTGCGGGAACCCGGCGGAGGTCAGTTCGCTGTGCGGCAGCGCGTGGAACTTCTCGCCGAGGCCCAGCTCGTCCAGCAGCGTCAGCGTGGACGGGTGCACCGTGTCGCCGCGGAAGTCGCGCAGGAAGTCCGCGTGCTTCTCCAGCACTGTCACCTCGACGCCGGCCCGGGCCAGCAAGAGCCCCGTGACCATCCCGGCCGGCCCGCCACCGATGACGACGCAGCCCGTGCGTTCGGTCATCTCGACCATCTCCCCATCTATTCATCACTTGTTGAATAAGTTGAGGATGCACCCGCGAGAGGTCGGCGTCAAGGGCTGTGACCGGGGATACGCTGATCGGGCTACGGCCCGGTGGTTGCCGGAAACCGTCCAAACGCGACTGTTGGTCGACTTTGCCCGGCCATGCCGCGGGATTGCCGGTCCGCGCTTGTGGACGGAACGGATCTCCAAGCACCGCAAGGGTTTTCGCGGAGTGGGAACAGTCCGCACCGGAGGAGTCGACGTCGCCCGCGATCGGTGTCAGGTAACCGGCAGAAGACGGTTCGCCAACTGGGAGTAGAGCGGCTGCGCCGGAACGGGCGTGCGCCAATCACCTCTTTGGCAGCGTCGCGAACGCGGCGGTTGCCCTAGCCTCACTGGGTGGATTTCGCCTTGGCACCCCGGACCCCTTCGCGAACCGCCTCGCCCGCCGCGGGAGCGTCCGAGCCCTGGGCGCCGCCCGAGTTGCGGCTGGTGTGCCTGGACATCGACGACACCCTGATCGACTGCACCGCCGCGATCCGCCGCACCCTCCACATCCTCACCGGCCGGGGCGACCTGTGGCCGCTGTGGGACTTGATCACCGAAGAGCACGTCGCCTTGGTCGTCGCCGGCGAACTCGACTACGCGACCATGCACCAGCGGCGCACGGACTGTTTCCTGGCCGAGCTCGGCATCTTCGCCGACGCCGAGCAGGTGAGCTCGTTCGAGCGCCGCCGAAGAGAGCTGCTCGATCATTCGTGGCAGCTGTTCGACGACGTCCTCCCGTGCCTGGAGTGGCTCCGCGCGGCCGGCCTGGCCCTGGCGGCGGTGACGAACGCCTCGGGCGTCCACCAGCGGCGCAAGATCGCCGACCTCGGCCTGGCCCCGTTCTTCGACCACGTGGCCATCGCGGGCGAACTGGGCGTGGCGAAGCCCGACCCGGTGATGTTCCACACGGTGTGCCTGGGCATGGACTGCGCCCCGGCCCAGGCGGTCCACATCGGCGACAAACTGGACACGGACGCGATCGGCGCCCGCGACGCGGGTCTCGGCGCGATCTGGCTCGACCGCGACGGCATCGGCGAGCGCGCCCCAGCGGGCGTCCACATGCTGGCCGGCCTCGCCGAGCTCCCTGAGCTGCTGGTTTCCGAGTACGCGACGATCGGCGTCCCCGCCCAGCGCCGAGCCGAGACCCCCGCTTTCACGGTCGGGAACGGCGTGCTCTAGTATTTCTCCTCGTGCGGTGCTGGACCGGCAAGCCGGGAAAGTACCTCACTGGGGTATGGTGTAATTGGCAGCACGACTGGTTCTGGTCCAGTTAGTCTAGGTTCGAGTCCTGGTACCCCAGCTGCGGAGAGTGACCCCCCTGCAGAGCGAGAAATCGCCTCTGGTAAGTTCTCTCCAGCAAGAAAAACCGAAAAGCCCTGGGAAACCAGGAAGTTCCTAGCCCCCGTCGTCTAGCGGCCTAGGACGCCGGCCTCTCACGCCGGTAGCGTGGGTTCGAATCCCATCGGGGGTACAAACAGCATCCACGGAAGCCGTGTTGACCGAGGTCAACGCGGCTTTTTGCTGTGTGGATGCCATGGCGTCAGAGATCCTTTCCGCGGTTTGTGCGGTAGTGGGCAAGTGGTCAACAGGTAGTTTAACCGTGATCGTCACCTCATCACCCGGCCCGTGCACGTAGACACTGAGTCGGGTGACTTCGAACAGTTCGTGCAAGAGTTCCCGAGGTGCCTTCACCAGGTTTACGGCGAGGTAGGGCAGTGCGTCCAGGCGGCCGATGTCGGCCGCCGTCCGCTCGCCGGGCAAGTCCGCCGCATCCAGCCGGGCGATGTTGGCCAGCGAGCCGTTCTTCTGCTTCTCGAGATCGTTGTACTGCTGGCGGAGACCGAGGGTAAACGGGTCATCCGGGTCGCCTTCCCGGGCCTGCCTCATGATCGAATCCTGCTGGCGGGCGATCGTCGCCAGCGCTTTCTGCTCGCGCGATCGTTCGGCCTCTCGCTCCCGGGCTGCGGTGTCGTCGACGCAGTCCAGCTCAGCTTCGAGGATCGCTTGTCGTTCCGAGCCGAAGAGGCGGTCGGCGTAGAACCGGCAGATGGCTTCGAGCAGCTCGTCCTCGCGCACCCTGACCGAAGAAGGGAGGCCGGGGTGGAGTTCGGGCGTGGCTTGGTTGTTCTTGCGCGGCCAGCACAGGTAGTACGCGGCAGCTGTTGGCTTCTGATCGCCGGTCATGCGGCGGCCACAGCTGTGGTGCACTCGCCCGCGCAAGAGGTATTTGCGAGTGGTGAGCGGGTGGTTGTTGAGAGAGTCGCTGTCGCGTGACCCGCGGCCCAGCGTGCGGTTGCTGTTGATCGCGTCGAACATCCACTTGGGGATCAAGGGCTCGTGGACGGGGTTCGGCGACCAGACCCACTTGTACGGCTCGTTGACCCGGCCGCGCTTGGACGTCGTCGCGCGCCGGTTGAAGACCTGGTAGCCGGTGTACTTCGGGTTGCCGAGGATGTTGTACACGGCACTTCTGGTCCATGCGCCACGAGAACGAGCTTTGCATGGGGCTTCGGGGGGTGGGTACTTCTCGGGGTCTGTGTTGAGCCGCCGGGCGATCGCTGTGCATCCGAGACCCTCGTAGTGACGCCACAAGGCCATCTCCGTGACCGCTTGGCCGCGCATACCGTCCGGCTCGAGCCTGGACTTGGTCTTGCCCTTCTCGGCCTTGACCGGGCTCGGGTGCGGGACGATGTTCGCCCGGTACCCGTATGGCGGCTGACCGATGTTCCAGCCGTCGCGGACGTGTGTGCACAGCCCGCCCCACGACTGCTCCAGGGTGTTGAGGACCTCGTACTCCGCGATCGACTGGTTGATCCGGCGTTGGAGGATCCGCTGGGCCCGGCTGCCCGAAAGCGTCAGCGGCTCGTTCGACGCGAACAGCGGGACGTCGGCTCGCTCCAGTTCCCGCTCGACCGAGATTCCCTCGAAGGCCCGCCGGGCGACTCGCGCGATGTTCTCGCAGATGACGACGTCGAACCGGCGGTTCGGCCTCGCCGCCTCGTCGAGGAGGTCGGCGATCCCGCCGGCTCGGGGGACCGGAATGTTGAAGCGCTCGTAGCCCTGCCCTTGGCCGCGTTGGTCGAGTTCCAGGCGTCCGGACTCGACGTCGAAGAAGTGGGCGGTGATGACCCACGAAGCCGGGATGGCGTTCTTGCTGTTGGTCAGCTGCCGGATGATGGATTGGCGGGGGTCCTGGTGGTCCTCGGTCGAGGTGCGAGCTAGGAACGCGACGCGGACGTCGTCGTTGAGCAACGCCTTCGGCATCCCCAGCGGGGACACGGCGTAGTCGGACAGCCCAGCTGAAGGCGGCGTCCAGTCCTGGACGGTCATGGTTGCTTGCCCTTTTCGGACGTCTCGTGAAAGCGCGTCTCGGCCCAGCCGAGCAGTTCGTGGGTGATGGCCGCGATCCGGCGCCGGACCCGGGCGCCTTCAGCACCGGAGATGAGTTCGACGTGAACTGAGTAAGTTCGCTCGCACGTTAACTCGGATTTCTCCGCCGCTGCAAGCACAGGGTCTTCCTTGCCCGTGGAAGTCCGTTGGCAGGAAACGCTTTCGGAAGGCTGGTCCACGAGAGCACCTCCGCGGCCGGCGAGACTGTCTTCGAAACTGCGAGAAAGACACGCTCGTCACGGCCTCGGCTGATTCTCGAAGCCAACGGTCCCGACGTCCTGGCTCGGGCGGCGAGACCTGCTCCGAGGACGGGTCTCGCCGCTGTCTCGACCCCGCACTCGTGGCCGCGAGGATCCACTCGGAAGAGTGAATATCGGCTTGCTCTCGGCCCGGGGCAAGGATCCGGCCCAGGGAGGGAGCGAGCACCGGTTCCGACGCTGGCCCGGATCTTGTCATCCGAGCGAAGGAGCCGGCGTCATGTCGTCGTCGAGCAGTCGATCCACCGCGAACAGTCCGCTCACCATGCTGCAGAAGCAGTTCAACCAGGACCGCGCCGTCGCGAGGTTCGACGAGGCGCTGAACAGCTGGGCCGGAAAATCAGCCGCGCTGTCCGGGATCACGTGCCACCAGGACCTCGTCGCGATCCTGGCGACGCGCGACTACGCCCGTCACGACGAGGTGCTGCACGCACTCCTCAGCCGCGCGGCCGAGCCCGGGAGCTCAGGTGTCGTCGCGACCGAGATCGTCGTGAACGCGATGCTCCCGGCGGTGCCGGGCATCGTCGGCCGGGTCGTCCACGCGGCCCGGGCGGCCGCCGGCGGAGTCGGTGTCAGGCGCGGTGTGACGGGCGGCGGTGTCTCGGCGGCGGAGGACAGCCGAGACATCCAGGCGTCGGTCATCGGGCACCTCTGGGAGCAGACCCGCTGCTACCCGCTCCGGCGCCGGAACCACGTCGCGGCGAATCTCGTGCGCGAGACCCAGCGGGCCGCGCAGCGAGACTTCGGTGTCGATCACGGCCAGGTCGCAGCGGACGTGGTGAGCATGGACGACGACGAAGTGCACCGACCTCTCGCGGCGGTCCCGGCCGAAATGGACGCCTCGGAGGAACTGCTGGGACTGCTGTCGTGGGCGGTGTCCGAGGAGCGGCTGGACGAGCACGCCGCGACCATCCTGACCACCCGCTACTTCGGCGATCCGGTCGGCCGGGACGGCGTGGCCACGGACCGGCAGATCGGCACGCTCCTGAGCCTGAGCCAGCCGACGATCACCCGGCACCGGCAGCGTGCGTTCGAGCAGCTCGCAGCGGCCGCGGCCGAGTTCCCCGGCCGCGATCTGCCCTGGGCCGGCTGAATCACAGCTGTTCTCCGCCTGCGTGACTCGGGGGCTGAGGAAAGCGTTTGCGGCGAGGGCGGAGGTGAACGGTGATCAGGGTGCGAAGCCATGCCGAATCCGGACGGAGTCCACTGGTCAAGATGTTGCCGGGCGCCGATGCCGACACCGTCTTGCGGGGCGCGACGCGGCGTGGCGGCCGCGCGCTCGCGTGGCTGGCCGTCCTGGCCAGTCCCGCGCTGACGATCGCCGGTCTCGTCGTCCTCCAGCCAGCGGGTGCGCCACCGACGCGGGACGGTGGCGCGCCCGCGTCCTCGGCGGCGCCGGAGGGCTGGGCCGAGATGTACGTCCGGTCCTGGCTCTCGGCGACCCGCGAAGACTCGGCCGGGATCGAGACCTTCTTCCCCGCCGGGGTCGAGCTGCAACGACCACCGGGCACGCTGGTTCCGATCGACACTGCCGTGGTCTCGGCGGTCTCGCCGGACCCCGGCTCGTGGTCCGTCGTGGTGGTCGCCGACGTACTTGTCCTCCAGCCGGACGGAAAGCGTCGAGCGACCTTGCTCTGCGCCCAGGTCGCGATGACGGGCGGCGAAGGCGCGTACGTGGCCATCTCGCTGCCGTCGCCGGTCGCTTGCCCCGGAACCCTCGGTGCGGTCGATCCGGCCTACGACGAGACCGCCGATCCCGCCGGGCCCATCGGGCAATCCGTCTCCGGCTTTCTGGCCGCCTACCTGGCGGGGCAAGGACAGCTCGACCGGTTCGTCAGCCCCGGAGCGAGGCTTGCCCCGCCGCTGCCCCCACCCTTCACCGCGGTCGAGCTGACCGAGCTGAGGACGCACGAAAAGTTCGAACCCGGGCAAGCCGCCCGTCCCCCGGACGGGACGGCCGTCCACGTACTCATGCGCGCCGGGGCTTTCGACGCCACCGGGCAGACCATGCCGGTCGACTACGCGCTGACCCTGGTCGCGCGGGCCGGCCGGTGGGAGATCAACCGCATTGACCCGGCGCCGCTGCGCGCGGGCCGCTAGGCCGAGGAGGCCCCGATGACCGTGCTCGCCGCGGACGTGAAGTCCTGGATCGACACGAACCTGGCGTGGGGCGACCAGTCCGTCCGGCGCCTCATCCTGCTCGCGGCCATCGTCGGCGGGATCGGCCTGCTGATCGGCACCCGCGGGAACTTCACCCGGGCCATCAAGTACGGCGTGATCGCGGCGATCTTCCTCGGCATCCTGCTGAACATCGACGCGGTGGCCGGCATGTTCGGCGCCTGGTTCACGCATTGACCGCGCCGAAGTCCCGCGGTGACGTCCTGGTCGGCCGCTCGTACACGCGGTCGCGCCGGTTCCCGCGGATGTTCGGGCGCATGCCCGGCCGTGACGGCGGATACCTGCCAGGCGGCCCGTACACCCTGACGCAAGGCGTCCTCTTCCTGGTCCTGCTCGTGGTGGTGTGGAAACTGCCGCTGCTGGACTGGCTCGGTCCGGCGCGCTGGTGCTTGCCGCTGTCGGCGGTGTTCGTCCGCCGCGCCCGGATCGAGTCGCGTACGCCGCTGGGCTGGCTCATCGGGCTGGGCGCGCACCTGCTGACCCCGGCGGAAGGGATGCTCGGCCACCGGCCGTACCGGCCCGCGAAGCCGATCCGGACGCGCGGCCGGCTCTACCTCCACCCGGTCGCCGAGGCGGCGGAGCCCGCTGAATCCCCGCTGCAAGCAGTCCTCGCTCAGGCACGCGGGAGGTAGTGGCGATGGACGGTCCGGTGACCGACGTGGCGGGCAACCTGCTCTTCTGCGCCGACGGCTCGACCTGGGCGGTCTGGCGGGTCCAGCCCCACGAGAGCGCCCGGTCGACCGGGCGGCAGCTCAAGGAGCTGTACGACCGCACGGTGACGTTGATGAAGTCGTTGCGCGGTGAGGTGCTGATCGCGTCCTTGTGCGAGCAGGTCCAGCCGCACGCGATCGTCCGGCGCTGTCTCGACGGCGTCGACCTGGACGCGAACCCGCACTGGGCCGAGACCGTCCACAACGCTTGGGACCAGCTCGACTCGCTCGACGTCCTCGGCCGCAGCTACTGGATCGCCAAGCCCCTCAGCGGACACGGCTGGAAGGAATCGGCGCAGTCGCTTCTCCGCACGACGGCCGCGGCCCTCGGCGAACAGCTCGGTCTGCCGTCCCGGCCGGCGACACCCGCAGCGATCGAGTCCGGCCGGGAGCGCGCCCGGGTCGCCGGGCAAGAACTCGGTGGTGCAGTGCCCCTGCGTCCGGCAACCGAGGCCGAAGTGCTGTGGTGGCTGTGCCGGGCGCCGGTGCGTGGAGTCAACGAGCCACAGCTCGAACGGTCTTCGGTCCTGCACAACAGCGGACTCACGCTCCGGCGCGGGAACAGCCGGGCTCAGCTGGCCGTGGCCCGCAGCTGCGTTTTCGACGAAGGCGGCCGCACCGATCGACGCGGCTGGGCGCCGTTGGAGATGCTGAGCCGCCGGTTCCTGAAGTGCGTGACGCCGTCCGACGACGGCTCGGTCGCCAGCTACCAGGCGTACCTCTTGCTCGCCGAGATGCCGCGGGCGTTCACCTTCCCCGGGCACGAGATCTTGGCGCGGCTGGCGGAGATCGGCTTCGGTGTCGACTACGCGCTGAGGATCACCGCGCACACGAACGAAGACGCTCGCGCGGCGAACCGGCGCCGCACCCGCGACCTGATGGGGCAGGACGAGGAGCACGCCGGCGACGCGGCCGGAGTCCCGGCGGACGTCGTCTCGGCGCAGGAGGAGATCCAGCACAAGAACGCCCGTCTCGGCGCCAGCTCGACCGAGATCGAACTCGAGGTCGGCGTGCTCGCGTGCGTCTGGGGGACCACCCCTCGTGAGGCGGACACCAAGGCGAAGGCGCTCAGGCAGGCGTTCCTCGGCGGCGAATACCGCTGGGAGCGGCCGCTGGGTGGCCAGCGGCAGCTTTACCAGGCGATGTTGCCCGGCAGCAGCACGCCGATGGTCGTCCGCGAGTGCAGCCAGAACCTCCTGGCCAGCGACTGCGCGATGCTGCTGCCGGTATCGGCGACGGACTTCGGCGACCCGGCCGGCGCACTGTTCGGCTTGACGTTGGACGGCGGTGCGATCGCTCCCTTCCTGCTCGACCCGACGTACGGACCGACCCACGACTCGTCCGGCGGGATCGCCGTCATCGGTGAGCTCGGGGCCGGCAAGTCGGTGATCCTCAAGAACGTCGCGGCGGTCGTCCGGTTGATGCTCGACGGCCGCGTCATCGTGATCGACCGGACGCGCAGCCGCGAGTGGGAACCCGTTGCCGCGGCGCTGCCGGGTGAATCCCAGGTCGTCGACATCGTCGACCCCACGCTGGACGGTTCCGACGCTTCGCGGTTGCAGCACTCCTGCGATCCGCTGCGGGTCTTCCGCAGCACCAGCAAGTCGAGCACCGGAATCGCGGAAACGTTCTTCGCGGCCTGGTTGGATCTGGAGTCCAACTCGGCGGAGCGGGACGCGCTCGGCCGCGGTCTGGACGCCGTCAGCGGCAAGCCGGACGCGTCAAGTAATCGACTTGTCGACACATTGCGGGTTCATGGCAAGCGCGATCCCGCTGCAGGTGCGCTGGCGGACCGGCTGGAACGCCTGCGCCGCGACCCGATCACCCGCCCGGTCTTCGACGACGACCTGGAGCCGGTGGACCTCCTTGGTGCGGACATGGTCGTGTTCTGCACCAACGAGATCCCGCTGCCCACCGCGCTGGAGACGGTTAATGAGCGGATGGCCGCGCGGATCCCGCCGCGGAAGCTGTTCGGCCGGGCGTTCCACCTGCTGATCGCGGCGATCGCCAAGGAGATCTGCTTCACCACCGATCGGTGGGGCGAGTTCATCTGCGACGAGGCGTACAACGTCACCGGGACCCCTGAAGGGCAGCAGATCGCGCTGGAGTTCGTCCGGGACGGACGCAAGCACGCGGCGGACGCAGCTTTCGGGTCGCACGCCCCGCGCGACCTCGGCGACGACGTGCTGCGCGGCTTGATCGCGGTCCGGTTCCTCGGCCGCCACCGCGACGAGGGCTTGGCGCGCAGCGGTCTAGCTTGGCTCGGAGCCGACCCCGGCGACGCGCGCTACCTCGACGTCGTGACCAAGGAACTCTCGCCGCTGGCGCCTGGCGGGGGAGAGGCGGAGCGCCGTGCGCGAGCGGGGGAGTTCCTGGTCCGCGACCACTCCGGTCGGGTCGGCAAAGTCAAGGTGACGACTCAGCCTTACCGGACGCTGCCGGAAGCCGTACTGACGACCCCGGCCATCCTGCGTGGCCCGCATTGAAGTACCGCCTGCTGCGCCGTGCCTGAAGCGGAAGTCCGGCGCTGGAGGGCAGATGAGGATCGCATTGGTTTTGGTGGTCGTCGCCGCGATCACCTTCTGCGCGCCGGGAATCGCGGGCGCGCAGACCGCACCCAACCCGTGCGAGCCGTTCCCGACTTGCCTGTGGATTCCCGGCGGCCGGCCACCGAGTCCGGCGCCGGATCCGGATGCCCCGCCCTTGCCCCTGCAGGACGATCCGGGGCACCACGTCCACCTGGGCGGCATCTTCAGCATCGACGACGGCTACGGCCGGGATCTGCACAACTACGACCTCTTCGCGAACCTGCCCTCGCTGCTCGACAACCCGATGCCCGCGATCTGGCTCTGGCTCGCGAACATCGGCTTCGCGGCCGGGAAGTACGCGGTCGGGTTCTCGGTCTGGTTCACCGAATGGGCCGCCTCCACCGAGGTCACCGACTGGATCAAGGCGCCGGCGCGCAGCCTCGAAAGCATCTGGCAGGCGTCCGTCATCGGCGAACTGAGGCTCCGCGAGATCGCGATGCTCATCGCCACCTGCTACCTGGGCCTGCTCTTCGCCCGTGGCCTCACCACCCGAGCGTGGCGCGAGACGGCGTCCACCATCGCGGTGAACGTCCTCGCCTTCGCGATCCTCACGCACCCCGTTGACTTCCTCGTCGGTGACGACGGCGTGCTGTCGCTCAGCCGGGATCTCGGCGCGGACGTCTCCAGCGTCATCATGGGGCAGGAGCCAGGCGGCACTGGGAATCCGGCCGCGCCGATTGGGCAGGCACTGATCGACAACTTGCTGATCACGCCGTGGGAGACGCTGAACTACGGCACCCCGATCAGCCGGGTCGACGGCATCGACGGTGCCTGCCAGTACTCGGTCAAGCGGATCCTCGACGACGGCCCCTGGTCGGGCAAGGACGACAGCACCAAGGCCCGCGAACTCGACGGCTGTCCCGGTGACTACGGCAAGTACAACGAGGTCGCTGACGGCGATCGAGCGTTGGGTGCCTGGCTGTACGCGATCGCGATGCTGCTTTTCGCGATCCTGACGATCTGCCTGAACGCCGTCCAGGTCCTCGCGCCGTACCTGCTACTGTTCGAAGGGCTGCTGCTGGCGCTCGCCCTGGTCGTCGCGCTGGTGCCGTCCATGCAGCACCAGCTCACGTACCGGGTCAGCTCTATCGCCGCCACTCTCGCCCGGCTCCTGGCCGGCATGGGTTTTCTGGCCGTGATGACGGTGCTGCTGCGCACCCTGATGGTGGCCGACCTCGGCCCCCAGCTCGTCCGGTTCGCCGTCATCGATCTGGTCGTCTTCTCCGGCTTCCTGTTCCGCAAACGCCTCGCCGCCAACCTCCAGCGCGTCCGGGCTCGAGTCAACTCGAGATTGCAGCGGCTGGCGCGGCCTCGCGGCGTCCCGAAGGCGCTGCCGGCTCCGGTGGTGCCGCCGGGGCCGGACCGCCTTGCCCGGACCGTCAAAGCAGGGACGTCGGCGTTCACCGAGACGATCGCACCGGTCGGGCGTCTCAAGGACCGATTGGTCACGGCGGGCCGGGCTGGTGGGCGCGCGGGTGGCAAGGTCCTGAAGTACACAGTCGGTGCGCCCGTCTCGTGGCCGGATGCCGCTCACCGGGCGCAGACGGCGCTGACCGCCAAGGCCGGAGTGGCCAAAGCTTCGCTGGCGCGCCGGGCCGAGAAGGCGAAGACCTACTCTGCAAGTCTCGTCGCGGTTCCCGGTGCCTTGCCTGCCTGGCGCGCTGCCACCGCTGTGCTCTCGACCATCAACACCCGAGCGGCGCGGCAGAAGCCGCTGCCGTCGACGCACCTCAAGCCCGACATCAACGCTGTGACACCTCCTGCCGCCGGCCGGAAGCCGGACTTCACCGGTACGGATCTCGCGGCCAAGGCGGGCAATCGCGGGTTCGTTGCCAAGCCGGGCAATTTGCCCTCTCACACCCTGTTGCCGCCAGCGATGATTCCGCCACCCAATCCTTGGGCGCAGCGACTGCGTGACCGGCTCGGCAGTGGACGATGAACCCGCTGCTTGTCCTGCGCGGAGCCGAAATCGCTCGAGAACAAGTCCGTGAGCATCCCGCTCGCTGGGGCTGTTTGGCCGCACTGCTGCTGTTCGGGCCGCCCGCGGCTTGCGTTCTGGTTGTCGTCTTCATGTTCACCGCGCTGTCTGGAGCGGACGACGAGCGCGCGGCGTCTGCCCCGGCGCCGGGCGCGGTGGCTGACATCCCGGCCGAATATTTCGTTCTGTACCGGGAGGCGGCACGAACCTGTCCCGGCCTCGATTGGTCGATCCTCGCGGCGATCGGCAAGATCGAGACCGATCACGGACGCTCCCGGCTGCCGGGTGTCCACAGTGGTGTCAACAGCGCGAAAGCCGGCGGTCCGATGCAGTTCTTGCAGTCCACGTTCGACAGCGTCGTCGGCCGCCACCCGATCCCGCCCGGGGGAGCCCATCCGCCGTCGAGGTACAACTCGCATGATGCCATCTACACCGCCGCGGCCTACCTCTGCGATTCCGGAGCGCGCGACGGCCGTGATCTGCACGGGGCGATCTTCGCCTACAACCACGCCGAGTGGTACGTGGGGAAGGTTCTCGCCCAGGCGCAGCAGTACAGCTGCGGGGCAACGCAGGCGCCCAGCGCGGCCGCGCAAGCTGCGATCGCGTTCGCTTGCCGGCAACTCGGCTTGCCCTACGTCTGGGGTGGCGACGGGCCGGGCAACGGCGACCGGGGCTTCGACTGCTCCGGCCTGACCAAGGCCGCCTACGCCGCAGCGGGGATCGGCCTGCCACGCACCGCGCAGACCCAGTACTCCGCAGGACCGCGAATCGGCGTCGATCGGCTTCTGCCGGGGGACTTGGTGTTCTTCGGAAGCGGCCCGAACCACGTCACCCACGTCGGGCTGGTCATTTCGAACGATGCGATGGTCAACGCCCCCGACTTCGGCAAGCCGGTCCGGGTAGACCGCATCGGAAATGCACTCGGAGCCACCCGGCCCGCGGGATCGTGATCGATTTGATGACCCTCGCCGGAAAGTGCGAAGATCAAAGCTTGTGGGGCGAAGGGAAGTCGCACGGCCGCCGGTGGTCGCCCTGACTGCTGTGGTCACGCTGGCGATCGCCGGGTGCAGCACCGAGGTGTCCGGTACCGCTGTGCCCGGTGCGGCTGGTGGTCGGCCGTCCGGATCCGATGCGTCGCCTGGTGTGCTGCTGCTTCAGCAGCCGAGTACCGGGTCGGCCAAGGGTTGAGCTGCCTCGTCAGCATGGGCGGCGGGCTACGTCGCCGCTGGCGTTCAAAGTCGGCCGCAGCACGGCCGAGATCAGCGTGTTCTCCGTGAAGAACCTCAAGGGCAACTTAGCTCGGCTTCAGCTGCAGAATGCGGACACACGGCTGGTGGTCTTGCCATGGTTGAAGTCGGACGTAACCGGTGACGGCGCGCTTGTGTGTCGTGCCGGTGACATCCACTTCGATCACCGGATCGTGGAAGCGCACTTCGCCGTCGGCAGGAATCGCCAGCTGCGTCGGAGCTTCGACAGCCAGCATGACCGTGCCGCCGAGAAGTGACTCCGAATCAGGGCAAGCCATGGCTTTCGCGCCGTCCGCTCCTTCGATGACGTCGGCATTGAGCCGCCGCAGGAATTCTTCGGTCACGGTCTTGGCGGCCTGGAGCTGGCTGTCGCCGTTGCGTGAGAAGGACGACGGTGTGGACGTCTCGGTCGGTGACTGTGTCGTCGTGTCCGGCGCCGGGGCCGCCTCTCGGTCATGACTGAGGATGAATCCCGGCGCCGCGAACCCGGTCACCAGCACCACGACGATGACCAACCCCAAAGCTGCGAGTACGACCCAGAGGCCGGTACGTCGCCGCCGCGGCGGCACCGGATTTCCGCCCAGAAAGGGGCGAGGGCCATATGCCGGACCCTGTGCATCAGACCAACCCGGTGGCGGCCGGCCCAGCCGCCCATGGAGCCGTGCGGCGCGCCGGGGCACCGTATTGCGTATGCTTCGGCAACGGTCCGTTTTGCGGGTGCGACATGACTGCCTCCCCTGGTGGCTGATCGAAAGAATACTGTGCGCCGGGGTTCGGTGCATGTAAATCCGCGGGTCGGCGACCTGTCTCAGCTGTCACAGGACAAGCGTGAAGAAAGGCCCACTGAGATGAACGTTGACCCCTGCATCGGCGCAGCGTTCGCCCGTCCCGGACGACGAGGACGGGCTGCCGGTCACGCGGGGATTTCGACGTTGCCTCCTGATGCCGACATGTTCCCCGGTACGCACGGCCGGCAGGTCGTGCCGGAACACAGCGCGCCGGAGGCGCTCCGGCTGGGAGAACTGCTCGCGAGCGGCGCGTTCTGGTGGATGACCGCCGCGGCTGCCGCGATCCTGATCGCGGTCCTCGTCCTCCACCGACTCTTCCGTTCCCGCCACCTCCGCAACCGGGTCCGGTTCGACCTGTTGCCGACGTCGGCCTTCGATCCGTCGTCGCAAGCGGTGCTGGGGTTCGCGCACCAGCTGGGCCGGGTGCGGCCGGTGCACGGGTGGGTGCCGAAGTCGGCGGTCGGGGTGCGAATCCGGTTCAGCACGGATCCAGAATTCGGGAAGGTCGTGATGAGTGTGGAGGGGCGCGAATCGGTGACCGGCGTACTCAGCAAGCTCGTCTATCCCGACGTCGAGATTCGCCGGGTGGTAACCGAAGGTGCCGTCGTCGACGGCGAGGGTGGTTCGTCCTCGCCGTCGACCGGACGGCAGCGGTGATCTCTCCCCCGTGATCTGCTGGCCACATTGCTACTTCCGCGCGGCGGCGACCTTCTTGCGAGGTGTGCGCTTCCGCGGAGCCGGGGCAGGAGACGCGGCTTCTGCCGCCTGGGCCGCTTCGTAGGCCGAGATGACCTCGGAGGAGAGACGTCCCCGTTCGGAGACCTCGTAGCCGTTGGAGTTGGCCCAGGCGCGGATCTGCTGGTTGCGCTCGCGGTCGCTCGCGGTGGTCGTGGTCGACTGGCCGGTCGCCACCCGGACCTTCCGGCCACCGACCCGGCGGGCGGTGGTGATGTAGCGGGCGAACTCGTCGCGCAGGGCGGTACCGTTTTCGTCCGACAAGTCGATCTCGTAGGTCACGCCGTCGAGACCGAACTGGACGGTCTGGGTCGCGGCACTGCCGTCGATGTCGTCGAGGATCTCGACGAGGACTTTCTGAGCCACTGAATACTCCTCGGCTGGATGAGCGTTGGTGAACGCGACCGCTTGGTCGTATGGCAATTTACCCCGCGGATTCTGCCGCATGAAAATCCTGTGACATCTCCCATGTCTGGTGTTGCGAGTTGCGGACAAGGAGCTCGTGGGAGGAGAACCCGCCGTGCATCACGAACCGAAAGCGCCTGATTTGCACGTGGCGCGCGCCGAGCTGGTGCTGGCGGGGCCGGCCAACGTTCCCCTGCGTGCCTTGCCGATCCGGCCGGACGATCCACTTCAGACTCTGGCAAACGCCGTCGGTGACGTCCGGCCGGACCTCGGTGAATCGGTGGACGTCTGCCTCGACCTCATTCCGTTGACGCCCGCCAGGATCCGCCATCACGCACGGGACGTCGGCTGGAAGGACGGGCGAAAGGAGACAGGGTCGTTCGGCGCAGTCGCGGAGTTCGCGGCCGAACTGCTCGGCGAGTTCTTGCCGGTCGCGCGTCCGGCAGCCGGAGGCCGTGTGCGGAAAGCGACGAACTCTGCTCAGCGCGTGGTGAACAAGTTCGTGACCGACGAGCCGGTTTTTGCTGTCCAGGTTCTGATTCGATGTGTCTCGGAAATCCCTGGCCGCGCGCAGGCCCACCTGCGGAGCGTGATCGGCGCGTTCGACGTGTACCGCGGCGAGAACTACTGGCGGGTGCGTGGCCCCCGGGTGTTCGGCTGGCACTTCGGCGCGGACACCGTCCTGGTGCGCAAGGTTTTCGACCGGCGCTTCCGCACCGGGATGGCGAAGCCCAGGGCGAATTCCCTCGTCACGACGCGCGAGATCGCCGCGCTGCTGAAGCCGCCGTCCGGCCGGTGCCAATCGCCGGCGATCGCGCGCAGCCGCGGTTGGGTCCTGCCGGCTCCACGGGAGGTACCGACGTACCGACCGGGGACCGGATTGGTCCGGCTCGGCTACGTCACCGACGTCAACGGTGACGAGCGCCTGGTCGGGGTGCCCCTGCGGGAGCTGCTGTTCTCGGCCCGGTTCGGCAAAGCCGGGTTCGGGAAGACCGAGGAAGCATTGGGGCAAGCCATCGAGATCGCCCGCCTCGGTGGTGGCGTCTGGTTCCTCGACCCCCACGCCGACGGGTGGAAGCGCGCCAAGCCCTACCTGTCGGATCCCGGCCTGCGTGGCCGGCTCTGGGAGGTCAACCTCGACGTGCGTGGCCGAGGTAAGCGCTTACCCGGGTGGAACCCGCTCAGCATGGCCGGCTTCTCCGAGGCCGACATCGAGGACCGCGTCGACGCCGTGGTGACGTCGTTCGCCGCCGCGCTCGGCTGGGGCGATGCGGCGCCACGCGCGAAGTCGATCCTCACCAAGGCCTGCGAGGCTCTCTGCTACCTCGCGATGCGGCTCCCGGCGGAGTGCGCGCCGACGATCTTCCAGATTCCCACGATCCTGGACGACGAAACTTGGCGAGAGTCGGTCCTGCCGGTGCTGAAGCCGAGTGTGCGCAGGTACTGGACGGATTCGTTCCCGAAGCTCGCGCCCGACGCGACGACGGTCGTCACGAACATCATCAACCGGCTGCGCACGAGCCCGACGCTGTCGGCGTTCCTGGGCTCGTCCGTGACGACGTACGACGTCCGGAAGGCGATGGACACCGGGCGGATCGTGTTCGTGTGCACGACCGGCACCGGCGAGACGAACAAGCTGATCACCTCGTTCATGATCTACGACCTGTTCCGGGCCGGCCGTTCTCGCGCGGACACCCCCGTGGAGAAGCGGCGCAGGTGCGACGCGTTCGTCGACGAACTCGCCGCGGTCGACGGTGCCTCCCGCGGCTACCTCGCGGCGATCCTGGAGCAGCTGCGCAAGTACCGGGTCGCACTGCACGCGATGAACCAGATGCCCGACCGGCTCGCACCCGAGACGCGCAGAGCGTTGCTGCAGAACCAGTCGTTGCTGATGACTTCGGCGGCCGCGATCGATGGCGCTCGGACCGTGGCCCGCGAGTTCGGCGGCCTGGTGCAGCCGTCGACCGTCACCGAGCTGGAGCAGTTCCACCACGTCGTCACCGTCACCCTCGGCGGGCAGCGCACCACGCCGTTCAAGATCCGCGGCCTGCACGTCGACGACGAATACGCGGAGCACTTCCACCCCGAGTGGAACCGCGACGTCGACGAAGCTCTCGACCTCAACCTCGCCCGGCGGCCGATCGGTGTGGTGCTCGACGAGCTCGAGGACCTGGACGACCGGATCCTCGCGACGCTGCAGGCCCGCCGGCCGGCTCCTCCTGCGCGTAGAGGACGCCCGCCGACCCGGGGGAGCGGTGCGGCCATCGACCTGACCTCGACAGTGGAGTGATCGCCGTGGACACCTTCCAGCGCGACGCGCTGACCACCCTGTACTGGCACCGGCTGGTCTCAACGGACCAGGTGGCGCGCTTGGTGAACCCAGCCCTGTCCCCGATCACCGTCCGCGCGAAGCTCGCCGGCCTCCGAAGCGCGGGCCTGGCCGACCGGATCACCCGGGAGCACCGGCCCCGCACCTGGCACGTGACGTCCGCCGGCGCGGAGGTCGTCGAGGCCGCGGGCGGCGTCGACGCACGCGCGTACCGCCTCCCCAGCGCGACCGTGGCTCATCTGCTGCAGGAGCACACGCTCGACGTCGTCGAGACCGGTCTCGCTTTCGTCGAATGCGCTCGGCGGCGCGGCGACGAATGCGGTCCGCTGTCGTGGACTCCGGAGGTCGCTCACCCGTTCCAGAACCGGACCGGGGAACGGCGTGGCGTCGTGATCGCCGACGCGGTCCTGCATTACGTGCTCGAGGAAGCCGGCCGTCGGTCCCAGCGCACGCTGTTCGTCGAGCTGGACCGGGCGACGATGCCGGTCGCGCGGCTGGCGCGCAAGCTCAGCGGCTACATCCGCTACCACGACCACGCGCCGGCCGAAGCCGGTGGCCGTCCGCTCTGGCGACAGCGTTACCCCCGCTTCCCGCGGCTCCTCATCGTCCTTTCCGGAGCGAAGGAGCACCTGCTCGAACGCCGGCTGGCCGACCTGCGGGCGCACGCCGACGCCATGCCGGCGGTGATCGCGGCCGCGGGCCGGGTCGACATGATCGCGACGACGCTCCCGAGACTGCGAGCGGATGGACCGCTGGAGCCGGTCGCGATGCCGCTACTGGGCGATCCGCGGCACGTCACGGTGTTCGGCAGGCTCTCATGACCGAAGAACCGATCGAGGTCGTGGCGCAGTTCGGGCTGTCGCCGCGGTTGCGGCAGCGCCGGTTCGCGCTGTTGCCGCTGCGCGGCGAGGGCACGCCGTTCACCGAACTGCAGGGCCGGCTGCCCGGTGACGCCACCACACCGGCCGACCTCGCCGACCTGATTTCCTCGATCGCGAGCGTCGGCGTGCTGCAGCCGGTGCTGGTCGAGGAGATCGACCCCGGCGACGGGACTCACCCGGCGATGAAGCTGGCCGCGGGCGAGCGGCGGCTGCGCGCGTGCCGTTGGGGCGCGGTCAACCGGCCGGACAACCCGCACTTCGCTTCGCTGCCCGCGGTCGTGTGCCCGGGCCCGCTGTCGGACGAGGAACGGCGGATCTGGCAGCTGGTCGAGAACCTCGCCCGCGAGAGCCTGCGGCCCGGTGAGCTCGCCGCTGCTCTGGTGCTCGACCGCTGCGCTGTCCTGCTGGGCAAGCTCCTCGCCGGCGGCCACGCCGTTCCGGCCGAGGTCTACGCGATCGACGACCCGATCGCCCGCTTCACCGCGATGGAGCGGATCCGCGGGAACGACAACCGCTGCGCCGCGCCGTGGGCGGAAGTGCTGACCCGGCTCGGCCTGCAGCTGAGCCCGCGCAAGGCCCGGGAGCTGGTGCGCGCTTTCGCCGAGATGCCCCGCGACGTCGCGGAGGAGATGGACGAGGCCAAGGTGTCCCTGCACACCCGCATCCGGTTCGTCGAGCTGCGCCGCGGCCGGGAGCAAGCCGCCCAGGACATCTGGGCTGCGGTGAAGGACACCGGCCGCACCCGGCTGCTGCCCTCCGCGCTTGCCGCTGCTACGGCCGACACCGAGCTGAGCCCGGAGCAAGCGCTGGACGAAGCCGAGCGTGTCCAGGAGCAAGCCGACGCTGCCCGCGCCGACAAGCTCCGCGCGAAGCCCGAAGCGCAAGTCGCCGGCGTTGACCCCCGGCTCGTCGAGCGCACCCTCGCCGCCCTGCGTCAGTTGCTGCTGGCCCTCGTCCAGGGTGCCGAGCTCGGGGACCACGACCGCGGCTCGGTCGCGCTGTTGCTGGATCAGCTCGGCGACGTCGTCCACAAGGGAGCAGTCGCATGAGTGCCTTCCTCGGCATGCCCGGCGCGCCGGCGGCGCGCTGCGATTGCCGGCGCTGCCCCTGGTACGTCGACGCCGAAGAGGAAATCGCCATCGCGCCGTTGTGCTCCGGCTGCAACTCCGACTGCGCCTACTGCGGCTGCGCCCGCACGGACTGCCGGTCGTGCCCGATCCGCTGTGGCTCCCGCACCGACATCGACGCTTGGATGCGTGACGTCGGCGGAACCCTCGAGTTCGACGACCTTGCCGTCGGCGCGCCGTTGCCCTCGCTGCCGGCGTTCATCCCGCAGATAGACGGCTCCAGCGTGGCCGACCTCGACGCGGTGGTGCGGTGGCCGGCGTACGCCGTCGGGCTGCGGCGGGTCTTTTCTCCCCGTATCCACTCGCTTTACCCGCGCTGGACCGACGGCCGTACCGCCGCTGAGATCATCGAGGTGCCGGACACGACGCTGACCGTCCTCAGCGGATACGGCGAAGACCCGCTCGTCGAAGCGTTCTGGACCGCCCGGCACCGCGACGAGCTGATCACCCGGATCGCCGCCCTGCGGTTCGGGCTCGTGCTGGCGCCGAACTACTCGATCTACGGCAACTGGCCCCGCGCCGAGCATCTGATCAACATGCGCCGCTCGCTGATCGTCGCCGCCGAGTTCGCCGCGGCCGGGATCCCGGCCGTGCCGAACCTTTACTGGTACCGCCTCGAAGACCTGCGCCGCCTGGCCGGCTGGGCCATCGAAACCGAGCCGGCCGCGGTCGCGGTGAACGTCCAGACTGTCCGGGAGACCGGCAATTGGCAAAGCTGGTCGCTGCCCGGCTTGTCCTGGCTGGCCGAAAACCTGCCACCGAACCTCGTCGTGATCCTCAACGGCCTGTCCCGGCGGGATCGCATCGAGACCGCACTCGACCTGTTCGGCGCCCGCCTCGTCGTGATCAGCCAGAACCCGGCCCAGTACGCGCTGCACGGGGCGGTGATGACCGCGGCGGGGCGCCAAGACGTCCATGCTCGAATCCCTGACGCCTTCGCACACTCCGTCCGGTTCATGGCGTCGCTGCTGCCGCACGGCACCGTCACGAGCGGGGGAGACGCGTGATGGCGCGTCAGATTTGGGTGCTGCTGGGCTGGTCATCGACCTACGGGGTGGCGAGCACGCCGGTCGGTGTTCTCGGCTTTGACACCGACGTACCCGAGTTCTTCGTCGAGTGGATTCCGCGTGAGCACGTGGCCGCCCGGATCTGGCGAGGACGTCTGACCGGTGCAGACGCCGGCGAACTGCCCGAGCGGATACCGGAATGGGTCGAGTCGGTGATCGCTCCCGCGGTTGGCGTGGATCCGTTCGCGACCGGTGGGGTGCTCGCCGACGCGGTGCGCGCGCAGGTCGACGACGTTCTCGGATCGGCACGCTGACCGGAGGCGGCCATGGGGACCAACGTCAAAGCGGGCCACGCCGCCTACGCCATCGCACCGACCGGTGTCTCCCAGGACGTCGCGTCGGCGAACGACGCGCTCGTGCAGCACCTGGCCGCTGTCTGTGCACACGCCGAGGAACCGGCCAACGCCGCGGAGGAAGACCTCAAGTTCGTCGCGGGCATCGTGGCCGGCGGCGTCGATCCGGACGATCCGTACGGGCCGCCGGCGATAGACCTGCCGGACGATCCGGTCGAAGGCTACGGGGTGTTCTCGGCTGCCGTCGCGACGGCGCTTGCCGCCGAGAACCAGCTTCCCGACATCGCAGCGGAGCCGTACCAGCAGCAACTGCAGTTGCTCAGCGCCGAGTACTTGGCCGGTCTCACCTCCGATGAGCTTCAGGCGGTCGCCGCGGCCACCGGGTTCGAGAACCCCGCGCTGGTCGGGTTCACCGGGCAGGCGCCACACCCACTGGCCGTGTGGCTCGATCCGGCCGTGCCTGCGGAAGCGAAGAAGAAGATCCAAGCTCTCGCGCAGGCGCGGCACGACGCCCTGTGCGCCGGCCAAGCGATCAACGGGAAGGTCCTCGGGCAATGGGATCTCGCGACGACCGCCACTGCGTTGCCGGACGGGTTTGACAGCTGGCCGGCGACCGAAGCCGACCTCGCTGAAGTACAAGCCCACTTCGACGACGCAGCCACTCTGGTCGCCCAGCACGGTACGGACGCGGAACCCGGGGAGATCGCGCACCTGATCCACTGGGAGAACCGGATCGCCACCGCCCAGAACACCGAGCCGGGTGCCGACTACGGCACTGCCACTGCGGCGGCTCGTCACCACGTCGACGAGCTCCTCGGCGCCGTCACCGCGGCTCAGCTGGGCAATGCCGTGATCGCGGCGAAGCAGCAGGGACAGATCACCGACGCGCAGTTGCAGACGCTCAGCACGCACCAGGTGCTTCAACTCCTTCGCGCGTCGACGCCGGCCGCCGAGCGCCAGGACATCGCCGAGACCGTCGCCGAACGGACCGCCTTGCTGGCCAACTCGGCCACGTGCGCCGCCAACGTCAGCGCCGCGCTCGCCAACGGTCTGATCGTCACGTCGAACGCCGGAGCGTTGACCCAGGAACTGAAAGCGATCGCCGAGGTCCACACCACCGCCGGGTCGTGGGAACCCTTCGCCGTCGCCCCGCTCAACGAGGCTGTGATGTACGCAGGACAAGCGAAGGTGCTCGCCTGGGCCGACGACCAGAAGATCAGCGATCTGCGGAAGTTCGTCAGCGACACGGGGATCGCCACCACGGCGGAAGCCGCCAAGGCGACCAAGTCCAAGCTCGGCAAGCTCTTGCAAGGCCACCTCAGTGCGTCCGCTGCGGCGGTCAGCACCGACCAGAACGAGCTTGCGCCCAAGCCGGCCGTGTCGAAAGGTCCGTCTTGGAACGCCAAGCCGGCCAGCCGGTTCGGGCGGCAGCACGCTCAGCTCGTCGCTGCTCTGCAGCAAGCCCAGGCCGCCCACGCTGCCGTTCCCAAGCCAATGGACGCTGCCACGGTTGCGGCCTGGGATTTCGGACCGGGCATGCCGGCGAACCTCGGGGGCATCCACCCGAAGACCCTCCACACCGGACCCGACGGCGCGACCTGGATGGCGAAACGCGAAGGGGACCCTCACGGAGGAGCCATCACCCAGACCGAGGCAGCGGCTTCCCGGCTCGCCGCCCGCGCCGGGCTTCCGGCCGTCCCGGTCTACGCCACCCAAGTCGACGGCCAGCCGGTCAGCGTGCAGCCCTTGGTCGCGGGAGCGAAGCCGATTTCGGGGACCGCATCGAGCTGGTCGCAGGCCGATGTGGACGAAATCGTGCGACTCCACGTCACCAGCTGGGCACTGGGGAACCACGACGCCTACGCCGACAACGTCCTGCGCACGAAGACCGGCGGCCTCGTACCCATCGACCAAGGCCAGGCGTTCAAGTTCTTCGGCAGTGACAAGCTCGGCCTCGGTTACCGGCCAGGCCCGACGGCGGTCTACCAGAAGGTCTACGACGCGCACCTCTCCGGCCAGCTCGGGCAAGGCGTGCAGGTGAACCCCGCGGCTGCGCACTCGGTCATCCGCCGGCTCGAAGCCGTCCCCGACGCCGAATGGCGAGCCACCTTGCACACAGTCGCCCACGCCGGTGCAGCGCAGAACCTCACTTGGATCGCGCCGATGCGTACTCGCGCGGCGAAGGCCCACGGCGTCGCCGAGTCCGCTGTGACCACCAGGCAGATCGCCGAGGCGTTCCTCGACCACGCCGTCGAGCGCAAGAAGAACTTGAGGCGTGACTTCGTCGGCTTTTTCACCAAAGACCTGAAGATCGCCTCTGCCGCGGCGCTGCAGCACCTCGGCAAGGGCTGATGGGCACCAACGCCAAGACCACGCACACCCCGTACGCCATCGTTCCCGCGGGCGGTGGCGAACCCGGCGAGGCCGAAGAGCCGGTTGCCCCCGTCGAGCCGTTGTCGCTGGTCACCGAAGAACCGGCACCGGTCGAGCCGGGCCAGTTCCCGGTCACACCGATCCCGCTGACGCCGGACGTCGGGCACGCGTACGGCGAGCCCGTCCTCGTGGGTGGCGCCGACCTGCTCGCCTCGACCGCCACGCTGGTCAGCTACGTCAGCGATCAGGGCCCTCGGACCGTGCTGCACGCCCGTGTCGACGAGGACGCCGAGCCCAAATTGCTCGAAGCGCTCACCATCAACCCGGAGATGGTGCCGACGCAAGTCGAGCAGCAGGTCACCGGCCGGCTGCCGGCCGACGAGCAGCACAACGCCGCCGAGAAGATCATCACCGCGGCCAAGAGCGTCAACCACCACATCGCGAATGGCACCCTGGCCGCCGGGGGTCAGGTGCCCGAGACGACCGCGAAGAAGATCGCCGCCGCGGAGACTGTCATCAAGGAACTCGCGGAAGACATCGGTGACGCGTCGCCGATCGAACAGGCGATGCTCGATCACTACGCTGGCCTGCTTCAAGCCATTCAGCAAGCCGTCGCAGCCGGCACCCAGGTCGAGCACGCCAAACCGTTCCTGCACGACGGCACCGCGATGGTCACCGTCATGGTCCCGGCGATGCCGTCGGAGGCTTGCGGCGGGGCTGCGGTCGCAGTGTTGCGCGACGCGACACGCATCAAGCCGGCACTGGACGATGCCACCGGACAGGCCAGCTGGACCGGCGCGCGCTCCACCGATGTGCTCGGCAAGGAGTACGCCATCGATCTCGGCGAGGGCTATCAGGCCGTCTACCGTCCCTACGGCGTCAACGACCCGGCGAACACCGAGTACAGCCTGCGCGGCCGGCTCGAGATCATCGCTCCCGCCGGCGAAGGCCAAGGCCCGGAAGTCGTTCGCCGGCTCGGACAGCTGAACCTGGCCAACCGGCCGATGACCCGCGACGAAGGCGAGCACAGCTACCTCGTCGCCAACGTCACCGCCCAGGGCTTGGGCAAGCACTCCGAGGTCGTGGCCGCCCAAGTGACCGGGGATCATCTGGAGGAAATGGTCCGACAGGAAATCTTCCACGAACGCGCCCACGAAGCAGTCGGCATGAGTGACCTGCAGGTGGCCAAGTTCGCCAAGGACATCCAGCTCGAAGCGCACACCCGCGCGCTGCCGGCGAAGGTGCGGGTCTTGCGCGACGCGGTAGCCAAAGCCACCGGCTTCGCCGACGGCGCCGCGCTCGCAACGAGCCGCGGCTACGACCCGGCACCTCGCCGCTCTGCCGGCTGGCTTGCCTGGACCCGCTTTGATGTAGGGAACGCCAACGACAAGCTCAAAGCGGCGATCGCCGGTCGATCGCTGACACACTCGACGTCTTTCGCCGGGTTGAAGGCGATGCTCGCCACCGGCGTTCTGGCGTCGACCGAGCGCCGCACGACGATGGGGACGGCAACAGGCATCGGGAAGAGTGAACACGCGGACAAGCTCACCGGCGGTGCGACCTCGGTCTTCTTGCGCTTGAGGCAGAGCGCGTCGCTCGAGCATTCGACCACCTTGGTCTGGGACCAGCCGGAGCGATTGCTCGCCCGTGCCGACTACTACGGTGCGAACGCCGACACCTTCGGTGTGATCAACCCGGCGAAAGCCGGTGAATACGGCAAGTCGCCGTCGACACGTGATCCGTTCAAGATCGCGAAGTTTTCCAGCGCCGGCAACGAGGTCATGTTCGGCGACGGCATCCACCTGCTCGGGAGGGAAGGTCCCAGCCGCATCCTCTGCAGGAACGCTTCCCAGCGCAATGAGATCAAGACGCTTTTGAGAGCCAAGGGCGTCACCACCATCGCCGGAAGACCGATCGAGGAGGTCGTGACGCTGTGAATCACGAATGCTGGAACGCGTTCACGAATCTGCTTTCGGGGCGCGGGCAAGACCCCGGTGAGGACCTGCCGGGAGCCGAGCTTGTGGTTCTCGAGGGCGACCGAGAAGTCTTCCGCAGTGCCCTGGCGCGGCACGTCCGTCGTGACCGGGACGACCCTGAGGTGATCTGGATCCGTCCGCTCGTGGTGCCCGCGGCGTTGCAGACTGGTCTCCCGGGTTTCGACGTCGAGGCCGTTCGCCGGCGCGCGCTTCACGTCGTCGGCGCGCGGCTTGACGGCGAAGTTCTGTCGTTGGCCCTGGCAAGCGGCCAGCATGCGCGAATCGAACCCGCCCGGGCCCATCGGCTTGCCCGGCTGCAGGACTTCGACACCTGGATGACCACGCTCGCGGCCGAGCGGCGTGCCGAAGTCGAGGCCCTCGATCACGACTGATCGACCGGGTTGTATCGGCCGATGTCCTCGCGAGCGTGTCTCCGGTGAGTCGATTACGAGCCGGGTGGTGGTGGCGATGCAGCAAGTCGCGGACGTCGAGTGGGTCGCCGGCCATCTCGAAGCCCATGGCCATTTTCTGGTGCACGGCTCGACGCCGGCCGAAGTCGCGTCCCGGATCCGTGCTGTGCTCGGCGAGCGAACCATCGCCGGGCTGCGGGTGCGGTTGCGCATCCTGCACATTGGCTGGTGGCGGGTCGAGCAGTGCCGGTGCCGGCGGTCGCTGGCGTGCTCGAACCACCCGGCTTGGCACTTCCGCCCGGCAGCGGCCGGGGAGGCCTCGGCGTTCCGAGGTGCCGAGGTTCGGCTCGCGCTGGAGGCTCGCCGGCCGGGAAGGTGAATCATCTTGGTGTCGCGGCGACGTGACTCGTTCGTCCGGAATCCGGCCGAGTCAAGGAGCCGATGATGAACGAGTACTCCGATCACGAACTCGACCAGGCGGCGGTCTCCGCGGCGAAGCGGTTCGACCTTGACGGCCCGGAAGCCCGGGAGCTGGTCGACCTCGTCGCGAGCGCGTTTTCGGACGGCGGGGACGCGCTCGGCGATGCGGCATGGGATGTCCAGGACCGCGATCCCGGCGTCGACGGCGACGACTTCGTGCAGGATGTAGCGGACATCCTGGGGTACGACCTCCCATGACGACAGGTATCGGGCCGGACGACGGCGCCGATCGCTACGTCGTTGTCCAGCGCAAGAGCGTGCTGTTCCCCGAGGTGGTGGCGGCGTCTTACCGGCTCCACGACCTGCCGATCTGGAACGGTCGCGATGCCGTCGATCCGGCCTCGCTCTCGGCTGCGGTCGAAGACGCCGTTCTCCGGACCGCGTTCTTCTGCGGTGAAGAGCTGAATGCAACGCTCGATCGACTGCTCGCGGCCGCGCGAGCCCGGGTCGAGATCACGCGGGACATCCACGCGAGCAGCCGGCCCGCCTTCGGTGGGCGAGTCCACGAAGACTTCCGCGTCGACGACGAGTCCGGGCGCCGGGAGCTGCGGCGTGCGGTGACCGCTTTCGCCGATGCCGCCAGAGCGGACTTGCGCATCAGCGGTACGTGGGGTGTCCGATGGCCCGTCGGCGAGTTCGGGGCAAGCTGACCTGGTGGTTCATTCGGAACCTGGTGTCGGCGCGGTGTCGACGACGTTGACTTTCTGCGTGATGCGTACCGGGGCGTCCAGCGGGCCACGCCAATGGCCCGCTATCGGGATCAGCTTCCGAAGCTGATGGCCTGGCCCGTAGGCCTGCCGCCGGAAGAACGGCGCGACCGGGAACTGGACGCTGACCTTCCGGCCGGTCGGCTCGCCTCGACGAACAGACCTCGGCGAAGATTTCCGGCTGATGGAGACCACTCTTACGGGTGAGGCGCGGTGTCCGGCCCGCTCGGCGCGGATGCGCTGTGTTCGCGGTAGGTGCTCCTCGGTGGTTTCGGTCAGGGTGTTCGGGGTGCTGAAGATCCAACCGGCGTGCACGGTCTGCAGCCAGCCGAGCGTCGTCTCCGCGGCCGCGATGGAAGTCGGGTCGATCACCCGGCCGCCCTCGCCGGGCGCAATGGTGACGGAAGTGGATCCCCACGGCAGGTAGAGCTCGTTGTCCCAGGTCAATTCCGCGTTCTGCTGATGGGCTGTCAACTCCGCCTCGGCCGCGCTCGCCCCTGCGGCGCGCGCCAGGCGCCTGATGGCCGCGAAGTCGGTGACGGTCCAGAACGTCACCCACAGCCCACCGGTGCCTGAAGTGACCAGCTCGGTCCCGCCCCACGACACCGCGACGACGTCGATGCGCTTTCCGTCTTCGCGCACGTACTCAGCCATCGGCTCGGCGAAAAGCATGAAGCCTGTCGGGGCCGGAAGATCGTGTGGCTGAATGTCCCACTTGTTTCGGAGGCTTGGTGCGGCTTGGCGCACCAGCCGGGTGATGTCGGCGGTCACGTAGAACAGCTCCGCCTCGCTCAACCGCCGGTGTTCGTCCTCCAGCAGGAGACCGGCTCCGACCTCTGGGCTGGCCATCGGCCGGAGCGTCCCGCGTCCGCGGCGCAGCGCATCCGCGACGAAGAGGCGCGCCGGCCAGGTCGTCACGTATCCGGCCAGGTGCTCGCGCAGCGCGGGCAACTGGCGAGGTGACGGCGGGGACCAGTCAGTCGATCGCGGAGACATCAGAACCTCCCGTCAGAACGTTGTGAACTTTGTGCTCTAGGTTTACGGTAGGCAAACATTGAGTACTTAGTCAACAAGGAATGGCGGGGAGGTATCCGGCATGGCGCGAGGGAAGTACCGGTCCGGCGAGCCGGCGAAACGCGGGCCGATCAATTTGAGGTGCACGCTTTGAAAGTCGCTGTCCAGGTCGCTACGGCCTGGCACAAGGGCGGTGGGCCTGATCAAGCCGAAGTGCCGTTGGGCATCGTTGCGACGATCGCCCTGGCAGGACTTGTCGAGGGAGCCGGCGGACCGGCTGAAAAGGTCCGCTCAGCGTCACCGGCCGGGTTCATCGACGACGCTCGCCGGATCTGGGGCACCTCACTGGCGCGTCGTCCGGACCTGGCACTGTGGGTCCGCCCGCTGCTCGGCTGGTTGTTCGCGGAGCTGAGTGAACCTGCGCGCCAGCGGATCAAGCACGTTGCCGACGCTGCGCTGGAGGCCGGTCAGCTGGACCTGACCGCCACCGAACGCCGGTTCGACTGCGACCTGTTGGGTCCATTGCTGGGCGCACTCCGGTCGCGAAATGCCATGAAGGTCAACGCGCAGATGTACACGCCCGGCGACGTCGCACGTGCGTTGACCGCGGTCGCACGCGGCGACCTCAAGGCCGGGCAGTCGTTCTGCGACGACACCGTCGGCACCGGCGGGATCTTCCGCACCGCCGCAACGATCGTTTGCAACCGCGGCCTTGATCCGGCTGAAATGCTCTGGTTCGGTGCGGACGTCGACGAACTCGCCGTTGCCTGCGCCGCGGTCAACAGCCTGCTCTGGGGCCTCGGACCACGCGTGGTCCTGTACGTCGGTGACGTCCTGGCCCATCCGAATTGGCCTGACGAAGCGTTGCGTCGGCGAGCGACGTTTCTAGAGCAGATCGACAGCCTGAAGCCGGGGATCCAAGCGCTCGCCTTTCTTCGACGGCTCTGACCTGTGCCGACGCGCCAAGCCCGTCGAATCCCGGCTCCACCTGGTTGTTCCTGCTAATTTCGCCCGGTGGAGTACTCGGACGGCCCGGCCGCACCGCCGGGCACGACCTTCCGCTACGTCGACATGGTCGAGATCGCGTCGTGGTTCGACGTCGGCCACCGCGCCGTGGCGAACTGGCGTTCCCGCTACGCAGGCTCTCACCCTTTCCCGGAGCCCGACGTCGTCATCGGCCGGACGCCTGGTTGGGCTCCTGGCCGGAAGGCGGAAATCGAGCAGTGGGCCGCTGCACGTCCCGGCCAAGGCGCCGGCGGTGGGCGGCCGCGCAAGGTGGATTCAGATTGAGGTCGACTCCATGCCCGGAGGGCTCTCGGTTCGAGTCCAAGGGAGCAGAGCAACGCGAACACCGCGGTCCGGGTTCCCGGGCGATCGACGGGCACCCCAATTCTGGGCGGCCGCAACGCCACCTTTGAAATCGTCGACCCGCGGCCGGATCGAGATCAGCTGGGCCATCCACCTCACCCCCGAGAACGGCGGCACCCGGGTTCACCTCCGCTTCCGCCTGGCCGGCGCCCGCCGCCCCCGCCTGGTCGAGTACGGCGGCGGGTTCGTCGACCTGCTGACCGTCGCCGGTCTTGCCGCCGGGCTCCGCGAACGGGCTCACGCGGTGAATGAGCCTCAGCTCGCATCGCCCAGCATGCCGCCCAGCAACGTCGCGAGGGTGCGGCGGTCGGAGACGCCGAGCTTGGCGCGGATGCGGGCCATGTGGTGTTCGACGGTCTTGCCGGAGATGTGCAGCCGTTCGCCGATCTCCTTGTAGGTGTGCCCGGCGACGAACAGCCGCCCGATGTCCCGCTCGCGCGAGGTCAGAACCGGCGGTTCGCCGGCTGCCGACGAGGCGGGCGCGGTCACGGCCGAGCTCGCCGGGAACTGCTTCGCCGCGCGCAAGAGCGTGACCATGTCCGCACGGTCGGTCGCGCGGACAGCCGCCTGGCCGGCCAGCCTGGCCGCGTCCCACCGCAGCCCGGCGCGGTTGAGCAGCTCCGCGGCGGCCAGGACCGCCTCGACCTCGACCGAGCCGCCGAGGACGGCCAGCCACTGCGCGCCGGCGGCGGCGAAAGCCTGCGCGAGCCGCCCGGAAGCAGCGGTCGCGGCCAACGGGTGCAACGCCTCCCGCGCGGTGTCGGCGTCGCCGGAAACGATCGCCGCGTGGAACGCGGCCCAGTGCAGCCACGCCGACCACAGCACCGGGGAGCCGTGGCGATCGAGCAAGGTGAAGGCGCGGTCCCGGTGCATGCTCACCCGGTAGCCCTCCTCGATCCGCGCCGCGGCCACGAGTACCTCTCCCAGCGGCAGCAGGGCGAACAGGTCGACCGGTTGCCGCATCACCGCTTCGTACGCTGCTCCCCAGCGCTCTCGCACGGCCTCGGGCGTCCCGCCGCGGCGAGCCAGTCCCAGCTCCAGCCCGTGCAGGAACAGCTCGTCGCGCGGCGCGAGGCGGACCCCGGGCCGGTGCACCGCGGTTCGGTGGGCTTCCGCGGTGGCGAGGTCGCCCTGCAGCATCGCCGTCCAGCCGAGCAGCAGCACGTGCCGCTCTCCTCCGGCGGCCCGATCGAGCACACCACGGGCGAGGTCGAACTCGGCCGTGTGCAGTGCGACCAGCGCCGTGAGCACCGCGGGTGAGTCCGGCAGGAGGCGCCCGGTCCCGGTGGCCGCTGCCGAATCGGCCGCGCCCAGCAACGTCGCGAGGGCGGCTTCCGCCCGGCCGGCCACCGAGTCCCGGATGCCGTCGAGCAGCTGCGCGGCGACGTGACCGTAGGCAGCAGCCGGGTCGGGCGTCGCCTCGAGCGCGCCGTCGACGGTCTCCCCGAGCGCGATCGCGGCCAGGTTCGCCAGCCGGGCCGCTCCGGGATCGGCGGACCAGCGCAGCAGCTCCGCGCCGCGGGCGAGGTCGCCGCGGCGGGCGATCACCGTGCCGGCGACGAGCGCTCCCTGTGTCCGGGCGTGCGGCTCGGCGGTGCTCAGCAGTTCGTCGCCGAGCCGCAGCGCCGTGTCGAGCCGCCCGCTCAGCATCGCCGCGCGCGCCCAGTCCGGCGCCAGGCGGATCCGCGAGCTGCCGGCGTGGGCCGCGGCGGCGTAGAGGTCGTAGGCGAGCGCGGGGTCCTCGGCGACGGCTTCGGCGGCAGCCGTCTCGAAACCGGCGCGCACGAGACCCCCGGCCGCATCGAGCCGCAACAGCGCCTGCGCGATGGCCAGCACCGGCCGCCCGGCGGCCAGCTGGACTTCCAGCATCCGCACCAGCACGGTCAACCGGCGATCGGCACCGGTGTGCTCGCGCACCGCGCGCGCCACGACCGGCGGCACCGCACCGTCGGCGGCCAGCAGGCCGGCTACCCGGACCTGCTCGACCACGGCGGACACCTCATCGCGGGACCGGTCCAGGGCGACCGCGAGCAGTTCCAAATCGCCCCGGCCACCGGCCTCGGCCGCGACGAGGTAGGTGAGCCCCGGTTCGCCCAGGCCGTCCAGCTCGGTCCGCAGCTGGTCGATCAGTTCCTCGACGGCGGCGACCCGCAAGCACCGCGTCACCAGTCGCGGGACCCCGCTCGTGGCCCGTTGCAGCGTCACCGCCCGCTCCCAGGTAAGCGGCCGCCCGAGCACGTCGCCGGAAAACCGGACGACGTCGCCCGGGCTCCACGGTGCCAAGCGCAGGTACTGGGCCGGCACCCCGGCCGGCACGGGGACGACCGGCCCAGCCACTCCCGGCGTGTGGGTGAGCACCAGCCGGGACGCGCTCTCCGCGAGCCTGAGCAGAGCCGCGCGGGCTTCGCCGGTCAGCGTCTCGGCGTCGTCGAGCAGCACCGCCGAATCCGAGGCCGGCACAGCCGTGGCGAGGTCGTCCCTGCCGATCACCGCGACGCCGGCCGCGCGGTACCGCCGGCCGATCGCGTTCAGGACCGTCGACTTGCCGTGCCCATGCGCACCGGTCAGGACCAGTCTCACCGGGTCACCCGGACGAGCGTCGATCCCGGCCAGCACCTCTCGCAACCGGGCCGACAGCAGCTCCTCCACGACACCTCCCGTCACGGCGCCATGGAATGGCCACCCGCAGGGGATTCGTGCCTGCGAACCGAAGCAGATGGGCGGCCCGGCCCCCGGTTTTCGAATGAGACCCGCGTCACGCGAACGAGTTACCCCCTAATGGGTCATAGGACCCCCCCAGGGATTACGAAGATCACCGATAGGCGTCACACCCGATGTCCGCGGGCCGGCCGACGCCCTAGCGTCGGTGCGGTCGGTGATCCCCGAGGTCGCGACGCCACCCGTTCCCCAGAGAGAGCCTGGTCGATGAACCCCGCGCAGTCGCTGTACGAATTCACGCTCAACCTGCTCAACGACTCCTCCGCCCGCAGTGCTTTCGGCAACGACCCGCAGGGCACGCTCGACGGCGCGGGCCTCGGCGACATCTCCGGCGCCGACCTGCACGACATCCTCCCGCTCGTCCTCGACTTCGCCCCGGTCGGCAACCTCGGCGGCGAGAACGGCCTGAACCTCGACTCGCTCACCACCGGCCAGGCCGGCGCGATCGAGCAGCTCAAGGCCCTCACCCAGAACCTCTCCCTGAGCGACGCCGGCTCCGAGAACAACGTGCTGGGCGCGGTCAGCGGCATGACCGCCCTGACCCAGAACATCGCCGACCCGTTCACCGCGGCGGGCGACCTGGCCGGCAGCATCGACCACATCGGTGGCGGCCAGGCCGACCCGGTCACCGCCGTCACCGGAACCCTCGGCGACGTCACCGGGCACGTCACGGGCGGCGACGTCACCGGCGCCCTCGACGGCGGGAACCTGACCTCGGGTGTCCAGGACCTCTCCGGTCTCACTTCGACGGTCGGCAACGCCCAGGGCGTCGGCTCGACGATCGGTGACCTCACCGGCAACCTCGGCGCGAACACCGGCATCGAGCACACCGTCGGCGACGTCGTGAGCCAGGCGACCGTGCACCTGGGCGACGTCTCGCACAACGCGACCGTCGGCGACGTCACCAACCACCTCGGCGACGTGACCAACCACGTCGGCGACATCGCCTCGGGCAGCGGCAACGTCCACGACGTCGTCGGCAACATCGGCGAAGGCGCGCTGAGCGGGAACATCGGCGCCGACCTGAGCCACCTGACCATCGGCTCCGGCAACGACTTCCACCTGCTTCACTAGGCGACAGGGCGACCTGGGGACGCCGCCGCGTTCGGCGCCGCCAGGGGCCGGCGGCCGCCGCGGTTCCCGTGATCGAGGAACCGCGGCGGCCGTTCTCGCGTTCCGGGCCATCCGCAAGGGAACGGCGCTCGGCCCGGAAACCTCCGCTACCCGATGGCGCCGGGGGTCAGGACCCTGTCGATCACGAAGACCGTGGCGTTCTTGGTGGGGATGTTGCCGCACAGGATCTTCGCGCCGTTGACCGTCATGCTCTCGCCCACCCCTTCGATCGTCAGCGGGCCGGCTGCGGTGTCGACCGAACCCGCGGTCGCGAGACCCTTGGCGTCGTAGCGCTTGCCGACGACGTGGTACTGCAGAATCGGCGCCAGCTCGGCGAACTTCACGTCTCCCAGCGCAGCGAACGCCGGATCGGCGGGCGCGAACACGGTGATCGCGGGCTCGCTCTCGAGGGTGTCGCCCAGATGGGCCGCTTTCACCGCGGCGACCAGCTTCGTCAGGAGCGGGTTGGTCGCGGCAGCCGAAACGACCGTCTGCGGGCTCATCGAGTCCAGCGAACCGGGCGCGGGCCCCCGCGGCAGCCGCGAGCAGGCCGGTCCGAACACGTCGGCGTTGGTCGTCACGCCGTCCGGGGTCCCGGTCGTCCCGGCAATGCTCGGCGCCGGCGGCATCGCCCTGCCGGGCCCACCCGGGGAAACGGTGTCATGGCCGCCGCACGCGGTGAGCGTGAGCACAGTGGCCGCGGCCAGGCCGATACCGGCGCCACGAACCTTCGTCACGAAACACTCCTGAGTGAGCTGGAAAGTCCATTGTGAGTCGCAACCGGTGAGGAATTGGCGCGGCTTACCCACCGGATCGCCGGAGCTGCCGAAATCCGGGTCACGGTGAGCGGATTTCCGGATCTGCGTCAGGTGCGGACCCTGATTGCCGATTCGTTGACGTTGCCCCCGGGGACCGCCGGTGCGCGCCTGCCGTGCGGGATCCGGCCGAAGCGGGTTCCGGCTGGTCGGCAGTTGTCCCGCAAGTGGGGCTTACGCGCCGACAGCGACGGCAAAGTGGTCGGGGCGCCCGTGCCGATCAGGGTCTTTCCCGCAACCTCGCCGTGAATCCCCGGTGCCGGCGAAAAAGGGCCGGTCGCCGCCACGACCCTGGAGTGATCCGGCGGTGGCGACGACCGACGGACGCCGCCGCTTCGGCGTCCCCGGCGGCGGATGTCCTGCTACCCGCCGCCAGACTGCGGTCGCTGTCCCCGCTGGGACAGCGAAGGACGGCCACTTCGGACTCCAGGAGGCTGGGGGAGCCCGAAGCGGCCGTCCGGGGCCGGCCACCCGTCGGTGGCCGAGCCGGTGTTACTTGTTGGTGCCGGGGGTCAGCACCTTGTCGATCACGAAGACCGTGGCGTTCTTCGTGGGGATGTTGCCGCAGAGGATCTTCGCGCCGTTGACGGTCATGTTCTCGCCCGAACCCTCGATCTTCAGCGGGCCACCGGCGGCGTTGAGCGAGTCCAGCGAACCCGCCGACGCGAGCCCCTTGGCGTCGTAGCGCTTGCCCACGACGTGGTACTGCAGGATCGGCGACAGCTCGGCCGGCTTGCCCGCCAGCTCGGCGAACTTCGCGTCGCCCAGCGCCGCGAACGCCGGGTCCGCCGGCGCGAACACCGTGATCGCCGGCGCGCTGTTGAGCGTGTCCACCAGGTTGGTGGCCTTGACCGCGGCCACCAGCTTGGTCAGCAGCGGGTTGGTCGAGGCGGCCGAGGCGACCGGCTGCGGGCCCATCGAGTCCAGCGAACCCGGGGCGGAACCCTGCGGCAGCTGGCTGCACGCGGGACCGAACACGTCGGCGTTGGTGGTCACGCCGTCCGCGGAGGCCGCGCTGGACGACGGCGCCGCCATCGACGACGACGGCGCCATCGAGCTGCTGGAGCTGCCCGACGAAGCGGTGTCGCTGCTGCCGCAGGCGGTGAGGGTCAGCGCGGCGGCCGCGGTCAGGCCGATACTGGCAATACGAAGGTTACGCACGAGAATTCACTCCAATTGATTACACGGCTGAGGCTGCCGAAGCGGCGAGAACCTCTTGTTGCCCGTGATTCGGGGCCCGGCGGGAATCGGATTGGTCGATCGGGAAGAAAATCTCAGGCTGCGGTGAAGGTGACGTTGTGCCACCCTGTCGCGCCGTCGGGCACGGTGCCCGCGCGCTGGTCCGTCTGGGTGTAGCCGGCCTTGTCGGTGGCGCGGCAGAAGACCTGGTGCACCCCGGCGGACAGGTCGACCTCGGTCCACCACATCCGCCACGTGTTCAGGTTGACCTCCCGTGACAAGGTGGTCTCCTGCCAAGGCCCCTGATCGACGCGGACTTCGACCTTCTCGATCCCGGTGTGCTGGGCCCACGCGACCCCGGCCACGCGCACCTTTCCTTTTTGGACGTTGGCGAACCCGCGGTGGGAGTCGAACCGCGACTCGGTCTTGATCGGCGCTTCGCGGGCCCAGCTGCGCTTGAGCCAGTACGCCTGCCGGGCGGCCCAGGTCGTGACCTCGATGTCCACCACCCACTTCGTCGCCGACACGTACCCGTACAGCCCGGGCGTGACGAGCCGCGCCGGGAACCCGTGCTCCAGCGGCAGCGGCTCGCCGTTCATGCCGATCGCGAGCATCGCGCCGCGGTCGCGGTCGGCCGCCGCGGCGACCGGCGTACCCGACGTCCAGCCGTCGACGCTCGTGCAGAACAGCTGCTCCGCCCCCGGTTTCACGCCGGCTTCGGCGAGCAGGTCGGCCAGGTCGACGCCGATGAAGTTGGACGTCGACACGTAGTCGCCGCCGACCTCGTTGGACACGCAGGTCATCGTGACCGTGCGCTCGACCAGAGGCCGGTTGCGGATGTCGTTGTAGCTGTAGCGGATTTCGCGGTCGACCATGCCGTGCAGGCGCAGGCTCCAGTCTTCGGTGCGCAGCTGCGGCACCGACAACGCGGTGTCCACGCGGTAGAACTTGTCGTTCGGCGTCAGGAACGGCGGCGTGCCGAGCTTGGCGAAGTCCGCGTCCGCCGGGATCATCGGCGCGGTCCGCGCCGGGATCAGCTTGCCGACCGCCGCCCTGGACGCCGTCGCGTCCCGCGACGAGCCGACCAGCTGGCCGCCGAGCCCGGCCGCACCGGCGCCGACGACGACCCCCGCGCCGCCGAGCAGGAACGCCCGGCGCGACGTGCCGGTCTTCTCGCCGTCGGCGTCGCGCCACACCCGCGGCGCGATCCGGTGCAGGAGCAGGAAAACGGCGATGCCGACGATTAGGCTGGTGAGCGGCGCGAGCAGCGCGACCGCGGTCAGGTCGGGGCGTTCGAACACGGCAAAGGCACCGACCAGGCCGAACAGGGCGATGAGCACGGTGCCGGGGACGGGCGAGCGGCGCGAGAGGACTCCCGCGAGCGCGGCGACACCCAGCATGACCACGGCCATGCTGCCCAGCAGCACCAGTTTGTCGTAGGTGCCGAAGGTGCGGACGGCGAAGTCCTTCAGCTCGACCGGCGTGAGATCGATCGCGCCGTTGCCCACCGCGAGGTAGGGCGAGGCGTTGACGCTGATGAACCCGGCCACCAGGTGCCCGGCCGCCAGCGCGGCCGCCAGCGCCAGGACTCCCACGAACGCGGCTGCGAAGAACCTCAGCCGGGCACGCGGGGGTGCTGACGGAGCTTCCGGGACGTCGCGTTCGGTGGCGGTCATACCAGGGGTTCGAAGCAACTCGATCGCAGTATTGGTCGCGCTGGCCCATCACACTGGATCAGGTGAAAGAACAGAATCTCACGGGCAGCTGATGACCTGACCGGCGTACGTCAGCCCGGCGCCGAAGCCGAAGAGCAATACGGGCGCGCCCACCGCGATTTCCCGGCGCTCGATGAGCTTCGACAGCGCCAGCGGGATGCTGGCGGCCGAGGTGTTGCCGGACTCCGCCACGTCCGTCGCGATCACCGCACCGGTCGCTCCGATCTTGCGGGCCAGCGCTTCGATGATGCGGACATTCGCCTGATGGGTCACGACACCACCGAGGTCGGCCGGTTCGACACCGGCACGCCGGCACGCCTGCCGGGCGATCGGCGCGAGCGCCGTGGTGGCCCAGCGAAACACCGCCTGGCCCTCCTGCCGGAACACCGCGGGCAGCACGCCGGGCCCGGCGGCCTCGAGCGTGATGCAGCGGCCCTTCGCCGGATCCGAACCCCACACCACCGGCCCGATCCCGGCGGGAGCCCGTTCGACGACGGCTGCCGCGGCGGCGTCACCGAAGATCACGCACGTCGAGCGGTCGGTCCAGTCGAGGAAGTCGCTCATCTTGTCGGCGCCGACCACGATCGCCCGGGTCGCGGCGCCGGCCCGGATGGCGTGGTCGGCCGCGGCGAGCGCGTAGGAGAAGCCCGAGCACGCGGCGCTGAGGTCGAACGCGCCGGGCGCGGTGATCCCCAGCCGCTCGGCGACCCGGCAGGCGACGTTGGGCATCCGGTCGAAGGCGGTGCACGTGGCGACGAGCACGAGGTCGACGTCGGCGGCGCGGCGGCCGGACCGCCGCAGGGCAGCTTCCGCGGCCGCCGTGGCCATGTCGGCGACCGACTCGCCGGGAGCCGCGATCCGGCGGCTGTGCACGCCCACCCGGTCGCGGATCCACGCGTCGGATGTTCCGAGCCGGTCCGCGAGTTCGTCGTTGGTGACCGTCCGGGCGGGTTGGTAGTGCCCGAACGAGACCGCTGTCGAGCCGGTCATCACATTCTCCTCATCGGTTTCCTCCTGTTCGGAGCGACCGGCACCGCGGCTTGCTCGATCCACTGTGGACAAGGAGTTCTCGCTCGTCCTGGTAAGTGACCAGATGGGTTTCTCTTCACCGCACCAATCCGCGAGGGCCGGCTGGGACGAACTCCTCGTGACACGCCGCTGAGCGCGGCACGCGACTCGGCGCCCGCCGGGAAGGACAGGTGCCATGACCGCTCACGCAGCCGCGCTCCGCACCGGCACCGGCACCGGCACCGGCGCCGAGCCGGATCCGGAACAGCTGCTCGCGCGCACCGCCCTCGGCGACGAGCAGGCCTTCGCCGTGCTCTACGACCAGCTGGCCGGGCCGATCTTCGGCACCGTGCTGGCGGTGCTGCGCTCCCGGGCACACGCCGAGGAGGTCACCCAGGAGGTCCTGCTCGAGATCTGGCGCAAGGCGGCGACGTTCGACGCCGGGCGCGGGCGGGTGCGGACCTGGGCGCTGACCATTGCGCACCGGCGCGCCATCGACCGGGTCCGGTCCGAGCAGTCCGCGGCCGACCGGCAGGACCGGGCCGACCGGCTGGACCTGCGTCGCCCCTACGACGACGTCACCGAGACGATGCTGGGCCGCCTCGACCGCGCGCAGGTCCGCGCCGCGCTGGCGGCCCTGACCGAGCTCCAGCGGGAGTCGATCCTGCTCGCCTACTTCCAGGGCTACACCTGCCGGGAGGTTTCCGAAAAACTCGGTGTCGCGATCGGCACCGTCAAGACCCGCATGCGGGACGGACTGATCCGCCTGCGCGACGCTCTGGGAGTGCACCGATGACCACCGCCGACGCCCACATCCTCGCCGGCGCGTACGCCCTCGACGCGGTCGACGACCTCGAACGTGCCGCGTTCACCCGGCACCTCGGCGAATGCCCGGTCTGCGCCGAGGAAGTCGTCGGCTTCCGGGAAACCGCCGCCCTGCTGGGCACCGCGGCCGCCGCCGGCCCGGACGAGAGGTTCCGCCGGCGCGTGCTCGCTGAGATCTCCCAGACGCGGCAGCTTCCTCCCCAGGTCGACGCCGGGCCCGCCGTCGCGGCGCGGCACACCCCGTGGCGTAAGCGCGCGCTGATCGGGATCGCGTCCGTCGCCGCGGCGGCGGCCGTGCTCGTCGGCGGCATCAGCATCGGGCTGGACCAGTCGGTCCCCGGCAATCCGGTGCCGGTGGCCGACGGCGGCGCGGTGACGTCCGCGGCCGACGCGACCACCGCGCGCACGGCCGCGGCCGGCGGCGGCTCGGTCTCGGCCACGGTCTCCCGGCGGCTGGGCAAGGTCCTCGTCGCCGCGCAAGCACTCCCGCGGCTGGATGCCGGCCACGCTTACGAGGTGTGGCTGACCGGACCGGGCGCACCGCGATCGGCGGGACTGGTCGGGCCCGACGGCACCGTCGAGACCGCCCTGCCCACCGGCGCCGACGGAGTCGCGGTGACCATCGAACCTGCCACCGGATCGCTGCAGCCGACCACGCCACCGGTCGCCATCCTCGCGGCCAGCTGACTTCGGTATGAAGGCCCGGTCACCGTGGTGACCGGGCCTTCGTCGTGTTACCCACAGGCGTGGTCCGGCGCCGGAGACCTGTCCGCCGGCGCGGCGTCCGCCTCCGACCACGCCCGCCCCGGCGGTCGCGCAGTCCTCCGGCGAAGGACACCATCACCACCACGGCTTGGGCCTGCAGATCAGCGGCCACGGCAGCTGGAACGACGGAGACGACTGCGACGGCGGTCTCCTGGTCGACGGCCTGGTGCTTGGCGACTGACGTTCCGCGCAAAGAGCGGGGCACCGGATTCCTCCGGTGCCCCGCTCCTTGTTCTCCGCGAACCGTCAGACGGTGTGCGGGGTGTGCGCGACGGTGTTCCAGCCCGAGGCGTGGACGTCGGCGTCGCCGCCGTTGCCCGCCCAGCCGGAGTTCCCGCCGGTGGTGCTGCTGTGGTTCCAGGCGTCACCGGTCGAGCCGGTGGCGCCGGTGGCACCCGAGTTGCCCGAGGTCACCGCGGTGTGCGACTTCGTGCTGTTCTCGTGGTTCCAGCCACCGTGGTGGCGGCCCTGCTGCTCGTGCCCGCGGGTCGACGTGACGGCGGTGTTGCCGCCGGTCGAGCCCGAGTCACCCGAGTTGCCGGACGTACCGGTCACGGCGTTGTTCTTGCTGGTGGCGTTCCCGGCGTCGCCGGAGTTGCCACCGTTACCGCCCTTGGCGGTGCCGGTCACGACACCCAGGACGCTAGTGCGGCCGCCCTGCTCGTGCCGGTTCCAGCCCCAGCCGTGACCGCTGGTGCCGTTCGCGGCGGAGTTCCGGCCGGTGCTCACGACGGTGGCGTCGCCACCTTTGCCCGCCCAGCCCGAGTTGCCGCCGGTCGTGGTGCTCCAGTTGCCCGCGTCACCGGTCGAACCGGTGGCGCCGGTGGCACCCGAGTCGCCCGACGTCACCGTGGTGGCCGACTTCGTGCCGTTCTCGTGGTTCCAGCCGCCGTTGTTCCAGCCACCGCTGTGGTTCCAGCGGTTGTCCTGACCGCCCACGGTCCACACGATGGCGGTGTTGCCGCCGGTGGAACCGGAGTCGCCCGAGTTGCCGGAGTTCCCGGTCACCGCGCTGTTGTGGCTGTTCGCGTTGCCGGCGTCGCCGGAGTTGCCTCCGTTGCCGCCCTTGGCGGTGCCGGTCACAACACCCAGGACGCCCGTGTTGCCGCCCTGGTCGTGACGGTTCCAGCCGTGTCCACCGTTGTTCGTGGCGGAGTTGTGGCCGGACGCGGCCGTGGTGGCGTCGCCACCGTTGCCCGCGTTGCCGGAGTTGCCGCCGGTGGTGGTGCTGGTGTTGGTCGCGTCGCCGGTCGAGCCGGTGGCGCCGGTGTTCCCGGAGTCACCCGAGGTCACCGTGGTGGAGCACTGCGCCAGCAGGCACAGGCCGTAGGCGCTGTTCCCGCCGGTGGAACCGGAGTCACCCGAGTTGCCGGAGTTGCCGCTGACGGCGTTGTTGCTGCTGGTGGCGTTCCCGGCGTCGCCGGAGTTGCCACCGTTGCCGCCCCTGGCGGTGCCGGTCACCGAGCCGAGGACACCGAGGACGCCACCACGCGACGAGTGCGAGCCGGCGGTGTTCTTGCCGGACGTCGCCGTGGTCCCGGAGCCGCCGTTGCCGGCGTTCCCGGAGTTGCCGCCGGTGGTGGTGCTGTGGTTCGAGGCGTTCCCGGTCGAACCGGTCGCGCCCGTGTTCCCGGAGTTGCCCGAGGACACCGAGGTGCTGCACTGGGCCAGGACACAGACGCCGTAGGCGCTGTTGTGCCCGGTGGAACCGGAGTTGCCCGAGTTGCCGGAGTTCCCGCTGACGGCGTTGTTGCTGCTGTTCGAGTTCCCGCCGTCACCCGAGTTGCCGCCGTTGCCGCCGGCCGAAACGCCGGAGACCACGGAGTGCAGGGTGCTGCCGAGCCCGCCCAGCGGGCCCGAGTTCCCGGTGTCCGCACTGGCCACCGCTGACCCCAGCAGGACGAACCCGCCGGAGATGAACGCGGCGGTCAGGCCGCGTCGCACGTACTTGTGCATGACTTCCCTTTCCTTACTCTCTGTCCATTGTGGATTTTGAGGGTGGAAAGGGTCAGTCAGCTCGGGTGGTCGTTGCCGTAGTACTCGAGCCAGTGCAACGACCACGCGCCCGCGGGCGGTGCCCGCCACGTGCGATCGGTACCGGGAACAGCGCTCCCGGCGGCGGTCACGGCGTATTCGCCACCGTGCCGGCCACCCGGACTCGCCGACATCGCCCCGCTCGCGCCGGAGACGTCGGCGGGCAGGCCGCCACCGCCCGATCCGGACACCGGACCGGCCACCCCGATCCGCGAACCGGACTGCCCGGCAGCTGATCGCGGGGCAGCGTGCACGTCTCGCGGACGCTGCGGGCCGGCCGTGCTGACCGTGACCGGAGCACTGCCTCCGGCTGGTGCGGCCGCGCTGCGTGAAGACACCACGTCTTCACGCGGCACCGGACGGTCGTTCTCCGGAGTCCCGGTCGCCTCTCGGACCACGTGCTCGGCCTCGACCGCCCGCACCACCGGCGCGGTCAGCGGAGCCGTGGCGTGCAGCACCGGAGAGGTCACCGGGGACAGCGCGTGCAAAACGGGCTCGGTGACGGGCCGAAGAGCCGACAGCACCGGCTCCGCCGCGCGCAGCACCGGACGCGTGACCGGCGCGAGCACGGGCTCGAGCCCGTGCGTCACCGGCTTCACGACCTGAGCCACCTGCGACGTCACCACGTGCACCGGCTCGGTGACCGGCGTGAGCACCGGCTCGACCGGCTTGAGCACACCGTGAGCTGTGCTCCCGATGTGGCCGAGCAAGCCGGACCGATCCGGGGGCGGGCCCTCGGACGCGTCCGCGGCCTGCGACACCGCCAAGGCCACCAGGGTGAATCCGAACAACGCGCCGGCCACGACCAGCACCCGGACAAGCAGCGGGTGCCGGATCGGCGTGTCATCCGTCAGGGAAATATCCATCTATCTCACCCCCTTTCGAGGCTGGACTTCACCGTCAGTCAATGTTCGGGGCGGCGATCATCACTGGATTGGGGGTAAATCGAAGTTTTTTCTTTCACTCCAACAAGGTTTGCTACCACCGAGTAGCGGGTAAACGTCGCGATTTTCGTCGGCACGGAGAGGGGATACCACTCTTCCGGCAACCGCGACCACCCGGCTGGACACCCTCGGTCGCCGCCCTTCGGCAGCCCGTTCGCCATCCCGTCGGGGAATCGACCCATCCGCCCCGCGATCGGTCTCGAAAGGGAAACGTCCACGAAGGATCCATCCCCAGCGCCGGGAGCCGGTGGTGGGTGACGCCCGCCGCCTCCGCGCGCGGGCGGGGAGGAGTTCGTCCGTGTTTGGCAAGCGCTATGCCGCTTCGATGATCAACCGAAGCGCCGAGAACGACCAGGACCGCCGCCGCTTCCTCAAGGCCGCCGGCATGACCGGCCTCGGCGTCGTCGGTGCCGGTGCCCTGGGCGGTCTCGCCACCGGGACCGCGTCCGCCGCACCCGCCCGGCCCTCCGCGACGGCCGCCGCCGCGTCGGCCGGAGTCAGCGACGGCGCGGTCCTCAACTTCGCCCTCAACCTGGAATACCTCGAAGCCGAGTTCTACCTGCACGCCGTCACCGGCAAGGGGCTCGCCGACTCGATGACGACCGGCACCGGCACCCGCGGCGGCGTCACCGGCGGCCGCGCGGTGCGGTTCAAGACCAAGGCTGCCAAGCAGTACGCCCAGGAGATCGCGGGCGACGAGAAGGCACACGTCCAGTTCCTGCGTTCCGCGCTGGGCTCGGCCGCGGTCAGCCGGCCGGCGATCGACCTGCGGTCCAGTTTCACCGCCGCCGCCCAGGCCGCCGGGCTGGTCAAGCCGGGTCACAGCTTCGACGCCTTCGCCTGCGAAGAGAACTTCCTGCTCGCGGCGTTCCTGTTCGAAGACGTCGGCGTCACGGCCTACAAGGGTGCTGCGCCGTTGATCAGCAACAAGACCTACCTGGAGGCGGCGGCCGGTATCCTCGCCGTGGAGGCCTACCACGCGGGCAACATCCGCAGCGCGCTCTACCAGCACACCGACGGCATCTTCGGGCTCGGCCTGCTCGGCCGTGACCTGCGGGAAGCGAGCGTCAAGCTGTCCAACGCCCGCGACAGCCTCGACGGCCCCACCGACGACGACCAGGGTGTGATCGACAGCCGCGGCAACGCCAACATCGTCCCCACCGACGCCAACGGCATCGCCTACAGCCGCTCGCCGGGACAGGTCCTCAACATCGTCTACCTGACCAACAAGGCTGCCACCTCCGGCGGGTTCTTCCCCAAGGGAGTCAACGGCGAAGTGAACACCAGCGCCGCGAACTGATCCGGAGGGGTGCCGGGCCGCTGTCGGGGCGGTCCGGCACCCGCTCCGCCCCACCGGAGGACACGATGCTGGGACTCAGCCCGGAACACCTGCTCGTCCTGATGGTCGCCGCCCTGTTCATCCTCGGCCCGGAACGTCTCCCCGGTGCCATCGCCACGGTGCGCAAGACCGCGCAGCGGGCCAAGGACGCCCTCGCGAACGCCCACGAGCAGATCAGCAACGAAATCGGCCCGGAGTTCGAGCAGCTGCGCAAACCGCTGGGCGAGCTCAACCAGCTTCGCACCTTGGATCCCCGTACCGCCCTGACACGGTTCGTGCTGGAGCCGTCGGCCGCCGAACCCGCCCACCCCGGCGCTGTCGCCGACCGGGCGGGTGTCCGGTGTGGACAGGGAAGCCACCTGACGCACAACCGAAAGGAACCCGATGGCTGTCGACCGAGGACTTCTCGCGACTCTCAAAGCCAAGCCCGGCAGGGGCGACGAGCTCGCCGCGTTCCTCGAGCAGGGCCGCGCACTCGCCGCCGCCGAGACCGTCACCTGGTACGCGTTCAAGATCGACGACACCACCTACGGCATCTTCGACACCTTCGAGACCGAAGAAGCCCGCCAAGCCCACCTCGCCGGACAGATTCCCGTCGCGCTCGGGCAGGTCGCCGCGGACCTGCTGGCGGCCGATCCGGACATCCGTCCCGTGGACGTCATCGCGGTGACCTGACCCTCGCCTGGGTCCTCCGCCCCGGCGAAGCAACCATTCGGCGCGTCCAACCGGGCCGCCGGTGAACTGTCCGGACGACAGGTCGAGCCGCCCGGCCCGGCTTTTGCCACCGGGGCCGCCCTTTCCCGGCCTGCTCGGCTTCCCCCGGCGAAGCGAAGACCACTCGCGGCGCGAGCAGCGGACCCGGCCGCCGGAGTCGCCTTCGGCGTGGTGATGATCGTGGGCTGGATACCGGCCGGTATCGGCGGTGCGAACGTCGGCCCCGGCACGGTCGACGCGGTGGCCGGTCTCGCCGCCGGTGAACCGGACTGGAGGCTGACGTCGTTCCTGCCGGGCACCGCCTGCGTGCCGCCGTCGCCCGGGTGAGCGGAGAACTCCACATCCGAGGCCGAACGACAGCTCCGGCTGATCGCCGGTGGGTCCTGCTCGGCGGGCGGCCGACTCGCCGGCGGCTGCCACCCTCGGCCACGGACTCTCGGGCGTCGCGCCGTTCACCGTGTCCTCGCGGGTCGTCCTGGCCGCCGGCAACGGCGGGACCGCGCTCGCACGGTCCGCGCGCCCTCTCGACCGGGACCACCGGACACCGGTAACCGCGCGGTAAGAATCACCGGGTCCGGTTCGTGTGAGACTTGAGTGATCCGACGAGGAGGTCACCCATGACCCGCAGTCACCCGCACCCGGCCTCGACCGGCGGAGCGACCGGGCACCGGTGGGCCCGCGCAGGAGTCTCGATCGTCTTCGCCCTGATCGTCGCCGGCGGCGCGAAAGCCGCCTTCGATCTCAGCGGCACCATGATGACGCACCTCGCCTTCGTGGGCGCCTGGATGATGTTCGCGCTGGGCCTGGCCTACGCGGGCGTCCGGATCCGGCCCGGCATCGGCGGTGCGCTCTTGACGGGCTTCGGAATCGGGGCTCTGCTGGTGGTGTTCTTCGGCGGCATGCAGATGTTCGCGTAACCGAGGACGAACCCGGTGAGAACGGGCCGACCACCGAGGAGACCGGCGGCGGGCCCGGACACCTTCGGCTGATCCGGTGATCCCGGATCCGGGCACCAATCCGGACGATGAACCGGCCCGAACCCCGAACATGGATTTCGACCGGGAGTTGGCGCGCCTCACCGATCGGCTCGCCGGGGCGGCCGAAACGACGGTCGCGCTGAGCGACCGCCCCGATCTGCGCCGGGTTCGGTCCGTGGTCGCCGAAGCCCTGACGTTCGGGGCGTGCCCCGACGATCGTTACGGCGGCGTGCTCCTGGTGATCGACGAACTGGTCGGCAACGCCTACCAGCACACCACCGCCGTCCACGAGTTGCGTGTCACCCGCTCCGCCGAAAACCTGCTGGTCGAAGTCAGCGACGCGGACCCGGACGTCACGCCGGTGCGGGCCTGCGGGCCGGGATCCGGCCGATTCGGGCTCCGGCTGGTGGGCCAGCTGACCGTGGACTGGGGCGTGCGGACCGACAGCGCGGGCAAGGTCGTGTGGGCGCTGGTACCGCTCAAGATCTTTCCCGCCGCGCCCTGACTGTGCACGTCCACGTCGGCGTGCCCGACCGCGCCGCGGCGTGGTCTTCCTGTGAGCAAGCTGCCGTTGGGGTTCACGCTCTTGTTTAAAGGCGTGACGAACACACTCTTGCCGTTGGTGCCGTGAGCGCCCTTTTCGACACGGGTTGTCCCAGGTCATGCGCCCGTGTCCCGAGAGGTTTAGCCGCTGCCGCCGCATCACCTGATCGCAGTAGCGTTCGGAAAAGAGCATTGGCGACATGCCGCGCGCGCCCGGGCGCAGTCGCCGAGACCCACCACAGCGGCCGTCATACAACAATCCTGCAGCCGGCGTCCGGCCGACGCTGGGGCAGCCGCCCGGTCTCACCCTTCAGCTCGGGCAGCTTCCAACCTCGCGCCGCCCGTGGGTAGGCGGGTCAGCAACTGCGCTCGGCGCGCCACCTGATCAGCGGTATGTGAGCTTTGCCTGTGCGGGGCGACCGAGGAACAGTGCGGGCGCCGCGAGTGCCAAGCCCACCGCGAGCGGCAGGCTCTGGTGCCACACCGGGACCGCGTGCGGCCGGAGGAAGCCGCGTGCTGCGCGCTGACGTCGCTGATGATGGTGTCTCAGCACGATGGCGACAAGACGATGAAGCGTGCCTTGCCGATCACGTTGTCCACCCGTACCGCGTTGGTAGCGCGAATCTTTCGAGGCGTTGCGATCGTTGCCGCTCTCGCGACGGAAAGCTCTTGGCCAACCTGGCCGACGTCAGCAACCTCCGAAGCACCTGACTCGGCTGACCGAGGCGCGCCCCTTGCACAGCGACGAGTTCGCATCGCCCGCGCGGATCGCCATGCGCCGCGCCGGAGTTGTCCTGCATCCACGCCGGCCGAGGCCGACCTCAAGCGGTGAGTGCCAGGGGAGCGGCTGGGAAGCGGTCGTCGAGGACTGCCAGCAGCAGTTCCGGAAGCTCGTCGGGCAGGAGCTTGTCCGCGCATTCCGCGAGCGCCGTGATCGACCACCAGCGGCGCTCGACGAGACCGGCACGCTCGTTCGCCGAGTGCTGCAGAGACACTTGCGGGGCCGTGTCGTCGATGCGGGCGAGGAAGACGTGGTCGAGGCGATGATGCTCGCGGCCGCGGTAGGCGAACCGGCTTTCACGGGTCCAGAGTTTCCGGCCGATCTGGACCACGATCAGCCCGGTTTCCTCGGCGATCTCCCGTCGCGCGGTGTCCTCGAGCGATTCGCCGGGGTTCCGGCCCCCGCCGGGGAGTTCCCACCAGCGGTGGTCGGGCTTGTCGGGGTCGCGGGCGCGGATGAGCAGGACTTCGTCGTCGCGGTTGAGGAGCAGGACGCGGGCGCCGACCCGTAGGTCCGGTTCGCTGGCAACGGTCATCCGGTGGGTCCCCTGGTGCTCGGCGGCGTGCTGGTGGCCGCGAACCGAGGTTCAGAAGAGCGTTGCCTCGCGGTCCGCTGCCGGGTCGGACGTTATCAGCGACGCGGTCGCGGCCAGGGTCAGCTCGACCGCCAGACCCGAATGATCCGTCAGCGCCGGATCGCCTTGGCGGGTGTCGTGGACGTAGGCGCAGCTCGCGACATGGTTGATCAGTGGGCTGGAGGCGTGGGCGTGGTCGTAGCGGTAGCCGAGTTCGGCGCGGCGGGCCCAGCTGTGCTCGACCGCGGTCGGGTGCAGTGCACGGAAGGCGTCGGTGAGTCCGTGGCGCTGGGTCAGCTCGGTGTAGAAGGCGGTTTCGAACGGCGCGAACTGACCCGGGTGGGGCGGGATGTGCCCGGGTTCGAGGACGTTGAGATCACCCAGAAGAAGGACGGGTGCGTCGTCGGTGGTGGTGTCATAGGCGTGGTGAAAGGCGTCGATCCACGCGCGTTTGCGGGTGGTTTTCGCTTCGGTGGCGTCGCGGGAGGGGACGTAGGCGCCGAGAATGCGCAGCGGTCCACGGTCGGTGCGCACGATGATGCCGGCCAGCCGGGCCGGGAGGTAGGTCATCGCGGCGCCGATGGGGTCCACCGTGGACTTGTATTTGGAGAGCAGCATGACGCCGCGTTCCTTGTCGGGGTGGTCGGGGTAGGTGACCGACCAGCCGGCGTCGCGGTAGGAGTCGGCGATGAGGTGGGAGCCGGGTCCGGAGCCGGTTTCGGTGAGCACGAAGACGTCCTCGGTGCGGTGGGCGAGCCAGTCGCGTTGGCGGCGGGCGCGTTCGACGGCGGGGTTGCCGACGTTGAGGGTGAGGACGGTCAGGGGCATGCCGGGCTCTCCGTGAGGATGGGGCGGATCAGGTCGATGATGGTGCCACCTGTGATTTGGGGGTTGTCGGCGCAGTCGACGACGTGGACGGGCCAGCCCTGCTCGTGCAGGAACGTGGTGGCCGCCTGGTAGCCGTGGGTTTCGCGGAGGCTGTTCCCGGGCGTGCGTTCGAAGCGGCTGTGCCCGCCGCGGGCATGCAGGCGGTCCTCGACGTCGGCCGGGGCCGCGCTCAGCGCCACCACCAGGTCGGGCCGGTAAGCGCCGTGGTTGAGGGCCCAGACGACGTCGAGCGGGATGTCGTCGATTCCCTGTAGGACCAGCGACGAAGCCACGTACCGGTCGCAGAGCACCAGCTTGCCTTCGGCGAGGGCCGGGAGGATTTCGGTGGCCAGTTGGTGGTGGCGGTCGGCAGCGCAGAGGCAGGCCAGGGCCATGCCGCGGTAGGTGTCGGTGCCATGCCGCGCCAGGTCGCCCAGCGGAGCGCGGGAGGGCTGGACGGCGGCGTGGACGGCGACGCCGTCAGCGTTGAGGAGGTCGGCGACCAGCGTGACGATCGTGCTCTTCCCGACGCCGCCGGGGCCTTCGAAGGTCACCAGTGTGCCGGGCAGCCGTGGCGCGGTCATGCGACGTCCAGAGGCAGCAACCGGTGCTCGTCGGCGGCGGTGACGGGGCACTGTTCGGTGTCGATGTCGCCGATGCGTTTGCCGTTGGCGACGACTGCGGCCGGGCAGCCTTTGCCGCAGGCGGGCTCGAGGTTGCAGTGGAAGCAGGTGGGGTTCGCGCCGACCTTGAACCGGTCGTGGAAGCGGTAGGAGTCGAGGCGTTCGGCGATGTCGCGGTCGGTGAAGATGTTGCCGACGATGAAGTCGGTGTCGGAATGCTGCGAGATGGGAGTGCGGGCGGCGAAGACGAGGTAGGGGCAGACGGTGACCTCGCCCGGGGTGAAGACGTAGATGATCGTCCCGGCTTCGCAGCCGGCGAGGGGCTTGCGGTCGGTGTTGGGGAAGCGGATGTGGGCGATGTCGAGGTCGGGGCCGTCGAATGGGGCCGTCAGCTCGAAGATTTCCTGCATGTGCATGGCTGTTTTCGCGAGTCTCCGCTGGGATTTCACACCGCGGCCCATGCTGCCCAGCGGGTTGAGCAGGACGTAGCGGGCGCCGTTGTCGCGGGCGAACGCGCACAACCGGACGTACTCCTCGTTGGCGGCCAAGCTGTTCGGCGTGCATAGCAAGCCCTGCAGCAGGCCGGCGGCGGCGAGCTTGCGGACGTTGCCGACGGTGACATCGAAGGAGGTGCGGTCGCCGCGGAACAGGCCGTGGGAGTCGGCGGCGAATCCGTCGAGGGAGACGTTGACGTGGACTCGGGCATCGGCGAGTTGCCGGATGACGGTGTCGTCGAGGGTGGTGGCGTTGGTGCAGATGCCGACGTCGATCCCGGCGGTGCGGAGGGCGTGCACGATGCCGAGGAAGTCCGGGTGGATGGTCGGTTCGCCGCCGGTGAGGGTCACCCGCTGGACGCGGGCGTCGGCCAGCCGGGGGACGACCTTCTTCACCACTTCGTTCAGGGGCATGTCCTTGCCGTGCTTGGTCGCGGAGACGAAGCAGTGAGCGCAGCGGAGGTTGCACCGCTCGATGATCTGGACCAGGGCCTTGCGGTGCGGGGTGTCCACGGTGGTGCGGAAGTAGCAGCTTGACGCCTGCTCGGCGACGGCGATCGGACGGACGGTCATCGTTCGTTCCTCCGGGATTGGTGGATGAGGGGGCCGACGGTCGTCACGACGCCAGCTCCCAAGGTGAGTTGCTCAGCGCGGTGGCGGTCTTCCTGAGCCTCCGTCGATTCAGGGCGTCCGCAGTTTCCGAGTACTTGTCCAGCAGCGCCTTCTCAGTCAGGTAAGCGGTGCAGTGGACGCTTTTGATCGCTACAGCCACGGAAGCGCGATCGACTTCGAAGATCGTGAACGCGTTGCCTGGGTCGTGGCCCGCCGTCGGCACGATCCGGACGGTCACGTGTGGCAGGCTCGCCACGGTGCGGACGCGGCAGATCTGCTCAACGGCACCAGGGCCGGTTTTCGCTGTGGAGAGAGCATTTTCGCCGATCAGGAAGAGGTATTGGTGAATGCCGTCCTGTACTTCCTGCCGACCGACATTGTGTTCGAATGGCTCCAAGTCCCGGGTTTCGCTACACGCCTGCCCGGCGCGCTGTGTCCGGAGCAGCTCCGGGATGCAGTGCGGCGCCCACTCCACGATCCGGGTCGCCAATTGCTCGTAGATCCGGGTGAGACCGACCGCCTCCGAGGCGTGCTCTTCGAGGTAGTTGACGTCATCGACGTGCCTGGCCAGCTTGATGATCCGGTCGTACTCAGCGCCGCTGATCCGCAGGAAACCGAGTACGCGAGCCACATCGGGCTCGTGCGGGAGGTTGACTCCCTGCTCCAAAGCGTGCAGACGAGATGGGGAAATGCCGATCTGACGCGCGAGCGGGCGTAGTCCGATGTCTCGCCGTTCGCGTGCTTCGCGCAAGCTGGTGCTGACGCCCAGAACCGCGGGACGGTAGTTGTTGGGCGGTGTCATCAGCCGCTCCTTTGCTGTCACTTCCAGGTCTCCGGCAGAGGTCGCAGAGCACCGAACTTCGGCCAGTGGGCCGCGAGCACCAGCGCCGCTGCTTCGTGGTCCGCCTCGGTCAGTTGCTCACCGGGCGTGCGTGGTCGCGTGAGCTGACGAAACGCGTCCGCCAGCCGAGTGCCATGCGACCGGCCGTTGTCACCGTCTGCTACCGCTTGCATCCGTCAAGACTCCAAGGCGAGACCATGGTTGCCAACGACGTCGAGGTATGGGTTCCCGCAGGTGAAAGCCTCGGATGGCGGATTTCATGCATCGCGAGCATGAAATCCGCCGCACGCTCTGTGCGGTCACATACACTGAGGGTTGATCTTCGGGTGGGAGGTGAGCGGACGTGCAGAAGTCCGTCAGAAGGTGCGAGAAGTGCGGTGCGCGTATGGCTTGCGACCGCGTGAGCAACCACTGCGGCTCCTGCCTCCGTCTGCTGATCACGAACGAAGCGCCGGTCCAGCCGGACGAATTCTGGGTGACGAAAAGCATTCAGGCGGCGCTGGAATCACGTCATTTCGGCTGCCTGTTCGCTGCTTACCGCAAGGAAGCCAGCCCGCGCCTGTCGCAAGCGGTGCTCGGCCGCTGGCTCGGCTTGACCCAAGCGCAAGTCAGCCGCCTGGAGATGCCGGGCTCCCGCCCGCCGAGCGATCTGGTGAAGCTCGAACGCTGGGCGAAAGCCCTGCGCGTACCGCCGGGCTTGCTTTGGTTCAGCGTTTCCCATCCGTCCGGGGAATTGGCCGGGCGGGGCAGCGACCTTAGCCTCGAACGCGTGCACAGGCGACAGTTCCTCAAGACCGCAGGTGTCAGCGCGACGGCGATCGGCGCTTCGTTGCTCGGCGCGGTCCCGCCGTCGCGGGTGGCCGCCCGAAGCCGCGCAGCACCGATGTCGAGATCGTGCGCGACATGACGGCGACGTTCCGGCGTCTGGACAACCGCTTCGGAGGTGGGCACAGCCGCGCGACGACGACCATCACCAACTACCTGACGTCGACCGTCACGCCGATGCTGAAGGACGCTGCAGGGAAAGCGGCGGCGCGCGACGAACTCCTCGCCGCGGCCGCCGAGCTGCACCAGGTCGCCGGCTGGATCGCCTTCGACGTCGGCAATGCCGCGGAAGGGCAACGGCGTTTGCGCGACGCGCTGAAGCTGTCGCAGGATGCGGGCGACGACGCGCTCGAGGCCGAAATGCTGGCGGCCATGAGCCACCACGCCGCCTTCAACGGTGCTCCTGAAGTCGCCGTCGACATGGCGCTGGCCGCAAGACGCACGTCGAAAAGGTCCGGCTTGGCCGCACTGCAGGCCGAGGCCGCGGTGCTCGAAGCTCACGGCCATGCGCTGCAGCGAAACTCGTCGGCGTGCTTCGCGGCGCTGCGGGAAGCTGAACGCGCGTTCGAACGCTTCTCACCCGGGATCGGGCCGACGTGGCTCAACTACTTCGACAGCGCGTACTTGTCCGCGAAGTTCGCTCACGTCTTCTTGAACCTCGGACATGCGACCGAAGCCGAGCAGTTCGCCCGCCGATCGCTGGCGATGACCGACGGGTACGAGCGAGGGCGGCTGTTCAACACCGCGCTGCTCGCCTCCACGCTGGCCGATCAGGGGCGCGTCGAGGAAGCGTGCGCGGAGGGTGCGGCAGCGGTGCGGATGAGCGGGCACGTCCGATCTGTCCGAGGGGGCGCCTACCTCGCCGACGTAGGTCGCCGGCTCGGTCCGCACCGCACCGATGACCGCGTACGTGGTCTCTACGCGCAGATGGACGCGGTCGGCGTGCCCACCCCGGCTCAGCGGTAGAACGCGAGGACGTGGAGCAGCGCGACCTGCGATGCCGCGCCGACGATCTCACCCTTGGTGATGCGGTCGTGCACCGTGTCGAGCGGGATCCAAGCGACCCGCTCGGCCTCGTTGATGTCTTCGGGCTCGCCGATGTACTCCGCTCCCCGGGCGACGAACAGCAGGTTCTCGGCATCGGCGCTGCCGACGGTGGGCTGCATCGAGCCGAGCGGCTCGACATCCACTGGGCGCCAGCCGGTCTCTTCCTCGACTTCCCGGGCGGCGGTCACGACAGGATCCTCACCGGGCTCGACGTAGCCACCTGGCAGCTCCCAGACCCACCGGTCGATGATGAACCGGTGCCGCCACATCATGAGCACGCGGTCCTGGTCGTCGAGGACCGCCATCATCGCCGCCTTGGGGATGCGGAGCACGTACTGCTCGAACTTCACGCCGTCAGGCAGCTCGACCGAGGCGATGCTCAAGCGCAGGCGGCGCGTTTCGTCGACGACCCGCTCGCCGTGGATCTTCCATCGCGTCAGCTCTTGCTCGTTGGGTTCCGTCGCCACGCAACCAGATGCTACGGCGCGGGTCAGTCGAACGCACGTTCTACGGTTTGGTAGGGTCGCCTCGCCGAGGTCGTGGTCGCTGAGCCGGGAGGTCGTCGTGGCGTGGTTGCTGAAGGAACGAGCATCCGGCCGCGAGTGGCGAGTCGGCGACAGCGACGTCGCGTGGGAAGCCGGCGGCTACGACTCCACGCGCTTCGAACTCCACGTCCTGGATGAAGACGTCGTCGGCACCCCGGACGGTGTGCCGGGCGGTCGAGGCGCAGACTCCACAGTGCATGATTCTCAGACCGTTGCCGGTTCCTCGGCGCGAGGTCTGCAGCTGTTCAGCTGAGCTGCCCGACGGCTGCGTGCAGGGCTTCGGGATCAAGCGGAGACAAGTACCGGTAGCTCTGCGGGGGGCGGAACCCGGTCTCGGCCCGCAACGCGGCCAGCCCGTGGGGCGTGTCGAGCCGCAGAGGAGTACCGATGGTCAGTGCGGTGGCTGCCTCGGCGCCGTCGAAGTACTGGTCATATTCGGACCGGCCAAGTCCGACCCGCCGGCGGTGTCGCCGCCAGATGGTGTCAGGTGGGGCGGTTTCGACGGCGGTCAGTGTGGCGACTCCGACGACAGCCATGATGGGAGCGCTGGCGTACAGAACGAGTGGAGTGCCGGGACGCGCGAGCAAGCGTGTGCGCCTCAACTCGACGGTCTTCGAGCCGTCCAAGATCGCTTCGGCGAACCTGGGTCGCAGGGACAGCAAGACGGCCCTGGTGGCTGCAGCCGCGTCTGAACGTCTTGTCGTACCGAGGGTCACGGCTGGAGAGCCTAATCCCGGAGACCGACAAAACCGTAGGACCCGGCTGGCGTGGCGCCGCCTCCAGTGTGCTCAGAAGCGCTCGTCGGCCGGTGCCGATTGCCGCGAGCGTAGATCGCGGCGAACAATTCAGGGGAAATCTTGACCGGCGACTGGACCGTCTTCGGGCCGCCGATCTCCTCTCGAAGCCGGAGGTAAGCGGCCCAGGGGATGTCGACCGGGAAGAGTTCGGTGTCCGACAGCCTCAACGCCTGGGCCTGGCCGCCCCGGGCGACCTCCTGGAGGTCCGCGAGGCCGAAGACGCCGTAGTGGCCGTAGGTCGAAAACAATTGGTCGGGTCTCCCGGTCTCGATGTGGTCCACCAGTGAGGTGCCGATGAACCGCCCTGGTCCGGTCACCGAACTGCCGCTCATGTACCAGAGGATGCGACCAGGCTGTTTCACCGCGCTGTTCCGGCCGCTCCGGTAGTAGACCTGCTCGCGGCCGAGTGCGACGTCCGCGCGGCGTGACAGCAGGGTTTCAGGACGGCCGAAAAGCCCTGCGCTCCACGTCGGCTTGATGGCCACCGCGAAGCAGGGCAAGCCGCTGTCGGTGATCTTGGCGGGCCACCACGCGCGCTCGTAGTAAGCCGCGGCCGACGGATCGAGCCCCGGCGCGATCAGCGGCGCCGCCGGGAGTCCGACGAGCTTGTACGTGTGCGTCGCAGCGGCCGTCACCTGGGTTCCTGGGCCCAGCGAGGCGACGACGAAGGCGTACCACTTACGTTCGACCTGCTGGTAGGACTCGAAGCCGGCGATCCGGTCCACCAGCGGGGAAAGGTACGGGTCGTCGACCTCCACCACGCGCGCCCCGCGCTCGAGCGCTTCCTTGCGTAGCCGCCAAAGCAGCTGGCGTCCCAAGGTGCCGGCGATGGCGTGGTCGGCGAGGCGGAGCAGGGGTACTCGCAAAACCTCGCCCTCGCACACCAAGGCGTAGCAAGCGACCGGCTCACCTTCCGGGTCCCGCACAATCAGATGATCTTGCTGCTCTCGGGCGAGCTTGCCGAGACAGGCACGCAGCTCCGATCGCTTTTCACCCCGCCTTTCGTCGAGGAACCGCATGAGGTCGGTCTTGTCCGTCGCCGAGGCTTTCCCTGCCCTGAAGTCGCTGCCTTCCAAGGCAACCGGCTGGTACGCGACCGCGTGGGCGAGCTCGTCGAGGTGGATGATCAACCGGTCCGGATCGAGGACGCGCAGCTGGGAGACCGCGGGGCAGTCCTTGACGTGCAGCAGGTGCGGGGCGATCTCGGTGCGAAGTCGCTCGTCCCAAGTCAGGAAGACCTTGATCCCGGAAGCGGCCGCTTCTGCCAGCTGCCAAAGGTCGCCGAAGTCCTGCTTGGTGATCGGATACCCGGGGACGTGCGGGGTGATCGCGCCCGCTATGACGTCGAAGAGCTCCTGGGAACGCCCAGGGCGGCTGCGTGGCCGCCGATACTGATCGGCGGCGTTCAGCAGGCGATCTCGGTGACCGTCAGCCTCACCGGTGAGGTCGCGCTCGAGTCCGAACGGCACGACCAGCTCGATCCGGCCCACGAGGTCCGGAGCCTGCAGTACCCGCGAGCGGTCTGCCCGCCTCGAGTCGGGCTGGAGGTGCAAATCGATCAGCACATTGGTGTCGATGGCAGCGGCCACGACGGCGGGCTCGTCCAGCGGCGGGGTGAACAGGTTCGGGTGGCCGTGATCGCGCCACCACACGGTCATCGGCGCGGCGTCGCGTCCGCGACCGATTGCGCGGGCACGCGGAGCGAAACCGAGTGCCGACCACACCCGGGCGATGTTCGGGTAGTCGTCCCGGCATTTGGCGCGGATGCCTTGACGCCGCTTGTGGCGACGGCCGACCTCGTCCACCAGCAATGCGGCGATACCCGACCGGTGATATCGGGGATCGACGCAGACGTGGGTCAAGACCACCTCGTCGCGCGGCAACCGGAAGAGCACGTAGCCGGCGATCTTGCCGGTGACCAGGTGGCGAGCAGCAAGGAGGCAGTCCTTCGAGGCCGCGTCGAAGTAGGCCGCGCGGGGAAGCAGGCCAAGTCGGTCCCGGGCCTCATCGCCGAGCTCGATGGTGCGTTCAACGGTTTCGATGTCGGCACTCGGCACCTTCTCGACGACGAAATCGACCTCGGCCTTCTTGGTCACCGTCGATTGTGAAGCAATTCCCGAGCCTGCCACCAGGAGTTTTGTCGATCTCACTCGTCTGGACGCGCCGGTATGTTCGCACCCCGGAAAGGCGATCTTCTCGCGAAGACCAGCTCGGTCCCGGTCGAATCTGTCATGATCGACTTGCATTCCTGGTCGGGAGGTGAAATCGCGGTGGAGGTGAGCGTTCGGCTCTTCTCGGGTCTGGTGCTAGCCGTAGCTGCTGGCCCGCTGATCGCCCGTCTCATCCGCCGGGCCGCGGTTGTGCCTCTGCCACACCAGTACGTCGTCGAGGCGATCGCCGCCGCGGCGGTATCCGGAGCAGCGGTGGCGCTCTGGTCGCCCGCGGTCGTCGCCGTCGGGGCGGCGTTCGTCCTGCTGGGGATCCCGGCCGCCGCGGTGGACGCCGCTGAGCACCGGATCCCGGACAGCCTCAGCCTGCCACTGTGCGGTGCCACGGTGATCTGCTCGATCGTTGCCGCGATCGCCGGCGCCGACGTCGGGAGAGGTGGTCGTGCCCTCGCCGCAGGGGGCGTCTGGGGTTTGCTCCTGCTGACCTCCTACCTGCTCACCGGTCAACCCGGCCCCGGTGACGTCAAGCTCGCACCGAGCGTCGGCGTCCTGCTCGGCTGGCTCGGGTGGAACTGGGTGCTGGGCGGGCTCATCGCGACCTACGTGCTGACGGCTTCCGCCGGGGTCATCGGTGTGGTTCTGCGCCGGTATTCGTTCCGCGCCGGCCAGGTGCCGATGGGGCCGCCCATGGTCGCGGTCGCGTTGGTGTGCGGAACCCTGGCCCAGTGGTGAGCCGACCGGGTCAGGCGAAGCGCCTTGGAAACAGGTTCTGCGGGTCGTACAGCTGCTTCGCGGCGGCGAGCGTCACCTTGGCCGCACCAAGGTGCCGGGTCCAGTCGGCGCTGGTGAACGGGATGGCTCCGGTGGGATAGCTCGTTCCGCCCCGGCTGACGGCGGAGTCGTACCAGCGCCGGTTGCCGGCGACCATGTCTTCGGCCGTCGCTTCGGTGGCGAAGCGAAGACCGGCGACGAGGTAAACCGTGCTCGCCTCGGGGAGCCGGAACAGGGGAGTGCCAAAGGCTTCGGTGGTCATTGGGTAGATCAGGATCAACCCGGACGCACCCAGGTCGGTGCGCTGGAGGCCGTCGAGGATTTCGTCAGCGAAGGAATCGATCTCCGCATCGGGCAGGAGCAAGTTGGGCCAGGGGTGCGGCGCGTGCCATTCACCGGTGCCCTCGAGGTACGTCACGGTCTCGTCGAGGCGCGTGGCGAACTCCCAGTAGCTCAGGTCCTCGACCTTGTCGCGAGAGGCTTCGAACCCAGTCTTCAGAAGGAGCCGGTCCATGTCGGGCTCGTGGGGTGACGTGTAGTACGAGGCGACGTCCAGCATGTAGACCCAGTCGTCGGCCGGCAGGATTTCTCCCTGCAGGAAGTCGAACCGGCCGTCGGCCAGCAGGCTGCGCTGGCCGGCGATGAGCTTCTCGACGGTGGGGTAGTAGACCTTGACGCGCCGCACCCGCTCCGGCGCCGTCATCAGGGGCACCGTGGCGCGCACGATGATGCCGCACTGACCGAAACCGCCGAGCACGCCGTAGAAGAGGTCGGGCAGCTCGGCGGGGGAGCAGTGGCGAAGCAGCCCGTCAGCCGTGACGACATCGAGGGAAAGCACGTTGTCCGTCTGGACGCCGTAACGGTGGCTGGTGCCGCCGATCCCGCCGACCGACAGCGTGCCACCCACGGACGTTCCCAGGTAATCGGTGAGAACCCGGGGAGTCAACCCGTGCTGAAGCGTGCGGGCGAGAAGTGAGTTCCAGGTCGTGCCGGCGTCGACGGTCACCCGGTCGCCGGTGATTTCGTGCACCTCGTCCAAGGCGGTCAGGTCGACGACCAGGCCGTCGCGCACCTGAGCCTGTCCGAGGCTGGTGTGACCGCGTCCGCGGGAGACGACGGGAATGCCGTTGGTGGCTGCGATGGGCAAGGTGGTCGTGATGTCGGCTATCGACCCGGCTCGGAGGACCGCGAGCGGCGGCTGGTTGACGATGCCACCGAAGTCCGCCGCGGCGAAGGCCGTCGCGCCGGTGCCGGTGAGCACCGCGCCGTCGAGGTCCAGTTCGGAAAAGACGTCCGAAGTCAACTCGTGCCCCCATCGTCGAGATTGGCAATACCAGCGCGCACGGCAGCTTCTGCGGGGTCACCTCGTCGTTCGAAGATGTTCGCTGCCTCCTCGAGCCGAGAGCGCGCCACGGTGTCGTCCCCGCGAGCGATCGACGTTCGTGCGAGTGCCCACAGGGTGTCAGCTTGGCCTTTGTCGTCGTGCGCGGCTCGTTGAACTGACAACGCTTCTTCCAGACGGGTCAGCGCATCGTCGAGTAGGTCCGCCGCGAGGTACGTCATCCCCATCTGGTACAGCGAAAGCCCTTCGCCGTGCTTGTCGTCGATGGACCGGCAGAGAACCAAGGCCCGGCCGGCGTACCGCAGGGCGTCCTCGGTGTGCTTCTCCTCCCGGCAGAGATCGGCTAGATGGACCAGCGCCACCGATTCGGCGTGCTGGTCGTGCTGATCGCGGTGGATCACCATGCCTCGCTCGAGCGCGATCCTGGCCGAGCTGATGTCCTCCATGTCCGCGTGCGCGAGTCCGAGGCCTATGTGGCACCACGCCGACCTGGTCGGTTCATCTTCGTCCTCAAGCAACTCCAAGCCTCGCTGGAACGCTTCCCGGCCGCTTTCGGCGTTCCCCAAGCCGAGCTCGACGAGACCGAGGCCGGTCAGCAGGTCTGCCTGAACACCGCGATCACCGAGCTTGGTGGCGGCTTCCAAGCCGAGGTGGTAGGTCTGATCCCAGATCGTCCAAGGCTTGCGGAGGTGGAAGTACGAGAACAACGCTTGCGAGATCCGGCACGCCAGTTCCGGCTGCCCGATCTTGAGAGCGAGCCCGACCACCGGGGGAAAGCTGGCCAGTTCCTGCTCACACCAGGCGAAGGCGTCGGCGTAGTCGAGCACCGGGACGTTGGTGACCGACGGCCGGAACGGCTCGAGAGCGCACCCCGCCGCGGCCGCGGTGTTGAGGTACCACGACAGCTCACGGACTTGAGCCAGCTGGATGTCTTGGGGTGCGTCGAGAGCGAGTGCTTGCTCCGATGCGTAAACCCGCAGGAGGTCGTGCAGCCAGAAGCGGTCTCGGCCGGCTTCCTCGACCAAGTGGCACCTCGCCAGGGTGTGCAGGAGGTGCAACGCCTCGGCAGACCGGACGTCGGCGAGTACCGCGGCCGCCGCGACGCTGATCTTCTTGCCGGGATGCAGGCCGAGCAGCCGGAACATCCGTGCCGCTGCCGTCGGCAGGGCCCGGTACGACCACGAGAAGACGGCACGGACGTCGGCATCTTCGTCGGACGCCAGGGCAGCGAGGCGTTGGCGTTCTTCAGCGAGGTCCTCGGCGAGCTCGGAAAGCCGGATCGGGTGGGCGGCGATCCGTTCCGCCGCGACGGCGACGGCGAGCGGCAGGTGACCGCAGCGGTCGAGGACGGCTCGGGCGGCCTCGGGTTCGTCGTCGACCCGCGAGCCGACGACTTCGCGCAGGAAACGCAGTGAATCCTCGGGGCCGAAGGGCGCGAGGGCCAGCTGTGCCGCGCCCGCGCGCACGGCGAGTCCGGTGAGCATGACCCGGCTCGTCAGCAACACCGTGCTGCCGACCGTGCCGGGAAGCAGCGGGCGGACTTGGTCCGAGGAGACGGCGTTGTCGAGAACGATCAGGAAGCGGCGGTTGTGCGTCATCGTGCGAAACAACGCGGACCGTTTTTCCTCGCTCGACGGAACGTCCGCGGGAGTCAGTCCCAGTGAAATCAGGAAGTCTTCGAGAATTTCGGACGGACTTGCCGGTGCTTGGTTCGCCGAGTGGCCTCGAAGATCCGCGAACAGCTGGCCATCGGGGAATTCGCCGATAGCACGGTGTGCCCAGTGCAGGGCGAGCGTCGTCTTCCCGACCCCGGGAGGGCCGTGCACGGTGACGATCGACAGCCTGTCGGTTTGCGTTGCGACCTCGTCGATGGCCGAGAGCTGGGCGCTTCGTCCGACGAACCGGCCTGGAGCTGCCGGAAGCTGTGCGGGACGGGCCGCCGGCTCCGAATCGCCCTGGCGCGGACGTGGAATCAGCGCGAGCAGTTCACCGCTGGCCTCGAGCGCGTTGTCGCAGGCCTCAGCGAGCTCCGTGGTGGCAGTGCGACGGCCGTGTTCGACGTTCGCGAGATGGGCGCGGCTGTAGTGCGTACGAGCGGCCAGTTCCGCGAGTGACAGACCGCGGGCAATTCGCACGTCCCGAAGCTCGGTTGCGAAGGTCTTTCGTCTTTCGACCTCCGTCCTCCGTGTTTCTTGTTTCCCGTACATGAAACAGAAACCCCCTGTAATCACTGTCGCGCCGGGTGATCCTGGGATGGAAGAACCGAGCGACGGATACGTACCCCTCGGCAGCGAGGATAACGCCGCCGGAGCTTCGAGTCGGGCAAGTCGCGGGATGCCGCGAGCAAGATCGTCCATGAGGTTGAACACCGAGCACTGCCGGTGATCACTAACCCGTCTGTGTCGCCATACGGGTGACGCCTGCCACGGTGTTCTGGTAGCGCATTGTGACTATTGTTGGGGAGGTCAACATGTCGGTTTCGTCGATCCTTCAGCGCGTCTTCGTAGTCGCTGCGATTGTCTTTTCGTTCGGTTGCTCAATAGTGGTGAACGCGTCCGCGCGAACGTTGCCGGAGAAAGCCGAGGTCGCCGGTTGTGGGTACGTCGGCGGCGGTGAATACGCCCATTGCGACAACGGTTCCGGATCGACCGTGATGCTGGACGTTCAGGACGTCTTCTTCAACCTGTACCACTACTGCGTCGGGCCGGGAATCACGAACCTCCAGCCGGTGATCCGCTGGCGTGTGATCGGCGCTTGGTGGAACGGCGGCGTGGCGTGCGACCCGGGGTACTACGGGCCGGCGTGACGCCGGTTTGATGGCGAAGTCGAAGTCGCGCCAGGAAGGTCGGAACACCATGACTGAAACTCGTTTCCCGGTCACAGCTCTGCTGCTGCTCTCCGTCGTCCCGACGGGATGCTCCGGTGATCCGGGCACTCCAGTGGGTACCGAGCCGTCGCCGCCGGTGTCACTTCCCACCAGCTCGAAACCCGTTCGACCGGAAACGGAAGCGGCAGACGCGGCGCTCGCCGCGTACGAGCTCTACTGGCAGATCAGCGAGCAAGCCGGCCACGCACCGCGCGAAAAGGACTGGCGTCCCGAACTCGCGAAGGCGATGGCCGATCCGGCGCTGACCGATTACCTCGACGAGGTCGAAAACCTCGCGTCCGTGCCGGCCCACACCGAAGGCCGGTACGGACGCTCTCCGAAGGTGACGTCCGTTTCCGTCGCTCGGCCGCAGCGCGTGGTCGTCACCGACTGCCTCGACGCCACCGGCGAGCACCTGCTGAGCGACAAGCCCGGGGAGCACGGCCGCAACCTCGACCACCCGGATCAGCCGCGCCGCTACGAGTTCGAAGCCCAGGTCGTCCGCTACCCGGAGCCCGACCGCTGGCTGGTGCAGCAAGTCCAACCACGTCTGGAGAAGCCATGTTGAAAAGCAGCTGCCTGGTCGCCGCCGGTCTGGTCGCGGTGACGGTGTCCGCACCGGCGTACGGCCAGACCGCGCCCGGCGGGTGCAAGTCGGCCGGGACACGCGGGATGTGCTGGGTGGCGGCCGCCGACCCGGGGCGGCCCGGCGGACCTGCCGGTGCTCCGCAGGCCCGACGCGGCCCAGCGGAGCAATCAGCTGGCCAGAACGCACAGCGTCCGCGATATCCGTGCGCGGACCACCCGTGGACACCACCACCCGCGGGCGACCCGCTCTGGGGCGGGCACTCCCCGGCTCAGGGCTCGTTGAGGCTGATGATCTGCCAAGGCGGCGGTGCGTTGCAGGGGTGGCCACGAGTGGTGTTCACGCCGAACGGGCAGCCAGTGGCCGTCCCGCAGTTGTCACCGGCCGAGCTGGCCGAGCAGGCCATTGCGGAGATGGGGCTGTCCGCGCCGGACATCCGGCTGGCTCCGCCCGCCTCCTCGCCCCGCGGCGCGACGATCGGGTTCCCGGTTTGGATGTGGACGGAGCGCCGCGAAGAGACGACAGGACCGGTGACGCGGACGGCGAGCGCCGGCCCGATCACGGTCACCGCCACGGCGACGCTGGGCGGGATCGACTGGTCGATGGGTGACGGCGCGACGGTCCGGTGCGCCGGGCCGGGTACCGCGTTCACCGACGACCGAGCAGGCCGGCCGTCGCCGAGCTGCGGGCACAGCTACCGAGACCTCGTTCCGGGCGGCACCGCCGCGGTCGACGCGACAAGCCGCTGGGAAATCCGCTGGTCCGGGGGAGGACAGAGCGCGTTCAAGACGCTGGCGTTGACGTCGTCCGCGCGGCTGGCGGTCCGCGAGATCCGGACGCTGAACACCGGGGGCGCGCGATGACCACGCTGCACCCGGTTCCCGATGCTCCACCGCCGGCCCCGGTGGCGCTTCGGCCACCGCGACGTCGCCGGTCGAAGCTCCTCGTGCTCCTCGGCTTGGTGCTCTCGGCCGTGTCGGCGACCGGAGTGGTCTGGGTCTTCCGCGCGACCGATGACGCGATGTCCGCCATCGGCGTGGCCCGCCCGGTCCGGTTCGGCGAAGTCATCACGGCCGACGCACTCCGCGAGATCCAGGTACGGACCGACCCCGGCGTCCGCGCGCTGCCGTGGGCCGAGCGGTCCGGTCTCATCGGCCGGGTCTCGCCGACCGATCTCCTGGTCGGCGCCATCGTCACACCGGATGCCGTCGTGGACTCGATCGCGGTGCCGGCGGCCGGGCAGGCACTCGTCGGTGTTCCGGTGAAGGCCGGCCAGGCGCCGGCCGCACGGCTCGAGCCCCGCCAGCCCGTGCTCCTCGTCGCTGCCGGCCAGCCGGGTGCCACGGCGGAGGCGTGGCCGCCGATCCGAGGCGCGGTGATCCGGGTCGGCGAGCGGGACGCGACCTCCGCGCAGGTCGTCGATGTGGTCGTCCCGGATGCCGCTGGAGCGCAACTGGCCTCGAAGGCCTCGGCCGGCGAGATCGCCATCGTCGTCCTGCCGAAGGGCCGGTGACCGACGTGCTGATCTCGTTCGTGTCACTGACCGGCAGCCCGGGTTTGTCGACGGCCGCCCTCGCGCTGACGTGGTGCTGGCCGCGGCACGCCGTGGTCGCCGAGTGCGACCCCACCGGCGGGCGTGCCCTCGCCGTCTTCGACCCGGACGGCCGGCACGGGCGTCCCGGCGTCTTCGAACTGATGCTCCAGGCCCGCACGACGCCGATCCACCGGGCGATGGCCGGCCAGCTGCTCGTCCTGCCCGATGGCACGGGCCGGCACCACCTGCTGCCGGGGGCCACGTCTCCGCTAGAGGCCGACAGTCTGGACTGGCGACGGCTGACGTCGCTTTTCCTGGAGCTGGGCACCGTGGACGTGCTCGCGGACTGCGGCCGGCTGCGCAGCCGTTCCGCGCCGGCACCCGTGGTCGCCGCGTCGGACCTGGTGGTCGTGGTGGTGCGCAACTGCCGCGGCTCGTTGCAGGCGCTGGTGAAAGCCGTGGACCTCATCCGGGCCGAGACCGGGGTCGTCGGTGACGGTCTCTGTGTTCTCGTCATCGAGCCCGACCCGCGTGCCCACCAGCGGTTTCCGCGCGGCGAGATCGCGAAGCAGTTCGCGGGCGCCGAGATGCCGGTCATCGGGGGCCTGAGCTGGGATCCGGCGTCCGCGGCGCAGTTCTCGGAGCTGCACCGGCCAGGGCGGCGATTCGCGACGTCCGCCTTGCTGGGCGACGCACACCGGGTGGCCGGGGAGATCGGCCGTCGGGCGCTGGAGCGGACGAGCCGGCTGCGCAGGCCGCTGGTGGAGGTGCGTCATGGCCGATGAAGTCCAGGAGCTGGCCGGCCGGGTGCAGCAGCGGATGGCTCCGCTCGTGCAGCAGGAGGCGGCCCGGCGAGCCGCGATGGGCGAACCGCAAGACGAACGCGCCATCGCGACGAGCCTGCTCGACGACGTTCTGGCGGCCGTGATCAAGGACTGGACGAAGGCCGGGCGCCCGTTCCTCGACTTCGAGCAGGAACGTCAGGTGAAGGCCTCGGCGCTGGCCGAGATGTTCGGACTCGGTCGGCTCGAGGCGCTGCTCGCCGACGACGGCGTCGAGAACATCGACATCATCGGCAGCGATCCGGTGTGGCTGTCCTACCACGACGGCCGCGTGGAGCGGGCTGCCGGAATCGCGCTGACCGACGCGGCCGTCGTCCAATGGCTCCAGCGGATCGCCACGCGGATGGGCCGGACCGAGCACACGATCAACGAGTCACGGCCCTTGCTCAACATGGAACTCCCCGGCGGCGAGCGGCTGGCAGCGGCGATCGGCGTCACGGACCGGCCGCACATCTCGATCCGGCGTCACCGCTTGCCCACAGCCAGCCTGGAGGTCTTGCGGCAGCGCGGCATGCTCTCGACCGCCCAGCTCGCGTTCTTGCGAGCGGCGATCCGGGCGGAGAAGAACGTCGTGATCTGCGGCCGGCAGAAGGCGGGGAAGACGACGCTCCTGCGGGCACTGTGCTGGGAGGTGCCGGCAACGGAGCGGTTCGCCACGCTCGAGACCGAGTTCGAGCTCGGCTTGCACCGCCATCGCGACCGGTTCCCCGCCGTGGTCGCGTTCGAAGAGCGTGAAGGCAACACGGAGCGCTGGGAGAACGGCAAGCCGGTCGGCGGGGTCGACCTGCCGAAGCTGGTCTGGCAGTCACTGCGGATGCACACGGCCCGCACGGTGGTCGGCGAAGTCCGCGGCGGGGAGATCGTCCCGATGCTCAACGCCTTGGCAGTCGGCGGCGCCGGCTCGTTGTCCACGGTGCACGCTCGGAGCGCTGCCCAGGCCGTCCACCGGATGGTGCTGCTCTGCCTGGAAACCAGCGCGGGATGGACGCCGGAGTTCGCGTACGAAGTCGTCGCCAACACCATCGACCTGATCGTCCACGTCGACTTGGCGCAACGGCCGGGTCACCTCGAGCGCCGCGTCGCCGAGGTCGTCTCGATCGAACCGGGCGAGTACGGACGGCCGGCTCGCACCCACCTGTTCATGCCTGCCACCGACGGCCGTTCGGTGCCGACGGGGAATCTGCCCACCGACATCGAGGACTACGAACGCGGTGGCTTTGACCGAACTTGGCTGACCAGCGGCGGTGACGGCGACTGGCCCCACGATCGGAGCAAGCCATGACCGAGCTCATCCTCCTGGTCGCCGGCACCTGCTTCGGGCTGGGGCTCACCGCTCTCGCGCTCGGGATCGCCGGTCAGGACCGAGACGATGGATCGGTCTTCCGCCGACGCCGCTGGTGGACGGGAAACCGGCGAGGCGTGGCGCGGTGGTCGATGGCCTGTGGTGCCGGAGCGATCGGCTGGCTGGTGACGGGCTGGCCGGTCGTGGGAATCGCCGTCGCGGCGATGGCCGGCGTCGTGCCGTGGCTGTTCGGCACCGGAAGGCTCGCCGCGCGGCAGATCGAACGGCTGGACGCGCTCGAAGACTGGCTGCGAAGTGTCTCCGACGTCCTGCGCGCCGGCAACGCGGGGCTCGTCGGAGCTCTGCAGGACAGCGCGGGCGAGGTGTCACCCGCGATTGCCACCGAGGTGGTGGCGCTGGCGCAACGGCTTCGGACGTGGGACTTCACAGACGCGCTGCTCCAGTTCGCCGAGGATGTCGACGACCAGCTCGGTGATGCTGCGGCAGCGGGTTTGTGCGTCGCCCACCAGCAGGGAGCCGGTACCGCTGATCTGCTGGTGACGCTGGCGCAGCAGCTGTCCGCTGACGTTGCCGCGCGCAGGGAGGCAGAAGCGGAACGCGCTCGCCGGCGGTCGGCGGCCCGGATCCTGCTCGGGCTGTGGGCCGTGATGTTCGTCAGTTTCACGGTCTTCGGCAGCGACAGCTACACCGCGGTGTACGACTCCTTCAGCGGGCAGGTGGTGCTCGCTCTGGTCCTCGGTGTCGTCGGGGTGGCAGTCGAGTGGTTGCGGCGACTCGGCGTCGAGCCGCCGTCGCCCCGGTTCCTCGGCTCGGGCAAGGAGACGCCATGACCACCGAGGCCTTGCTGATCATCCTGGCTGCGCTCACCGCCGTCGGCGTGACGCTGGTCATCGCGCCTTTCGCTCCGACGCGGCCGAGGTTGGCCGATCTGATGCAGGAACGCGAGGCCACCGCAGTCGTCGGCGGGCCCGCACACCGGCTGCTCGAGTCGGTGACGAGGCACGCCAAGCTGGTCGACGACCTCGACGACCTCGCGCTCGTCAGGCGAACTCCGGAGGCTTTCGTTCTGCAGCGCCTCGGATTCCTGCTTGCCGGTGCGTTGTGGATTCCGCTCCTGACCGTGCTCCTGGCGCTGGCCGGGGTGACACCGCCGATCTTCCTGCCGGCCGCGGCCTCACTGGCCTGCGCTGTGGTCGGCTGGCAGCTGCCCGTGCTGCTGCTGAAGAACAAGGCCAAGCACGCGCGAGCCGCGTTCGCCGGCGCGCTGGCCGCATACTGCCGGCTGGTGGCGCTGGGACGGCTCGGCGATCGCGGACCGATCGAGGCTCTGCGCTATCCGGTGACCTTGGGCGACGGCTGGGTGTTCCACCGGATCAAGCTGGCCATCGACGAAGCCGTGTTGCGCGGCCGGATGCCCTGGGACGGCTTTACCCAGCTTGCGGACCAGACCGGCGTCCGGGCGCTCAAAGACGTCGGCCAGATCGTGGCAAGTGCCGGACAGGACGGCACGAGCATCGTCGAGACCCTCCGCGCCAAGGCGACGTCGCTCGCCCAGCAGCAGCTGGCGGAGCGCAAGGCGGGTTCGTCGGTCCGGTCGGATCGGATGGACATGCCCGTCGCCCTGCTGGGTCTGGCGTTCATCACCTTCCTCGCGTTCCCCGGGATCTACCTGATGCTCACCATGTGAAGGGAGAAAGCCATGATCGGCAACGTAGTGGTCCGGCTGCTGCAGCTCGGGTTCTTCTTGGACCGGGAGCTCCGGTTCCGGCTCAGCCGCTTCCAGGCCGAACGCGAGCGCGGAGACGAGAACATCACCAAAGCCTTCTACGCCGCGCTGGGGATCACGGTCGCCACGCTGATCGGCGCGGGGATCACCGCGTTCGTCAACGGCAAGCTGCCCTTGATCGGCGGCCACTGATGCTCGGCGAACGCGGTGACGACAACGTCGCCGCGGCCGTGATCTTCAGCGCCATCCTGCTCGTGGCCTGGGCGATCCTGCAAACCGCAGTGGTGCTGCTCGGCCGCGGTGTCGCTCTCGACGCCGCCCGCGACGGGGTCCATTCGGCACGGCTTCCACCGGTGGACACAGCGTCGGCAGCTTCCGCGGCGGTCGCGTACGCCCGCACCGCGACCGGTACCTGGCTGGGGAACGTCGCCTCACGGGCATCGAGCGACGGGCGCAACGTCAGCGTCACGGTAACCGGTGACGCCGTCTCGCTGGTGCCCTTCGCCGACTTCCCGATCAGCCAGACGTCGTCGGGCCCGATCGAGGAGTTGCGGCCGTGAACGGCGAGCGCGGCGACATCACCGTCGAAGCGGCCATCGGTGTCATCGCGCTCCTGGTCCTCTTCGGGCTGGGGATCGCCGGCATCCGCATCCTGATCGCCGACGCGGTGATCGACGAAGCGGCTCGGTCGGCTGCCCGAGCAGCGTCGATTTCCCGTGATGGCCAAGCTGCTGCCGCGGCGGCGGACCGGCGTGCTCGTGCGGTGCTGAGCGAACAGCGACTCGCTTGCCAGAGCCTCGACGTCGTGGTGGACACCAGCGACTTCGGCAGGCCGCTCGGCGAAACGGGATACGTCGTGGCGACCGTCGACTGTGACGTGTCGTTGGCCGACCTGGCGGTGCCGGGCGTCGGCGGGACCAAGACCCTCCAAGCTCGCTTCCGTTCGCCGATCGACCGGTACGGAGCACGCCGATGAGGGCGTTGCGCGGCGAGCGGGGATCAGCCTCGGTGCTCGTTCTGGGTCTGAGTATCGCCGTGCTCGTCGGAATCGGGTTCGCCGTCGATGGGACCCGCAAGGGGCAGGCCTCTGCCCAGGCGACGGCGATCGCGGAGGAAGCGGCACGTGCCGGCGGCCAAGCACTTCGGGTCCAGGCACTGGCGGACGGCGGGGACGCGGATGTCGATCCCGGCGCGGCCGTGGCCGAGGCGCAGCGATACCTCGTCGCGACCGGAGCCGCGGGGCACGCTCGATGGGAGAACGGCCGAGTGGTCGTGGAGACGACGGTGTCGCGCCCGACGGTCTTCCTCGGCGCCATCGGGGTGCCGGACTTCCTCGTCCACGGTCACGGTGCCGCCGTGGTGATCTCCGGCAACCGGTAGGAGGTGCTGCCATGCGAATCCCCGGTGTGCGGACCGCGCTCTGCGGAGTCGTCCTGAGTTCGATCGTCGGGGGCCCTCCGCTGGCTCTCTGGCGGTTCCGGTCTGTTTACCTGCCCGATCACGTTCCGGACGTAACCGAAGTCGTCTCGTGGTCGACGAGCCGGGACAACGGCACGCTGTTCTTGCTGCTCTTGGTCGTCGCAGGCGTGGTCGCCTGGCTTCAGTTGCTCGTCGCGATCGCCGTGGAGGTGATCGCGCGGCTCCGCGGCGCCGCCGCACCGCGACTTGCCGGATGCGGGTGGGCTCAGCGTGTCGCAGCCGCGCTCCTGCTGGTGCTGCTCACCGGAACTGCGGCCGAGGCGGCCGAACAACCGGCACCGGATGCCGGGTCGACCAGTCACGTGGTGGTTCCCGGGGAGAGTTTGGCGAAGATCGCGGCCGGGTCACTGGGCAGTGCGGCGCGGTATCCGGAGATCTTCGACCTCAACCGCGGGGTTCCCCAGGCTGACGGCAGATCGCTCCAAAATCCGGGGCTGGTGCGCCCGGGCTGGGTGCTTCAGCTGCCGCACTTCGAGGGGCGAGACTGCGAAGAGGTCATCGTGCGACCGGGGGAAACGCTTTCGAAGATCGCACGCGACAACCTCGGCGACGCGGCCCGCTACCGGGAGATCTTCGACCTCAACCGAGGCCGGCCACAGCGGTCCGGCCGGCCAATCGACGATGTCGACGACATCCACCCCGGTGACGTTCTCCGGATTCCCGCTTCGGTGAAACCGAGTGCGGGCGGGGGTGGTTCGCCGGTCGGCGGCCCCGCCGTCGTGGCGGAGCCGTGCGCAGCTCCCGCTCCGCCGCCTGTGCTGGCGCAGCCGCCGGCGCCTCCTGTCCATGAACGGCCGACGCCACCGCCCGCAGCGCCTGCGGCCGAGGACGGCGACTCGTCCGCGTTGAGCTTGGTCGTCGGTGGTGTGCTGGCAGCAGGCTTGCTGAGCCTGCTGGCCGTTCGGCGCCGACGCGCGCGGCAGCGGCGCCGTCCCGGCCACCGCGTCCGGTTGCCGCAGCGAGGTGACTTCGAGGCAGGGCTGGAGACCGTCGAGCAACCGGCGACGGTGGAGACCTTGGACCAAGCTCTGCGAACTCTCGCCCGGTCCGCTGGTGGTCGTCTGCCGCTGGTCCAGGCCATCAAAGTCGGGCCCAGCGGGGTCAAGCTCCTGCTGACCGAACCAGCTGAACCGCTGTCCCCGTTCGAGTCGGACTCCGCCACCGAGTGGAAGCTCGACCCCGTGGTGGTGTTGGACTCCGAAGCACCTGCGCCGTACCCCGCTCTGGCGTCGTTGGGGCGCACGGCCGGCCGCGACCTCGTGCTGGTGGACTTGGCGCAGATCGGCGTAGTGGTCCTGGACGGGAATCGAGATGCCGTCGAAGAGGTCGTGCTCGCCTTGGCTTGGGAGCTCGCCGTCGCACCCTGGGCCGAAACCACGACCGTCACCGTTGTGGGCACCGGGCAAAGCTCGGCTGAACGTCAACCAGACCGTGTTCGGTTCGCCCTTTCCTGGGAAGAAGCGGTGCTCGAGACCCGTGAGCCAGGGGAGGTCCACGTTGTTCTCGCGGCCGATCCGCTGGAGACCAGGCATCTCCAGCAGCTCGAGAGCGTCGCTGCTGTGGTCGCACCTTGCGGCGAAGGGCTGATTTTGCCCAGTGCCTGGCACCTCGACGTGGGCTCCGCTCGCTCGTTCGTGGAACCGCTCGGGGAAGACATTCAGCTGCAACGGCTCTCGGCGGAGCAGGCGGATGAGCTCGTGTCAGCTCTCACCTCGGCCGATGAAGCCATCCAGGTTCCGGCCGAGGAGTACCGGAACGTCCCTCCTGAGGACACCGGTGTTCCAGCGAGGCTCAAGCGTGAACCGGACCAGCCGGATCAGGATCGGCCTGCGCAGCCGTTCCTGCGGTTGCTCGGCCCGGTCCTGCTGGAGGGTGTGGACCCGCAGGCGGTGGAGGGTAAGAAGCTCAACCGGCTCACCGAACTGGCGGCCTACCTCGCCTTGCACCCGGGAGTGACCGCGGACGAGATCTCCCGGCAGCTGGGATCGGATTCCCGGCCGTGGTCGGCCGCCACCCGGCAGGGGTACATCTCCCGGCTTCGGACGTGGCTTGGCCGCGATGCTGACGGCGGACTCTATGTGCCGAACGTCGATGCGAGGCAGGGTGGTTACCGCGTGTCCGAGAGCTTCGTCAGCGACTGGGCGAACTTCCGGCAACTCGCCCGGCGTGGGCTCGCCCGGTCCGACGTATCGATTCCTGACCTGCAGGAAGCCCTGGACTTCGTCCACGGCACGCCGTTCAGCAACGTTCCGGCGGGCCGGTACGCGTGGAGTTCCTGGCTGCAGCGGGAGATGGTCGACGCGATCGTCGACGTCGCCCACACGCTGGCCGATTCGTACCAGAAGACCGGTGAGCTGCCGGCCGCGCGTCGAGCGGTGAGACGTGGCCTGCAAGCGGAACCGGTCAGCGAGATCCTCTACCGCGACTTGCTCAGGATCGAGTTCCGCGCCGGAAACCTCGCAGGAGTCCGGGAGACGGCGGACAAGCTGACCGCCATGGCGGCGTCGCTCGCCATGGAACTGGACGAGGAGACCAGCGCCTTGGTGGGTACGTTGCTGGGCCGATCGAGTGCCGGTACTTGTTGAACTGTCAGGGATTTCCCCGTGCTGACATCGAACAGGTGAGCGATGATCTGCGCTGTGTCCTTTATGGACCATAGTTGGTCGGGGTCCACGTAGGCGCAGGTCAAGCGAATATTCTTGCTGCGCGTGTGTGTCCAGGTGGGACTCGACTGCGGCACAGTTGTCGCTGTTTCCCCGGCGGCACAAGAAAGTTCGTCGTCACCCTCGTTTGGATTTTGGCCACCTTGGTAATACTCTGTGTGAGGTCGGCCGAGATGGGCCGTGGCGAGTTCCGCTATGGAGGACTGGAATGACGAACAAGGCCCAGCTGATCGAGGCGCTGTCGGAGCGTCTGGGCGATGACAAGAAGGTGGCTGCCCAGGCCGTCGATGGTCTGGTGGACATCATCATCCGGACGGTCAAGAAGGGCGAGAAGGTCAACATCACCGGCTTCGGCGTGTTCGAGAAGCGCGCCCGCGCCGCTCGCACTGCGCGCAACCCGCGCACCGGCGAGGCCGTGAAGGTGAAGAAGACCAACGTGCCCGCGTTCCGCGCCGGCACCACGTTCAAGGACGTCGTCGGCGGCGCCAAGAAGCTGCCCAAGGCGACCCCGGTCAAGCGCGCCACCGCCACCGCGTCCCGCGCGACGGCCACGAAGACCGCCGCCGCAGCCGCCCCGGCCAAGGCGACCACGACCCGCACGACCCGCGCCGCGGCCGCGAAGCCGGCCACCACGCGGGCGGCCACCACGCGGACCCGCGCGGCTGCGGCGAAGCCGGCCGCCAAGGCCACCGCCACCGCCACCGCCACGGCTCCGAAGACCGCGGCCAAGGCCACCACGGCGAAGGCGACCACCACCCGCGCGAAGGCCGCCGCCAAGCCGGCCGCGACCAAGACCGCCGCGGCGAAGAAGCCCGCCGCCGCCAAGGCTCCGGCCAAGCGCACCTCGGCAGCCAAGAAGAAGTAACACTCTTGGCGACACGCGGAAGGCCCGGCACAGCGGAATCGGTGCGAGGCCTTCCGCGTTCTCCGCGCGTCGATCTTCGCTCTGCCTCCGGAAACGAACGTGCATCGAATTTGGGTCCGCATTATGCGAGGCATGGCGGCTGAGTCGTGTCTCGGCCCTCGTGAATTCGACGTACACGTCTGTCCGACGGAAACGACGATTCGCTGAGCGGACGCTCGCTGACGTAGGCCCGGCAAGATCTTCACCAGGTGAAGCGCTGCCGCGATCGGGTGGATTTGCCCGAAGCGGATGCCGAATTGGTGCAGCGGCAGCCATGATCCCGGCGTGGACGACAAGCAGCCCCGACCGCCCGAGCTGCCGGTTGTGCGACGGCCTCCGCTGCCGCGGTGGACTGTGCCCGTGGTCGGTGTCGTGGTTCTGGTGGTCGCCGGTGGTGCGCTGCTGCTGTTGTGGCAGTGGATCGACGGCTTGGCGCTGGCGAGCCCGGCGGACAAGGATCGGCTGTCGTCGCAGCTGGACGCGATCAAGACCGCGTCCGGGATCGCCGTGGGCGGTGGTGGTCTCTTTGCTCTGTACCTCGCGGCGCGCAGGCAGCGCACGCAGGAATTGGAGCTGGCGCAGCGCGAGCGCGCCCAGAGCCACGTTGAGCAGGTGGCCGAAGTCAACCGGCTGCACGCCGAGCGGGTCGCCGAGGCATCGGAAAGCGACGCCGCCGCCCGCCGAGTGACCGAGTTGTACAGCGCCGCAGTCGAGCAGCTGGGCTCCGACAAGGCTCCGGTCCGCCTCGGCGGCCTGTACGCCCTGGAGCGGCTTGCTCAGGACAACCCCGTCCCGGCTGCGCTGCGCCAGATGGTGGTCAACGTGCTGTGCGCCTACCTGAGGATGCCGTGGGTACCGCCGGGCGAGGTGCCCGGCGAAGACGCTGACGAGCTGACACAGGCTCGGTACGAGGGGCGTGTGCAAGAGCGCGAGGTGCGGCTGACTGCGCAACGCATCCTGCGCGATCACTTGCACCCTGGTGCCGACCACGACAAGCCGGTCGCCACTTTCTGGGCGGGGGCCAACCTCGATCTCACTGGCGCCGCTCTCGTCGATTTCGATCTGGCCGGTTGCCTGGTGGATCAGGCCGGGTTTGCCAGGGCGTCGTTTTCCGGTAAGACGTCGTTCGAGGGCGCCAGGTTCGTGCAGGACGCCCGGTTCGACGCGGCGCGGTTTGCCGGGGAGGTCTATTTCGGCCAGACGTGGTTCACGAGGGAGGCGCAGTTCACCGAAGCGCGGTTCAACGGCGAGGCGGTGTTCGACCGAGCGGCGTTTCGCGGTGATGTCTGGTTCGGCCGGGCATCGTTCGCCCAGGAAGCGTGGTTCGGCAGAGCATCGTTCGTCCCGGGTTCGGGCGGTCGCGTCGTGATGTTCGGCGGTGCGTCGTTCGCCGCGGTCGCGGGTTTCTGGGAGACGCAGTTCGCCGGCAACGTCATGTTCGGTGCTGCGTCCTTCTCCGGAGACGCCCGGTTTGCCCGTGCTTCCTTCGAGGGGGTGAACCTGTTCAACGGAGCGTCGTTCGACGGCGAAGCCGACTTCAGCGGGGTGTCCTTCGCCGGCGAGACCAGGTTCGACACGGCCGAAGGCGCCGGCTGGGCGGGTATCGACGCCACCTGGTCGTTCGTGGCCGAGCGCTTAGAGACGGCGACGACCGACCAGCCCGCGAGGTTCAGCGGAAGGGCGTCGTTCAGTGGGGCATCGTTCGACGGACGTGCCCGGTTCGATGGGGTGTCATTCGCCCACGCGGCGGACTTCCACGCGTTGGCGGCTCACCCGTTGTCGCCGTTCTCGACTTGGCCCGGCGGTTGGCGGCCGGCCGATCAGTGCAGGCCGATCGGCGGCCTCTCCGGCGACTGGCACGAACTTGTCCCGGTCGAACCGGAAACAGTCGGCGATGAACGGTTCAGCTCGTAGCGGCACAGCAGGAATACACAGCGCACCTTGGCTGCCGGGAAGCGGAAGAGGCCCAGATCGTGGTCCGGTCGGCGCGACCGGCTCGGCTTGAACGAAACCTTGAGTTCCTGGTGCACCAAGATCGGCCACTCGGCCTGGCCATGCAGTGAACGTCGTGGCCGGCGCAGTGGCACTCCTGGCTGCCCGCTGGTCGTGGTCATCGGCGGCGATGAACATCGGAAGCTCCTCGCCCGCGGCGGACGAAGCTGCAGGCGGTTACTTCCGCCAGCCCGCGGTCAGCAGAGCGCGCACCTCCGCTGCAGACAGCGCAACGGTCCGGTCTCCCCGGCGTTCGTAGATCACCAGGCTGTCGTCCTTCGTGACGACGAACGGCTTCGTGTGTTCGGGCTGTGCAGGAATGCTGAGGACCACCAGCACCCCGCCGTCGGCGGGCAGGATGTCGATCTCCAGGCCCGCAATGACGGGTTGGATGTGGTTGTCGATGATCTTCCGGTACCGCTCGGCTGTGTGCACCCTGGCCGGTACGGGCGTGATGTCGGTGATGACGTCGCGGCCTTCGAGAGGTTCGGTCTTGAGGCCGATCACCAGCAGGCTCGGCTGGCGGCCATTGGCCAAGCCGCACACTTCCCTCGTGAGGTTCTTGTTCGCCTCGCGCTGGCCGAGGAGCAGGTCGGATTTGCACTCGAGCCAGGCCGACTCCGCAGTGCCGAGCACTTTCCCGAACCGTCCGTCGAGCAGGTGCTGCCTGAACTCGACCCGACGATCCGGGCCGAGTTCGCCTCGGAACGTGCACAGGGCCGCCCGGGTCGCCTTCATCGCCGCGCAGAGCCGCCCGACCGTCACCTTGTCGTCGGTCACGGTCAACCCGATGCGCCAGTAGTCCTCGTCGACTTCTTCGTCGGCAGGCATGTGCTCCAGCCAGCGCACGACCGCGCCCGCGGACAAGAACGTCTCGTCCGCGTGCCGGCGTGCGTACGGCAGACCTCGCGAGTTGCCGCCGTCGAGGGTGAACTCGACGAATACCGAGCCGTCTCGCTCGAACATGAGGTCGACTTCCTCATGCCTGCTGCCGTTCTCGAACTGGACAGCGAGGGCATTGGCCTGTCGGCTGGGGTGGTGTTCGAGATCGTCGGCGAAGTGCTTTGTCAGCGAAGAGATCGAGATGTCCTCAAGGTCTTCCAGGCGAACGTCGCCGCCGGCGACGGTTTGGAGGCCGTGGTCGCCGAGCCCGCCCGTGTCGGCCAACCCACGCTGGTTCAGCTTGACCCGGGCTCGCAGATTCGAGAACTTGAGCAACTTGTCCAGAGAGACGTCAGCCGTCATGGAAAGAGGGTAACGACCGGGCTGCTTGAGGCAGTGAGAATTTCGGGGCTGGGGACCCGAGCCGCCGTGGTCAAGGCTTGCCGAGGTCCAGCTTGCCCGGCCGGCACGCGCGGCCGTACAGCTCGGACGCTCCCGCTCGACCGGAACTGGTGGAATCCTGCGGTCCAGCCTGGGTGACTGCTCGCGCGGACTAGATTCTCGGCTTTCCCGGCGTGAGCTTGCCGGCGTTGTAGGTCCAGGTGGTCTGCGCGCGGCCACTGGGGCAGCAGTGAGCGTCGTCGGGCCGGTACCAGTCCTCGGTGGCTTCGATGCGGCCGTGGGAGATCGCGATCGTTTCGACGCCCGAGGTGTACGTCTGCGGTGTCTGCTTCTGTGCCGTGACGATGCCGACCGGGGCGGGTTTGCCGCTCTTGCCGGTGATGACGACGAATCCCTGCCCGGGGATGCCGTTGCCGCCGCTGAAATTGCAGTAGTCGTCGATGGCGGCTTCGTCGTGGCCGTCGCCGTCGAGGTCGCCGTAGACGATCGTGTTGTTGGTACCGGCGTCGAGGGGCCCGTACCGGGATGAGATACCGCTGGCGGAACCGTTGCGCAGGGTGAAGTCGCCGTTGGTGTCGCAGAGGGAGGCCGGGACGCGGACCGACGTCAGCTTGGTGCGGTGCAGGTCCGTCGGTGGGACGTGGGCATCGACGTTGATCGTGAACGTGTCGGTGCTGCTCGCGCTGCGGACGACCCCTTCGAGGCCGGCTGCGGCCAGCCTGATGCCGGTGGTGAGGATGCTCAACACCACCTTCACCCGGCTGGCTGCCTGATCGTCTTTCACCGCCGTGCTGACGCAGGAAAGCACTGCCTTGGCCAGATTGGCGACGGCTTCGGCGGTCGGTGGTGTGGGGACGTGCGCGGCTTCGATCGCGTTGCCGAGGCAGCGCATGCTGTCGGCGGCAGTCTCGAGGTGTCCGGCGCCGCTCTTGAAGACCTCGAGTGCCTCTTCGACGCCGAACAGCAGAGCCATGCCAAGATAAGTTCCGGCGTCGATCTTCCCGGTGATGACACCGGGGAGCCGGGTGACCGGGAAGCGGTAGGTCCGCGGTACGCCCGGGATGAGGAGTCCTTCGGCGTACGGTTTGGTTTTGATCAGGGTGTCGTAGCCGGCGAGCACGGCCGCCCTGCCGGCGTCCACGGTGCCAGGGGGCTCCAAAACGGCCTCGGGAGCGGCGCGGAGCAGCCACGGCAGAGGCGAGTTGGGCGTCATCGTGACGACCGCTTGGCCGTTCTCGACACGAAGGCACGACCACACCGGATTTCCGGCGGCGCCGCCGAGCGTCACACTCGTGCCGTCGCCGGTCGTCGCGGGTGAGGTCGCGCAGCTGGGCCGGGCCGAGGTGATCCCGGTCGTCTGCCCGGCGAAGCGCTTGACGGATTCGGTCAGCTTGCCGAAGTCGAAAAAGCCCGGCCAGAAGCTGCTGAGGTGATCGATTTCCGCGGTCAACGTCCGCTCCCTGGCGTTGTACACAGCCGGAATCAAGTGTGTCGCGGCAGTGCCGGCCGGATTCGTCAGCACCGCTCCGGCTACGGCGGCCGGTGGCGGAGCTGGAACGGGGAAGCGGATTGACATCGGTTTCGCGGGTTCCATTCCGTTCGCGAGTTTCAGTTCGAGCGGCGAGCCGGTGCCGGCGAACATGGACGCACCCTTGCCGAACGGTGCGCCGGTCCCGGCTTCCGCGGTGAGGATCGTGCCCGCGGGTGCCACCCCGGCCGGACCCGTGATGAGAATGCCTTCCACCATCAGCGAAACGCCTTGCTCGGTGATCTCCGCCGTGGCACTCCGCCCGGCAGCGGGGGCATCACCGCCGCCGCCGAGCACGACGATCGCGCCGGCGGCGGTCAGGCAGACGACCACGGCAGCGATCGCGATCGACCATCTGACACGGTTTCGGCTCACCCCTCGGAGATCGCTGCCTCGGACGCGAGATGTTACGGCGGATGTGGTGTTGTTATCCGAGGGTGTCAATCGACGAGAAAAACCGGTTTCGCCGCTGGTTTGTTGGTCATTTTCGGTGGCTGCTTCCGGGGTCTTCGTTGTAACAGTAATACGCTCTCCGGCGCTTAAGAGGATCGTGGCCGCCGGACGGATCGATCGCGGCCGCCGTTTCCCAGCGATTTGGAGGCCGAGTGCCAGGGCAGAGGCGAACGCGTGCCGCGGTCGCGGTGTGGGCTGGGGTGTTCCTGGCCGCGACGACATTCGTGGTGGTCGCGGCCAGCAGCGACGCGCGCCCGGACCTGGACTTCCAGCAGGAAGGGCACTGGGTCTACAACGCGGCCGAGCAAGCCGCCTTCCACGTCAACGGCGGGACCAAGCAGGTCGACGCGCGCACCGGGAAGGTCCAGCTCACCGGTGCCGTTGCGATGGGGCAGGGCGACCGCCAGTTGAGCGCCGTCGGCGGTGGCAAGGCCGTGGTCTTCGGGAAGTCCGACCTCGCCGTAGCGGCCACGTTGGCCGCGCCTGGCGGAGATGTCCCGGTCAGTCTCGAAGTTCCCGGAGGGCCGTACTACGTGTACAAGCAGGCCGGCACGGTGGTGCGATTCGCGCAGCTGCCGCCGGTCACCATGCGGGCCGGGGGCACGGTCGGTGAGCCCGCACCGCTGGCCGACGGCACGATCTGGTTCCAGCGGGTCGACAACGGCGTCTTGTGCCGGGTCAAGCGTGATGCCGGGGAAGTGCTTTGCCCGGTGAACACCGACGGCAAGCAGGGCGACGTGGTGGCGACCGGCGATCAGGCGGTTTTCGTCGACCCGGCCGGGGGAACGATCACCCCGTTCGGGGAACGGGGTGCCGGTACGCCGGCGAATCTCGGGGTGCGGGTCGGCAAGAACGCCCGCACGGCGACCGTCGCGGTCGCCCAGCGGCTCCCCATGGTCGACCCGGGGGACAACCGGCTGATCCTGGCCGGCCTCGACGGCCTCGGCGGCGAGCGGCCCGGATCGGCGCCGATCACCGTCGGCCTGGGCCAGGGCGACTTCGCGGCGCCAGTGACGTCGACGGACGCCGTCGCGGTGCTCGATCGTGCAGGCCGGCGGGTGCTGACGTTCACCCCGACCGGCCAGCAGAAGGCGACCACGCCGTTGCCCGAAGGCGCGGGCCAGCCGCGGATCACCCGCGGTCAGGACGGGCGGGTTTACGTCGACGCCCAGGACGGCGCCCACACTGTGGTGGTCGACCACGACGGATCGGTCACGACGATCGGTATCGGCAAGCAAGATGTGCCGTCACCGGACACGCCGAAGACACCCCAGCCCCCCGTGAACCCGCCACCGGTCGCACCGCACGGAAAGCCGCAGTCGCCCTCGGCCGGGAAGGGGACGAAGGATCCGGCGAAGACGCCTCCGAAGGCGCCGGGTGCGCCGGGGCCGGTCCAGGCGCAGCCCGGCAACGCCACGGTGAAGGTGTCCTGGGGTGAGGCCGGAGCCAACGGTGCGGCCATCACGGAGTACCGGGTCAGCTGGCGGTCGACCGCCGGGGAGGGCACCGACGGCGCGACGAGCGTCGGTGGCAACCAGCTGCAGACCGACGTCACAGGCTTGCGCAACGGCGCGACCTACGTCTTCACGATCATCGCCGTGAACTCGGTCGGCACCGGTCCCGGCGCCGACTCGCCGCCGGTCACCCCGAGCTCCGAGGTGCCAGGGACACCGGGTGCGCCGTCGGCGACCGCGGGCGAAGACGGCACAGTCAAGCTCACCTGGGCGCCGGCCGACGGGCAAGGCCACCAGATCACGGGCTACACGGTGACCGCGCACGGCGCGGATGGCAGCACGACGGCTGCAGGCACCTCGACGGAAGCCTCACTCACCACCGCGACGGGCGTGTTGACGCTCGGCACCGCGTACACCTTCACCGTCACCGCGGCCAACGAGCTGGGGCTGTCCAGCGCGGATTCGCCGTCGAGCGGTGCGGTTTCGCCGTACTCGCCGGCCGCGGCGGTCGGCGGTCTCGCCGCGGCAGCCGACGACTCGACAGTGACCCTCACCTGGACCGCGCCTGAGCTCAACGGCGGCGACCTGGCCGGATACCTGGTAGAGGCCGACGGCCTGACACCGCAGACGGTCACCGGCACGACGACGACCTTCAACGGGCTGTCCAACGGCACGAAGTACAGCTTCACCGTGCGGGCGCAGACCCGCCAACGCGGCACGACCGGTGCCACCCTGGACGGCGCGCCCGCGACAGCGGAGGCCACGCCCGGCCGGGCCCCGATGGTCGACGTGACCGGGGCTACGAGCAGCGGTGACCGGCAGATCACTCTGACAGTCAACGTGTCCGACTACAGCAGCGGCGCGGTGACCTGCCACGTCGTGTTCAACGGCGCCGAGCGTTGGACGGGCGGTTGTGCCAGTGGCAGTTCGATCACGGTCGGCGGCTTGGACTACGCGACCACGTACGACATCTACGTGACGGGCGAGAACAGCTTCGGCCGCGGGCCCACCGGGTCGAGAGGATCGGCGCGCACCAACGACCCGCCGCCTCCGCCGTCGTCGGTCTCGGTGTCGAAAGGCGCGGCCTACTCCGGACCGGAATGCACGGACCCGAGCTGTGCACGCGTCACCATTTCAGCGCGCAATTTCGCGGCCAATGCGAGCTATTCCGTGTCCTGCGTCTCGACCATGGGCGGGAGCTACTACAGCTACACGGCGCGGACCAACGGATCCGGCGCTTTCGACAGCTCCGTTTGCTTCTTCGGGTACCGAGGCAAGCCGGTCTGGGCCGTCGTCGGTTCCGTCGAATCCAACCACCTCACCTGGTGACCCGGTTTCAGTGAACGAGGAGAACGAATGAACCAGCACCTGACCCCGGGCGACGCCTACAGCTTGATCTCGGCCAATGTGCAGCGCGTCGTGCAGGGCAAGCCCGACGTGGTCCGGATGGCGATCGTCGCCATGTTCGCCGAGGGTCACGTCCTGCTGGAGGACGTGCCCGGCCTCGGCAAGACCACGCTGGCCCGCTGCCTCGCGGCCAGCGTCGACGGCACGCTGAACCGGATCCAGTTCACGCCGGACCTGCTGCCCGGCGACATCACCGGCGGGTCGATCTACCACCAGAGCAGCGAGACGCTCGAGTTCCACCCGGGCGCGATCTTCGCGAACATCGTGCTCGCCGACGAAATCAACCGCGGCACCCCGAAAACGCAGTCGGCCCTGCTGGAGGTGATGGCTGAGGCGGCGGTGACCGTCGACGGTCACCGCTACGCCATGCCACGGCCGTTCTTGGTGTTGGCGACGCAGAACCCGATCGAGCTCGAAGGTACCTACCGCCTCCCCGAGGCGCAGCTCGACCGGTTCCTCGTGCGGCTCAGCGTCGGCTACCCCGGCCACGACGCCGAGGTGCAGGTGGTCCTGGGCGACATGGCGGGTGCGACGCCCGCACAGCTCGGTCCGGTCATGAGCCACGACGCGCTCGCCGGAGTGATCGCTTCGGTACGCCAGATCCAGGCACACCCCGCCGTCTGCTCGTACGCCGTGAGCCTCGCGGAAGCCACCCGGCAGCACGAACTGGTGCGGTTCGGCGCGAGCCCCCGGGGCAGCGTCGCGCTCGTCCGGGCGGCACGGGCCTGGGCGGCCACCGACGGGCGCACCTACACGACCCCCGACGACGTCAAGGCGGTGGCACCGGCGGTGCTCGAGCACCGCCTCGTGCTCACCCCGGAGGCGGAGCTCAACGGGCGCAGGCCCGCCGACGTGCTCGGCGAGGTGCTGCGCGGGGTTCCCGCCCCCGGTGGCTCAGCGATGGTCCGGGGTTGAAGCGTGCCTTCCATTCCTGCTGCCAGTGGCCTCCGGTTGACCCGCCGGGGCACCGGCGTACTGGGCGCCGCCGTCTTCTGCCTCGCCGCCGGGATCGGTCTGGGGTTCCCGCTCTTGCGGCTCGTCGCCGGCGCGGCGCTTGCCGTGGTCGTCGCGGCCGTGGTGAGCTGCTTGCGCCGGGTGAGCGTCGACGTGCACCGGGAGCTCGTGCCCGACCGGGTCGAGAGGGGCGACACCGCGGTCGCCACGCTCACTCTGACCAACCGGTCGCGGCGGCGCAGCGGTGGGTTCACCGCGGTCGACCCACCCACCGAGGACGCCCGGCTCGCCGTGCACCCGCTCGCTCCCGGGGCGTCGGCCGAGCGGGCCTACCGGCTGCCGACCCAGCGCCGCGGCGTGCTCACGGTCGGTCCGCTGACCGTCCGGCGCGACGACCTGCTCGGCCTGGTCGTCGCGGACGCCCGCAGCGGCCGCACGTCGACGCTGCTCGTGCATCCGCGGCGGCACCGCGTCGGCGTGAGCCTCGGCGCCCACCCGCGCCACCACCACGAGGGTGTCATCGCTCCGCGCCCGATGGCGGGTTCGACCGACCTGCGGGCCGTGCGCGAGTACGTGCTCGGCGACGAGCTCCGGCACGTGCACTGGCGGGCCACCGCCAAGACCGGCCGGATGATGGTGCGCGACTACGTCGACCCGGCGCAGCCCCGGTTCACGGTCCTGCTCGACGACCGCGCCGGAGCGCTCGACGAGGACGGATTCGAGGCGGCCGTGGAGATCGCCGCTTCGCTCACCCACGCCGCCGCGGCCGCAGGCACCCGGACCCGGCTGCTCACGACGACCGGCCTCGACCTGAACACCCGAGGCGGCGTGGCGGGTAACCGCGTACTGCAGGACGCCCTCTGCGCCGTCGAGCAAGGCACCGACGAGCTGAACTCCGAGGTCCTGGTCTCGCGATGTGACCGCGGCACCAGCCTCGCTCTGCTCGGCGGCACGTTCGAGACCGCCCTGGTCGGCGCATTGGGCAAGAGGGCGCGCGAGGTGACGTTGTTCGACTTCGGCCAGTCCCAGCCGGTTGCGCTGCCCGGCGTGACCGTCATCAGGGAGCGTGACGCCGTCGTGGCCGCGGCGGCCTGGAACCGGGTGGTGGCCGCGTGACCCGGTTCGCGGCGTGCGCCGCGGTGGTCGTCGCGGCCGGCATCGGCGGGCTGCTGTTCCAGCCGGTGTTCACGCTGCCCGCGTTGCTGATCCCGGTGCTCGCCGCCTGTGGGGCCGTTGTGGCCGCAGACCTCGCCACCGTACGCGCGCCGGCCGTCCTGAGGCCGCCGCTGGCTCTTCTCTTCGGACTGCTGGCCCTCATCGCCACCGTGCTGCGCCCGACGTTGAACGGCTTCTTGCCGACGTCAGCGACGGTGCACGCGCTGGGCGACGGAGTGCTGCGCGGGTGGCTGCGCACCCTGGAGAGCACGTGGCCCGCCCGGCCGGAACCGGAGCTCCTGCTGTTCGTGCCCGTTCTCGTGCTGCTGACCGGCGTGCTCGGGGTCGAATGCCTTCGCCGGGACCGCAGTCCGCTGGTGGCGCTGGTTCCCAGCCTGGCGCTGGTCGGGCTTTCGCAGGCGTTCTCCGTGGCCGACGGCGGAGACGCCTTGCTGTTCGGCGGCGGCTACACGGTGGCCGCGGTCGTCGTCCTGGCCGCGGCGAAGTCGGCGGAGAGCCGGAGCGGGGCACCCGCCGGGAACCGGCGTGCAGCGCAGCTCCGCGGTTCGGTCACCGGGTACGCGTTGCCGGCGGTGGTGACCGTCGCGGCGATCGCGGCCGGCTGCTTGGCGTTCACGGCGTGGACGCCGCTGAGCAGGCCCGCCTATTCGCTGCCCGCCCACCACCAGCCACCGACGGTCACTTCGGTGCTGGCCAACCCGCTCGAGGAGATCGGCTCACGGCTGGCGACCCCGGCCGCCGAGGTGTTCCACGCCCGCGTCTCGGCACCGGTCGATCGGTGGACCGCATCGGTGCTAAACCGCTTCGACGGGGTGAATTGGACGAGCAGCGCGCGGTTCCGGCCGCTGGGCAGCTCGCTGCAGGCCGTCGCCGGGCTCCCAGCAGGTGGCCCGATGGCCGAAGCGGCCGTCACGCTCGCGTCGGCGCCCGGTGCGTGGCTGCCCACGGTCACCCGGACCGACCACGTCGACGGAGCCAGTCCGCTGGTGGACACCACCACGGGGACCCTGCTGTCGACCCAGGCCGCGGACGGCCTGGCGTACCGCTTGTTCTGGCGTCCGCCTTCGGTGGACGCCAAGGAGCTGACGTCGTCCGATGTGGACGGCGCGGCGGACGGGCTGGAGCCGGTGGGACAGCTGCCGAAGGAGATCGCGCCGCTCCTGCGTGAGGCCACCGGCGGATCGGGACCGTCGCTGCGGACCGCTTTCGTCCTGGAACAGTGGTTCCGCAAGAACTACAAGGTGGCCTCGGGGCAGGACATCCCGACCGGGCACGGCTACGCCCAGCTGAGCTTCTTCCTCGCCTCGAGCAAGCGCGGCACGAGCGAGCAGTTCGCCACGGCCTACGCGGTGCTCGCGCGCGCAGCGGGACTGCCGGTGCGGGTGGCGGTCGGGTTCCGGCAGCCGACGGCCGTCGCAGGCGGCTCGGTGGTGGTGCACAACGGCGATGTCCTGGCGTGGCCGGAAGTCGCGGTCCGCGGGGTCGGCTGGGTGCCGCTCGACCCGGCCGGCGCGGCCACCGCCGACGCCGGACGACCGGAAAGCAGCGTGGCGCAGGCCACCGACGACGCGCGCAAGAACCTGCCGCCGCAGCCGGACACCCGGCCGCAGCCGACGACGAACCCTCCGCCGCAGCCCGCGGTGACCGGCACTCCTTGGTGGGTGTGGGTCGCGCTCGCCCCGCTGGCTCTGCTGCTGCTCGCCGCGCTGACACCCGTCGTGGTCAAGACCGTGCGGCGCCACCGCCGCCGTCGCGGTGCACCGGCGGAAGCGGTGATCGGCGCGTGGCTCGATGCCCGTGACCGGTTGCGTGATCGCGGCGTCGCGGTGGTGCCCGGCATGACTGCACGAGAGCTCGCGGCGGAGGTCGGGCCCGGCTACCCGGAGGCAGTCGGTCAGGGGCTCTGGCAGCTGTCCCAGTGCATCGACCTGGCGTTGTGGTCCGGGTGGACCGCCTCCCCTGAGATAGCGCGGCGGGCCTGGTCGGCGTCCGACGCCGTGCGCGCCGCCAGCCGAGGCAGCCTGCGGCAGCGGATCGCTTCGCTGTTCGCAGTACGCAGCCTGCTGCCCGTACGAGCTTAAGGGTGCCGAAGGGGCGCCGGAGAGCCCGACGCCTCTTCGGCGTTCACGATGAGCTAGGTGCCTTGGTGCACGCACTGTGCCTGGCGAATACCGAGGCTTTCACTGGCGGCCGTGCGATTCCCGCTGTCCCAGGTGGCCTGGATCTGGAAGCAGTACTTCTTGCTGGCCGTCACGTCGACCGTGTAAGTCGTCTGACGGTCGGCGAGTTTGACGGTCGGCGCGGAGCCACCTTCTTCGGCGATCACGACCGCGTAGTCCCAATCCGGCTCGCCGGTCCACGAAAGCCGCACCTGCGCGCCGAGGTCCTCCGGCGGGGCAAGGACCGGCGCGGCCACGGCAGTGACCGGAGAGGTCGGTGCGGGGGACGGTCCCGGAGCGGCCGCCGGCGGCGGCGAGGTGTCGCGGGTCAGCAGAACGGTGAGCCCGCCGCCGGTCACGACGACGAGCGCGGCCGCGCCGGCGATCAGCCAGCGGGTGGCCGCGGACATGCGCTTGGGCTGCTCCGGTTCCGGGACGGCCGGCCGCAAGCCGGTCTCGGTACCCGGTACGAAGCCGGCCGGGAACGATCCTGCACTCGGACGCAGACCGGTCGAGGCCGAGCCGTCGTACGCCGTGTCCGGAACCCATTGCTGCGGAGTGACGGGCGGTGCGGACAGCGTCGCCAGCTCGGTCGCGAAGTCGTTCGCGCTGACATGGCGGGCGTCCGGGTCGGCGGCGAGCGCTTTGCCCAGTACGGCCGAGAACTCCGGGCCGGCAACCGTCTCCGGCAGTCCGGGTGCCGGTGTCGCGACGGCGCGCAACCGGTAGTCGCGAAGGGATTCACCCTGCGCCCGCGGGATGGGCGGACGCCCGGTGAGCGCGGTGTAGAGCGTGGAACCCAGGCCGTACACGTCCGAGGCGAAGCTCGACCGGCCCTGATAGACCTCGGGACCAGCGTGTTCCCACGTCGCGTAATCGGCTCGGGCACCGTCGGCGTCGGCGTGCAGCGTCAGCCCGAAGTCGCCGAGCACGGGCTGGCCGGTGGGGCGGAAGAGGACGTTCGACGGAGTGATGTCCCCGTGCACCAAGCCGGCGTCGTGCACCGCGTGCAGGGTCACGGCCAGCCGCGCGCCCAGGACCGCGACCTCGTCGGGCCGCAACGGCCCGCGCGCGATCCGCGCGGCCAGCGATTCCCGGCACAGTTCCATGACCACGTACGGCCTGCCGTCGCTGCCGGGGATCACCCCGCTGTGGAACATGGTGACCACGTCGAGGCCGCTGGGCAGCCTCCCGATCGCCTCGCACTCCGCGCTGAACGAATCGCGCGAGCGGCGGTCCGGCAGCGCGGTGTGGAAGACTTTCACCGCGACCTCGCGGTGAAAACTTTCCTGGACCCCGCGGTAAACCGTCGCGAAACCACCTCGTGCGATCGGCGTCAGCCCCGCCAGGCCCGGTATCCGTGGAATGTCATTGCTGCTGTTTTCGAAATCCACGCCGAAAGCGTAGCGCCCGGCGCCCCGCCGGCGATAGTTTCTGCGAGAACTGCGGACCCCGTGGGAGAAAAAGTGCGCATTCGTTTGTCAGTCCGTGATCCGCGCGATGGGGTGTTACGCGATTTCGGTATCGAATGCGTACCGGAGAACACCGCGGGTGAGGTGCTCGACGCAGTGGGGGCGGTGCTCGGCGGCGCCGGCCCGGCGGGCATCGACGGCAACCGGATCGACCGGACGGTACCGATCGTCGATTCGGTCGTGCGTGACGGTGTGGTCCTGGACTTCTCCGGTGCCGTCGCGTCGCTGCTGGCAGCCGCACGCGGTCCGGTGCTCCGGGTCGTGTCCGGACCCGACGCGGGCCGGTCACTCCCGCTCGTGCAGGGCCGGGACACGCGGATCGGCCGCCGCGGCGACGTCGACCTCGCTCTCTCCGATGGTGATGTGTCGCGGCTGCACTGCGTGGTCCGGTGGGACGGTACCCGGGTCAGGCTCGTCGACCCGGGTTCCCGGAACCGCACCGTGGTGAGTCACGACGGCCGGTTCGATGGCCGTCCCCCCTTGGCCCAGGGCGTACCCGAGGACTTGCCGGCAGGAGAGCAGTTCCAAATCGGCGGAACCCGGCTCGCCGTCGAAGTCCTCGGTGCGCACGTTCCGCCGAGACCCGACGGGAAGGGCGGTCTCCTGGTCAACCGTGCACCACGCACCCGCGCACGCTTCGCAAAGTCCACCGTGGAACTTCCGGCGCTTCCGCCGGTTCAGACCGCGCACCGGAGCCCGCTGCTGCTGATGGCCGGCCTGCCCCTGGTCCTGAGCGTGGTGATGGCTTGGGTGTTCCACCAGCCATCCTTCCTGATGCTCGGGTTGCTGTCGCCGGTGATGGCGGTCGGGATGTGGTGGAACTCGCGCCGCGTGGCGAAGCAGGCCAACGCGGACAACGCCCGCGACTACGACCGGCGTCTCGCCGGTGCCAAGGTCGCGGTGCACGCCGCCGTCGACGAAGAAGACGCTTTCCTGCGCAGGGAGTGGCCGGCGCCGGTCACGGTGCTGGAACGGGCCGAGCCGGGCGCCGCCGGTCTGTGGCAGCGACGTACCGGTGACGACGACTGGCTGCGGTTCCGGCTGGGGCGCAGCACCCGCGCCGCGTCGGTCGGGCTGAACGGGCCCGCGCCGGCGGACGGGTGGCGGCCGCCGCAGCTTGCCGACGCCCCCATCGGCGCCGGCCTCGACGGTGGCGCGCTCGGCGTCGCCGGCCCCGCCTCGGACGCGGGGCGTGTGCTCGACTGGCTGCTGGTCCAGGCCGCCGTCCTGCACGGACCGGATGAACTGCGCATCGCGGTCCTCGCTCCCGGTTCGCGAGATCTGCTCTGGACGCGGTGGCTGCCGCACCTGAGGACCGAAACCGGCGGTGTCCGTGCGGCGTGGGCGCACGAAGCGGTGGGGGACGCGGTGAAACCGCTCACCGAACTCGTGCGAACGCGGCTGGAAAGCCGGCGGCCGGGTGAAACCGTGGCGGACACGCTCGTGGTGCTCGTCGGTGCCCGGGCACTCGGCGAGCGGCAAGACGTCACCGATCTCCTGCGGGAAGGCCCCCTCGCCGGGCTGCGGTTCCTCTGCGTGGATGAATCGGTCGCGGCACTGCCCAGCCAATGCGGCGCCGTGCTCGCCCTCGAGCCCACCGGCGACCGCCTGAGCGTGGCGCAAGGCGATCCGTTCGCGGTGACCGCCGACCGGATCGGTACCGATGCGGCGGAACGGGTGGCGCGGATGCTGGCGCCGCTGCGGGTCGTCGGATCGGCGAGTGCGGCAGCCGCATTGCCGGACATGGTCCGCTTCAGCGACATCGTGCCGGCCATCGCCCAGGACGAAGTGCGCGCCACCTGGCAACTGACCCCCGAATGCACCTCGGTGCCGATCGGCGCCGACGCCTTGGGGACCGTGCACGTGGATCTCGTGAAAGACGGCCCGCACGGCGTGATCGTCGGTACCACGGGCGCCGGCAAGAGCGAGTTCGTCACCACCTTGGTCGCGTCGCTGGCGCTCGCGAACTCCCCGGCGCACCTGAACTTCCTCTTCGTCGACTTCAAGGGCCACTCGACGTTCCAGGACCTCGAGCGGCTTCCGCACGCGGTCGGCACGGTCACGAACCTCGACGGCGCGGTTCCCCGGTTCTTCGCCTCGCTGCAGGCGGAACAGCTGCGCCGGCAGCGGTTGTTCGAAGCGGCCGGTGTGAGCGAATTCGGCGGGTACAGCCGTGCGGCTGCCCAGAAGAGGTTGCCGCCGCTGGCCCGGCTGGTCCTCGTGGTCGACGAGTTCGCCGAGCTCAAACACCACCTGCCGACCGCCGTCGACGACCTCGTCGGCCTCGCCAGGCTGGGCCGTTCACTCGGCCTCCACCTGCTGCTGGCCACTCAGGACGAAGCCGACGTGACGACCCAGATCAAGCACAACGCGGAGCTGAAGGTCGCGTTGCGGGTCAGCCGGTCGGTGAGCGACATGCTCCTGGACAGCCCGCTCGCTGGTGAGATCGGCAAACGGCAGAAGGGGCGCGCCGTGCTGCGGCAATCCGACGTCCTCCGTACGGTGCAGACCGCTTGGTGCGGCGCGCCGAGCGGGAGCACGCAGACCATCGCGTTGCGCGTGGTGCCGCTGCGGGACCAGGATCTCGAGCTGCCCGACCCGCCCCTGAAGAAGAAGATCTCCGCGGACCGCACCGAACTGGACGACCTCGTCGACGCGATCGCCGCAGCCACCGAGGCCACCGGAATCCAGGTTCCGTACCGGCCGTGGCTCCCGCCATTGCCGGACCTGCTCATCCGCGAAGCGTGTGCTCCGGTCCCGTTCGCACTGAACTTGGGTCTGCGCGACGTCCCCGCCGAGCAGCGGCAGGTCCCCTTCGCCCCGCGCCTGGGCAGTGGGCACCTCTTGCTGATCGGCGCACCTCGTTCGGGTCGCACGAGCGCGTTGCGCGCAATCGCTTGCGGACTGGTCGCGGACACGTCGCCCGACGCGCTGCAACTGCATGCGATCGCGGCCGGGCACAGCCTCGGTGAACTGGCGGAACTGCCGCACAGCGGCGTGGTCACCGACGTCGGCGATGTCTGGCAGGTGGAGCGGGTGCTCATTCGCCTCGGCGAAGAGGTGCGGTCCCGTCACGAGACGCTCGCCGCGGCTGGCGTGAGCACTCTGGACGAGCTGCGTGCACGCGACTCCGGGGCACCGCCGCACCTGGTGCTGCTCGTCGACGGCGTCGACACCCTCACCGAACGCGACAGCACGGCTCAGCTGCTCCAGCGGCTGCTGGAGGACGGCGTGACCGTGGGACTCACCGTGTGCGTGACGAGCACCGGAACCAAACTGCGGACGCGGTTCGCCGGGCTGTTCGAGCACCGCCTGAGCCTTCGCCGTGCCGACAACGATTGCCTCGGCGCACTGGGGTTCGCCCACCGCGCAGACGTCACCGAGCTTTCGCCCGGGCGTGCGCTCTTGCGGGACGATTCCACCTTGGTCCAGATCCCCTTGCTGATGGGCGATCCATCCGGTGGGGCCCAACGCGCGGCGCTCGCCGACGAGGTCGGCCGCGCGGCGAAGCGCTGGACACCGCCCAGGCAGGCGCCCCTGCGCGTCGACCGGATTCCGGCCACCTTGCCGCTGTCCGGCGCGCTGGCGTACGGAAACCGGCCGGTCGGCCGGAAGGCGCTGCTCGGAATCGCCGGCGATGAGCTGACCACGCACTGGGCCGACTTCGACCGCGACCACGTGGTGGCGATCGTCGGCCCACGCAAGTCAGGACGCACCAGCGCGCTCTGCTCGATGGCGTTTAGTGCCGCGGCGAACGGTCTCCGCGTCGCCATGGTCGCCGACCGGCGAGGTGTGGCGCACGCTCTGGTCGAGCGGGCGGGGATTTTCGTCGGCGGCGCGGACGAGCTGGCGCAGGCGCTGACGCCGGGGCTGGACGTCCTGTTCGTCGACGATGCGGACCGCCTGGGCTTCCCGGAGCCGCGGCCCTTCGGCCTGCCCGGGCGGCCGGCGCTGGTGGGCGCGTTCATCGCGGACAAGTTCGCCCACAGCCGCGGCCTGGCCCAGGTCCTCGCGGCCGCCGAAGTCGGTGTCGTACTCCGTCCCGAGCGGGGCGAGACGCTCGGCGTCGACTTCCCGCGTCCGGCGTTCGACTTCCCGGTGGGACGCGGCTACCTGGTCTCCTACGGCGAGGCGGTGCTCGGCCGGATCGCCGAGCCCGAGGCGGTCACCCCGGTGGGGTGACCGCCTCGGCGTCGGTCAGCCGACGAAGCGGAAGGTGTCCGAGATCGTGGTGAAGAGCCGGTCGAACCAGGCGGCGAAGTCCACGTTGGGCGTGACGAACGCCAGCACGGCGACCTGGTCCAGCCCCGGCACCGGGATGTGGAACCGGCGGGTGAACGCTTCGGTTCCGGTGTGAGGCAGGCGAACGCGGCCCCACGTGGTGAGAGCCGGACCACCGGAAAGGTCGTGCACGCCGATTTCGGTGCCTGCGGCCCGTGCTTCACGCTCGATCTCGCCCCGCACGCCGGCACCTTCGCCGACGTGCGGGGACAACGCGACTGTGACGTTCGCCGTGAAGACCTGCAGCCCACCGGAGTCGCTGTCGACGTACTCGGTGAAGAAGCCCGCCAGCACCACGTCGACGTGCGCGGACAGACGTCGCAGCTCGGTGCTGAGCGGCGCGACGAACTGGGCCACCGCGGCTTCGTCGTTCGTGTCGGCCCCGTGCTCGGCGAGGGTGCGGAGGACCTCCGCGTCCAGGTCGGGTACGCGGGGATCGACTTCCAGCCAGGTCTCCGGCAGTTGCAACCAGACGCCGGTCGCGGTGCGGCCGGGGAGTTCTTCGACGGTCACCGTTTCACCTCGCCGACGAGTGTTTCCAGGGATTTCCAGCCGAACGTGCCCAGCTCACCGATCCGTTCCGAGGTCGATGGCTCCGGGCCGTACCAGTCGCCGTCGATGTCGCGGCGGACCTTGTCGATCGAGTCGGTGACGTCGGATCCGGTGTTCGCGAGCTCGTCCGCTTGCACCGCGGCGCCGGTCAGGTGGTAGGCATGGGTGACGAAGTTGCCGCCGGGCTTGTCGAAGAGCCGGACGTGGTCCACGAGGTTTTCGGCATCGTGCAGGGAACTGACGGTCTCGGTGCCCTTCGCCGAGAGCCCGGCCTTCCCCACCGCGCCCAGCGATGCGATCCCCAGCGCGACTCCGGCGTCCACCAGCTTCGGTGCTTTGCTGTTGTCGGCAGCGGTCTGCAGGCCGCGGCCGACGACGGCGATCCCGCCCAGCACCAGCCCGGCGCCGTACATGCCCGCGGCGATCTCACCCGCGCCGGGGATCAGGCCGACGAGCGGCGCGATCTGGGTGAGCATCGAACTGCAGTCCGACATCCAGGTGAGGAACTCGTCGAACTCCGTCGACGTGACCAGGGCCTGGAACCCGTGCCAGGCCATTTCGAGGGGGCTGCGGTGGTAGCTGTGGGCGACTTCGCTCGCCCGGTCCACCGCCTCCGCGGCCGTGTTGCCGGCGTCCTGGTGCAACGCCTGGACCCGGCTGCCCGTGCGGCGTGCGGCTTCAAGTCGCTCATTGGCCAGGTCCAGCTGCGTCGAAGCGTATTTCGCGTCGCCGTCGGCTTGTCCCTTGGCCGCGATCGCCTGGCGCTTGACCTGCTCATCCTGCTGGATGTGGTGCTGCGCGTCGGCCGTGCCGACAACATCGGCCGCGGTCTGGCTCACGACCAGCCGCTGCCGGGTGAAGACCAGCCGAGTCTGCGCGGAAGTGGCTTGCCTGCCGGAGTCGGCCGACCGCTGCTGGGCGTCGGCGAGGTTCCGCCTGAACAACTCGGCGTCGGCGGCCGCCGCGGCGGCGGAGCGTTCGGCTTGCTGCGCGTCGAGCTGGTTCTGGACCAGTTCTTCGGCGTAGATCGTCAGCGCGTCTCCGGCTTCCCGGTAGGATTCGGAAAGCCGGTCGAGGTCCGAGCACAGCTCGATGATCGACCGGCCGAAGGCCTCCGCGCCGAGCCCTGCCCACACCTCGCCGGCCTTGCCGTCGCGAATTTTCCGCAGTTCGTCGCGGGCGTGCTCGGCGCGGTCGGAGATGGCCAGGAAGCCGTTGGCGGTACCGCGCACTTGTTCGGGGTCGCCGGGAGCGGGATCCCAGCCCAGGTGCTCGAAGCTCATTGCGCGCCCCCGAGCGTCCGCACGACTTCGCCCTCGGTGCCGGTGTAGGCCCCGAGCGCCTGGTCGAGCCGGTCGGCGAAGTCGTCGAACTTCGCACCCAGCTCACGCCTGCCGTCGCCCCACTTGTCGACGAAGCTGTGGACGGCGTCGGCCAGCCGCGGGTAGCCGGCCTCCGCGGTACTGAGCGAATCGGCCTCGGCAACCGATTCGAGGTCTCCGTGGATCTCTCGCACGGTCGCAATCAGCCGTCCTACTGCCGACGGATCGACCGAGAACCCGGTCATCGCCGGAGCCACTCGGCTGAGGGACTTGGGGTCGCACACCTGGATGACATGCCAAGAGGTCGCTCAGGCGATCGCACCTGTTACGGCTATGGCGGTCCCAGTCCACGCCAAAAGGGACCGCCGAGCTCAGCAGCCATCCTCACGGTTGGTCGGAGCGTGGCCCGGCAACCCGACGCCCGCGACGTAGGAAACCTTGGCCCGGCCGGCGGTGTAGTCGTTCTGGCTGCCGTTCTCCAAGCCGAAGCCGATGGCACCCTTCGCCGAGCTGACGACCACCCCGTTGGAGCCTTGCCCGAAGTCGAGGTCGAGTTGCTCGTCGATGGTGTAACCGGCGAACGCCTTCCGCAGCTCGGCCAGGGTGGAGCCGACTCTGATCCCGCCGACCTGCGTACGGAGGGTCTGGTCGCCGCCGAAATTGCGCACGGCGAGGACCCGGCCCGTCTTGGCCTCGACGCTGGCGCTGAGGCTTTGACCGTCCTTGGCGTACCGCACGCACGACGGGGAGTTCTGGTCGTAGGCGTTGCCCTGGTCGGTGTATCCGCGCTCGCGGAGATCGTTCGCGGTCAGGGCGAGGTTCAACGGCCCGACTCCGTCGAACCGCACGACATGGGGATCCTGGTCGCTCACCTTCGGGCGGTAGCCGATGGTCACGGTCTTCCGATCGCGACCGCCCAGCAGATCGCGGAGGGTTTCGAACTGGCTGCGGAAGAACTCGGCGGCGGGGCCCGCGACCATCACTGCGCCCAGGAGCACACCCCGCCAGCCGAAGACCTCCGCCAGCGCCGCCGGGCTGAAGCAGCCCTTCAGGATGGCGCCGACGTCCGGTGTCCGCTGGTCGACGGCCGCGGCGCACTCCTTGATGCCGAGGGCCTTCGCCATCTTCTCGACGACCCGGTCGTACTCGCTGATCTTGAGGGCGCCGTTGCTGATCGTGCCGCCCCCGGCGCCGAACCGCGTGAGGATGTTGATCAACGAGGTCAGGCCGAACTCGAGCTGGTACAGGGACTCGGCGAAGCCGTCGTATTCGGTCGTGAAGCTGATGTTCTGCTCGCTGCCGAGCTGAAAGGTGAGTCCGGCCTGGTCGAACGGCATCAGGGCCGTGCGCTTGTCGCTGAAGGACTGCTGGGCGACCCATTGCAGGGCGAACCTGTCCTTCGGCCGCTCGGCAACAGTGAGTCCGGCGTGGTTCACCAGGATCGGATAGCGCCGCTTGTCCACGATCCGCACGATCGGCTTGCCGTTCTCGATGCCCAGGCACCAGTGGAGCGGGTCGCTGCCCTTCGTGCCGATGGAGTAGCCCCGGGCGCGGGCGTCGCGTTCACCGGCGCATTTCGGCTGCTCCGCCTCCGCGAACGCGTCACCGGTCAGGGTGTCGAAGCTCTTCTTCAACTCGGTCTTGACCGTGTCCACCAGGTCGGTGAAGGGCCGGATCAGCGGATCCCACCGCGACAGGTGGTAGGTCGTGACGTAGGCGAATCCGCCCTCCACCTTGGAGGGAGCCACGAGTTCCCAGCCTTCGGCCGTGCCGATCCGGTTGACGGCGATGACCACGTCGGCTGCTTCGACCTGGCGGTTCAGCGCGAACCGGAGCGTGACGGGGGCCGGCAGGTCACCGTCGGGCGTGAGGTGGACGACGCCGTTGAGCGACTCGGTTCCCGTGAAGGTCGGCTTTGCGGCCTGGTCGTCGGGGGCCGCCTTCATCGATGGGGGAGCGCCGTCCGAGACGCTCACTCCGCTGCCGATGTCCCGGAACGAACCGCTCGCGGCGTCCTCGGGCGGGTTGGAGGGGCTCGTCAGTTGCCAGACGGTCAGCCCGCTTGCGGCCAGCGCGACCACTACCGCGAGGGCGAGAACGGCACGTTTTTGACGCGATCGCGGCAGCACACGCCCTCCTCGGCACTCCGAGGAAGCGACGGGAGTCGTTCCTCCGCACCAGAGTCTCTTCGTCGCGAGCCGGCGTTACGGAAGGCCCCTAGGCGGACATGGCGCTTTCGACTCGATCGGGCCGGCCGTCGCTACACCGGTTCACGTGCGTGGCTCGCTGGCCGACCTGCGAAAATAGTGCGATGACTTCTCCGGCGCCACATTTCTACCTGGGACCGGTCGTGCCTCGGTGGCAACCAGCCACACTTGACGACGTTCGCAAGGCCTTGTCGGACGGCACAGTGCGTGAGCGGCATTGGATCGACGTCAAGCGGCAAGTCAGCACCTCCGAGAGCGACAAGAAGGAGTTTGCGCGCGATGTCGCGTCGTTCGCCAACGACGGAGGTCTGCTGGTGATCGGCGTCGCCGAGGACAAGGCGAACGGCACTTTCTCGGTGGCGCCGGTACCGCTCAGCGGGCTTCCGGAGCAGGTTGACCAGATCCTCAGGTCCAGATGCGATCCGCCATTGTTTGTCCAATGTCATCCGATCGAGGACTCTGGCGCTGAAGGAAGCGGAGTGCTCCTCGTCGAGGTCCCGCCCAGCCCGCTGGCACCGCACATGGTCGACGGCCGGTACCACGGGCGCGGGGACACGACCAAGTACCGCCTCAGCGACGCCGAGGTCGTGCGGCTGTTCGGCCTGCGGTCGGCACGCCAAGTGGTCGCCCGGCAGCTGATCGACGTCGAGATAGCCAGGGACCCGGTGCCGGTGAACCGGGAGGTCGAGTCAAGGCTGTACGCGGTGGCGCGGCCACTGGCAGCCCCACCGGAGCTGCTGACTGAGCACTTGATGGGCCGGGAGATCCACGATCTGGTACTGGCCCGTGCAGGTGGGAGCAGGCACTGGCAGAGGTTGGATGAGGTCGAACCGCGGGCCGCCGGACGTGGGTGGCATACGTACGGACTGAATTCGAGGAGCTTGTGGCTGGAATTCGACAAGGTCAAAACGATGTGCGACCTCGAGATCGCGGACAACGGGGCACTCACGCTGTTCGCGTCGCAGCTGTCCTCCTGGCGGAACGCCGGAAAAGACACCACGCAGAAGTTCCTGGATGACGACGACGCGGTCGCCGTCGTCAGGGGACTGGTCGAGCTGACCGGCGCGCTCGGCACGGCCTACGGGTATCCAGGGCAGTGGCAGCTCGCGGTAGGCATGACGAATCTCCTGAAGGGGGTTTCGAGGCGGGCCGACCTCGAGTGGTCGAACACTCCGGAAGACATGCTGAGGTACAGCGCCGACGACTACCTCAACGCGACGACGGCAAGTACCGCCGAGTGCCGCGAACATCCCGGAGCCGTCACCCACCGGCTGATGTACCGCTTGGTCCGCGCGCTCGGGACCGCCGACCAGTCCGCCGAGATCTTCGCCTGAACCCCGAGTCGGTAACAGGACCGATCGGCGCAACGATCTCAGGTCACGTCGTCGGCGAGAGGTCGACGCGAGGAGTGGATGCGGCGGGAAGGCTCAGAGTGGCTCTGTTCGGTGGCCGGGAGAACACGGACCTCGTCGCGCTGCAGCAGCAGCTGAGCGCCGCGCACGCGACGATCGCCGAGCTGCGAGGCTGGGTCCACCAGCTGCGCGGTACCGACGCCGCGGGCCTGGAAGCGGATCTTCGGCGGCTAAGGACGACGGTCGACAGGTCGAAGCAGGAGGCCGGCGCTCTGGGTGCGTCACGCGATCAGCTGCAGGCCGAGGCCGCGGCGTGGCAGTCGAGGCTGGTCGAGACCCGGGAGCTGGCGCTCCTGCAGGAAGTCGGCGTCTACGAGTACGCCCACCCGCTGGACGACGCCGTCGCCTACAAGGACGAGCTGAAGAGACTGCGTGAGCAGATCAAGCTCGAGGCGCGGGGGAGTGCGGTCACCTGCCAGGTCGACTGGGCTGTGAACGGCTCGGTCAAGGAGGGGCAGAAGCTGGGGCGCGACATGGCGAAGCTGATGCTGCGCGCCTACAACGCCGAGGCCGACAACGCGGTCCGGGCGGTCAAGCCGCACACCCGCGAATCTGTGAAGAAGCGTCTGACGACGACGCGGGACACGATCGGCCGACTCGGTGTCCTGATGCGGATCGTCGTTTCCGGCAGCTACCACCGGTTGCGGCTCCGCGAGATCGATCTGACCGCGGACTACTTGGTCAAGGTCGAAGAAGAGCGGGAGCAAGCGCGCGCTGAGCGCGAACGCCTCCGCGAAGAAGCCAAGGTCATGAAGGAGATCGAGCGCGAACGAGTGCGGCTGGCCAAGGAGCGGGCCCACTACACCACGGCGATCGCCAAGCTCGAGGCCAACGGCGACGTCGAGGGCGTCTCCCAGGCCCGGGAGCGGCTAACCGCCATCGACGAGGCGATCGCCGGGGTGGAACTGCGGGCAGCCAACATCCGGGTCGGCCACGTGTACGTGATCTCCAACGTCGGCGCGTTCGGCCCCGGGGTGGTCAAGATCGGCATGACGCGGCGCGAACAGCCACTGGATCGGGTCCGCGAGCTCGGTGACGCGTCGGTGCCGTTCCGCTTCGACGTGCACGCCCTGGTCTTCTCCCACGACGCGGTGTCGTTGGAGACCGCTCTCCACCAGCGGCTCAGCGCCAAGCGGGTCAACTTGGTCAACCACCGGCGCGAGTTCTTCCACGCCACGCCGGCGGAGGTGAAGGAGCACCTGCTGGCGATCGACGGTGCCCACGTCCTCGACTACACCGACGCACCGGAGGCCGTCGAATGGCGAGCGTCCGAGTCCGATCGTCGCGTTGGAGCGGTTTCGCCGGAGGTGCTCGTGCTTGCCGGGGCGGGGCTGAACACCGACGGGGATCTGTCGGACGACGGGACGGGTAACGCGTGACCAACGTTCCGATCGCGCCGGTTCGCCCAGCCGGGTGGCTGCCGGATCCGCTGGACGACACGCTGATCCGTCACTGGGACGGGCGTCGCTGGACCTTCCACACTGTCGAACGCCCCGTCGCGACCCCAGCTCCGCCGCCGGCAGAGCCCGCGCAGCAGTGGGCACCGGCTCTCCGGCCGGACATCGCGGAGGCAGTCGGCCGTGTCAGCGGCCTGCTGGTCGGATCCATGAAGGAGGTCAACCTCCTCGGGGACCACCTCCGTCCGGAGGAGCGCGTGCTGGCACTAACCGGCGCACAGGGCGAAGGCTTCGGCGTCCTGGCGTGCACCACCAGGAGGCTGCTGTTCCTCTTCGTCGGCATCGTGCGCAAGCAGGTGCTGGAGGTGGAGTGGAACCAGGCCAAGGCGGCGATCTACGACCGGTCCACAAAGTACCTCGCCGTCTACACGACCCGGCCGACGAAACGTGCGATCCGGGCGATGGCTGTTCGCGTGGCCAACGCTGCCGATGCACACGCCATCGTCGACGCGGCCGAAGCCGCGTCCGCCGCGCCCAGGCTCGACATCGTCTGAGTCGGCAAGCATCCCGGTCAACCAGCTGCGCGGTGCTGACGCAGCCGGACTGGAGGCGAGCTTCGGCGCCTTCGGACGACCGTCGACAATTTGAAACAGGGCGCGCTGGGCGCGCCGCTCGATCAGCTGAGGTCCGAGGCCCGAACATGGCAGTCGAGGCTGGTCGGGACCCGTGCATTGATGCCCGCCGACGCCGTCCAGGTCGTGTCCCTCGATCAGTGCGCGCCGGTGCTGCTGGCGGCTGCGCCCGGGGGCGTGGTGAAGTTCGTCGGCCCCGCGATCCGCGGCTCGTCGTGCACGACTTGGGTGTGGGGTTCGTCGACGGTGAAGCCGAGGTCGCCGACGAGACCACGGCCGACGTGCTCAAGTCATTGCCGGCCATGCTCGACGTCCAAGCCGTCGGGGTGTCCTCGGCAAGGGACGTGCACAGGTCACGAGCCCGACCGACGACGAAGCCGGGGAATCCACTTGGTCCACACCTCACGCAGCACTGCGGCAAGGTCGCGGAGTCCTTTGGTGTCGCCGGTCTCGCGGACGACGAACCGCACGGTATGCAGAACCTGCGCCAACGCGACCTGACCTGTGACACACGAGACCACCAGGGCGAACCAGAACATCAACGATCCCCACATCCCATCGGCACTGGCCCCGACAACCAGCGCGGTGATGATCAATGCGGTTATGGATGTGTGGTCCGAACTTGGCAAAGGCGAGGTTTCCGGGAGCGTGTCGGGCTACCCCCGGTGGTAGCAACTCAGGTGAGGCCTGAGCCTGAAACCTCTGATCGCTGGTGAATGACAAAAGGACCCGCGGTGGTGAGTCGCGGGGTGTGGTCTCTGTCAAGCGACTGCGGCAAGCATAGCAACCTCTCGGCTGCGGTGATGAACGTTGCTCCCTGCTGCTCGCAATCCCGCCGATGTTCAGACGCGTGCCGATGTGTCACTCACAGCTGCTCGCAGGCCCGGGTAGCGGTCCACGTGATCGCCCCGCCGCGCTGCGGGCGCTGGCGGAACGGGATGGCTCAGGCGGAGTGTCGGCGCTTGACTTCCGCGACGACGCCACAAAGGACATCCACAAACCGTCAACACCTCATCGACGCGAACGCGATATCCCTGGCGGGCACTTGACCATGGGCAGCGAAGGTCCTGCAGAACCACCGGGTGGAGCACGATGCACATCGAAAGACTGAGCGTGAAGAATTTTCGGAACCTTGAGGACGTCGAAATCTTCTTGCGCCCCGGAACCGTCGTCGTGGGTGCCAACCGGGCCGGCAAAAGCAACCTCGTGCACGCCCTCCGCCTGGTCCTCGACGGCAGTCTCTCCCATGCGGACCGGCAGCTGGGCCGCGAGGACTTCTGGGCGGCGCCAGGGACCGATCGCGACCCGATGGCCCTCGGCGAAGTCGTCGAAGCCTCGATCGACATCGTCGACTTCGAGCATGAACCGCAGCTTCTGGCCGCTCTCGGGGACGCGTTGCTCGGCGAAGTACCGCTCCGGGCTCGGCTGACCTACCGCTTCGCGCCGATCGACGACGGCGTCGCGACGGCCGTCCCGCGCTACCGCGGTGCGGTCTACGGTGGCGACCAGCGGGAGCGGCCGTTGCCTTCCGACGTGCGGTCGACGATCTACCTGCTCTTCCTGCACGCGCTCCGCGACGTCGAAGCGGATATCCGCAACTGGCGGCGGTCTCCGCTGCGAGCCCTGCTCCAGGCCGCGGCCTCGGCAGCTGAGGAGGAGGATCTCGACGACGTGCGGAAGTCCATGCGAGATGCCAACGCGCGCCTGAACGAACTTGAGGTGATCCGCGACCTGAGTCGGAACATCGGCGGCCGCCTTACCGACATGGTGGGCGACGCGCAAGCGATCGAAACCGAGCTCGCCGCGGCGCCGGAGGACCCGCTGAAGCTGATTCGGAACATGCGCCTGTTCGTCGATGGAGACGCGCACCGCACGCTCACCAGCGCCAGCCTCGGCACGCTGAACGTGCTGTACCTGGCGCTCCAGGAACTGGGCTTGGACTCGCGCACGTACGGCGAGTCCGACATCGCCCACGTGGTCACCGCGATCGAAGAACCGGAAGCGCACCTGCACCCGCACCTGCAGCGGCTGATCTTCCGCCGCCTGCTCGCCACTCGCGCCCGGCCGAGCACGGTGCTCGTCACGACGCAGTCGCCCTACATCGCCAGCGTCGCCGACCCACGCAGCCTGGTGGTCCTGCGTGACGTCGACGGGCGCACGGTGGCGGCCAGCGCCCACCGCGCCGACCTGGACGAGGCCGGGTGGGACGACATCGCGCGCTACCTCGACGCCACCAAGGCGGAACTCGTTTTCGCACGGCGGGTCCTGCTCGTCGAGGGTTTCGCCGAACAGGTGCTGATGCCGGTGCTCGCCCGGGCCATCGGCATCGACCTGGACAAGGAGGGCATCACGGTCTGCGCGATCCACGGCACGCACTTCACGCCCTTCGTGCGGTTCTGCGACGCCTTGGAACTGCCCTGGGCGATCGTGACCGACGGGGACGTCGACAAGGCTGCTCCCTATCGGGGAATCTCCCGCGTTGGGAGGATCGTCGCGGCCACCCGCCCCGAGCACCGGGCCGGATTCTTCATCGGGGATCACACCTTCGAACACGACCTGATCGCCATGGTCCCGGAGAATGTCGAGCCGTCGCTTTCGGCGCTCGCGTCCTTATGCGCTGAGCCGTCCGCCGCGGTCGTCGCGTCGTGGAACGGCCTCGATCCCGGTCCGGAGAGCTTCCTGGGAATGATCGACAGCGCGGGCGGGAAGGGCCGGTACGCGCAGAGACTCGCCCTCTACGGTGTCCAGCCGCCTCCGTACATCGAGCGGGCGCTACGGCACCTGGTCGCCCGATGAGTTCTCTGACGTCGTCCATAGCGGACTTGCAGCGCAACCGGCGGCAGTGGGAGGCGTTCACCTCCGAAGGGCACTGCGTCGTCCTCGCCCCTCCTGGCAGCGGCAAGACCAAGTTGCTGACCACGAGGATGGCGTTCGACCTGGCGAACCGGATTCCGCGGCCACAGGGCGCGGCGTGCATCACGCTGACGAACGCCGCCGCCGACGAACTCCGCCGGCGTGCCGACAGCCTTGGCGTCGAAAGGCGGTCGAACGTCTTCATCGGCACCGTCCACAGCTTCGTCATCCGCCGCATCATCGAACCGTTCGCGCGCGCCGTCGGGCGTCCGGAGCTCACGAAGCTGACGATCGCGAGTGAACGTGAAGCCAAGGCCTTGCTCGGCAGCCTCGTCGACGAGACGTTCGGGTGGCGTGACGCCCGCCTGGTCGCGTCCACGATCGAGGTCGCGCGGCAGCGCTTGGCAGGCGAAGTCGAGTGGGCTCGGTACGGCGCTCCGGTCCGCGAGACGGCACTTCGCTACGAGCAGGAGCTCGCCCGGCGCGGGCTGCATGACTTCCCGGGCATCGTGGCCACCGCGGTGGAACTCGTCGAACGGCACAAGACCATCCGACAGGTGCTGATGGCCCAGCACCCGCACCTCTACGTCGACGAGTACCAGGACCTCGCGCCCGGCCTCGACCGGGTCGTCAAGGCGCTCTGCTTCGACCACGTCCACGGTTCCGAGCTCTTCGCGGTGGGTGATCCGGACCAAGCCCTCTTCGCTTTCACGGGCACGCGACCCGAGCTCCTGCAGGAGCTCGCGGTGCGCTCTGACGTTCGGGCGGTGGAGCTGGAGCACAACTACCGGTGCGGCGCGGAGATCCTCGCGGTGGCCAACCGGATGCGCCGGGGCCGCCCGCCGATCACCGGCGACCGCCCCGGCGGGCACGTGTCGGCGACGTGTTGTCCGGCCGGGCTCTCCAGTCAGTTCTCGCAGGTGGTCGCTGCGGCGAGCGCTGCCGCTGGGAGGGGAGTGCCGCTGCACGAGGTCGCGGTGCTGTGCCCGACCCGGGCACAGTGTTCGGAGGTCACCGCGGTGCTGCGCGCGGCCGGCGTTCCCGCGTTCTTCCGCGACACCGACTACCGGCTGACGACGGTCACCGGGTTCGTTGAGGCCGCGGCGTCATGGGTCACGCTGGGGCAAGAGCGAAGCGACTACCGGCTGGGTGACCTGCTGGTGCGCTGGCGTGCGCTGTTGGGACGGACGTGGGCGAAAGCGGACGCGACCGCGCTCGTCGAGGTCCTCCTCAAGTGTCGGAGCCGGGAAGCGCTGCCGGTGCCCGCGTTCGTCGAAGATCTTCGCGCACGTGGCTTGAACCGGGCGCTCGAGCAGTTGGCGTGGGTCGCGGAGGCGCCGGAACTGGCCCGGATGTCCGCGTCCTCGGCCGGCTTGACGGTGCGAGCACTCGCCGAACGGGTCCGCAAGCACGACCGGGTGTCGGTGACCACGATGACCTCGAGCAAGGGGCTGGAGTTCGACGTGGTCCTGCTCACCGGCGCCGACGAGCGCAGCATCCCGAGCTACCAGTCGAACACGGCGGAGAAGATCGCCGAGGACCGGCGGAAGTTCTACGTCTCCATCACGCGGGCCCGGGAGGAGGTCCGCGTCTACTACTCCGGTTTTGTGGTGGGTAGCCGCGAACGCGTCTTCGCCGGACCGAGCCGGTTCCTGCGTGAAGTGGAGCTCGCTTGAGGCGGGCCACCCTTTGCGCCGGCGGGCCTCCGCAGACGGTCGGCCAGGTCTGCCGCTCATGCGGGGGCGTGCTCGAAGTCTTTTCTCGAAGTGTCGACCGACGTCCCTGGGTACGAAGCCCGGGCGAAGGACAGCTTGACAGCCTGTTTTTGCAGCAACGGCGGCGCCAAGCGGGTCTGCGTATCCGGAGTCAGAGCTCCGTTCGTCGGCCGCCGCGAGGTGCCCAGTCAGGGCCCCGGCGTTCCTGCTCGGGTGGGACAAGCTGCCCGGCAGCCCACTACTTGCGCGGGATGCGTCGGCCGCAGTTGTGCGCCCCGGTGATCCGGTCAAAGCCGGCGTCGGTCGGGGTGCCCCCTTGCGAGCGATCGACCTCGTAGAACTCCCACATCTACTGCTCGGCGGTTTTATCCACAAGGTCTTCCCGATCTGTGGACAACTCGTCCGGCGCTGACTCATGAAGCACTTCGTCGGTTTGCGCGGACGACGCCCGACGCCGCTTGAGAGCTCGGTTCAGCAGCTCGAACGCGAGCGAGAGAGCCAGAGGTGGGCGGCTGCGACCATGATGCCGAAAATGCTCAGCTCGGGAGCCGAGGCGACTTTGGCGCAGAGTGAGAGCGCGCGCGGCGCCTGCGCCGCGCTGGTGAACGCCGCCGCAGCACCGCAGTCCCGTGGTACGAAGGGCCAGCTTGGTGTGCTGCCGCTTTTCTCCTAAATCCCGTCGTGGCGGTGTCGCTGTGTAGGTCGGAAGGGTAGACAGGGGAGTTCGAGGATTGCGGGAGTTCTCGGATGACTGGTAGTCGCGCCTTGTGCTGTGGTCAGTCTGCGAACGAAAGTGATCGCTGCGGAACGTGGTGAACGCGGGCATTGCTGCTGTTGGCCGAGCGCGAATTCCGCTTCGCGGCGTAGGGGGGTGGATCATGCCTGTTGACGGACTTGACGGTGCGCACGATGTGCGTCGGGGCGGCCGGATCTCGTCGATGGCGGAGCTTGGCGCTCAACGTGGGAGCGCCGGTTCCGCCGTGTCGGTGCCTCGGCAGCTTCCGCCGACGCCAGCGCACTTCACCAGTCGCGCGGGCGAGTTGGACGCGTTGGATCGTATCGTCGATGCGGGGGACGAAGAGTCCGGTACGGCAGCGTCGGTCGCGGTGGTGGTCGGCCCCGGTGGTGTGGGAAAGACGGCGTTGGCCATCACGTGGTCGGTGCGCAATGCGCGACGGTTCCCCGATGGGCAGCTTTATGCGGACATGCGGGGGTTCTCGCCCGAGTCAGCCGCGGCGCCGCAGGAGGTGCTGGCGGCTTTTCTGCGGGCTCTGGGCGTGGCCCCCGAGCGCGTGCCGGTCGAGCTGGCGGAACAGGTGACTCTTTTCCGGACGGCGACGGCGGGGCGGCGGCTGCTGGTCGTGGTGGACAACGCGGTTTCGGCGGCGCAGGTACGACCGCTGGTTCCGGCTTCCTCGGGCTGCACGGTGGTGGTGACGAGCCGGCTGCGTCTGGATGGACTGTTTTCCGAAGGGGCGCGGTTTGTGGAGTTGGCGCCGTTACCGCACGCGCATGCGGTGGAGCTACTGATGCGGGCGGTGGGGCAGCCGCGGGTGGCCGATCAGCGGCAGGACGTGGTCGAGCTGGCGAGGTTGTGCGGGCGGCTGCCGATCGCGCTGCGAGTTGCGGGTGCGCGGCTGGCGTCGCGACCGCGCTGGTCGGTGGCGCGGGTAGTGGCCGAGCTGAGTGATGAACGATCCCGGTTGAAGCGCCTCTCCGCCGACGGTGACACGTTGGTGGCCTCGACCTTCGATTGGTCTTATCAGGCTTTGCCGGAGCACGTGGCGCGGCTGTACCGGTTGATGAGCACGTACACAGGGCCGGACTTCGGGGCAGGTGTGGTCGCTGCTGTCGGCCAGCTGACTCTCGATCAGGCGGTCGAGGTTCTGCAGGTGCTGGTGGATGCGAGCTTGCTCGAGGAACTCGACCTCGACCGATATCGCTTCCACGATCTGGTTCGGTTGCACGGACGGGCGCAACCGGATCAGGAGCGATATGAGGTCCTGCCGCGAGTCGGGCAGTGGTACCTGCAGGAGATGACGCGCGCGAACATGGTGGTGATCCCGTTGCGGTGGCGGGTCAGCCCGGTCGCGGAGCACCTGCAGGGCGAGCCGACGCGATTCGCCTCCGGTGCCGCGGCCCTGGAATGGCTGGCAGCGGAGCTGCCGAACGTGCTGGTGGTGTTGGAGGACGCGGTCGCGCACCGGCATGACGAGCTGGCCTGGCAACTGTGTGAAGCGCTGTGGGAGCTGATGCTCTACCGCAAGCTCTACCCCGAGTGGCTGCGTTCGCACGAGCTGGGCATCGTGGCGGCGCAGCGCTGCGGAAATCGGGTGGCGGAGTCGCGGCTGCGTCACCAGTTGGGGCGCGCTCACCTGGATCTGGGACGGCTGGAGCCCGCGCAGGAGCAGACGCGCCAGGCTGTGGAGCTGGCACGGGACGCCGGCGATCTGCGCAACGAATCCGCGGCGTTGCAGCAGCTGGGGATGGTGACACAGGCCTGCGGTGAAATCGACATGGCGGTGACGCTGTTCGCCGCGAGCTTGCGGCTGGAGGAGGAACTCGGTATCGATCGAGGGGTCGCCTTGCGACACCGCCGGATCGGGCTGGCGTTGCTGCAGGCCGGTCGTGACGTCCAGGCTGCTCGGCACCTGGAGGCGGCCGCACAGTTGTTCACCGACATCGGGGATGACAAGAGCGAGGCGCAGGTGGCGCTGGGACTTGCCCGGATCGATGCTCGATCCGGGCGTCCCGAGGTGGCGTTGCGCCGTCTTAACCTGGCGCGGAGAGTGCTGGGCGCGTCAGGTTCGGCGGCGTACGAGGCTGACGTGCTGATGGCGCTGGCTGAGGTGGCAGAAGGTGACGGTCAGCGTCGGACGGCCCGCGGCTACGTCGCCGAGGCGGTCGAGCTGCTGCGGGAGGCCGGTGGCGCCGCGTTCGAGCGAGCCCGGGCGGCACTGGGTGCACTCGATGCAGCTGATCGAGGCAAGGGTCCGCAGGGCCCGCCCGGTGACCAGCCACAGGTATGCGCCGACCGCGACCAGCTCGACGTGACCGCTGGAGACCACGGTGAAGTCGCCGGTGTGATCGCTGAGCAGCAGCTGCGTGGCGATGGGCGCAGCGACGACGGTCAGGCCGGGTAGCCGGTCGAACATGGTGGCCACGGTTGACCTGCCGTCGGCTTGGGTTGGCTGTGGCCGGGCGATGAGGACGTCGGTGAGCGCCTGGCTGGCGTGGGGGCTGCGGTCGTGGCTGGTGAGCAGCGTGCCGAGGTGCCGGCCCCGGGTGTAGCACCAGCGGGTGAGGGCCGGGCGCGCAGCGCCGGTCGCGGCGCAGGCGGCGATCAGGGTGTCGATGGTCATGGCGTCACCGGCTTCGGCAAGGGCACGGGGGACGTCGGCACGGCGCGTGCCGGCTCGGGGAGGTCGAGCATGCGGTACATGGTGCGGCGCAGGATGTACCCGGCACGGCCGGGCCGGGAGGTCAGCAGGTCGCGGACGAGTGCAGTAAGGCCGCTCGCGTCGCGAGCGTCGGCGGCGGCGTGCAGCTGAGGCTCGAGCGGCCGGTCGAGCCGCCAGCGGGGTGCGTGCTCGGCCAGCACCGCCGTGGGGCTTCCCGGCAGAAGCGGCCGGTCAGGGGTGTCGGCGAGCAGGACCGACGCGCCGGTGGAGGCGCCGTAACCGGTGACCGAGCCGTAGTCGCCGATGACATGGTCGGCGGCGGCCAGAGCGGCACGCCAGCCTTCTTCGGGTGGGAGGAGGGTGAGGCCGGCGCGGAGGGCATCGGCGAGCCAGGACCGTAGCTGCCAGGGACTGTGGTGGGACCAGATTTGCGGGTGCAGCGCGGCGACGATGCGGTAGCGGTCGCGGGGGAGTTCGCTGACGATGCGGTCGAACATGTCCGGGTGGCGGCCGAAGGCCGATCGCGGGGACCAGGTGGAAGTGGCCAGGACGACCTGCTGGTCGTCGGTGGCGCCGAGGGCCCGCCGGTAGTGGTCGCGGTAGGGAAGGCTGGCGGTGAGGCGGTCGAGGGCGATGTCGCCGGCCACGATCGCGGCGGGCAGCGCGGGCGGGCACACGTCGGCGAGCAGGGTGTGCTCGCGGTCGTGGACCAGGACGATCGCGTCGGCGCGCAGGCGGCCCTCGCGGATCAGCTGGTCGGGTCCGAGGTTGGTGCGCAGCTGGGGCGGCTGATCGAAGGTGGTGCCGGGCGGGCTGCCGTTGCGGTATTGGCCGAAGCCGCCGCCGTGGGGGATGAGCAGTGTCGGTGCGGCGAGCTCGTCGAGCCCGGTGACGCTGCCGGCGAGAACCAGGTCGATGTGGCTGCGGCGGGCTTGGGACCAGGGGAGCACGGTCGCGCCGTTGGCGTGGAGGAAGTCGCGGGTGGCGTACCAGCTGTCGCCGAGGGGGTTGGTGAACACGACCTGAATCCGGTGGTCGGCCTCCAGCAGCGGCAGCAGGTCCAGCAGGCGGGTTCCGGCGACGATGTGCGGCACGAGTACGAGTACGGATTTCGTGCCGCGGCGGGTGGTGAAGTGCTGATCGACGGGATCGATGGGGTTGCGTGTCCAGCAGGCGTCGGGCATCTCGTGGTCCTCCCTCGTGTCCTGTATCTGTCCACAGCTTCAGGCGAGGAGTTGAGAAAATGCTTTCGGCCTGCTTCTTTGTTTCTTGACAATTGATCAACAAGCCTGGTCAGTGTGGGTTCTGATGGCCTGCTAGCTGGTCGTTTGTGGTGAGGAATGTGAGAATGGAGGCGCGGAGAGGGTAAGTGCGCTGGGGTGCGCTACGGGGAGGGAGTCCGCATGGAAAACGGGTTCGGGATTCTCGGGCAGACGGCCTTGCTTTTGCACGGGAATGTGGTCGTGAATGCTGCCAGCCCGCGGCAGTTGCAGGTGCTCGCAGCCCTGCTGACCGCGCCGGGCAAACGCATTCCGGTGTCCGGGATGGTCGAGTGGGTGTGGTCGGAGCAGGAGAATCCTCCACAGGACCCGCTGGCGACGCTGCACCAGTACGGTGTGCGGCTGCGGCAGCTGTTCGCGGAGAAGGGCATCCCGGCGCACCTGGGTGTCAGCAAGGCCGGCTGCATGCTTCAAGTCGATCCGGCGTCGACCGACTACCGGCTCTTCCAGGTGATGATGTCGCGGGCCCGGACCTACGCCGACCGCGGTGATCACGATCGCGCGCACGTGGAGGCGCTGGCGGCGCTGCGGCTGTGCCGGGATGACCCACTGGTCGATCTGCAGACCGCGCGGGCGGATCAGTGGCGGACACGGTGGGCCCACAACGACTGGGTACCGGCGAACGCGTTCGTGGCTGCGCAGCAGCTGTTGCTGGGGCAGGCGGAGCTGGCCGTGGCGCGGCTGGAGGAGGCCGATGGTGCGCATCCGATGGAGCTGAGCCTGGTGGCCTTGCGGGTGCGGGCGCTGCTGGCGGCCGGCCGCGGGTTGGACGCGACCGAGTATTTCCGACGGATGCGCGGAGAATTTCAGCGGTGCGGTGATTTTCGTGCCGCCGATGAGCTGCTAGCGGTGTACAACGAAGCGACCAAACCGGGATCGCGGTCGGTGTTTCCGGCGCCCGCTCGCGCGCGGCTCACGGCGGCACAGGGTACGCGCACGGAAGTCACGGCCGAGGGGCTGGGGGAGTCGGGGCCGCTGCGGCATCTACCGGCGGATGCCGAGACCGTCGTGGGCCGCGAGGGAACTGTTGCCGAGTTGGATGCGTTCACCACGGACTCGGCCGGGCAGTCGCGGTCGGTGGTGGTGATGGTGACCGGCGCGCCCGGAGCCGGCAAGTCGACGGTAGTGGTGCGATGGGCGCATCGGGTGGCGGGGCGGTACCCGCAGGGCGCGGTGCTGCTGGACTTGCGCGGTGATGACCAGACGGTGGGGATGGCAGCCGCCGACGTCGTGGAGACGTTGCTGGAACTGCTGGATGTAGCGGTCGATCAGATCGTGTCTCCAGTGGCGCGGGCGGCACGTTTGACCCGGCTGCTGCGGGGACGGCGGATGCTGGTCGTGCTCGACAACGTGGCCCGCACGGAGCAGGTGGCGTCCCTGCTGCCCGTGCTGGCGGAGTGCACCGTCGTGGTGGTGACCAGACAACGGCTGTCGACGTTGCTGGCCGCGCACACGATCCCGGTGGTCACGGTGGGGCGGCTGTCTGACGAGGCAGCGCACGCACTGCTGCGGCGCCGGGTGGGGCTGCGGGCGTTGCAGGACACCGAGGGCGCGGCGAGGCTGGTGCGGCTGTGTCAAGGCCACGCGCTGGCCTTGACGTTGGTGGCCAACCGCGCGGCAGCCCGGGCAGGGATGCGCCTGGTCACGCTGGCTGAGGCACTGCGGGACGCGGACATGCTGCTGGACCTCGGCGATGATGGCGACTGGCCGGGCCGAAGCCTGCGCTCGGCGTTCACCCTGTCGTTCCAGAGTCTCGGTGCCGCCGAGCAGCGGGTGTTCGCGTTAGTGGGGCTGCACCCGGGGATCGAGATGGCCAGCGATGCGATCGCGGCGGCGGACGGACGCAGCCCGTCGGTCGTGCGGCGCTCACTTGATGTATTGGTGGCCGCGCATCTGATCGAGCACCCCGGCGACATGGACCGGTACCGGATGCTTGATCTGCTGCAGCTCTTCGCGCGATCGTTGGCCGCGCAGCTGCCGGACTTGGTGGCGGCGCGACGCCGGATGCTGGAATTCTATTTACTGGCTGCGTTCCAAGGGCATGAGCTGGTGTTCCCGGGACGTGATCGGCCTGATTTGCCTGCCGTCAGCGACGGTATCCGGCCGGCGGTGTTCGCGACGGCGGCTGCGGCGCGGCAGTGGTTCTTGCGGGAACGCGCGACGTTGACCGCGGCTGTGGCCGTGGCTGCTGAGGTGGGGCTGAACGACGTGGTGTTCGTGCTGCCGTCGTTGACCGCGGATGTGTTCGACCAGTACGGCCACTACCACGACATCATCTCGGGATTCCGGATCGCGGCGTCGAAGGCGGCCGAAGTCGGCAACGGCTATGCAGAGGCCTCAGCGCTCAACGACCTGGGCCAAGTGCTGCTGTTGATGGGGCAGGACGCACAGGCCGAGCACTACCTGAACATCGCGCTGCGGCTGGTGGACGAGCTCGACATCGGGATCGGCCGGGTGACGGTGCTGATGAATCTGGCTCGCCGTCATCTGCACGCTGGCCGCACGGAGCAGGCCGTGGAGATGTCGGGGGCCGCGTTGTGGGCGGCGAGGCTGTTGGGGGAACCGGAACGTTGTGGAGCGGCATTGCATCGGCATGCCGATGCGCTGATCGAGCTGGGTGGGCACCAGCTGGAAGCACTGGACCTGTATCGCGAGGCGCTGGCGGTGCGGGAACGGATCAGTGATGTCCCCGGGCGAATCCTGACCCATATCGCGCTGGCGGACCTTCTGCGGCGGCTGAACCGGTTCGACGACGCCGAGGAACAGTGCCGTGCGGGCGCGGCGCTAGTGGATCGGAGCCAGCATCTGCCCGCGGTGATGAAGCTGAATACGGTGCTCGCTCGGCTGCGGCATGCGCAAGGGGATGACCGGTCGGCGTTGCGGCACGCGCATCGCGCGGTGGAGCTGGCGGATCGGTCGGCGCATGCGACGGGCCGGGGCCGTGCGTTGGACACTCTGGCTCAGATTCTGCTGGGGACCGGGAACGTCGACGATGCGCGGGCTTTGTGGGAACGTGCGGCGCAGCTGTTCCGGGATCGAGAGCGGATGGCACAGGCTGCCCGGATCGAGGCTCTGTTGTCGGAGCTGGATGCCGGGTGGGTGCCGCCGGCTCGGGAGGGACTGCGGGACACAGTGGCGATTCCGTCGCCACGACTGAGCGTGGCTGCCGAGTGATTGCCGGGTCAAAGCCTGGTGCAGGAACAGCTTGACGTGTTTGTACCGGGGGCTGTGCGCGCCGATCGGCAGTTCGGCACGGGCATCGGGGACCGCGACTGCGGCGAGATGCTCGTGCGGGCACTCGTCGAAGCGGCTGTGGTCACGGCCGGAGACGCCGAGGGCAGCGGAGATCTGATTGAGCGCGTCGGCAAACCGGGCCGGGGCCTGTTGTCGTCCACGCCGGTTCCCGCTTTGCAAGTGCATCAGCGGCGGCGCCGGGGCGAGCGGCCGCAAGGACGAACACAGCCTTATCGCGAGCCTGCTGATCGTTCCGCTCGCCCGGTGGCGCGGTCTCGAGGGCCCCTGTGCAGCTCGCGGCTGGCGCTCCGAGCGGGCGACAGCGAGTGCTTCCGACGACGATGAACTCACGTCATGGCTCGATGACCGCGGGTGAAGCGCCCGGCCGCGGCCAGAGCTGTCGGACCTGCATGCTTTCGTCGGGGGATGCGGGACAGGGTCCCGGTAGTACGTGCCGCCGGGCATACCAGGCAGTTGGCCGCCTGGGTCAGCTGGCGGCCGCCTGCTCGGCTTAGGCCGACGGTGGGACTCAGGCCCGCAGCGATGTGCGTCGGCGTGCTCTTCGCGGAGTGGTCGAAGACTCAGTCCGCGATCCGCGCGGGACACTTGGTGCAGGGTTGTTCCTGCTCCTCCTTGCTTCCTGGCAACTCGTCAGTGCGGTCCGTGCTCAGGAGCCTGCATGTCGTCGCTCATGCGGTCGTTGCGCGTATTAATCAGCCGGCACGACACGCACAGCGACGCAACTGCCGCCCGTATGGCTCGCCGACGAGCGGTTCGGCGCGGCCGTAGCGGACGACGGCCTCGGCCAGGTCGTTGGTGGCCTCGACGGCTTATGAACAGCGCGGTGGCAATGTGCCGGCCTCGATTTCGGACTGCGCAGCTGCGACGTCCAGCCCGATGAGCGGGTTGGACGTTCCGGTTCCGGGATCATCGTCGAGACAGACCGCTCAGTCGAGCGGCCCGGACTCCGTTGACAACGATGCGCGCTGCATTTGGGTTGGTCGCCGTGGTGGGGACGCTCGTCGATGGGCTCGCCAGTTTCGTGCTGTCCGGACCGCCGATCTCCCGCAGGGACCCGGCTGCAGGCCGTTTCCTGCCTGCTGCGGGTCGTCAGCCGTGGCGGCTGCGCGGGTCACTACTGGTCCGTGTGGGGGCGTTGTTAGGCGGTTGGTGCGACAGCCTGCGAAGCAAGAACCAGATTGGTCACCGCCACTCTGATGCACGCCACTCATTCGAGTGTTGACAGGCCACAAGAGAGTGATGATCGTTCGCTTGGGCAACGAATTGTCCATTTGCCGCTACGGGACGTACCCGTATTCGGTAGTGCACCCCGCCTGCTGGGCGAATCCGGCGTGCCGCTACCGTCTGCGTCGCTCAGAAAACATGAGCGTTGTACGCCCCTGCAGTTGAGTGTCTCCGAGGTGATGAGTGAAGCGTTTCCGGTTGCCGGTGATGATGTTGCTGTCGGCTGTCGCAGCGACTGTGTTGACCAACGCGCATGCGGTGGCGATGGTGCTTCCCGCCCACTGGCGTTATTACTGACCGGTATTCGGGCGCCCGGCGTGTCCGGGCGCCCCATTACCTTCCGCGGTCGTGATGCGCAGGGTCAGAGGTCGGCGTTGTCCTCGGTGGAGTTTTTGGGGCGTCCCCGCGGTCGGATCGGGATGCCGTCGTCAACGAGCATGCGCCTGGTGACGTCGGCGCTGTACCCGAACTCTTTTCCGGTTTGCGCGAGTGATTTGCCGCTGGCGTAGGTCTCGGCCATTCCAGGTGGTGCGGAGGGCATGACGGTCTTGGCGTTGCGGAATGTCACGCCCTGGGATTCGAGAACATTGCGCAAGATCCGATAGCTGCCGTCAAAGTCCTCGAGCAGGGACAGCAGGGTCTCGCCGGCGTCGTGACGCCGTTTGAGCTCGCGGGCTTCCTCGACTGGGACGTCTTTGGTGCGCCGCGGTTGTCTACGCGGCTGATGAGGTTCCTCTGCCTCGTTCACGAGATCATCGCCGCCCCGAACACCTGATCTTGTCGCTCGGCGGACAGCTGCGCTCGGCGCCGGCGGGTGTGAGGTCCCTTCCTAGGGAAGTGGATGGGTGGCTGGGCGTATACCGCCAGGTAGGTGTACCGATTGCCCGGGAAGAGATGCGGTCGGCGTTTGTGCTGGTCATCGGCTTTTCGTCCCAGTTTTTATCGTGTGTGCTCGGTTACGTGCAGGGAGTGGCGGTGGTCGTCGATCTGTGTAGAGGTGACCGACCGGGCCGACGGCTGTGACGGCGCCATACGGGTGAGGGAGGCGCTGCCGTTGAGCTCTCCACCGGTCGTTCTCAGGCCTCGCGCTCGCGGCATGAGCACATGGCTATGGGATGTACCTGGTCAAGTCGTCGGCCCGGTGCCGGAATTCAAGGCCAAGAGCAGTCATGTCGACCCGGCGGGCGTCAGCCCGGAGCCCGCCGCCCAACTGGCGGCGCACCAGTTCTTCCAGGCCCCGGTCGACGGAGATGACGTCCTCGCCGTGTGGCCGCTGGCCGACCCGCAACTGCGGCTGTGCTGAGCACAGCACTCAACCCACGCCAGCAGACTCGTGATCCCGCGATGGCTTCGACGGCGACGTGCTGGCCGCCGAACTCGCCAAGGAGGCCGTCGATCAGCCGCGGGGAGTCGGGTGCGGCCGGGGCCAGTCGGGGCACAGGCACGGCGACGTGGGTGCGCGGCGCCGGCGTCGAACTGCTGTATTTCGACGACTTTAAAACTCTGCTTGGCGGAGTCGCCCAGGCCGAATCTCCAGTCCCGGAGTCCGACCGGACGTCCGTCCTGGACCGCAGTCAGTAGTCGCTTCGCGAGAGACCGAGCGCTGACGTCATCGAGACTGGTGTTCAGTCATCGAGGGCTTTCGCATTCACCATGAGGAAAGAGCTGGCACATGCTGTGCCGCCTCGGACACTTCGGCAACCGCGTGCATGGTCGCCGCGTAGCGGGCTGACGGCAAGTCGCAGAGCGGCTGTACCCCAACTTTCAAGAGCTTCCACGGGTTCATCGTCGCCTGTAGTGCCCGTGCGACACCAGGACTTCGATCGGGCGGCTGCGTTCGGCGGGTGACCAGCGAGACTCTCGGCACGTCAACGCACCGCAGCGACGTCTCCGGCAGCAACCAAGTCTGTTCACGAATCAATTAAGCTGCGCGGTCGTGCGGAACTGCGCTATCAACGGCGGATGGCCGGGCTGCCGGCTGACTTCGACGCCATACCGGAGCACAACGACGATGACCTGGCGCAGCCGTACGAAGACCCGCCGCGACGGGCGACGACGCCCGCGCACCTGCTACCGGACCGGCACATCGACCTGGCTTCGCGGGGAACTGGCGCGAAACGTCAGTACCGGCACCTGCTCGCCCGGACGGCGGACGGCGTCGCGTTCGACGAACTGTTCTTCCTCCAGATCTACCTGACGATCAGCGGCTTGCGGGTCGGTCGTTCGGACTGGAAACTCCTCGCCATAGGGATGACCGGCGGCTTCTTCCTCGGCCTGCTCACCCCAGTGGTCGTGATCGTCGCGTTGCACGTCTTCGCCGAGCACGTTGTCCGGCTCCGGCACGGGATGCTGAAGGCTCCGGCCTACATGCCACCGCAGGGGACCGGCCGCCGTCGTCACGTGGTGGCCGCGATCCGCTGGGTCCCCCGGCACTGGCGGGCCTGGCTGCTACTTCTCAGATCAGCGACGCGCCGCTTCGCGACGCCGGATCTCGTGCTGTTGTTCGTGACCTTGCCCTGGATCGTTTTCCTGGCTCGCTTCTACGCCGAGAATCCGAGGGCCGACCAGCTGGCGGGCATGCGGGCCGAGGACGAAGCACGGCCCCCGACCGATCTGAGGCGGGCGGAAGAGGCGTTCGAGGCCGCTCGGGACGCTTTCGGGCAGGCGAGGGGGCGGCGACCGCCACCGGGCCCGGCGTGACACCGCGTGGGACGCGCTCTACCGGACGTTCTACGACGTCCTGCCCGAGGTCGACTACTACTTGGCCCAGGCGGGCGGCGCAGACCCGCGAGCTGCACCACACGCTCGCGGCCCTCGAGCCGGGCCGGCACGAGTGGCGGCTGCTGACCGGGACGGTCAAGACCGACGCTGGCGCCGAGATGTCACTGCTGCGGCGGGCGTGGGATCCGGACGAGTCGATGCTGCTTGCCCGCGAGGTCAACGAGGCCGTGCTGGACATGGTCGCAGCCACGCCCACCACCCGGCAGGACATCTGCCCGCGCTTCAACGCCGCCGTCCAGGCGACCGCGGCTGGAAAGAGCCGGCGGCCAGTCGGCATCAGCGCCCAGCGCCGGATCCCGGGCACCGCCTCGCCGCAGGAGGTGATGACCGCGCCACTGCACGTCATCGTGTCCGAAGGCGAGTTCCTCGCTAACCTGCGGTTTCTGCAGGAGTACTTCACCCTCAGCACCCGCACCCTGCACCGGGAGCTGAGCAAGCCGGTGAGCCGGGCGCCCGGGCACACCACCCTCGTCGGCTGGCTCAAGGGCACCGAACTCCCGCGCGGCCGGGCGAACCGGTCCCGCGCGCTGTGGTCGAGGTGCTCTCCGACGATGTCCTCGGGAGCGAGGCGGGGCCGGTCCGGTAGGCGGCCGATGAGCACGTGCGCACCTACCGGATGTTGCTGGCCCGGCGCCAGGGCGACGCCTGCTGGCCGAGCCGGTCCAGCGCGCGCTCGGTGTGCTCGACGAGCGCGCGAACGGGCTCGAGGACCGTGATCACGACGATCGGATCCGGCGTGAGCTGCTGGAGGAGATGCGCGAGCGCATCCTCGCCGAGATCGCCGCCGACTGGGACGTCACGCTGCCCGCAAGCGTATAGCCGATTGGCATTGGTCCGGCCCCGCCGTGCTCCGGTAGAGCCGGACTGCCGCTCCGTCGACGTCGAATGGCGGGCGGGATCGCTGAAAAGATCTGCTAACTCAGCGACGGCTCCTGCCGATCATCATCGAAGCGACATACGCGGCGCACAAAGAAAACGCCCGCAAGCTTGGTGCGAGGGCCTGCCCGCCGTGGGGGACCGACCTCGATCCCCTGACCCCACAAGGTGAAGAACTCCGAGTTATATCTTGCTGGGCTGGTGTCCAAAGGCCGCGTCACGTCAACGGCGGTATCGGCAGTCGATGTTCGCGCCGGAATTCGATGCCGGGGTTCCGCGCGTCGACCGGTGCCGCCGTGAGTTGTGTCTCGACCGCGACCTCAGCGGGTGGAAGTTCCCGCTTGGACGGGATGAGCCGCCCGGCAGTGCGCCATTTACGCAAGACGCGGCGGCCGTAGTTGTGCGTACCGGCGACCCGGTCGAGGTCCGCGCCGTTCGGGGTGCGTCCTTGCTCGCACTCGGTCACGTAGAACTCCCACATCCGCTGCTCGGCGGACTTTCCCACAGGCTGATCCAAATCTGTGGGCAACTCGTCGGGCGCTGCCTCTTCGACCACCTCCGCAGCCTCTTCCTGAGGTGAGCGGCGGCGCTTGAGGGCGTGATTCAGAAGTTCGACCGCAAGCAGGAGAGCCAGGGGTGGGCAAGCAGCGACCATGCCACCGAAGACGCTCAGCTCAGGGGCCGAGGCGATGTTGGCGCAAAGTGAGAGAGAGATGCCGAAGACGAATGCGAGCCAGGCCTGCCACTTGCTCCCGGCTGCTTTCCAGAGTTCGACAGTAGCGATGGTGAGCAGGCCGTCGACGATGAGCGGCCAAATCCACGCGGTCGCCTCGTCCGCGCCGAAGCGCAGGGCGAAGTGGAGCCCGTGTCGGTAGGAGGCGAAGGCTGCTCCGAGGGCGACGAGGCCGGTGAAGACGCATTGGATGCCGAGTGTGAGGCCGTCTCGGGAGGGAGTCGTCATGATCGCTCCCGCCGCCGGCGGCCGAACTCGACGAGGGTCAGCGTTGCGGAAATTTGCAGGTCAGAGGTGGTGCGGGAGTGCGTGGATGCTGTTCGTACCCGGTCGGGGGTACCAGCAGTATCGAAGAAGCCGTGTCGACTCAGGTCGATGCGGCTTTTTGCTGTGTGGATGCCATGGCGTCGGAGATCTAGAAGCGTTGCGTCGCCTTCCTTCGGTTGCTCTGAGCCGACGCTGACGCGCCAAGCTTGCCGAATACCGGCTGCCCTTGATCGTCCCTGCTAACTTCGCCGGGTGGAGTCCTCGGACGGGCCGGCCGCGCCGCCAGGCACGACTTTCCGCTACGTCGACATGGTCGAGATCGCGTCGTGGTTCTACGTCGGCCACCGAGCGGTGGCGAACTGGCGTGCCCGCTACGCCGACACCCACCCGTTCCCGGAGCCCAACGTCGTCATCGGCCGGACGCCTGGCTGGGCTCCCGGCCGGAGGGCGGAAATCGAACAGTGGGCCGCGGCGCGCCCAGGCCAAGGCGTCGGCGGCGGACGTCCGCGCAAGGTGGACGTCGACCAGAGCATGTCGTGAATTGTTTGACGGATGCTGCGATCAGGGCCGAGCGGTCACCGGATGAAAGGTCTGCAGCGCCCTCCCGTATCGGTCTCAAGTCCCGTCTGTCGCTGCCGACCGACCTTCTTCATCGAGCAGTTCGACGTCGGTCAGCGACACCGACTGCGACTCCGGCATCAACGCACGGATCGTCCCCCTGACCGCCCGTTTCGGTGTGGCGCCTTGGTCGTCGAGGAGGCGTCGTGGCGCGTGCCCGATCACGCACCACGGTCCGACGTTCACCCGCCAGCCCTTCGCCAACGGGCCATGACCGAGCAGGACACCCTTCACCCGTTGCCCGACGCGAAGCTGCGCGAAATAGGCAGGGACCGGATCCGGCGTAGTTCGCTTCAGGGAAAGTCCGAGGCGGTGATTGTCGTTGTCGACGACAATCACCACGGCGTCGACCGTCTCCCCGATCTCGACGGGGAATTCCTCGGCGTTGCTGTGCCTGGTCCACCGGCTCAGCCACGACAACTCGGTGTTGATGACTATGCCGTTCCAGGACCCGGACGGCTCCCCGCCGGGCTCCGCGCCGTCCGGCAGCACTGCTACCGAGAGGCCGAAGTAGTCCTTCCGGACCACGACCGCCCGTACCGTCGACCCGACTGACAGCGGCGGTGGCCAGCTGCCCCCCGGAGCCCGGTTCGGTGGCACGGCGCGGACCGTGATCCACCGGGCGGACGGCTTGATCGACTCGACGACCACGTCGATCACGTCGCCGATGGCCAGCGGGTAGCTGCGGGCACTGCGTTCCACGCCCTTCGAGCGCCGCTGCCACGCCGCGTTCTCCTGCAACCGGTTGGGACGCAGGAGACCGACCAGCGGCTCGTGCTCCGATCTGGACACCCTGGCGCCTTCGTTCAGGGAAACGAACATTCCTCCCGGGAACTTCGCGATGACGGCGGCCTTGACCTGGCTGCCGACCCTGAGCGTGCCCACACTCCACGGTTTGCGAACGCGGCGGACGATCACCCGCTGGGTCCTGCGATCGAGTGACTGCACCGCCACGGTGATCCGGCCGGTGAGCACCTGCCCCAACGTGCCTGCCGGGGCGTGGTGGAACGAACTCAGACTCGACGGCAGGAAGGCGTCGATCTCGATCTCGTCGATGAACCGCACCACCAGTCCGCCCACGGTCGGCACCGGCCTGATGATGTCGGCCTCCAGGTACTCCCCGGTCCGGCGAGCACCCTCGAGCCGGTCCAGGGACTCGTCGAGGGAGCGGGCTTCGGGGGATTTGTCCGTGGTGAACGGGGGCAACTCCACCACCCGGCCGTCGACGGCACGCAAGGTGACGCGACTGCGGCCGGTCGGCAAGACGGCCGGTGCGCCCGGCTCGTCGAGCCGCACCAAGCGTGGATCGCCGTCGCCGACCGCGGCCCACAAGAATGTCGGAGAGGTGGCCGGCACCTTGATTGCCAACCGGCGCCGGGCGCTCGGGGTTCCCAGCTCGAGGTTCTTGCCGTCGCGCCAAAGCCCGACCGTCTGTTCGGGAAACAGCCAGGAAGCCAAGGCCAGCAATTCGATGTCGAAGTCCCGGGGGAGGGCCAACCGCGGATGCGGCAGCCCGGCTGCCGCACACATCTGCGCGAGGGCCCACGCCCCTGAGCCCCGCAGGGTTGCCTCGGGTAACCGGAGCAGCGCCGCCGAGGCCCAGGTGAGCAGGCGCGTCCGATGCTCGGTCGCGATGGTGGTCACCACCGATCGAAGGGCGGTGTCGGCATCGGTCAGGAACTCCGTGGAGGTGACGTACGACCAGCAGATCCCGGCCTCCAGGTGCAGCACCGGGGCCAGGGTCGTCGTTCCGAGGCGGATCACCGGCTGGAGATGGGCCGGATCAAGCAGCTCTTCGCGGACGATCGCGTCTCGCAACCGGTTGCGCAGCAGAGCCACGATTTCCGGTTCCATCACGAAGCCATCGGCTGAAATGCTCTCGACGACGTCCGATGCGCAAAGGGCCGCTTCCACGCCCAGCGTCCCGTCCGGCAGCGCGGCCCGGCGCATCCGGCGCAACAACACGAACGGCACGAGCGGCACGGTGCTCAGCAGGCAAGCCAGCGCGCCGACCGGCGTACTGAGGCCGGGCAAGCCACTGCCGAGCAGGTCCCGGGTTTCGGCTCCGAGCGGGATCGTCATTCGGAGACCACGATCCAATCCTTGCGACGAGAGGTGGCGGCGTCGGTTTCGGCCGGACCGGTGGGGGCGCCGAACCAGATGCCGAAAGTCCGGTGCCTGCGCCTGCGCAAGCTTTCCATGTACCGGAGGAGTTCGGCTCGACGCTCGAGAGGAGCGTCAGTGGAGTCGCCCGTCACGAAGACCACGACGCTCGGCTCGGATGGAGCCCGGAATTCACGCCACTGCCAGATCGGACCGCTGCCGCAGCCGCGGGACAACCTGTGCCGGAAGGCGGTGCGCATCACCTGGGCACCGCTCGCGAGCTCGTCGATCTGCCGGAACAACTGCCGCAGGTCCGCGTCGAACGGACCGGGATGCAGGCCGATGTCGTGCACGACCTGAATCCTCCTCGCCGTGCGAGTGCGCCTCAAGTAGGGAATGCGGCGCAGCGGCTCGCGGCGGGCGAGCAGGTCGACGACCCGCTCGATGTCGATGCGGGAACTCTCTTCGCGGTTGACCAGCCGAGCCCGGATCTGTTCGTCGAACGGCGCCGCGACCAGCGCATCGTCGGGTTCCTCCAGCTCGGCCGGCCGGTCGAGTTCACGGAGCGCCGCAGCGGCGACCACCGCGGAGATCGGTGGCGGTCCCGTCAGCACAGCGTCGGCCGGTCGGGTCGCCGGGAGGACAGGTGCATGGTAGAGCCGGTCACTCTCGGAGGCCGGGCGATGATCGTCCGGTTCACCCGGTCCGGTGCGCCAGTTCCAGAGCAACTGCTCCGGCCGGTGTCCGTGGTCTTCGCGCACTCCGTCGTCACGGCGCCAAGGCAGCCGGAAGAAGTCGGTGTCGTCCTCCGTCCGTTCCTCGACCGGCTCCGCGTCTTCCACCTCCGCGGGCAGGTGGAAGCCGATCAATGCCAGCGCCGCCCGCAGGTCCGCGAGATGAGCGGCGTGGGCGATGATCTTGACCGCGTCGGCGTGACTCATGCGCTGCCTCAGCGAGCCCGGCGGCGGGCAGGCATGGCGTGCCGCGCGGCGGGCTTTTCGACGACGAGCCGCTCGATCTGCCGCCACCGCTCGGAGGACAGGTCGACGTCCAGTGCGAGCAAGGTGCCGACGAGATCGAGGAATTCGGCCGTGCTGGCTCCGATTCCCACCGATTCGGCCACGAACCTGCCCGCGATCTCGTCGACCTTGCCTCTGGCGGCCGGGTCGTCCGCGAGAGCCGGGTAGTGGAGCTTGGCGGTGGCGCTCAGGTGCTGAGCAGTCGGTTCCGGTATGGCGAGTGCGACACAGCGCCGGACGAATGCCTCCGGGAGTTCCTTTTCGTTGTTGGTCGTGATGACCACCAGCGGGCTGTGCGCGGGTTGATCTCCGCCGGCCTGCACCACCGAGTCGAGTTCCGGAGCGCTGAACTGCTTGCTGCCGAGCGGGACCAGAAGACCGTTGCAGAAGTTGCTGTCGGCCTTGTCGATCTCGTCGATGAGGAGCACCGCGCCCGGTCGGCTGGGTTCGTGGTCGGGCAGCGGTGTGGGCGGGGACAGCAGCTTGACCTCGCGGTGGCCGTCGCCGTCGCTGGGAAGGTTGCGCCGCGCCGCGGACGCGGGGTTTATCGACCACCAGAGTGGCCCGGGTTCGACGTAGTCGAGCAGCGAAGTGCGGCCCAGTTCGTCCTTGCGCAGCCCGCCGAGCTGGGCATCGTTGAGCCTGCGGATGACGTCCATCCGCCAAAGGAGATCCTGAGGGCTCGACTCGTCGGTCACGACGTACTCGTGGTAAGCCAAGCCGAGGTTCCGTGCGACGAAGCTCGCCAAACTCGACTTCCCGCAGCCGGGTGCGCCGGACAGCAGGAGCGGTCTTGACGTGATCAGGGCGACTTGCAGTGCCAAGACCATCTCGTCACTGTAGGCGTAAACGCGGCCGTCGCGGCGGTCGCCGCCGTGGGTCTGGCCGGCCGGAAGAGCTGTGTTCTTCATCGCGCCGACCAGATCGAGGATCTCGCCCAGCCCGCCGGCGGTCTCTTCGGCCACCAGCTGCGGGGGCGCGGAAAGGTCGTCACTCATCGCTGTCCACCAGGATGTTCCGGTTGACGAGCATGCTGGTTCGGCTCACGTATTTCCTAGCCTCCATTTCGGTTTTGTGGTCGAGGCGGTCATAAGCGTTCACGACGCCGGTGCGAGTCCACGTCGCGTTCGGGTGCTCGGCGAGCAGGACCAGGGTGATGCCCGGGTACCGGGCCTGGAATTCCCGCACGAAGTAAGCGGTGCTCTCATCCCCGAAGTGGCTGAGCCGAACGAGCGCGTAGACCCCGAGATTGCCGTCGAAGGCATCCGCCGAGATGGCTTCGGCGGTGTCGGAGAACGACAGGTTCAAGGCTTCCCGGAGGGTCCGGTCGCAGTCGGCCATGGCTTCTTCGAGCGGAGAGTCACCGACCACGTCCGGCAATCGCAGGACGATGTAGTCGTCCGAGAGGAGAGTCGCGCGTTTCACCACGTTGTCGCCCAGACGATAGGCACGCGTGGCGATCCCCAGGAGCCGCTCATCGGCGGGCTGCTCGCTGATCTCCATCACGAGCCGGGCCGCGTCGACGTCCACCCACAGCGGCAGGACCTGATCGACAGCCAGATCGGCCCGCCCCTCGTCGAGGAACCTGATGATGGCCCGCAGGGCCAGGTAGTTGTTCTGGAACTGTTCGCCGGCCAACATGGTCGCAGCGATGGCTCGCGGCTTGTGCCGGCTGCGCAGCCAGGCGGTCCGGTCCAGGGCAAGCTTTTCGGCCGCGCGCCACAGCATTTCGGGCGGCAACTCGGAAAGAGCGTATTCGACCTCTTCCAGCCAGCGGCGGGTCAAGGAGTCCGCTGGGGCGGTGCACGACGGCGCTCGGGCGTCGATCGCCGCCACGATTTCCGCACCGGTGCCGGATACTGTCTTGGCGTTCGCCTTGAGTGCGGTCGGCCGCACCGGAAGCAGGGCGTGGAGGCCGGTTTCGGCGCCGAGCGGACTCTCGGCCAGGTCCTTGTCCGTGACGCCGCCGAGCAGGACCGGGATCACCTCGATCACGTCGTGGACGGCACGCCGGAACATCAGGATTCCGACTTCACGACGCATGTAGTTCGCGGTGAGGGCGTCGCGGTCGACGAGGACGATCGCCACTTCGCAGAGCTGTAGAGCTTCGCAGATCATCTGGTCGACGTCGCCGCCGACGGGCAGGTCCTGACGGTCGACCCAAACGTCGAACCCGCGTGCTTGGAGCTGCCCCTCCACCAGCGGGATCAGCTGCTTCAGGTATTTCTTGCGATGCAGGTGCCGCGCGAGGGTGTCTTCGGTTGCGAGCTCCGCGTGCCCCTTTTCCCTGGAGGTGTGGCTGACGAACACCAGGCCGCGGGAGCCCGGTCGCGGCGGTTCGTCCTCGAGAACCGAGGCCGTCATGGTTAACGCGGCGTGCTGACGCCCCGAGATGCCAGGATCTCGTCGGTGGCGTCGATGGGGGCCGGCGCTTCGGACCGGCACGTCTCGTGCAACGCTTCACGTTCCGCCGGCTCGGGCGCCCGGGTCCCCTTGAGCCCGGCCGGTCCCCAGCCGACTTCGACACCGACTTCTCGCACGGGCATTCAAGGCCTCCGCTTACACCTCGTAGAGCACGACACTGGGTCGTGCGGCGGTACTGGTGGTAGTCGATTTGCCGGGGAAGACTGTTACAGCAGACCATGCGACGTAAAGCGGTACCTCGGACTCCCGTACGGCGCGGCGAATTGCTTCCCTTCCGGCTCGGACCGGATCCGGCGGTGAATGCAGCTCGACCGCGAGGGGCGAGGCCGGAGGCGGGCGGGCCGCGACCATGATGCCCGAATGCGTTTACCGCGGCGGCGGAGGAGGCGATGTTGGCGCGAAGCGAGAGGGAGAGGCCGAACGAAGGCGAGCCCGGCAGTGGCCCGGGATTGGAATGCGTGCCGAAATCCACCCGGCTGGACGTGACACCGGCCGCGGTCAGCCAGCACGCGAAAGTGCTTCGTGACGCGAATCTGATCACCTCGTCCCGCTCCGGCCCGGCTGTCCGGCACGCGTTGACGCCTCTCGGGCGGGCCATGCTGTACGAGTGACCCGGCTCAGGTCAGCTGGGCCGGCTGGGGGCGGGCCTCCCAGCCCAGGTGGGACGAAATCGTCGCGGCTGCCTTTGCCGTCTCCTCGCCGGCCACCTGCATACCCTCGGCCATGCGGGAAGCCGGGGCCGAGACGTTCAACGCCGCCACCACGCGGCCGCGGAAGTCTCGGATGGGGGCCGACACCCCCACCAAGCCCGGCTCGAACTCCTCGCGGACCTGGGCGTAACCGTCCCGGCGGGCCTCCTGGATCCGTAGCCACAGCTCCGGCAGCGCAGGCGCCTCGGGAGCAGCGGCGAAGCGGACGTACAGATCGTCCGGGGTGGCGTCGAACAGCAGCACCCGGGCCGCCGAGGTGCAGTGGGCCGGGACGCCTCGGCCTTCCCAGTCGTGGACTCGGAACGAATGGCCCGACACCGACAGCAGCGTCAAGACCTCCTGGTCGCGCAGCACGCAGAGGTGGCTCGTCTCCTCGAGCTCGGCCGACAGTTCGCGCATCACCGGTTCGGCGGTACGCACCAGGCGATCCTCGACCGTGCGGGCCACCAACGAGAACAGGCGCCAGCCCAGGCGGTAGCCGAGGGTGTCCGGGTCGCGCTCGACCACTCCCTCCTCGGCCAGGGCCTTCAGAGCGCGGGACACCTGGCTCTTCTCGCGGCCGGTGAGCTGGGCGAGGCGGACCACGCCCAGCTCACCCGCTCGCTGCGCCTCGGGGGAGGCCAGTGCCTCCAGCAGGTCCAGGTCGCGGCGCAGGCCGTGACCCTGGTGCGGGGCGGGGGTGGGCATGGCACGGAACGTACCGGGTTGGCGTCAGCGCAACGGGGATTGCAATCGGCGGGTGAGTCTTGCCCGGCGATTTCCGGCGAACCTACCGTCGGATCGGCCGTACTCCCCACTGGCTGGAGCTCCCATGGCTTTCGCGTCCACCGCGCCCGCGGAGGTGGGCGGATGAAGATCACCGCCGTCACCCTCGACCGCCTGCGGCTCGAGCTCGACCCGCCGCTGCGGGCGGCCTGGGATCCGGACCCGCGCCGGCACTTCGACGCCACGATCGTGCGCGTGCACACCGACGAAGGTGTCACCGGGATCGGCTCCGGCGACACCATGGCCGGCTTCGACGCGGTCGAGCACCTGTTCCTCGGCGAAGATCCTCTCGACATCGTCCGGCACGTCAAGGCGATCGAGACGGCCACCTTCCACGGCGGCCGCTTCTGGCCCCTGGAAGCCGCGCTGTGGGACATCATCGGGAAGGTCGCCGGCCTGCCCGTGGCGGCGCTGTTCGGGAACGCTGCCCGCGCGCTGCCCGCGTACGCCTCTTCGGCCGAGCTGAAGCCGCCGCAGGAGCGCGTCGAGACCGCGCTGCGGGCGCGGGAAGCCGGGTTCCGGGCGATGAAGATCCGCATCGACCGCGACCGCGTGGCCGACGGTGTCGCCGCCGTTGCCGCCGTCCGGGAGGTGCTCGGTGCGGACTTCGGGATCATGGTCGACCTCAACCAGTCCTGGCGGATGGCCGGGGACACCGGCGCCGCGGCCGACCTGGCCGGGACGCGGAAGCTCGTGCGCCGGCTTGCCGAGCTGGACGTGCTCTGGGTCGAGGAACCGTTGCCCTACCACGACCTCGCCGGGTTCAGGACCCTCCGCGCCGAGAACCCGGGCGTGCGGATCGCGGCGGGAGAGATGCACCACTCGGTGCCGGAGCTGCTGCGCTACCTGGAAGAGGATGTCCTGGACGTCTACCAGATGGACGTCGTGCTCGCGGTCGGCATGCTCCGCGCGCGCACGCTGGCCGAGCTGGCGCAGCTCAAGCACCGCGCGTTCACGCCGCACAGCTGGACCAACGGCATCGGCGTGCTGGCCAACCTGCACGTCTCGGCCGGCGTCGGCGGCGGGCCGTACTTCGAGTTCCCCTGGGACCCGCCCGGGTGGACGCCCGAACGCCGCGACTTCATGCTCGCCGAACCGGTGCTGATCAACGCCGCCGGCGAGGTCGAGGTGCCGCGGCGGCCCGGGCTCGGCGTCGAACTGGACGAAGAGGCGGTGCGACGGTGGCGGATCTGACCCGAGACGCCCGGCCGGCGCCCGAGACCCGGTCGTTCGTCGGCGGCCGGTTCGTCGCGTCCACTTCGGACGTGACGTTCCCGGGGTGCGTCGGTCTCGACCTGCGACGTCACGACCGCGCACCGGGTCGAGAAGCGGCCGAGCGCCCGGGTCAGCGGGCCGGTCCGCGGCGCGAAAGCGGGAACGCCGCAGATCTTCGTGGGCGGCGCGGTCGACGACTTCCGCGCGGCGCTGCCGGTGAGCCCGGCCGCGCGAAGGCTTGGCGGGGGAGATGAGCCCGGTCCGGCTGGACGAAACGGGGGCGGGGCGCGACGTCCGCCTCGCGATTCCCACCGTCCCCGCGGTCTGAAGGAGGCAGCATGCGCTTGTCCGTGGAGCCGGGCGGCCGTACCGAATACGGGCCCGGCGTCGTCGCCGAACTGCCCGCTTTCGTCGAGGTGGTGGGGCACGCCCGGGTGTTCGTGGTCACCGACCGCGGCCTGCGGGCCACCGGGATCGTCGGCCGCGTCGAGAAGATCCTGGCGGGGGCCGGGATCGAGTACGTCGTGCACGAAGACGTGGGGCCGAACCCGTCGACGGCCGAGCTGGACCGCGGTGCCGCCCGCTTGCGCGCCTTCGGCGACGCGGCGGTGCTCGCGCTCGGCGGGGGTTCCGCGCTGGACGCGGCGAAGGGGATTTCCCTGCTCGCGGGCAACCCGGCGGCCGCCGCCGCGGACGCCGACCGCCTGTGGGACGCCGCCGGCGGGCTGCCGTTGATCGCGGTCCCGACGACGTCGGGGACCGGTGCGGAGACCAACGGCTTCGGCGTCACCGAGGACGTCCGCGCCTGCCGCAAGGTCTACATCGGACACCCGTCGGTGAAGCCGCGGATCGCGGTGCTGGATCCCGAGCTGACGGTGGGGTTGCCTGCGCCGGTCACGGCCGCTTCGGGGCTGGATGCCCTGGTCCACGGCATCGAGTCGCTGTCTTCACGCGGGTCCAGCCCGATCTCGGCCGCGTACGCCACGCAGGCGATCAGCCTCGTCGGCCGCTGGTTGCCGGTCGCGTTCCGGGACGGCGGGGACCTCCAGGCGCGTGCTCAGGTCATGCTGGGGGCGCACCTGGCGGGGCACGCATTGACGCTGTCGGGACTCGGGCTGGTCCACGGCATCGGGCACGCGTTGACCGCGCACACCGGGACGCCGCACGGTGTCGCGCTGGCCGCCGTGCTGGAGGAGGTCATGGAGTTCAGCGTGGAGGCGGCCGCTTCGGCTTACGAGAGCACGGCGTGGGCGCTGCGGGTGGCGCCGGCTACGGCGGAGGCGGCGATCGGGGCGGTGCGGGAGGTTTCCGGCGTGCTCGGCATCAAACGGCCGGTGCGGGAGCTGGGAGTGGACCGGGCGGGGATCGCGGTCATCGCGGCGGACGCGGTGGCTGACGCTGTGACGAAGAACGCGCCGAGGCTGCCTGCGGAAGCCGAGGTCGTCTCGCTGCTCGAGTCGGTTTACTGACGAGCTTCGCGAGGAAAAGAATGCCGGCCCGGAATTCGGGTTACTGCCAAAGTGACGGGTTGATCGCTGGCCGTTGCCGGGCCGGGTGGGGAAATGGCCTCCGTCGGCGGCGAGGGTGTTCAGTCCTTGCCGCCAACGGGCCGGGTCCCCAGTGATCTGCCGGCCACCGCCTTACTTCTTCGCGGCGGCGACCTTCTTGCGCGGGGCACGCTTGCGCGGGGCGGCCGCGGGGGTTTCCGCTTCCTCGACCTGGGCCTGCTCGTAAGCCGCGATCACCTCGGAAGAAAGGCGGCCGCGCTCGGAGACCTCGTAGCCGTTCGCGTTGGCCCAGGCGCGGATCTCCTGGTTGCGCTCGCGGTCGGTCGTGCTGGTCGTCGTCGACTGGCCGGTGGCCACGCGGACCTTGCGGCCCCCGATGCGACGGCCGGCCGAGACGTAGCGGGCCAGTTCGTCGCGCAGGCTGGCGGCGTTGTCGTCCGACAGGTCGATTTCGTAGGTGACGCCGTCGAGGCCGAACTGAACGGTCTGGGCGGCTTTGCTGCCGTCGATGTCGTCCAGGATCTCGACGAGGACTTTCTGGGCCACGGGAATGCTCCTCAGCTGGATGTGCGTCCGGGGAACGTGACGTGTGACAAGTTGCACAATGGTCGACGTCCTTCGGTGGAGTGTATCCAGTCGAGGATAGGTACGGCAATTTCCCGTCCACTCGGCCGACGTGCGGTGGGTTAATCGGCTCGCATTCCCGGATCGAAGCCCGCCTCGCCCGGGGCGTCGCCGTCGTCCGCGTCGGCCAGGTGGGCCTGTTCGGCGGCCTCCTTGGCCTCCTTGATGGACTGACGGCTGTGGGCCAGGTCCGCTTCGGGGTCCTGCGGCCGGTTCTCGTTCTCCGTCATCTCGACTCCTTTTGCCGGGTGTGATTCCCGGCGGCTACCCCGGAACCGGGACCGGCAATCACCGGCGTTCACCCCAACGGGTGGGCCGGGACCGCGACTTCGCCGAGAGCCGGGTGCGCGGTGGGTTTCGGCGTGCTTGCCGCTACCGGCGGACTGACGGGTGGCGAAGCGTCGTGACCGCAGCCGGGGCTTGTGCCTGGACTGCCGTGCGGGCGGGCCGGGACCGGTTTCGGGGTACCGGGAACGCGGAAGGGCCCCGCACCAGTTCGGTGCGGGGCCCTTCCGATGTCGCCAGGGGGTGGAACTACTTCTTCTTGGCGGCGGAGGTGCGCTTGGCTGGAGCCTTGGCGGCGGCGGGCTTCTTCGCCGCGGCGGTCTTGGTCGCGGCCGGCTTGGCGGCGGCCTTGGCGCGGGTGGTGGTGGCCTTCGCCGTGGTGGCCTTGGCCGCGGTGGTCTTCGCCGCGGTCTTCGGGGCCGCCTTGGTGGTGGTGGCCTTGGCGGCCGGCTTGGCGGCGGCGGCGCGGGTGCGCGTGGTGGTCGCCCGCGTGGTGGCCGGCTTGGCGGCGGCCGCCCGCGTGGTGCGGGTGGTGGTGGCCTTGGCCGGGGCCGCGGCGGCGGCCTTGGTGGCGGTCGCGCGGGTCGTCGTCGTCGCCGCGGCGGCGCGCTTGACCGGGGTGGCCTTCGGCAGCTTCTTGGTGCCGGAGATGACGTCCTTGAAGGTCGTGCCGGCGCGGAAGGCGGGCACGTTGGTCTTCTTGACGCGCACGGCCTCACCGGTGCGCGGGTTGCGCGCGGTACGAGCGGCGCGGGCGCGCTTCTCGAACACACCGAAGCCGGTGATGTTGACCTTCTCGCCCTTGTTGACCGTCCGGATGATGATGTCCACCAGACCGTCAACGGCCTGCGAAGCCACCTTCTTGTCGCCCAGACGCTCCGACAGCGCCTCGATCAGCTGGGCCTTGTTCGTCATTCCAGTCCTCCATAGTGGAACTTAGTCACGGCCCATCTCGGCCGACACTGCACACGGTATTACCAATACCGCACAAAATCCAACCGGGGGTCGAAATTTTTCCTTGTACGGGGGCGGGTTCCGCCTCCCCGGCGGCCTCCCCCGGAGAGTTCCCGGACCACGCCCCGGAGTCCGGGCACGGCCCTGAGCAGGCAAAACACCAACCCGGTGCCGTCCACAGTGGTCGTCCATATAGGACCCGAGGGCCTTTTGGAGAACTTTCCCCGCGACACGCCCGGAGCGGCCCCTCCCGCCGTGTGGCGGGGGCCACCGGGTCCCGATCCCGCGCAGCGGCCGGGGTTCGGGGCCCCGCGCGGAGGCCGTCCGAGGGCCCGTCCGGCGCCGCTTCGCCGTGGAGCCAGGGGAAGCGGGACGCGGGCGGCGCCGGACCCGCTGCGGGGCTTGGCGAGCGGGACGCCGGCGCCCGCCGGAAACCGGCCTGCGGCGGCGAAAGGATCTTCCCCGAAGGGTGAACTCACTCGTTCGGCGCAGTCTTGGCCCGCGCGGGCAACCCGGGGAGTACGCCGTGTTGGGCGCGGGGCGAAACCGCAGGCGGGCTAGTCTGCCGCGGGAGGAACACCCGCGCGGACAGGGAGAACCGTGGACCAGGAGACGCTCACCACCGTGGTCGGACGGGTGGCAGGCACCGAGGACTCGACACCGCTGCAGTTCAGCGTGGCCATCGATCCGGAAGCCTATCTGCAGCTCGACGACGTCGTCGTGACCCGGCGGGATCTGCCGGGGCTCGGGGAAGTCACCTCTTACGGCGTGGTCACGCAGGTGAGCGCGCGGCACGAAGGCGCCAGCTTCGGCAGCGACGTCTTCCTGATCTCCGACGGCGTCCTGCCCGCGCAGGTGCAGGAGATCGCCGAGATCGCCACCACCCGCGTCGAACCCGAGTGCTACGTGCCGCCCAAGCCGGGCGCCGTCGTCTCGCGCGCCGTGGGGGAAGATCGCGCGCAGGCGCTGTACTTCGACAACATGACCCGCCAGGTGGCGGTCGGCCTCGGCCGCGACGGCGAACCCGTCTTCCTCAACATGGACTTCCTCGACGGCACGCGGGGTGCGCACGTCAGCATCAGCGGGGTCTCCGGCGTGGCCACCAAGACGTCGTTCGCGTTGTTCCTGCTGCACTCGATCTTCCGCGGCGGCGCCCTGCCCAACGCCCACAACGCCAAGGCCCTCGTCTTCTCCGTGAAGGGCGAGGACCTGCTGTTCCTCGACACCCCGAACGTCCACCTCGACGAGAAGCTCAAGGCCGGGTACGCCAAGCTCGGCCTGCCCGCGGAGCCGTTCGCCTCCGTCGGGTTCTACGCGCCGCCGACGCCGTCGGACACCACGGGGAAGCCTTACGTCACCGGGCGGACCTCGGGGGTCGGCGCGTTCTGGTGGACCATCGCGGAGTTCTGCGCGAAGGACCTGCTGCCCTACGTCTTCGCCGACGCCGAGGACGAGCGCAACCAGTACACGATGGTCATCCACCAGGTCGCGAACCGGTTGCGGCTGGACAGCACCCCGGCCGGCAAGGACGGCGCGGCCAACGTCGACGGCGTGCTCTGCCGCACCTACGCGGAACTCGTCGACGTCATCTGCGAACGCGTCACCGACGAGGAAACCCGCGCGAGCTGGGCGGGTGCGGTCACCGGCGCGGGCACGGTCAACGCGTTCATCCGCCGCCTGCGCTCCAGCCAGCGCGCGCTGGCCGGCCTCATCCGCGGCGACCTCGCCGACCACCCCGCGCGCTCGTTGTCCACGGAGAACCAGCAGGTGACCGTGGTGGACATCCACAACCTCGTCGAACGCGCGCAGCGGTTCGTGGTCGGGGTGACGCTGGCGGCGGAGACCGCGCGCAAGGAAGCCGCCGGCCCGGGCGGGTTGCTGTTCACCATGCTGGACGAGCTCAACAAGTACGCGCCGCGGGAAGGCAGCAGCCCCATCAAGGAGGTGCTGCTGGACATCGCCGAGCGCGGCCGCTCCCTCGGCGTCATCCTGATCGGCGCGCAGCAGACCGCCAGCGAGGTCGAGCGCCGGATCGTCAGCAACAGCTCGGTGCGGATCGTCGGGCGCCTCGACGCCGCCGAGGCTTCGCGGCCCGAGTACGGCTTCCTGCCGCAGAGCCAGCGGGTCCGCGCGACGCTCGCCACGCCGGGCACGATGTTCGTGAGCCAGCCGGAGATCCCGGTGCCGATCGCCGTTGGCTTCCCGTTCCCGGCCTGGGCCACGCGGCTTTCCGAGGCCGGTCAGGTGCCGGTGAAGACGGCGTCGGCGAAGAAGGCCGATCCCTTCGCCGGCCTGCCCTCGGGCAGCGCCGACCCCTTCGGTGACGACCCGCCGCCCTTCTGAGCCCGCTGCCCGCTATCCGAACGGAAGGACGAAGTGTGAAGTTCCTGCACACCTCCGATTGGCACGTCGGCAAGACGCTCAAGGGCCGCAACCGGCTCGACGAGCAGCGCGCGGTGCTCGGCGAAATCGTCCGGATCGCGCGGAAGGAGGAGTTCGACGCGGTCCTCGTCGCGGGTGACCTGTACGAGACGTCGGCACCTTCGGCCGCCGCGCAGGAGCTCGTGGTGCAGGCGCTGATGGCGCTGCGCGAGACCGGTGCCGAGGTGCTGGCCATCGCCGGGAACCACGACCACGCCGCGACGTTCGAGGCCTACCGGCCGCTGCTGCGCAAAGCGGGCATCCACCTCACCGGGAACCCGCGCCCGGCCGCCGACGGCGGGGTCGTGTCGTTCGACGCGCGGTCGACCGGCGAGCGCGTCAACGTCGCTGTGCTGCCCTTCCTTTCCCAGCGCTACGCGGTCCGCGCCGCCGAGCTGATCACCGGGACCCCGGCGGACAACGTCGGCGAGTACGACCAGCGCGTGCGCGACATCCTGGAACGCCTCAAGGAAGGCTTCACGCCCGGCGCGGTCAACCTCGTCATGGCGCACCTGACGGTGACCGGCGGCGCGCTGGGCGGCGGCGAGCGCGCGGCGCAGTCCATCTTCGAGTACCACGTGCCCGCCACGGCGTTCGGCGCCGACCCGCACTACGTCGCGCTCGGCCACCTGCACCGCCGCCAGTCGCTGCCCGCCGCGTGCCCGGTGCACTACAGCGGTTCGCCGTTCGCCGTCGACTTCGGCGAGCAGGACAACAAGAGCGTGGTGCTCGCCGTCGAGGTTTCGCCGACGACGCCGGCGAAGATCACGGACCTGCCGCTGACCGCGGGGCGGCGGCTGCGGACCGTCCACGGCACGGTGGCCGAGCTGACCGGCCGCGCGGCGGAGTTCGGCGAGGACTACCTGCGCGTCTACGTCCGCGAAGCGACCAGGGCCGGGCTGCGCGAGGAAATCCAGGAAGCCCTGCCCAACGCCCTGGAAATCCGCATCGACCCGGAGTTCGCCGCGCCGATCACGACGTCGGCGGGCGACCGCGCGATCGCGGACCGCTCACCGGGGGAGCTGTTCGCGTCCTACTGCGAAGAACGGACCGTCGACGACAAGCGCGTCCAGTCGCTCTTCGCGCGGCTGCACGACGAAGAGACGAGCGGGGTGTGACATGCGGCCAGTGCTGCTGGAGATGACCGGCTTCGCGTCCTTCCGCGAGAAGACCGAAGTCAGCTTCGCGGACACCGACTACTTCGCCCTCGTCGGGCCGACCGGCGCGGGCAAGAGCACCGTGATCGACGCGCTCACCTTCGCCCTCTACGGCTCCGTCGCCCGCTGGGACCACGAAGGCCTGGTCGCGCCCGCGCTCGCGCCGACGGCGAACCGGGCCACCGTGCGGCTGGTGTTCGACGCGGGCGGCACGCGCTACCACGTCGTGCGGGAAGTCCGGCGCAGCGGTGGGAAGAAACCCACGGTCAGCGTCAAGAACGTCCGCCTGGAACGGCTGGTCGACCCCACCGCGCTCGGCGGGCCGGAGGACGACGCCGACCCGGTCGCCGCGGACTCCGAGGTCACCCCGGCGGTCGAACGCCTGCTCGGGTTGACGTTCAAGCACTTCTGCACCTGCGTGGCGCTGCCGCAGGGCGACTTCGCGGAGTTCCTGCACGCCAAGGCCGCCGACCGGCAGAAGATCCTCATCAAGCTGCTGGGCCTGGAGGTCTACGAGCGGATCGGCCGCCGCGCCGGCGTGACGGCGGAGCAGCAGAAGCAGCGGGCGGCCGTCCTCACCGAACAGCTGGGCAGCTACGCCGACGCGACCGCGGAGGCCGTCGACGCGCTCGCCGCGCGGATGACCGCCCTCACCGAGCTGGACGCGCGCGTGACCGCGGCCCTGCCCGGGCTGAACGACGCGACCCGCGCGCACGACGAAGCACGGCAACGCGTCGCCGCGCTGACGAAGGAACTGAGCGTCCTCGACGCGCTGGAACGCCCGGACGGCGTCGAAGACCTCGAAACCCGGCGCCGGGCGGCGGTCGACGCGACGACGGCCGCGCGGGCCGGGCTGGAAGCCGGTGAGGCGGCGGACGAAGCGGCTCGTGCGGCGCTGGCCGCCGCGCCGGACCGCGGCGAGCTGGAACGGATCCGCGCCGCCCGCGCGGAACTCGCCGAAGCCGAGCAGGCACTCCCGGGCCTGGAAGAAGCGGCGAAAGCGGCAACGGCGGCGAAGACGGCCGCGTCGGCCGCGGTCGCCGAAGCCGTGGCCGCGGTCGAGGCGGCCCGCAAGACCCGGGACACCACCGCGCGCGCCGCCGAGGACGCGGCCGCGCGGGCGGAGGCGTCCCGCCGGGAACGCGACCGGCTGAGCGGGGTGCGGCCGCCCGCGGATCTCGGCGACCTGTCGGAAGAGGCGGCGCGGGTGGCGAAGCGCACGGCCGAGGCCGATGCCCGCCTGCGCGCCGCCGAGACCGCCGACGCCGAAGCCCGCGCGGCGCTGGCCGCCCAGCCCGACGTCGCCCCGCTGGCCGCCGCGCGCTCCGACGCCCGGACGCTCTACGCGGTCGCCGAAGCCCAGCGCAAGGCCGCGCCCGAGCAGGCCGCGCGCCGGACGGAACTCGAAGCGGCGCGAAGCGCCTTCGCCGATGCCGACGCCGAAGTCACCGCGGCGAAGGCGGCGGTGACCGAAGCCGACCGGGCCGGGCAGGCGCTGGGCCTGCGGGCCGGGCTCGCCGTCGGGCACCCGTGCCCGGTGTGCGAGCAGGAAGTCGCGACGCTGCCCGACGCCGGCGGGCACGCCCACCTCGCCGAGGCGCGGGAACGCCTGGAGCGGGCCGAAGCCGCCCGCGCCACCGCCGAGTCCGCGCTGCGCAAGCTGGAACGGGCCGTGGACCGCGACGCCGACGCCGCCGCGTCGGCGGCCGCGCAGGCGGAAGAACTGCGCGAGGTGCTCGCGGGAGTGGCCGGACCGCCGGAGTCGGTGGTCCTGCGCCGCCCCGTCGAGGCGGCGTTTTCCGAGCAGGACTACGCGGATCTCGTCACGGCCGTGCGCGAGCGGGGCGAGTGGCTGTCGGCGACGATCGACGCCCGCACCCGCGTCGCCGAGACCGCGACCGCCGCCGACCGGGAGCTGGCGGCGGCCCGCACCGGCCGCGCGGCCGCGCAGCGCGAGGCCGACGTCGTCGAAAAGTCGTTCGCCGCGGCCAAGGAAGCCCTGCGGGCGGCCCGCGATCCCCTGGTGGAGCTGGGCGCGCCCGCGGTCGACACCGGAGACGTCCCGGCGGGCTGGCGGCTGCTGACGTCCTGGGCGGCGTCGGCGGTCGAGGACCGGCGGACCGCGCTGGCCGCGCTCGAAGCGGCCGCCGAAGCCGCGGGCAAGGAAGCCGTCGTCGCGGCGGACGACCTCGCCTCCGCCGAACGGGCCGCCGAGCAGCGGCGGAAGCAGGCGGGAGAAGCGGCGCTGGCCGAGCAGTCGGCGAGCACCGCGCTGACCACGACCCGGCGTCGGCACGGCGAACTCGGCTCGATGCTGGAAGGTGCGCCCGCCGCCGACGTCGTCACCGAGCATCTCGCGAAGGTCGCCGAACTCGAACAAGCCGCCAAGAAGGCGGACGCCGACCTGCGGACCGCCCGCGCCGCCGCGAAACAGGCGTCGGAAGCCCAGGCCCGCGTCGACGGACAGGTCGCCGCCGAACGGCAGCGGCTGTCCCGCGCGCGGGATCCCCTGGTCGGTCTGGGTGCTCCGCCGATCCACGGGGAAAGCCTCCTCGGCGCCTGGACCGCGTTGACGGACTGGGCGGCCGGGCAGGCGAGCGAGCACCGCGACCGGCTGGCCGCCGCCGGCACCGCCGAGAGCGAGGCCGCCGAAGCGTTGCGGGCGGCCGAACGCGCGGTCACCGGCGACATCACCGCGCTCGAGGTCGAGCTGCCCGAAGGATCGGTGCGGGACCGGGCGCCGGTGGCCCTCGCGACCGCGCGGGCCCGCGCCGAAGCCGACCACACGGAAATGAAGCGGCGCGTGGCGCACGTGGCGGGGCTGCAGGCCGACATCGCCGCCGCGGAGGCGGAGTCGCAGGTCGCGCGGCTGCTCGCGGATCTGCTGCGCTCGGACAAGTTCCCGCGCTGGCTCATCGCCGGTGCGCTCGACACACTGGTCGCCGAGGCGTCGGCGTCGCTGCTCGAACTCTCCGGCGGCCAGTTCGAGCTCACCCACGACAAGGGCGATTTCCTGGTGGTGGACCACAACGAGGCCGACGCGCGGCGCCCGGTCAAGACGCTGTCCGGCGGGGAGACGTTCCAGGCGTCGCTTTCGCTGGCGCTGGCGTTGTCGTCGCAGCTCGGCGCGATGGCCGCGGAGGGCGCGACCCGGCTCGAGTCCATCTTCCTCGACGAAGGTTTCGGGACGCTGGACGAAGCCACCCTCGACGTCGTGGCGTCCACGCTGGAGAACCTCGCCGCCACCGGCTCCCGGATGGTCGGGGTGATCACGCACGTGCCGGCGCTGGCCGAGCGCGTCCCGGTGCGGTTCCTGGTCACCCGCGACGGGTCCGGCTCGCACATCGGCAGGGAGGGCGCATGACCGCCGTGGCAGACATGAACTTCAGCATCGACACCTGGGACCCGGGCTACGGCAGCTCGATGGAGGCCGAGGAACTGGGCCGGTCCCAGGCCGAGGTCGAGCTCGACGTCGAAGTCCCGGAAGACGAGTGGGCGCCGATCGACCCGTCCCCGGTGACGCCGCCCGAGGCCGTGCTGTTCGTCGACGGCGTCCGGCGGATCGACGCACGCGTCTGGATCGACGACCCGGCGGGCACGAACTCGGCGTCGATCGGGATCTGCGCGTCCTACGCGGCCGGCGTGGTGTGCTGCTGCGAGGGGCAGGCGCACGTCGTCGGCACCGACGTCCGGCGCGGGCTGTTCACGGTGGCGCCGCAGGCGGACGACATCGCGACCCCGGCGGGCGTCTACACGGCGCACCGCGCGGCGCCCAAGGAAGACAAGCCGCTGCCGGTGGTGCTGTCCTCGGCGTTGCAGGAGCAGCTGGCCGAAGCCGAGCTGGAAACGGCGGTCCGGGCGCGCACGGCGAGCCACGTGCGCAGCGATCTGCTGGTCGTGGACGGGCCGTTGCGCGGGCGCGCGCACCTCGAGCGGGCGGTCGGCTTCATCAAGAGCCACCAGACGACCTACCTGCCCGGCGAGCTCAACGCGATGGTCGGCGCGCTCGGGCCGCACCAGCGGACACCGGTGTTCCTGATGGGGACGAGCTGGGTCCGGCACTCCTGGTACCTGCGCCTGCCGTCCGTCGGCGGCCCGCCGTGGTCGGGGGTCGTGCGGGTGGAGGCGGCGCCGCACCTCGGACGCGCGGAGGTGGCCGGGCTGGCGAACCTCACGCAGTCGGTGCTGGGGCGGTTCGCGTCGGTGGCCTACAAGGACTCGCGCGCGCCGCAGAACCTGTACCCGATCGCCGGGCTGGAGCGCGACCTGCGGCACCGGCTGGGGGACCAGCAGTTCGTCTACCGCGCGCTGCGCCTGGCGGCCGCTCGCTGACGCCGGGGCCCCGGGACGGTGGGCCTGGGAGCGCGCGCCGTCCCGGGGTGTCCGGGGTGGCGGATCAGCTCAGCGAGCCGTCCCCCGTCTGCGGCGCACCGGCCGGTTTGACCGCGACCTGGGGTTTCGCCGGCTTGGGTGCCTTCGACGTCGCCGGCGGCTTCGGCTTGGTCGTGGGCGGTTTCGGGTGCGCCGAGCTGCTCGGCGGCGGCGTGCCGAGGATGGTGAAGCTGCCGGTGGCCACGCGGCCGTCCGAGCAGGTGAACTGCGCGGTGTACTTGCCCGGCGTCGTGATCGCCGTGGTGTGGCCGCCGGCGCGGCCGAAGTTGCCGCCCTCGGTGAACACCAGCGGCGCCGCGAACCCCTTCGACGTGACCGCCGTCTTCGGCGAGCAGCCGCTCAGCGCCGCGTGGGTTTCCGCGTCGACCCGGCCGCCCGGCTCCACCTGCTGGGTCAGTCCCCAGCTGACGTCGGCCGCGCTCGCCGGGGCCGCGAGCGCGACCGTCGCCGCGCTCGCCGCCATTAGGCCGATCAGGGTTTTCTTGACCATGGTTCGTCCCCTCTCCTTCGTGCTCCTCCCACGCTTGAGCCGGGGAAACGGTTGAGCCCGCGGGAAATTTCATGTACGTGAACATCGTCGCGTCTATGTTTCCCGCTCATGTATGGGGTTAGCTTGACCGATGCGCAACGGCCGGCTCGTTCTCGCTGTCGTCCTGGGTTTGTCGCTGGCGACGCCCGCCGCGGCGGCTGCCCAACCCTGGCGCGAAGCCGGGCAGCCGCCCGATCGCCGGGCCGCCGAGCTGATCGCGGCGATGACCCTCGACGAGAAGATCTCCCAGCTGCACCTGCAGCCCGACGCGGAGCACCAGCGGTACGTGCCGCCGATCCCGCGCCTCGGCGTACCCGGGTTCCGCATCGCCAACGGCCCGGCGGGCATGGGCCCGGCCGACGACAAGCCGCAGAAGCCGGCGACCGCGCTGCCCGCGACCATGGCGCTGGCGTCGACGTTCGACACCGGTGTCGCACGCCGGTACGGCCGGCTGATCGGCAGCGAAACCCGCGCGCTCGCGCACAACGTGTCCGAGGCGCCGGACATCAACATCGCCCGCGTCCCGCGCAACGGCCGGACGTTCGAGGGCATGGGGGAGGACCCGGTGCTCGCCGGCGCGCTGGCCGCCGCCGACATCCGCGGCATCCAGGAGAACGGCACGATCGCCGAGGTCAAGCACTACGCGGCGAACAACCAGGAGACGCAGCGGCAGAGCGTCGACGAGCACATCGACGAGCGCACGCTCAACGAGATCTACCTGCCGCACTTCGAGCAGTCGGTCGTCGAAGGCCACGCCGGCTCGGTGATGTGCGCGTACCCGAAGATCAACGGCATCTTCACGTGCGAGAACCCGGCGCTGCTGCAGGGCAAGCTGCGCGACGACTGGGGGTTCACGGGGTTCGTCCAGTCGGACTGGGGTGCCGCGCACAGCACCCTCGGGTCGGCGGCCGCGGGCATGAACCTCGAGATGATCGACGGCACCTGGTACGGCGACAGGATGAAGCAGGCCGTGCTCGCCGGGCAGGTCACCGAACAGCGCGTCGACGAGCTGCTGCTGCCGCGGTTCCGCACGATGTTCGCCTTCGGGCAGTTCGACCACCCGCCGGTGCTCTCGCCGTTGCCGACCGCGCAGCACGACGCCGCCGCGAAGGAGTTCGCCGAACGCGGCATGGTGCTGCTGCGCAACGAGCACGCCCAGCTCCCGCTCGACGACCGTGCGGTGAAGTCGATCGCGCTGATCGGCCCGTACGCGACCAAGGCCAAGACCGGTGGCGGTGGCAGCTCGGCGGTCATCCCGACGTCCACAGTGGACCCGTTGCCCGGGCTCCGGCAACGCGTTCCCGGTGCTGCCGTGACGCTCGACGACGGCAGCGACGTCACGAGGGCGGCGGAGCTGGCGCGCACGGCGGACGTCAGCGTGGTGATGGTCGGGGACGACGAAACCGAGGGCAAGGACCGGCCGAGCCTGGCGCTGGCGGGCAACCAGGACGCGCTGGTGGCCGCGGTCGCCGCGGCGAACCCGCGCACGGTGGTCGTGGTGAAGAGCGGCGGCCCGGTGCTGATGCCGTGGGCGGCTTCGGTGCCCGCGATCCTGCAGGCGTGGTACCCCGGCCAGCAGGACGGCGCGGCGGTGGCGGGCGTGCTGTTCGGCGACGTCGACCCTTCGGCCAAGCTGCCGATCACGTTCCCGGCGGCGGACGCGGACACCCCGGCGAACACGCCCGCGCAGTTCCCGGGTGTCGGTGGTGTCGCGACCTATTCGGAGGGGCTGCAGGTCGGCTACCGCTGGTTCGACGCGCAGGACCGGGCGCCGCTGTTCCCGTTCGGGCACGGGCTGTCGTACACGAAGTTCGCGTTCTCCGGGTTGTCGGTGCGCACCACGGGCGACGGCGCCACGGCGACGTTCACGGTCCGCAACACCGGACGGCGGGCGGGTGCGGAGGTCGCCCAGCTGTACCTGGGCTTCCCGGCGGCGGCCGGGGAACCGCCTCGGCAGCTGAAGGGGTTCTCGCGGGTTTCACTGGCGGCGGGGGAGTCCCAGCGCGTGACGATCCGGCTGGCCGCGCGCGACTTCTCGGTGTGGGACACGGCCGGCCACGCGTGGCAGCCGGTGCACGGCGGGTTCACGGTCTCGGTCGGCGACTCTTCGCGGTCCTTGCCGCTGCGGGCGTCGTTGACGCGGTGATGGGCCAGGTGGCTCGCGCGCGGGTCAGCCCTTGCAGCCCGGCACCGTCGCGGCGGCCTGTATCAGGTCCGGGGAGTCCACCATCGGCGCGATCGGGTCGTACGCCCCGTCGAGGTCCTGCTGCGCGCGCGTGACGGCGTCCGCCGCGGGGAGCTGGGACGCGCCGTCGCCGGGCCGGGCGCTGTCGAGGGCCTTCTTCGCCTCGGCCGCGTGGTCGCGGGCCGTCGTGTACTTCTTCACGAACGCCTGCCGGACCTTCTCGGCGGTCGGGACCGGGCCCGGGGGCAGGGCCGTGAGCTTGTCGACCACCTCGCCGGTGCGGGCCGCGATGCCGCCCAGCGTCTCGCTCAGCACCTTCTGCGCTTCGGTCACCGAGCCCGGCTCGGGCTTGCCGGGAGCGGCCTCGTCGTTGGTGCGGTCGCGGTAGCCGTGGATCGCGGAGCAGAAGCCGTCCATCCAGCTGAGCACGGCCGGGTCGGCGGTGGCCGCAGACGGGGTCGCGGGTGCCGTCACCGTCACGGTCGGCGGCGCGGCCGGTGGCGTGCCCGAACACGCCGTCAGCAGCAGGCAGGCGCCGAGCAGTCCCGGAACGAACTTCATGGGTCCCCCTCGCGGTGTCCTCGGCGGGTACACGCGCGAGCCTGCCCGAAGGTTGCTTCAGGCCGCGGCGAGGGTGCCACCCAGCGCCCGCTGCCCGTCGTCGGTGAGCTCCGCCCGCGCCCACTGCCCGACGGCCACGACCCGCGCCGGCCGGATCAGCCCCGCCCGCGCCAGCTCGTGCGCGGTGGACTGGTCGCAGCACGGCAGGCCGTCGACCCGCAGGTCCGGTTCGCAACTGCAGGTCAGCTCGGCGCGGCCGGCGCCGACCGCCCGCAACATCGCCAGTGCCCGTCTGTTCAGCATGGCCATCCCCCTCAGGTGGTTCCGACCCTGAAGAGACGTGACCGCCGTCACCGAATACGCGGTTTTCGCGAGGTTCCCCCGAACGGTGCACCTCGAAACCGGTCAAGCCCGAGTGCCGGCGCGGTTCCCTAAAGCCGTTCCTGCAAGGCGTCCGCCGCCGCGAGGAGGTCGGCCGCCCAGCGGGCGCCCGGCTTGCGGCCGATCCGCTCGATCGGGCCGGACACCGACACCGCCGCCACGACCGTGCCCGCCGAATCGCGCACCGGTGCCGAGATGCTCGCCACGCCGGGCTCGCGCTCGGCCACGCTCTGGGCCCACCCGCGCCGGCGCACCTCGAGGAGCGTGCGCTCGCCGAAGACCGCGTCGGCCAGGATCGTGCGCTGCGTGTGCGGGTCCGCCCACGCCGCGAGCACCTTCGCGCCCGAACCGGCCGTCATCGGCAGCCGTGAACCGATCGGGACGGTGTCGCGCAGGCCGCTGGGCGGTTCCGCCGTCGCGACGCACACGCGCTGGACGCCGTCGCGCCGGTAGAGCTGCACGCTTTCGCCGGTGACGTCCCGCAGCTTCGGCAGCACCACGCCCGCCGCGTCGAGCAGGGGGTCCGTCGAGCCGCCCGCCAGTTCGGCCAGTGCCGTACCGGGGCGCCAGCGCCCGTCCGGACCGCGGCGCAGCAACCGGTGCACCTCGAGCCCGACCGCGAGCCGGTGCGCGGTGGCCCGCGGCAGACCGGTTCGCGTGCAGAGTTCCGCGAGGCCGCAGGGGTCGTCCGCGACCGCCTGCAGCACGGCCACTGCTTTGTCCAGTACTCCGATACCGCTATGCTGTCCCACGACCCGATACTAGCGTCCCGCACTTTGGGAAGTCCAGCATCTGGGAAAACCCTGAACTCGAGCTGCGCTCCTCCTTCGCGGCTCGCATTCGCCCCCGCGGTGCGCGCCCGAGTTCCGACGTCGAACCGTGGAAGGAGCCGGAGATGACCAGCCCGACCGGCAAGGCCCGCACACTGGCGGAGAAGGTGTGGGAAAGCCACCTCGTGCGCCGAGGGGAAGGCGCCGAACCGGATCTGCTCTACATCGACCTCCACCTGCTGCACGAAGTGACCAGCCCGCAGGCCTTCGACGGCCTCCGGCTGGCCGGGCGGCCGCTGCGCCGCCCCGACCTGACCATCGCGACCGAGGACCACAACGTCCCGACCGTCGACATCGAGCTCCCCATCGCCGATCCGGTCTCGCGCACCCAGGTCGACACCCTTCGGCGCAACTGCAAGGAGTTCGGTGTCCGGCTGCACCCGATGGGTGACGCCGAGCAGGGCATCGTGCACGTCATCGGCCCGCAGCTCGGCCTGACCCAGCCCGGCATGACCGTGGTCTGCGGCGACAGCCACACCTCCACGCACGGCGCGTTCGGCGCCATCGCCTTCGGCATCGGCACGTCCGAGGTCGAGCACGTCATGGCCACCCAGACGCTGCCGCTCCGTCCTTTCAAGACGATGGCGATCACGGTCGACGGCGAGCTGCGCCCCGGCGTCACGGCGAAGGACGTCATCCTCGCGGTGATCGCCAAGATCGGCACCGGCGGCGGCCAGGGCTACATCCTGGAGTACCGCGGCTCGGCCATCGAGGCGCTCTCGATGGAAGCCCGGATGACCGTCTGCAACATGTCGATCGAGGCCGGCGCCCGCGCCGGGATGATCGCCCCGGACGAGACGACGTTCGAGTACCTGAAGGGCCGCCCGCACGCGCCGAGCGGCGCCGACTGGGACGCGGCGGTCGAAAACTGGCGGCAGCTGCGCACCGACGACGGCGCCGAGTTCGACGCCGAGGTGCACCTGGACGCGGGCGCGCTGACGCCGTTCGTGACCTGGGGCACCAACCCCGGCCAGGGCCTGCCGCTGGGCGCCGACGTGCCCGACCCGGAGCAGATCCCGGACGAGAACGACCGCGTCGCGGCCGAGAAGGCCCTGTCCTACATGGATCTCAAGCCCGGCACGCCGCTGCGGGAGATCGCGGTGGACACCGTGTTCCTCGGCTCCTGCACCAACGGCCGGATCGAGGACCTGCGGGCCGCGGCCGAGGTGCTGCGCGGGCGCAAGGTGGCGGAGTCGGTCCGGATGCTGGTGGTCCCCGGCTCGATGCGGGTTCGCAAAGCCGCCGAAGCCGAGGGGCTCGACGCCGTCTTCACCGAGGCCGGCGCCGAGTGGCGCCAGGCGGGCTGCTCCATGTGCCTCGGCATGAACCCGGACCAGCTGAAGCCGGGCGAGCGCAGCGCGTCGACGTCGAACCGCAACTTCGAGGGCAGGCAGGGCAAGGGCGGCCGGACGCACCTGGTGTCGCCGCTGGTGGCCGCCGCGACGGCCGTCCGGGGGACGCTTTCGTCGCCGGAAGACCTGCTGACCGCCGCCCGCTGACCCACCCGAGGAGCTCCCACCATGGAACCGTTCACCCAGCACACCGGCGTCGGCGTCCCGCTGCGCCGGTCCAACGTGGACACCGACCAGATCATCCCGGCGGTCTACCTCAAGCGGGTCACCCGGACCGGCTTCGAGGACGGCCTGTTCGCCGCCTGGCGCGGTGACGAGGACTTCATCCTCAACTCCGAGCCGTTCAGGGCCGGCAGCGTGCTGGTCGCGGGACCGGACTTCGGAACCGGTTCCTCCCGCGAGCACGCCGTCTGGGCGCTGATGGACTACGGCTTCCGGGCCGTCATCTCGGCCCGCTTCGCCGACATCTTCCGCGGCAACTCCGGCAAGGGCGGCCTGGTGGCCGCGCAGTGCGAGCAGCACGACGTCGAACTGCTCTGGAAGCTGCTCGAGAACGAGCCCGGCACGGAGGTCACGGTCGACCTCGAGACCAAGACCGTGCGGGCCAAGGACTTCACCGCGCCCTTCCAGATCGACGACTACGTCCGCTGGCGCCTGCTGGAGGGCCTGGACGACATCGCTCTCACGTTGCGCCATGCCGGTGAGATCGACGCCTTCGAGGGCGGCCGCCCGTCCTGGAAGCCGACGACGACGCCGATCGCGGCGGGCTAGTCCACTCTTCGGCGGGATCCCTTGTGGTTCAAGGGATCCCGCCGTTTTCGCGGTTGCGTCCAGTCGATGCCGAACGGCCCTCGCGAGGCGTTCTTCGCGAGGCGGAACCCGCCCCGGGGCAAGGGAAAGGGTCCGCGTGCCGTTTGGAATTTGTGCTGCCTTGGTAATACCGTGTGCTGGTCGGCCGACCGGGCCGAGGACGGGTACTCCCTTCTTGGAGGACTGGAATGGCCAACAAGGCCCAGCTGATCGAGGCGCTGACGGAGCGCCTGGGCGACAAGAAGGCCGCTTCCGAGGCGGTCGACGGTCTGGTCGACATCATCATCCGGACGGTCAACAAGGGCGAAAAGGTCAACATCACCGGCTTCGGCGTGTTCGAGAAGCGCGCCCGCGCGGCCCGGACGGCCCGGAACCCGCGTACCGGTGAAGCCGTGCGGGTCAAGAAGACGAACGTGCCGGCGTTCCGGGCCGGGACGACTTTCAAGGACGTCGTTTCCGGGGCGAAGAAGCTGCCGAAGGCGACGCCGGCGAAGCGGGCGGCCGCGGGGAACCGCGCGTCCACGACGACTCGGGCGACGACACCGCGCGCAGCGGCAGCGAAGCCGGCGGCGGCCCGGGCGACGGCGACGCGGACCCGGGCAGCGGCGGCGAAGCCGGCCGCGACGACGGCGAAGCCGGCGACCACGCGGACTCGCGCGGCAGCGGCCCCGAAGGCGGCCGCGGCCAAGACGACCACGCGGGCGAAGGCGGCTCCGAAGGCGACCGCGCCGAAGCCTGCTGCGGCGAAGACCACGGCTGCCAAGACAACGGCGGCGAAGCCTGCTGCGGCGAAGCCGGCTGCCAGGACGACCACGGCCCGGAAGACCACCGCGGCCAAGGCACCGGCCAAGCGAACCTCGACCGCGGCGAAGAGCTGACCACCGAAAACTGTCGGACCCCTGCGGTAACGTGAAATCAGGGGGCCCCAGGGGGCGACCCCTGCTCAGGCGATCGACTTTCCGGCGGGGCCCCGTGCGAAGTGCGCGGGGCCCCGCCGCATGTCCGGACCAGGTGCGGCGGAAGTGATCCGCGTGCGCGGAGTTCCGGACGGGGGCGGTTGGTGCCACGCGGCGGGTTCCGGCTGGTCTTGCCGGGTCGGTGCGGTGGAAGTGATCCGCGCGCGGAGTTGCGGACCGGGCGGGGTAGGCCTGGTCGGGGGTCGCGCGGTTTGGCTGGTTTCGCCGGGTGGGTGCGGCGAAAGCGATCCCCGCGCACGGAGTTCCGGACGGGGGCGGTTGGTGCCACGCGGCGGGTTCCGGCTGGTCTTGCCGGGTGGGTGCGGTGGAAGTGATCCGCGCGCGGAGTTGCGGACCGGGCGGGGTAGGCCTGGTCGGGGGTTACGTGGTTTGGCTGGTTTCGCCGGGTGGGTGCGGTGGAAGTGATCCGCGCGCGGAGTTGCGGACCGGCCGGTTGGTGCCACGCGGCGGGTTCCGGCTGCTCTCGCCCGGGCCGGTGCGGCGGAAGCGATCCTCGCCCGCGGAGTTCCGGACTAAGGCCGGGCCGGGTAGGCCTGGTCGCAGGTCACACAGTTTGGCTGGTTTCGCTGGGCAGGTACGGCGGAAGCGATCCCCACCCGCGAAGCCCGGACCGGGTGGGTCGGTCGGCGCCCACGCCGCGGGCCGGCTGCTCGCACCGGCCCGCGGCGAAAGCGATCCCCGAGCCCCCAAAGCGAACCGAAAGCCCGGCCGGCGAACCGCCTGCTCACGAAAGTCACTCACCGCCAACTCCGCTATCCCGAACGGAACCCGCACGCCACCCGCTCGGCGCAACCCCCGCCCCGGGACCGGTTCCGCCCAATTTCGCAAAGTTGCTTGAGCGCCCGGCCGAGTGATGCCACGCTGCGTTCCTCGGGGCCCGCGTGCGGGTCCGGCGGCGCGTGACGGCTCACCTGGGGGCGACCACCATCGACATCCGGCTGCTCGGCCCGTTCCAGGTGCTCGTCGGCGGTTCCCCGGTCGTGCTGACGAGCTCCCGCCAACGCGCGCTGCTCGCGACCCTCGCCCTCGCCGCGGGCCGGCTGGTGTCGATCGATGCGCTCGCGCGCGGGGTTTGGGGCGAGACGCCGCCCGCGCACATCCGGGGGAGCCTGCAGACCTACGTCATGCGCCTGCGCCGGCTTTGCGGTGAAGACACCGTCGTCACCGAGCCGGACGGGTACCGGCTGGTCGTCGACCCGTCCCGGGTGGACGCGCTGCGCTTCCTGCGCGCCCTCGACCAGGCCGCCGCCACCACCGAACCCGCGCAGCGGCGGGCGCTGCTCACCGCCGCGCTCGCCACCTGGGGCGGGGCTCCCCTCGAGGGCGTCGGGTCGCCCGCGCTCGCCGCGGAATGGGGGCCGTTGCTCACCGAACGGCACCTCTTCGCCGTCGAACAGCGCATCGACCTCGACACCGGGCTCGTGCCCGACGCGCGGCTCGTCGCCGAGCTCACCGACCTCGTCGCCCAGCACCCGCTGCGGGAGTCGTTGTGGGAACGGCTGGTCCGCGCCCTCGCGCGGTCCGGGCGCCGGGCCGAAGCACTCGCGCGCTACGCCGGGCTGCGGGCCCTGCTGGCCGACGAACTCGGCGTCGAACCGGGCGAAGACCTGCGGCGGCTGCACGCCGAACTGCTCGCCGCCGACGCCGGACCCGCCGGGCACACCGTTCCGCGGCAGCTGCCCTTCGACGTCGCCGGCTTCACCGGCCGCGGTCCCGAAATCGCCGAGCTCGACCGGCTCCCGCCCGGCGGCGCGTCCGGCATCGTCGTCATCGAAGGCACCGCCGGCGTCGGGAAGACGTCGCTCGCCGTGCACTGGTCGCACCGCGTCCGCGACCGGTTCCCCGGCGGCCAGCTGTTCCTCGACCTGCGCGGCCACTCCGCGGCCACCCCCGTGACGCCGGAAGCCGCGCTCGCCGGCTTCCTCCGCGCGCTCGGCGTCCCGCCCGAGTCCGTGCCTTCCACAGTGGAGGAACGCTCGGCCCTGCTGCGCAGCCGGCTCGACGGCAGCCGCACGCTCATGCTGCTCGACAACGCCCGCGACGCCGACCAGGTCCGCCCGCTGCTGCCCGGTTCCGGCAACCTCGTCGTCGTGACCAGCCGAAACCAGTTGCGTGGCCTCGTCGCGCGCGACGGCGCCCGCCGCATCGCGTTGCGGTCCTTCGACGACGGCGACGCCGCCGCGCTGCTCGCCGGCAGCGTCGGCCCGCGGCGCCTGGCCGCCGAACCCGGGGCCGTCGCCGAACTCCTCCAGCTCTGCGGGCGCCTGCCGCTCGCGCTGGCGCTGGCCGGAGAACGCGCTTCCCGCTTCCCCGGCGTTTCGCTCGCCGGCATCGTCGAAGAACTCCGCGACCAGCGGCTGCGCCTGGACACCCTGCGCGACCCGCAGGACGCCGGCACCGACCTGCGCGCCGCGTTCTCCTGGTCCTACAAGGCCCTCCGCCCGGCCGCCGCGCGGTTCTTCCGGCTGCTCGGCCTGCACCCGGGCCACGGGTTCAGCCTGTCCTCGGCCGCCGCGCTCGCGGGCGCAGACCTGCGCGAAGCCCGCGAACTCGCCGACCAGCTCGCCGCCGCGCACCTGCTCAACCAGCCCGGCACCGACCGCTACCAGTTCCACGACCTCCTGCGCGTCTACGCCGGCGAACTCGTCGAAACCGAGACGACGGCGGAAGACCGCGCGGCCGCGTTGCGCCGGCTCCTCGACTGGTACCTCGCCACGGTCGCGGAGGCCAACAAGCTGGTTCGCCCCGACCTGCTCACCGAGGACATCACCCTCGGCCCACCGCCGCTGCCCGCCGTCCGCTTCACCCAGCATGAGCAGACGATCGCCTGGTACGCCACGGAACGGCAGGCCCTCACCGCACTGGTCGGCATCGCCGCCGGCCGCGGCTGGACCGCGCACGCCTGGAAACTCGCGTGGCTGCTGCGTGGCTTCTTCGCCGAACGCCACGACCGCGACGACTGGATCACCACCGCGCGCGCGGCCGTCGCCGTGACCCGCGAGGCCGGCGACAACACCGGCCTCCAGTACAGCGCCAACAACCTCGGCTCGGCCTACCTGCGCACGCTGCAGCCCGACAAAGCACTGGAAGCGCTGGAGGAAGCCCGCGCCGCCACGGAGTCGGGCGGCGGGACCGCGCTGGCCGTGGCGATCCTGTCGAACCTCGCCGGCGCCTACTACGTCCGCGCGGAGTACGCCGAAGCCGAGCGCTACGCCCTCCAGGCCGTCCACCTCGCGCGCGACCACGGGCAGCGCACGTTCGTCCCGCACGCGCTGCTCAACGTCAGCGCCAGCCGCATCGGCCTGCACGACTACGACCACGCGGCCGAAGCCGCCGAGGCCGCACACGAAGCCTTCGCCGAACTGGGGGACCGCTACCACGCGGCGCTGGCGCTGGGGAACGTCGCCGAGGCGCTCGCCGGAGCGGGACGGCACGACGAAGCGGAGAAGGCGGGTCTCGACGCGTTGGCCGAGCTCAAGGAGCTGAACGCCGACTACGGGACCATCGACGTCCAGATCACCTTGGGCCGTCTCAAGCAGCGCACCGGCCGCGACCGCGAAGCGAGCGGCCATTGGGCCGAGGCGCTGACCGTCAGCCAGCGCCTCGGCGACCCCCGGGTCACGGAGATCCAAGCCCTGCTGGCGACAGTGCCGACAGAAGGGCCCTCGCCCGGGGATGCGCCGTACCCCTAGCCCGGCGCAGCCCAGCGGGACCCGGGACCAGTACACCAAGATCTACTGTCAGGACGCTGTCTCGTGGCGGGGAGTACTCAGGAGCGGGTGGGCGCGGGGGCCGGGAGGGCGCTCGGGTAGTAGTCCGCCGCCAGCAGCAGCGGGCCTTCCTCGGCCGTCGGCGGGCGGAACGACAGGACCCAGAACGAGCCCTTCTTGCTGGGCACGACCCCGCCGCGCGCGGCGGAAAGCTCGACGCCGTCGCGGTCGGCCAGTGCGCTCACCAGGTCCGGGATCACGCCGCCCTGGCTGGACACCACCGGTGTCCCGCCGTCGCCGGCCACGGCCAGCAGCCGCGCCACGCCGAGGACCGGGTCCGGCCAGTAGCCCTCTTCCGAGAACAGCGGTTCGTGGCGGACTTCGGTGCCGAGGTCGTCCGCGATGCCGTGCACCGTCTGCACGCACCGCAGCCGCGGCGCCGACAGCACCCGGTCCGGCCCGAACAGCGCGACCACGCGCCGCACCGCGGCCGCCTGCCGCAGGCCCGCTTCCGAGAGCGGCCGCAGGTCGTCGTCGCCGGTCCACTCGTCGCGCTTGCCCGCCTTCGCGTGCCGCACCAGCAGCACCTTCGACAGGCCCACGGGCAGCTCGCAGAACGCCCGCAGCACGCGCACGTCGCCCGGCCGCGTCAGCAGCTTCTCCGCCGCCGTCGGCGCCAGCCAGCGCAGTTCGTCGACCTCGTCGTTTTCGGCGAACTCGCCGGAAACCGCTTCCGCGGCGAAGTAGTCGACCGTCTTCGGCACCGTTCCGGAGCCGCCGCGCGACGGCACCGCGTACGTCGTCTGCGCCACGTAGCGGCCCAGGACCGCGGCGAACCCGGTCTCCTCACGCACTTCGCGGACGGCGGCTTCGGCGCTCGTCTCGCCCGCGTCGAGCTTCCCCTTCGGCATCGACCAGTCGTCGTACCGCGGGCGGTGGACCAGGGCGACCTCGGTCACCCCGCCGGCGACGCGCCACAGCACCGCGCCGGCCGCCCGTACCTCGTGGGTCATCCGGCGGCCCCGTGCAGCTTCGCCAGCTCCAGCTGGTGGTCGCGCACCCGCGAGCCGTCGGCCGGGAACGGTGCCCACTCGCCGCTTTCGGTCAGCACCCAGCAGCGCGTCGCCGGGTCGAGCGCCGAGTCGAAGATGTCGTCGAGCTGCCGGGTCAGCTTCGGGTCCTTCACCCGCACCAGCGCTTCGATCCGCCGGTCCAGGTTCCGGTGCATCATGTCGGCGCTGCCGATCCAGTGCGTGCCGCCCGCGCGGAAGTGGAAGACCCGCGAGTGCTCCAGGAACCTGCCCAGGATCGACCGGACGTGGATGTTTTCCGACAGCCCTTCGACACCCGGCTTCAGCGTGCAGATGCCGCGCACCACGATCTCGACCGGCACCCCGGCCTGCGACGCGTGGTAGAGCGCGTCGATGACCTGCTCGTCGACCAGCGAGTTGCACTTGATCCGGATCCCGGCCTGCTGCCCGGCCCGCGCCAGCTCGATCTCCTCGCCGATCGCGCGGACGATGCCGCGCCGGATGCCGTGCGGCGACGTGAGGATCGTCCGGTAGGTGTCCTGGCGGGAGTAGCCGGTGAGCACGTTGAACAGGTCGGTGACGTCCGCGCCGATGCTCGGGTCGGCGGTGAACAGGCCGATGTCCTCGTAGAGCCGCGCGGTCTTCGGGTTGTAGTTGCCGGTGCCGATGTGGCAGTAGCGGCGGATGGTCGAGCCCTCCTGGCGCACGATCATCGACACCTTGCAGTGCGTCTTCAGCCCGACCAGGCCGTAGACGACGTGCACGCCCGCGCGCTCCAGCGTCCGCGCCCACGTGATGTTGGCCTGCTCGTCGAACCGCGCCTTGATCTCGACCAGCGCGACTACCTGCTTGCCCGCCTCCGCGGCGTCGATCAGCGCGTCGACGATGGGGGAGTCGCCCGAGGTCCGGTACAGCGTCTGCTTGATCGCGAGGACCTTCGAGTCGGCCGCCGCCTGCTCGATGAACCGCTGGACGCTGGTGGAGAACGAGTCGTACGGGTGGTGCACCAGGACGTCGCCCTCGCGCAGCGTGGCGAAGACGCTCTTCGGGGTCTCGCGCTCGCCGAACGCCGGGTGCGTCGCCGGGACGAACGGCCGGTCCTTGAGCTCCTTGCGGTCCACCCCGGACAGCTGGTGCAGGCAGGTCAGGTCGAGCAGGCCGGGCACCTCGACGACGTCGGCCGGGTCGACGTCCAGCTCGCGCAGCAGCAGCTCGAGCATGTGCTCGCTCATGTCCTGCGCGACCTCGAGGCGCACCGGCGGGCCGAACCGGCGCTGCGCCAGCTCGCGCTCGAGGGCCTGCAGGAGGTCCTCGTCGCGGTCCTCGTCGACTTCGAAGTCGGCGTTGCGGGTGACGCGGAAGACGTGGTGCTCGGTGACGTCCATGCCGGTGAACAGCTCGCCGAGGTGCGCGGCGATCAGCTCTTCGAGCGGCAGGAAGGTCGCGGTGCGGCTGGCGCGGTCGGTCTCGACGCGCATCAGCCGCGGCACGTTGCTCGGCACCTTCACCCTGGCGAACCGCTCGGTGCCGCCCTCCGGGTCGCGGACCGTCACCGCGAGGTTGAGCGAGAGGCCCGAGATGTACGGGAACGGGTGCGCGGGGTCGACGGCCAGCGGCGTCAGCACCGGGAAGATCTGCTCGGAGAAGTAGCTCGACAGCCGCAGCTGGTCGGCGCCGGACAGGTCGGCCCAGCCGACGATGTGGATGTCGTGCTCGGCCAGCTGCGGGCGCAGGTGCTTCTCGAACGCGCCGGTCTGGCGCTCGACCAGGTCCTGGTTGCGCTTGGCGATGTAGCCCAGCTGCTCGCGCGGGGTGAGCCCGTCCGCGCTGCGCACCAGCAGGCCGGTCTCGTCGCGGCGCTTCAGGCCGGCGACGCGGACCATGTAGAACTCGTCCAGATTGGACGCGAAGATGGCGAGGAACTTCGTCCGCTCCAGCAGCGGCTGCGACTCGTCCTCGGCCAGCGCGAGCACGCGCGCGTTGAAGTCCTGCCACGACAGCTCGCGGTTGAAGTACCGGTCGTCCGGCAGCGTCTCGACGGCGGCGGGCGCGGTGGTGACCGCGGGCGGCGCCGACGGCACCGCGCGGAACTCCTCGGCGTTGCGCCCGTTGCCGTGCGCGGAGCTGCGGCGGCGGGTGGTCGCCGGGGTGGCCTTGCGCGCTCGGGGCTTCCCGGCGGTGGCCCGGGCGGCGGTGTCGCGTGCGGTGGCTTTCGACGGGACCTTCTTGGCTGTGCTCGCCCGGCCGGTGGTGCTCTTCTTCGCGGTCTCCGAAGATCCGCTGGCCGGGTTCCGTCGCCTCCGCGGTGCGGGCGTGCCGCCGTCGTCTGTGCTCACGGACCCCATTCTTCACCAAGCCACGCGGAATTGCGCAGGGCGCGGTGAAGGTCAGGTGAACAGCTCAGCGCGGTACCGCACAGGCTTCTGCCGTGTGTTTTCCGACACCCAGGGCGCGTACGTGGGCGAGATCGTCCGGGGTGTCGACGTCGCTGCGGAGGGTGGCGAGCGCCGCCTGCAGCGCGACGGCTCCGGAGCGGCGGTGCGCTTCGGCCGAGCCCACCCCGAAACGCGGGTCGAGGGGTGCGGCGGGGGCGGAGAGCAGGAGCGTGGTGCCGGTGCCCTGGCGATCGGCCACGAAGGCGCGCCGGTTCGCCGATTCCGCGATCGCCGCCGTCAGGTCGCCTGCCCGCAGGGCCGGGAGGTCGGCTTGGAGGGCGCCGACGACGGCCGCCGGGTCGTCCGCGCGCAGCCGTGCTTCGCCGTGGCGGAAAGCTTCGTTGAGACCTCCTTGCGGTGGTTCGGGGATGATTTCGACGCCGAGCTCGGCGAGTTCGGCGACGGCTCGCGGGTCGGCCGCGACGAGCAGGACGCGCCGCACCTGCCCGGCCGAGACGACGGCGGCGAGCGTGTCGGCGGCCAGCGCGAGTACCAGTGCCGGGTGGTGGTCCGGTTCGACCGCGCCACGCAGCCGCGACTTGCCGTCGCGGGGGTGTTTCATCGGCACGACCAGGTCAACGTCCACGTGTCCATCTTTACCGGAAAGGTGGGGCTCGTGTCGGGCTGCGGGGTGGGTTGTCCACAGGTGAGAGCACTTGTGGACAACCTGGGGGGCGGAGGTCGTGAACGGGTCGTTCACGGCGTCGGACGACAGGGCTCCGGCAAAGTCGCCGGCCGGGCCGGGCACCCGACCATGTTTCCCGGGACCGGACGTCAGGAAAGACCCTTTCACCGCCTCTGGCGAGGTGAAAGGGTCTTTCCTGACGGTGCGGCCGCCGGGCCGGCTGCACCGATCCGACTTTGCCGGGACCCTGACGTCGGACGAGGTGAACGGGTCGTTCATGCCGTGCGAGGGCGGGGCCGGGCCGGTGTTCGTGGCCGGCGCCGGCCGCGCAACCGGGCCTCCACCAGGGCGCCCGGCCGCCTCCGAACACCTCGGCGGCACCCGAACGCACCCTCCCTGGACTGCTCCGACCCCGGCGCGGCAGGATCAACCCCGGACTTCGTAGGTTGAGGAGGAGATCGTGGCCCGGCGTGAAAAGGGTGGCTTCTGGGTGGGGCTCGCCGCCGTACTGTTCTACCCGGTCACCGGGATCGCGCGGCGGGTCTACGTCGGGGACGAGAAGGTGCCGCGGCAGGGGCCCGCGCTGCTCGTGCTGAACCACATCTCGCACCTCGACCCCGTCGTCGACGCCGTCTTCGTGCACCGGGCGAAGCGGGTGCCGCGGTTCCTCGGCAAGGAAAGCCTGACCCGGACGCCGATCTTCGGGAAGATCTTCGTCGGCTCGGGCCAGATCCCCGTCTCGCGCGGGTCGGCCGCCGCCGGGGACAGCCTCAAGGCCGCGCACGAGGCGCTGCAGGCGGGCAAGATCGTCGTCATCTACCCCGAGGGCACCATCACCAAGGACCCGGCCGGCTGGCCGAAGGAGTCCTTCACCGGCGCCGCGCGGCTCGCGATCCAGAACGACGTCCCCGTGATCCCCATCGCCCGCTGGGGCACCAGCCAGCTCTTCAACGGCTACACCAAGAAGTTCAAGCCGTTCCCGCGCAAGACCATCACCCACCGCGTCGGCGAGCCGCTCGACCTGTCGGCCTACCGCGAAGGCAGCGTCCGCAGCGCGTCGAAGCTGCGTGAGGTCACCAAGGTCATGATGGACGAGGTGACCCGGCTGCTCGGCGAGATCCGCGACGAGGAACCGCCGTCGGAGAAGCCGGGGGAGCCGGCCTGATGCGCGCCGACGTGCAGCGGGTCACCGTGCTCGGGGCCGGGTCGTGGGGCACCGCGTTCGCGAAGGTCCTCGGGGACGCCGGGCGCGACGTCACGCTCTGGGCGCGCCGCGACGAGGTCGCCGAAGACATCCGCGAGCGGCACGCCAACAGCGCGTACCTGCCCGGCGTCGCCCTGCCGGAGAACATCACCGCGACCAGCGACGCGGCGAAGGCGCTCGAAGGCGCCGAAGCCGTCGTGCTCGCCGTGCCCAGCCAGAGCTTGCGCGCCAACCTGACGTCGTGGCGCGGTCTGCTGCCGCCGGAGGCGATCCTCGTCAGCCTCGCCAAGGGCGTCGAGCTCGGCACGCTCAAGCGGATGAGCGAGGTGATCGGCGAGATCGTCGGGATCGACGCCGGCGACGTCGTCGTCGTCACCGGGCCGAACCTGGCCAAGGAGATCGCCGCCGGGCAGCCGTCCGCCTCCGTGCTGGCGTGCGCCGACCACGAGCGCGCCGTCGCGATCCAGCGCGCCTGCGCCAACTCCTACTTCCGGCCCTACACCAACACCGACGTCGTCGGCTGCGAGCTCGGCGGCGCCTGCAAGAACGTCATCGCGCTCAGCACCGGCATGGCCGCCGGCCTCGGGCTCGGCACCAACACGATGGCGACGCTCATCACCCGCGGCCTGGCCGAGATGGCCCGGCTCGGCGCGAAGCTGGGCGCCGACCCGCTGACGTTCGCCGGGCTCGCCGGGGTCGGCGACCTGGTCGCGACCTGCTCGTCGCCGCTTTCTCGCAACCGGACGTTCGGCGAGCGCCTCGGCCGCGGCGAGACGCTCGAACAGGCGCAGGCGGCGGGCGGCGGGCAGGTCGCCGAGGGCGTCATGTCGTGCTCGTCGATCCGGGCGCTCGCGCGGAGCGTCGGGGTCGACATGCCGATCACCGACGCGATGCACCGCGTCTGCCACGAAGGCGTCGACCCGCGGCGGGCGGGCGCGGAGCTGCTCGGGCGGTCGCAAAAGCACGAGTGGTCCTGATCTCCCGGCAGGTGGGACGTCTTGACCGGGCGGGGAGCGGCTGCGACTCTGGTCGCATGTTCGCGCACGAGATGACCGAGCTGCGGGGCCCCACGGGTCGCCGCGCCGTCGTGCGCGCGTGTCGCTGTTGTCGGTGAACCCAGCCCCGGCCCAGCCCGACACTCCCGTGAGGACCCCCATGTTCGCCGTTCCGGACAACACCCTGCTGCGTCCCGAAAACCCCGCGCTGCGCCACCCGGTGCGCGTCGCGCTCGAGGTCGCGGCCGACCGCGACCGCTGGAAGCACCTGCTGCGCTACGACCCCGAGCAGCGCTTCGCGGCGCTCGTCGAGAAGGACGCGCGGCAGGAGGTCTGGCTGATGGGCTGGCTGCCCGGCCAGCACACCGACCTGCACGACCACGCGTTCGCCAGCGGCGCGTTCACCGTGGTCAGCGGGCACCTGACGGAGGCCGTGGCGCGCCGTGCCCCGGGCGGCCGCGCGATCACCGAACTGCACTCCCTCGCGGTGGGGCAGTCGCGGGTGTTCGGCCCGGGGTACGTGCACGAGGTGCGCAACGACGGCCCGGACCCGGCGGTGTCGGTCCACGTCTACCGCGACGCCGAGCGCGAGATGCGCTCCTACCACCTCGACCCGCTGGGCGGCCCAGTCCTGGACTGAAGCACTCAGTCCAGGTCGCCGCGCAGGCGGAACCCGCGCTCGATCGCGTCCCGGTCCGCGCCGGCCGCCAGCAGCGTGCGCAGCAGGATCCGGGCCTTGCGCGCGTCCAGCCAGCCCGCCATCGTGGCGCCCATCGCGATCAGGCTCGACTCCGAACCGTGGAAGCCGTACGTCGAGCGCAGCGTCGGTCCCGCGCCGGTCCGCGAAGCGACCACCACGGGCAAGGAATCCACCAGCCGAGCGACGACGTCGGCCGTGCCGGCCGAGACGTGGCCCGCGCCGGTCGCCGCCAGCACGATCCCGCGCACGCCCGGCTGCGCGGCCGCGTGCGCGAGGACCTCGCCCGGGTCGTCGAGACCCGTTTCGACCACCGCGACCAGCCCGCCGAAGTCCTCGCCGGTGAGCGCCGGGGGCCGCGGCGGCGAGGGGTGGAAGTAGTGCACCGCGTGCTCCACGACCATCCCCAGCGGCCCCGCGGGCGCCGACGTGAAGGCGTCGAGCCGGCTCGAATGCGCTTTCCGCACCCACCGCGCCGCGTGGACGTCGTCGTTGAGCGTCACCAGCGCGCCCCGGCCGCGGCTGCGGGGATCGGCGGCCACGGTCAGCGCGTTGCGCAGGTTCGCCGGGCCGTCCGGGCTGAGCAGGCCCGCGTTGCGCATCGCGCCGGTGACGACCACGGGGAGCTCCGACGGCCAGCACAGGTCGAGGAAGTACGCGGTCTCTTCGAGGGTGTCGGTGCCCTGCACGACGACGAACCCGTCGGCGTCCTGCCGCAGGCCCCATTCGCGGCAGCGCAGCAGCGTCGCGAAGTCCATCGACGCGCTGCCGATCCCCGCGAGGGTTTCGGCGAGGACGTCCACCGGCAGGTCACCGAGCCCGCCGAGCAGCTCGGCGGCGCCCAGCCGGGGAACGGCACCGGCGCCGGCGACCGGGGCCATCGAGATGGTTCCGCCGAGGGTGGCGACCGCGATCAAGGTCATGCGGTCACCCTATTCAGCCGTTCTTGACCGCCTGGAGCGTGTAGCTCGCCGCGAGCCGCGAGGGCGTGTCCTTCAGCCGCCACTCGTCGGCGGCTTCGTCGTGCGTCATCTGGCCGGGGATCGCGTTCCACGGGACGCTGTCGTGCTCGGTGAACGCGGTCAGCGTCAGGCCGTTGTCCAGCAGCGCGGTGATGATCTCGCCCAGCGAGTGGTTCCACGAGTGGCTGACGCTGTGGGTGAGCGGCCGGTCGGTGGCGACGTAGGTCCCGGGCTCGTCGAACACCAGCGGCTCGGCGTGCTCGAAGTACGGGTAGCGCGGCGCCGCCGGGTCGTTCTCGTCCAGCGTCCCCAGCATCGGATGACCCTCCCGGATGAAGAGCCGCCCGCCCGGGCGCAGCAGACCGGCGACCACCGACGCCCAGCGTGCCGCCGACGGCAGCCAGCACAGCGCCCCGATCCCGGTGTAGACCAGGTCGAACTCGCCGGCGCCCAGCACTTCGACGGCGTCGTGGACGTCGGCTTCGTGGAAGTCGATCGCCGCGCCCGCCGCCTCGGCCAGCTTCCGTGCTTCCGCGAGCGCCGCGCCCGAGAAGTCCAAGCCGGTCACGGAAGCGCCGAGCCGTGCGAGCGACACCGTGTCCGTGCCGATGTGGCACTGCAGGTGCACCGTGCGCAGGCCGCCGATGTCGCCGAGGCGCGGCCGGTCGAACCGCACGACGGCGCTCAGGTGCGCGGGATCCGCGGCGAAGCCGGCGAAGTTGTAGTCCGGCGAAGCCGCGTGCAGCTGCGCGCGCTCGTCCCAGTTGGCCTTGTTGACGGCGAACGAGTCCGTCACGACGTCGCCGCGCGCTCGGCCGCGCTGCGCAGGACGCAGAACTCGTTGCCTTCGGGGTCGGCGAGCACCGCCCAGCCGGTGCCGTCGGGCTTGCGGAGGTCGTCGACCAGCGTCGCGCCCAGGCCGAGGATGCGCTCGACCTCGTCGTCGCGGGCGACGTCCGGTTGCAGGCAGACGTGGAGCCGGTTCTTCACCGTCTTCGGCTCGGGGACCCGCAGGAACAGCAGGTCGATGCCGCCCTCGAGCGCGATGCCGCACTCGTCGTCGCCGGGCTGGTCCTCCTCGGGGACCGGCTTCCCGGTGACCTCGCTCCAGAACTGGCAGAGCCGGTACGGATCGGCGCAGTCGACGGACACGTGCAGGACGGACGAAGGCATGGCACTCCTCGGCAGACGGGTGCCGCCGAGTCTGGCTCAGCCGGAGCGCCGGGGCGAACCGATTTACGACGCCAGCGAGAGCCCCGCCGTCCGGTGGACGCGGCGGCTGTCGTCGACGATGAGGATCTCGCAGTCCGGCCGGTCGGCCGCCCACGTGATGCCCTCCTCGCCCATCGCGAACGCCGCCGTGGCCAGCGCGTCCGCGGTGACCAGGTCGGACGCCACGACCGTGACGCTCATCAGTCCCGTCGCGGGCGTTCCCGAGCGGCCGTCGAGGATGTGGGAGCCGCGTTCGTACGCCGCCGACGTCGCGATCGCGCCGTTGCGCGACTCCAGCACCGCGCACACCGCCAGCGGCTGCTCGGGGTGGCGGACGCCGACGCGCCACGGGCGGCCCGGCTCCGGCTCGCCCGCGGTGACGACGTCGCCGCCCGCGTTGAGGCAGAACGTCGTCGCGCCTTCGGCTTTCAGCATGTCGGCGGCGCGCTGCACCGCCCAGCCCTTCACCACCGCGCACGGGTCGAGGCCGCGCCCGGGCAGCCGCGCCCGGAACGCACCGCCGGAAAGCTGCTCGTAGTACGCGCAGAGTTCCAGGACCTCCAGGAGGTCGTCGCTCAGCTCGGCGGCCGCGAGCTCGCCGCGGTCGTACCGGCTGACTTCGCTGTCGGCCTTGAACGGGCTGAACCGGGCGTCGACGTCGTGGAACCAGCCGAAGACGTCGTCGACGGCCTCGGCGAAATCCCCGTCGTCGCGCAGGTCGAGCGAGATCGGCAGGCCCATCACCTGTTCGACGCGGGTGGTCATCTGTTCCCCCGCGCGTCGATCGCGGCCTGCAGCGACGTCTTGTACGACTCGCTCGTCTCGGTCGCGCCGGTGATCGTGTCGATGTCCGCGCTCTGCGCCTGCATCGCCTCGTCCTGCAGCCGCGGCAACGCGGTGAGCGCGCGGCCTTCGTTCGGCGCCTGCAGCAGCGTGATCGCGGTGAGCCGCGCACCGGTGAACGTCACCTGCACCTGCACGGTCCCGTAGGTGCTGGACTCGGCCGAGCCCTGCGTCGTCACCGTCGCGTTCGCACTGTCCGAAGTGGAGGGTGCGGTCGACGGCGCCGCCGAGGGGGCCGGGGCGCTCGTGCTGGGCGGCGCCTGCGCGACGGCGGCGGTGTTGTGCACCGGCCCCGGCTCGAACCGCCAGACCGAGATGAACCCGGCGATCGAGAGCGCGACGACGAAAATGGTCTTCTTCACGGTGGAAATCCCCCTAGGCCGCGAGGCTGAAGCGTTCGGCGTGGACCTGGGTCTTCGGCACCTTCAGCTCGCGCAGGCTGCGCAGCACGGCCGCCGTCATCCCCGGCGGGCCGCAGACGAACACGTCCCGGTCGTGCACGTCCGGCACCATCATGTGCAGGTTCGCCGGCCCGAGCATCGCCCCGCGCGGGCCGACCGCCTGGTCCGGTCCGGTGAGGACGCTGATGTCGGCGCCCCGGGCCTTGGCCAGCCCGTTCAGCTCCGGCAGCAGCACCGCGTCGGCCTGGTTGCGGACCCGGTACAGCACGACGACGTGCCCGTCGATGTCCTCCAGCAGCGCGCGGATCGGCGTGATGCCGACGCCGCCGGCGACGAGCAGCGCGTTGGGCCGCCGCTGGTGGATGGTCGTGAAGGCGCCGTACGGGCCTTCGGCGAACACCCGCGTCCCGACGCGCAGGTTCCGCAGCGACGCACTGGAATCGCCGAGCGCCTTCGCGGTCAGCCGCAGCGTGCGGCCGTCGGGTGCGGCGGACAGCGAGAAGGGGTTGGCCTGCCACCAGCGGTCCTTCGTGAGGAACCGCCACAGGAAGAACTGGCCCGCCCGCGCCGGCATCTTGTCCAGGTGCTTGCCGGTCATGTACACCGAAACGACGTCCGGGGCCTCGGAAACCACCGCGGTGACCCGCAGCTGGTGGCGCACGTTGCGCCACAGCGGGAGCACGACGCGGCCGGCGAGCACCGCGGCGCCCGCGCCCAGCCAGAGCGTCCACCAGTACGCCTTCGCCTGCTCGGAACCGGCGAACGACTGGCCCAGCGCGATCTGGTGGGTGAACGCCAGCAGCACCGCGGCGTAGGTGTAGAGGTGGATGAAGTGCCACGTCTCGTAGGCCAGCCGCTTGCGCGCGAACTTCGCCGAGGCCGCGCCCACGATCAGGATCACGGCGAACGCGACCAGCGCGCGCAGGATGCCTTCGAGGGTGTTCGCCATCTCGACCAGCTCGTCGACGACGCCCTTGTCGGACACCTCCGCGTAGCCGAAGGCGATGAACACCAGGTGCGCGAGCAGGGTCCACAGGATCGTGAAGCCGGTCCAGCGGTGCCAGGTGGTGAGCCGGTCCATCCCGATCCGCCGGTCCAGCCAGGACAGCCGGGCCACGAGCAGCAGCTGGAAGGCCATCGCCAGCGCGCCGTACATCCCGGCGAGCCGCCCGATGCTGATGAGCACGTTCTGCGAGAGGCCGGCCTGCGCGAACAGCGCGGTGACGGCCGCCACGTTGGCGCCCAGGAAGGTGAAGAGGCCGGATTTCGCGGCGATCCGGGGGCGGATCGCCGGGCGCGCGGCCTCGGCGGTCTGCGTCATGGTGGTCACACGGATCCCCTTCGGTTTCGGTTCACGAGGGCCAGCCTCGCCACGCAGCCTGTGGCGAGGCTGGGTGCGGCCTGTCGGATTCCTGTCGGCCCGCGCCACGGCTCGCCCGCTCCGCGCGCGCCGGGAGAAGATGGGGCGGTGCAGACCTCCGAGACCGTGCGCCTGCTCGTCGTCGACGACGAGCCGCACATCGCCGACCTCGTCGCCACCGTCGCCCGGTACGAGGGCTGGCAGGCGGTCACGGCGGGGTCCGGCAAGGCGGCGCTGACCGAGGCGGCGGCGTTCGCCCCGGACATCGTCGTGCTCGACCTGATGCTGCCCGACCTCGACGGCTTCACCGTGCTCGACCGCCTGCGCGAGAACGGCAACGCGGTCCCCGTGGTGTTCCTCACGGCCAAGGACGCGACGGCCGACCGGATCGCCGGGCTCACCCGCGGGGGTGACGACTACCTCGTGAAACCGTTTTCCGTCGAGGAGCTGATGGCGCGGCTGCGGGCGGTGCTGCGGCGCAGCCACGGCGGTGCGCAGTCCGCCGCGCGCGGCGCGGTGCTGCGGGTCGGGGACCTCACGCTGGACGAGGACAGCCGCGAGGTCCGCCGCGGCGAGCGCGCCGCCGAGCTGACCCCGACCGAGTACGAACTGCTGCGCTACCTCATGCGCCGGTCGCCGTCGGTGCTCACCAAGGCGCAGATCCTCGACCACGTCTGGGAGTACGACTTCGGCGGCCGGTCCAATGTGGTCGAACTGGTCATCTCGCACCTGCGGCGCAAGGTCGACGCGGGCGGGGGCGAACCGCTGATCCACACCGTGCGCGGCGTCGGGTACGTCGTGCGCCAGGCCAACCGGTGAAGCGCTTCTTCGCGAAGTGGTACGGGGCCTGGCAGCGCACGCGGCTGGGCACCCGGATCACGCTCGGCCTCGGGGCGCTCGCGCTGGTCGTGTTCGCGGCCGTCGGCGTCACGATGGTCGGGATCATGCACGGCTACCTCGACCGGCGGCTCGACGAGCAGCTGTCGAAGAGCCAGAACACCCAGCTGCCGCTGCTGCGCGAGACGCACGGCTCGCCGCAGTCGGTGTACTCCTGGTATTCGGCGCTGTACAAGGTGCGCGACGGCGTCGCGACCCCCGAGCCCGGCGGCCGGCTGCCGGGCAACGCCAAGCAGCTGGCGAAGATCGCCGCCGAAGCGGTGAACGGCGACGTCACGCGCAACATCTTCCTGTACGACGACGGCCCGTACCGGGTGCGCGCCTGCCCGGTCGACAACGGCTCGGTGCTGCTCTCGGCCGCCCCGCAGAAGGACCTCGACGGCACCGTGCAGCAGCTGATCTGGGTCGAGGTGGCCGCGTTTTCGCTCGCCCTCGGCGTCCTGGTCGTCGTCGGACGGCTGGTGCTGCGCCGCGGCCTGCGCCCGCTGGCCGACATGGCCGGGACCGCGCACGACATCGCGTCCCACGACCTCACGGCGAGCCCGGCCCTGCCGGCGCGCGCGTCGGGCACCGGCGGCGGCGCGGAGGTCGACGAGCTGCGGACGGCGTTCAACGTGATGCTGGCGCACATCGACACGTCGCTGGCGGCGAAGACCGAGGCGAACGAGCGCCTGCGCCGGTTCGTCGCGGACGCGTCGCACGAGCTGCGCACGCCGCTGACGTCGATCCGCGGTTACGCCGACCTCTTCCGCTACGCGGCGGCGAACGAGCCGGCGGAACGGGAGGCGCACCTGGCCAAGATCCGCGAGGAGACCGCGCGGATGACGGTGCTCGTCGACGACCTCCTGCTGCTGGCCCGCCTCGACGCGCGGGCGGCCGAGACGCCGTTGCGGCCCGAGCGCGTCGACCTGGCCGAGCTGGCCGGCGACGCGGCGGACGCGTTCGCCGCCGGCCGGCCGGACCACCCGGTTTCTTCTTCGCTCGCACCGGCTTTCGTTTCCGCGGACCCGCTGCGGCTGCGGCAGGTGCTCGACAACCTGCTGGCCAACGCGGCCGTGCACACCCCGCCGGGGACGCCGGTGCACGTCTCGGTGAGCTCTTCTCCCGGCGAGGCCGTCGTGGCGGTCACCGACACCGGGCCGGGGATCGCGCCGGCCGACCAGGAGCGGATCTTCGACCGCTTCTTCCGCGTGGACGACTCCCGCACCCGCGGCAACGGCGGCACCGGCCTGGGGCTTTCGGTGGTCCAGTCCCTGGTGACGGCGCACGGCGGCACGGTCGCGGTCACCTCTGAGCCGGGCCGGACGGTGTTCACGGTCCGGCTGCCGCTCGCCGGTCGTGAGTGAGGAACCGGGTGGGAACACTGTTTCTCACTCACGACCGCCGGGCGCGCTCGTAGTGGGCGATGAGCACGCCCTTGGTGGTCGTGACGCTGCGGGTGAGCGTGAACTCGGTGAGCGGCGCGGCGGCGTCGAAGAGGCGCGCGCCGGTGCCGAGCGTGAGCGGGTGGATCAGCAGCGTGTAGCGGTCGACCAGGCCGGCCGCGTGCAGGGCGCGCACCAGCGACGTGCTCCCGATGACCGAGAGATCGGCGCCGGGCCCGGCCTTGAGCTCGGCGACGGTCCGCGTGGCGTCCCCGCGCAGCAGGACCGAGTTCCGCCACGCCCCGGCGTCCTCGAGGGTGGTCGAGGCGACGTACTTGGTGGCGGCGTTCAGGTGCGCGGTGAAGGGGTTGCCGTCGTCGCGCCGGCTCCACACCCCGGTGAAGTCCGCCCAGGTGCGGCGGCCGAAGAGCAGGTCGCCGGCCCGGCTCATGCCGCGGCCCATCTCTTCGGCCAGGACGTGATCCTGGTACCGGGTGCCCCAGCCGCCGTGGCGGAAGCCGCCGCGGGTGTCCTCGCCGGGCCTTCCGGGGCCCTGGACGACGCCGTCGAGGGTGACGTTCATGGTGACGCCGAGCGCGCGCATTTCCGTGTCCTTCCGCTGCGGTGGAGCTGCCACCCGCTACACGAACGGCACCCGCGCGGATCGACACCCGCTCAGCGGCCGGCGACGTGCTCCGGCACCGCCCAGCCGGGGGAGAGGTCCTCGGAGGGCTCCGGCGCCCCGAACACGGTCCGCACCGGCAGCACCCCGGCCCACGCCGCGTCCGCCTCGACGTCCTCCGGCTCGTCGCCCGGACCCTCCGCGCGCATCTTCACCGACGCCTCGGTGAGGTCGAGCGCGAGCACGCTCACCGCGGCGAACTCCTTCGCGTTGACCTCGCGCGCGTGGTCCCACGAGCCCGGCGCCAGGTGGTCGGTGAGCACCTTCAGGCCGTGCATCTTCGCCTCGGCCTCCTCGACCGGCTTCGCCCGCCCGAGGATGACCGCGCTGCGGTAGTTCATCGAGTGGTTGTTCACCGAGCGCGAGTACACGATCCCGTCCAGGAGCGTCACCGTGACGCACACCTCGAGGTCCTGCGACGCCGTGCGGAGGCTGGCCGCGCCGGTCGATCCGTGCAGGTAGAGCGTGTCGCCGTCGCGGCCGTAGCCGGTCGGGAGGACCAGCGGGACGCCGTCGCGGACGACGCCGAGGTGGCAGATGAGCCCTTCGTCGAGGACCGCGTGCAGCGCCGAACGGTCGGTCACCGCGCGGTGCTTCTTCCGGCCGAGCGTGGTGCGGGGGGTGGGGGAAAGCATGCGATCAGCGTCTCCCGGCGCAGTGGCATCGGAAAACGTCCACTTCTCGTACACTTGGGAAGTCCACTCGAGGAGGTCCCGTGTCCCACGCCGACACCGCGCTCCCGGTCAGCCTCGACCGCGCCGCCGTCACGCCGCTGGCCGTCCAGCTGGCCGACGCGCTGCGCGAAGCCGCCGCTTCCGGTCACCTCCGCGGCGGTGACCGGCTCCCGTCGACGCGGGCGCTGGCCGGACGGCTCGGCGTCAGCCGCACCGTGACGTCGGCGGCGTACGAGCAGCTGCACGCCGAGGGCTGGATCGCCGGGCGGCACGGGTCCGGGACGTACGTGACGACGCCGCCGTCGTTTTCGGCTTCGCAGGTGCCGGCGCCCGCCGTCCCGGCGCCCGAGGCCGTGACGCCTTCGCTGCTCGACCTGAGCCCCGGCACGCCGTGGGCGGAGGGCCTCGACCGCGCGGCCTGGCGCCGCGCCTGGCGGGCCGCGGCCGACCCCGAGCCGCTGAGCCGCGCCCACCGCGCGGGCCTGCCCGAGTACCGCGCGGCGGTGTCGGAACACCTGCTGCGCCACCGCGGTCTCGCCGCGGGCTCGGTGCTCGCGACCGGCGGCACGACGGCGGCGGTGGTCGAGCTGGCCGCGGCGGTGCTGGAACGCGGGGACGTCGTCGCCGTCGAAGAACCCGGCTACCAGCGCGCGGTGCAGGCGTTCCGCCGCGCGGGCATGCGGGTCGTGGGAGTGCCGGTGGACGAGGAGGGCCTGCGCCCGGACGCGATCCCGCCGGGCGCGCGGGCGGTGTACTGCTCGCCGGCGCACCAGTACCCGATGGGCAGCCGGCTGAGCGCGGCGCGGCGGGTGTCGCTGGTGGAGCTGGCCAGGTCGGCCGGGACGCTGGTCATCGAGGACGACTACGACGGCGAACTGCGCTTCGACGTCGCCCCGCTGCCGATGCTGGCGGCGCTGGCCCCGGACGTCGTGGTGCACCTGGGGACGACGTCGAAGATCCTCACGCCGACGCTGGGCGCCGGGTGGATGGTGGCGCCGGAGGCGATCACGTCGGCGGTGCTGGCGTACCGGGACCTGACCGGAACGCGGCCGTCGCCGGCGGGGCAGCGGGTGCTGTACGAGTTCGCCCGCAACGGTGATCTGGGGCGGCACCTGCGGAAGCTGCGCCGGGAGATGGCCGAGCGGCGGACGTTGCTGGCGGGCGCGCTGGCGGCGGCGGACATCCCGGTCCGCGGCGACGACGCGGGCGCGCACCTGGTGGTGCCGTTCTCCTCGGCCGCGGTGGAAGCCGGCGTGATCGCTGCGGCCGAGCGGCGCGGGATCCGGCTGGACGGGCTGGCGCGGCACTTCGCGGGCACGCCGTCCGCGCACGGGGTGGCGATCGGGTACGCGGGGTGTTCGCGGGACGCGCTGGCGGCCGCGCTGCCGACGCTGGTGTCCTTGCTGCGCTGAGGGGGCCGTGAACGGGTTGTTCAGGACCTCTCGGGACCCGCTCGAGCCGGACCGGGATGTCGTGAACGACTCGTTCACCTCGCTGGGCGCGGTAAAAGGGTCGTTCATGATGTTCGGCCGGCCACCGGAGGTCGAGAGCCCCGCCGGGGAGGCGGATTGCTCCGGGCGAGGCAGGATCGGAGTCGCGGGCCGGTACCGGCGGCGTGCGTGGCGCCGGGGACGGAGCACCCCGGGATCCACCGGTCCCCCGACGTACCGGACGTGCCGCGCCCCTCGCCGGTTGCGTTCGCCGCTCACCGGCCGCCGCCCGTCGCACGGGGCTGGGCTGTTCCGCGAGGTCACCGGGTACGGTGGCTCACCATGAGCGAGAAGATCCGGGTGGCCGTCGTGTTCGGTGGGCGCAGCAGTGAGCACACCATTTCCTGCCTGTCCGCGGGCAGTGTGCTGGGCCACCTGGACCCCGCGCGGTTCGAGGCCGTGCCGGTCGGGATCACCCGCGAAGGCCGGTGGGTGCTCGGCACCGGCGACTCCGCGCAGCTCGCCATCCGCGGCCGGGAACTCCCCTCCGTCGACGACGGCAAGGGCCTCGTCCTCGCCGGTGACCCCTCCAGCCAGGGGCTCGTCGCCGTCGAGGCCGGGCGGGAAAGCGAACTCCTTTCCCAAGTGGACGTCGTCTTCCCGGTGCTGCACGGCGCCTTCGGCGAGGACGGCACCATCCAGGGCCTCCTCGAACTCGCCGGCATCCCGTACGTCGGGCCCGGCGTGCTCGCCAGCGCCGCCGCCATGGACAAGGAGACGGCGAAGAAACTCCTTGCCGCCGAAGGGCTTCCGGTCGGGACCTACACCGCGCTCCGCCGTGACCAGTCCACTTTGGACGAGCAGGCCAAGAGCAGGCTCGGCCTGCCCGTCTTCGTCAAGCCGTCGCGCGCCGGGTCGTCGGTCGGGATCAGCCGGGTGACCGCGTGGGACGACCTCGACGCCGCCATCGAGCTGGCCCGCGCCACCGATCCCAAGGTGCTCGTGGAGGCCGCCGTCGTCGGCCGCGAGGTCGAATGCGGTGTGCTGGAATTCCCGGACGGCCGCGTCGAGGCGTCGCTGCCCGCCGAGATCCGCGTGCTGTCCGAAGACGAAAACGCTTGGTACGACTTCGAAACCAAGTACCTCGGGGACGACGCCGAGCTGGACATCCCGGCCAAGCTCGACGACGCCCTCACCGAAAAGCTCCGCGCCATGGCCGTGGCAGCCTTCAAGGCGCTCGACTGCCAGGGCCTGGCCCGCGTCGACTTCTTCGTCGGCGAAGACGGCGAGCTGACCATCAACGAGGTCAACACCATGCCCGGCTTCACGACGAAGTCCGCCTACCCGAAGATGTGGGAGGTCACCGGCGTGGACTACCCGACGCTGCTGAGCACCCTCGTCGACACCGCGATCGCCCGCGGGACGGGGCTGCGCTAGGAGAACCGCAGCGGCTGCGGCGCGAGCTTCGCGGCCACCGTGTCCGAGATCTGCTGCAACGGCCCGGTGCCGGCGCTGTCCGGCACCGTGAGCGCCGCGTAGACCTCGCGGTCCACGAGGTACCACGTCGACGCGCCTTCGCCCGGCACCTGCAGCCACTGCACCTTGTTCACCAGCCGCAGCGCCGCCGTCGGGGTCAGCTCCGGGGGCCGGTTCAGGCCGCAGCGCAGCACCAGCGGGTCGTCCGTGCCCCACGCGACCGTCGCCGGCGGGGCCGGGTCGGCCAAGGCGCGCACCTTCAGAGAAGCTCCATTGGACGTCAGTTCCGTCGGCACCGCGCCCAGCAGCGTCGTGCAGCCGGGTGAACCCGCGAAGGGCGCCGGCACCGGGACCAAGGGCAGCGGTCCCGCGGTGTCCGAGGAGGAGCGCTGGGTCAGCGCGAAGACGGCGACGGCGACGGCCAGGGCCACGGCGAGCGCGGTCGCGGTGACGAGCACCACGCGGGGTGGCGCTCCGGTGTCGGAATCAGGCACCCGACCACTACACCACCGAAGTCTTTTCGGGGGGTCTGGGGGGTCGTCCCCCCAGGGGCCGCACCGCTCAGAGGTGTACGACCGGGCAGGTCAGCGTCCGCGTGATGCCTTCCACGTTCTGCACCTTCGCGACCACGAGCTGGCCCAGCTGGTCGACACTGTCGGCGGTCGCCCGGACGATGACGTCGTACGGTCCGGTGACATCCTCCGAGCTGGTCACGCCCGGGATGCTCGAGATCTCGGCCGCCACCGCGGCCGCCTTGCCGACCTCGGTCTGGATGAGGATGTATGCGTGGACCACGGCGCGCCCTTTCGTCGGGATCGGTCAGCTCAGGTAGGAACGTATCGCCAGCTCATCGAAAAACATAGGGCATCCGACTATCGGTGATCGACTCTTTGTCCCGGTAGAGAAAGCAGAGGTGACCGGTGTCACCGAACGACGGAACGGTCGCCGAGACCGGGGAGTTCGCGCTCATCCGCGCCGTCACCGAAGGACGGCGCCAGCCGCCGGGCACGCTGCTCGGCCCGGGCGACGACGCCGCCGTCGTCGCCGCGCCCGACGGCCGCGTGGTCGCCAGCACCGACGTGCTCGTGCAGGGCGTGCACTTCCGGCTCGACTGGTCGCCGCCCGAGCACGTCGGGCGCAAGGCCGTCGCGGTCAACCTGGCCGACATCGCCGCCATGGGCGCCACGCCGACCACCGTCCTGGTCGGGATCGCCTGCCCGCCCGACACCCCGCGCGAGGTCGTCACCGGCCTCGCCGACGGCATGTGGGCCGAGGCCGAACGCGCCGGCGTCGGCGTTTCCGGCGGCGACATGGTGCGCGCCGACCAGCTCGTGATCAGCGTCACCGCGCTCGGCGACCTGGGCGACCGCGAACCCGTGACGCGCTCGGGCGCCCGGCCCGGCGACCTCCTCGCGGTCTGCGGCCGGCTCGGCTGGGCCGCCGCCGGGCTGGCCGTGCTCGGGCGCGGGTTCCGCTCCCCGGTCGGCGTCGTCAACGCCCAGCGCTGCCCGGAACCGCCGTACGAGGCCGGTCCGCGCGCCGCGCTCGCCGGGGCCACCGCGATGATCGACGTCTCCGACGGCCTGCTCGCCGACCTGGCCCACATCGGTGAGGCCTCCGGCGTCGGCATCGACGTCCGCACCGCCGACCTCGACGTCCCCGCGCGGCTCACCGAAGTCGGCGCCGCGCTGGGCGCGGACCCCCTGGACTGGGTGCTGACCGGCGGGGAGGACCACGCCCTCGTGGCCACGTTCCCGCCCTTCGCCGAGCTGCCCGAGGGCTGGCGCACGATCGGCGTCGTGACGATGGCGGACTCCGGGATCACCGTGGACGGGAAACCGTTTTCGCGAGAAGCGGGCTGGACGCACTGGCGCTGATGCTGTGCCGATGCTTACTGATCCGGCCACAGTCACGGCCGAATGACTTCGGAGCTCCCGCCGCGTACCGTTCGGGGGCGGCCTGCTTTTGGCCGGATCAGTAAGGTCGGTGGACGTGAGAATCGTTCCGGTCCCCTACGACCACCCCGACGCGGCCAAGCTCATGGCCGCGGTGCAGCAGGTGTACGTCGAGCGCTACGGCAGTGAGGACGCCACCCCGATGAGCCCGGCGGACTTCGACCCGCCGGAGGGCCTGTTCCTCATCGGCTACCAGGGCGGGGAAGCCGTCGCGTGCGGTGCGTGGCGCGCCCACGACGGCCCCGCGCCCGACTTCCGGGACGGCGACGCCGAGTTCAAGCGGATGTACGTCGCCGATTCCGCCCGCGGCCGCGGGTTCGCGCGGATGATCCTGTCCGAGCTGGAGCGCACGGCGGCGTTGTGCGGCCGCAAGCGCGCGGTGCTGGAGACCGGCACCAAGCAGCCCGAGGCCATCGCGCTCTACACGTCGTCCGGGTACGCCGAGATCCCGCACTTCGGCGTCTACAAGAACGAGCCCGAAAGCCGCTGCTTCGGCAAGGACCTCACCTCGGTGTGAGCTTGAGGAGGGCCGCCGCGTGCGGTCGCAGCGTCGCGGAAAGCCCGGTGCCCGCGTCCTGGTGCGCCCACAGGTCACGGACGGCCCACGAGCCCGGGATCGACGCGGAGACGGTCGCGGTGGTGCTGCCGGTGTTGAGCAGCACCACCGCGAAACCGCCGCCGGTCAACGGTTTTCCCCACACCTGGTAGCCGGGGCCCGCGTCGAGCCGCCGTCCCTGCCCGCCCGCGAAGTCCTGGTCGACGGCGATCGCCTCGGGGTTGGCGAGCGTCGTGAGATCCGCGTCACCCAGCTTCGCCGGGTCGGTGCCGGCGAACAGCGGCGCGTTCAGCACGGCCCAGACGCTGAAGTGCGCGCGGGACTCGTCGGCGGTCAGCGTGCCGTTGCCGACCTGCAGCATGTCCGGGTCGTTCCAGCCGCCGGGAGCGCCGCTGTGGACGGCGACGCCGGCCTGCTGGTCGATCGTCGCGAGCACCGAGTCCCAGGTCGGGACGAGGTCGTCGGTCGTGCGCCAGAGGTTCGCCACCGGCCGCGCCCAGGTCCACGGGCTCGAGACGCCGTATTCGGAGATCGCGTAGACGATCGGGCGGGGCAGCGCGGCGAGCTCGTCGCGCATCTTCGCGAACGCGGCCTTCCGGTCGAGGCCGTCGACGGTGTCGGCGTTGCACCAGTCGTACTTGAGGTAGTCGACGCCCCAGCGGTCGAACGTCTCGGCGTCCTGGCGTTCGTGGCCGAGCGAGCCGATGCCGGACGCGGGGTAGGCGTCGTTGGCCATCGCGCACGTCCGGCTGCCGGGCACCGCGTAGATGCCGAAGAACAGCCCGCGCGAGTGCACGTAGTCGGCGAGCTCGGCGATGCCGTGCGGGAACCGCTTCGGATCCGCCTGCAGCGAGCCGTCCGCGGCCCGGGCGGGGGCCTGCCAGCAGTCGTCGACGACGACGTACTGGTAACCCGCGTCACGCAGGCCGATGTCGGCGAGGGCGTCGGCCGCCCGCTTGACGACGTCCTCGGTGAGGTCGTAGCAGCGGACCTGGTTCCAGCTGTTCCAGCCCATCGGCGGCGTGGCGGCCAGGTCGTTCGCCCGCGACGGCGGCGGGGCGGTCAGGCTGAGCAGCCAGGTCAGCACGATGAGGAGGAGCACGAGGGCCGTGCTCCCGGTACTGGCGTTCCGGTTCGAGGCGATGCCGTGATCCAATCGCACGGCACGTGAAACCGCAGTCACCGGAGGCGGCATGCCGATCTACGCACTCGGTTCGCTCGAGCCGACGATCCACCCCGACGCCTACGTCCACCCGGACGCCACGGTGATCGGCGACGTCCGGATCGGCGCGTTCGCGTCCGTCTGGCCGCAGACCGTGCTGCGCGGAGACCACGGCTACATCGAGATCGGCGACCGCTCGAACGTGCAGGACGGCTGCGTCCTGCACTGCACCGAGCGGCACCCGACGATCCTCGGGCCGTCGTCGGCGATCGGGCACGCGGTGCACGTCGAGGGCGCGACGATCGGCACCGGCTGCCTGATCGCGTCCGGTTCGGTGGTGCTCAACGGCTCGGTGATCGAGGACGGCGGCATGGTCGGCGCGGGCGCGGTGCTCTCGTACGGCTCGTACGTCAAGACCGGGGAGATCGCGCTCGGCGTGCCCGCGAAGGTGCGGGAGAACAAGTCGTTCGGCCCGGAGAGCATCGCCATGGTGGTGGATTCCTACGTCGGGCGCGGGCAGCGGTTCCGGACCGAGCTGCGGCGGCTCGACCCGCTCGGGTGACCTCGCCCACGCCCGGTAGGCTTGCGCGCCGTGACCGCACGACCGCTGCAGGACATCGTCGAGGCAGGCTGGGCCGAGGCCCTGGAACCGGTGGCGCCGCAGGTCGCCGCGATGGGGGAGTTCCTCCGCGCGGAGATCGCCGCGGGCCGGACGTACCTGCCGGCGGGTGAACACGTGCTGCGGGCGTTCAAGCAGCCATTCCACGACGTGCGCGTGCTCATCGTGGGCCAGGACCCGTACCCGACGCCCGGGCACGCGGTGGGCTTGAGCTTCTCGGTGGCGCCGGACGTCCGGCCGATCCCGAAGAGCCTGGTCAACATCTACAAGGAGTACGCGGACGACCTCGGCCACCCGCTGCCGGCCAACGGCGACCTGACGCCGTGGGCCGAGCAGGGCGTCCTGCTGCTCAACAGGTCGCTGACCGTGCAGCCCGGGAAGTCGAACTCCCACCAGGGCAAGGGCTGGGAAGCGGTCACCGAGCAGGCGATCAAGGCCCTCGCGGCCCGGCCGGAGCCGATGGTGGCGATCCTCTGGGGCCGCAACGCCCGCAACCTGCGCCCGCTGCTGGGCGAGGTCCCGTGCATCGAGTCGGCGCACCCCAGCCCGCTCTCGGCGCACAACGGCTTCTTCGGGTCGCGGCCGTTCAGCCGCGCCAACGAAATGCTGGAGAAGCAGGGCGCGGCCCCGGTCGACTGGAAACTCCCGTAGGTTCGGTGTCCGGATCGGAGTGTCGGCTCCGACCAAGGGGAAACGGACCTTGGAGGACACCATGAACGTCACTTCGGCCGACGGCACGCCGATCTTCTTCGAGCAGCGCGGTTCCGGCGCGCCCGTGATCCTCGTGGGCGGCGCGTTCAACGACCGCACGACCGTCGCGGGCCTGGCGGAAGTCCTGGCCGCGGACTTCACGACGATCGCCTACGACCGGCGCGGGCGCGGCGACTCCGGTGACTCGCCGGACTACGCGCTCGAGCGGGAGATCGAGGACATCGCGGCGCTGATCGCCCACGCCGGCGGGACGGCGTCGGTGTTCGGCCACTCGTCGGGCGCGGTCCTCGCCCTGGAGGCGGCCGCGGCGGGCATCGGCATCGACAGGCTGGTGGCCTACGAACCGCCGTACGCGACCCCGGACCAGGACCGGGGCGACGTCCTCGGGCAGGTGCGGGCCCAGCTCGCGGCGGGTGACCGCGACGGCGCCGTGAAGACGTTCCTGATGGTGGCGGGCACGCCGGAAGAGATGGTCGAAGGGATGAAGCAGGCCCCGGTGTGGGGCTGGTTCACCGGCCTGGCGCACACGCTCCCGTACGACCTGACGATCTGCGGCCCGGGCGCCCGCCCGCGGCTGGACCACCTGGCGAAGATCGCGATCCCGGCGCTGGTGATCGGCGGCGGCGCGAGCCCCGAGGGGCTCCAGGCGGGCGCGCGCGTGGCCGCCGAAGCGGTGCCGGGGGCGCGGCACGAAACCCTGGCGGGGCAGGACCACGGCGTGCTCCAGTACCCGGAGACGCTCAAGCCGCTGCTGACGGACTTCCTGAAATAAAAAAATGGCGGGTGCTCCGAGGAGCACCCGCCACCCAAACTCTTCTCGCCTCAGCCGCGAACGACCTTGCCCGCCTTGATGCACGAGGTGCACACGTTCAAGCGCTTGCGCTGGGACACACCCACCTTGGCGTGGACGGTCTGGATGTTCGGGTTCCACCGGCGGTTGGTACGGCGGTGGGAGTGCGAGACCGACTTGCCGAAGCCGGGTCCCTTGCCACAGACGTCGCACACGGCAGCCACGTCGAACTCCTTTGGATCTGGGTCATAGAGATGAGCCCAGATGCACTGGGCAACTCGACCATAGTAACTACTGCTTTCGCGGCCCCCGGCACCGGGTCGATACGCTGCCCGGAGACCGGTCAGGAGGTTACGGGGTGCGGGTGCTGGACGCGGCGGCGGTGTCGGCCTGGGCTGCGGGTTGTGTGCACAGCCTGGCGACCCTGCGCCCGGCCATCGACGGGATCAACGTCTACCCCGTCGCCGACTCCGACACCGGCTCCAACATGCTCTTCACGATGACCGGCGCGGCCGGAGAACTGGCCGCCACGCAGCCGGCGGACGCCGCCGAAGCGCTGAAGACCCTCGCGCGGGGCGCGGTGGCCGCCGCCAAGGGCAACTCCGGCGTGATCCTGTCCCAGGTCGTGCGCGGCCTCGCGGACCGCGCCGAAGGGGAGCTGGACGGCGCGTGGCTGGCGGAGGCGCTGGGCCACGCCGACGAGGTCGCCACCGGCGCCGTCAGCCGCCCGGTCGCCGGGACCATCCTCACCGTGCTGCACGCCGTCGCGCTCGCCGTGCGCGGCGACACGAGCCCCCTGGCGGAAATCGCCGCGAAAGCCGCGAAAGAGGCCGCGTACGCCCTGGAGAAGACACCCGAGCAGCTGCCCGCGCTGGCCAGGGCCGGGGTCGTCGACGCCGGCGCCCGCGGGCTCGTCGCGGTGCTCGACGCCCTGGTCGGGGTGCTCACCGGCGCGCCCGTCGAGCAGGAGCACGCCCTCGAAGTCCACGCCGCCCCGCACAGCGAGGTCTACGCGTGGGAGGTCATGTACCTGCTCGACGGCGTCGACGAGGCGAGCCTGCCGACCCTGCGCAAGGAGCTCAGCGGCCTCGGCGACAGCGTCACGGTGGCCGGCGACGGCTCGGGCAGCCACGCCGTGCACGTCCACTGCGCCGACATCGGGGGCGCCATCGAAGCCGGCCTGGCCCTCGGCCGCCCGCGCCGGATCCGGGTCGAGCCGCTGCTCACGCCGACGCCGATCGAACCCGGCGGCGGGATCGACCGCACGGTCGTCGCCGTCGTCCACGGCGGGGAGCTGGCCGAGCTGCTGCGCGCCGAAAGCATCCCGGTGCTCGCCGTGCCCGAGGGGCGGACGCCGAGCGTCGAGGACGTGATCAGCCTGCTCAACGAGGCCGCCGGACGGCACGTGACGGTGCTGCCGGGCAGCGTCGCCCTGACCGCGGCGGTCGACACCGCGGCCGGGCACGCGATGGCCGCCGACCGGGACGTCGTGGTCATCCCGTGCGTGTCGCCGGTGCAGGTGCTGGCCGCCCTGGCCGTGCACGACGCCGGCCGCCGCACCAACGACGACGTCGTCGCGATGGCCGAAGCCGCCGCCGCGACCAGGCGTGGCGAACTGCGGATCGCCCAGGAGGAGTCGCTAACCTGGGTGGGCCGGGCCCAGTCCGGTGACGTCGTGGGCCTGGTCGACGACGAGGTGGTCCTGATCGAGCCGGCGCCCGCGTCGGAGACGAACCTGGTCGCCGCCGCGATGAACGTGCTGAACCGCATGCTGGCGCTCGGCGGCGAGCTGGTGACGGTGCTGAGCGGGGCCGCCGCGCCGCCCGGGGTGGCCGGGGAGCTCGCGGAGCAGCTGCGGGTGGAGCACCCCGAGGTGGAGCTGACCAGCTACGCCAGCGGCCAGGTGGGCACGGTGCTGCTGATGGGAGTCGAATAGCGAGATGGCCGGACTGCGCGACAAGCTGCCGTTGCTGCTGGGCGCCAAGACGGCGAAGGCGCTCGCCACGTCGTTGGACATCGAGACGGTCAGCGACCTGCTGCGCCACTACCCCCGTCGCTACGCCGAGCGCGGCGAGCTCACCGACATCGCCGGGCTGGAGCTCGGCGAGCACGCCACCGTGCTGGCGCGCGTCGAAAAGGTGAGCAAGCGCCGGATGAAGGCGCGCAACGGCACCATCCTCGACATGGTGATCACCGACGGGAAACGCCGGCTCACCTGCGCCTTCTTCAACCAGGCCTGGCGGGAGAAGGACCTCGTCCCCGGCAAGACCGGCCTGTTCGCCGGCAAGGTGTCCGCCTTCCGCGACACCCTGCAGCTGACCAACCCCGAGTACGAGCTGTTCGACGCCGAGCGCGAAGCCGAGGCGATGGACAACTTCCTCGCCGCGATCATCCCGGTCTACCCGGCGGCGCAAGGGATGCCGACGTGGTCGATCGCCAAGTGCGTGCGGCAGGTGCTCGACGTCCTCGAGGTCGACGACGACCCGATGCCCGCGGACCTTCGGCGGCTGCACCGCCTCGCCGACCTCGAGAACGCGCTGCGCGGCATCCACCGCCCGGAGAACTGGGCGCACCTGGAGGCGTCGAAGAAGCGGCTGAAGTGGGACGAGGCCATGGCCGTCCAGCTGATCTTCGCGCAGCGGCGCCACTCGGCGATCTCGCGCCCGGCGAAGGCGAACCCGCACGTCAGCGGCGGCCTGATGGACGCCTTCGACAAGCGGCTGCCCTTCGACCTGACCGCGGGCCAGCGGGGGATCGGCGACGAGATCGCCGCGGACCTCGCGACCGAGCACCCGATGAACCGGCTGCTGCAGGGCGAGGTCGGCTCCGGCAAGACGGTCGTCGCGCTGCGGGCGATGCTGCAGGTCGTCGACAACGGGCGGCAGACCGCGATGCTGGCGCCGACCGAGGTCCTGGCCGCGCAGCACGCGCGGTCGCTGCGGGAGATGCTCGGCGACCTCGGGCAGGCCGGCGAGCTGGGCGCGGCGGAGAACGCCACGCGCGTGACGCTGCTCACCGGGTCGATGGGGGCGAAGGAACGCAAGAAGTCGCTGCTGGAGATCGTCAGCGGCGAAGCCGGGATCGTCGTCGGCACGCACGCGCTGATCCAGGACCACGTCGAGTTCGCCGACCTCGGCCTCGCCGTCGTCGACGAGCAGCACCGCTTCGGCGTCGAGCAGCGGGACGCGCTGCGCACCCGCGGCGCCGGCGACACCAGCCCGCACGTGCTCGTCATGACGGCGACGCCGATCCCACGCACGGTCGCGATGACCGTGTACGGCGACCTGGAGGTCTCCGCGCTGCGCGAGATGCCGGTCGGGCGTTCGCCGATCGCCACCACGGTCGTGCCGGTCGCGGAGAAGCCCGCCTGGTTCGAGCGGATCTGGCAGCGCGTGCGCGAAGAGGTCGGCAAGGGGCACCAGGCCTACGTCGTCTGCCCGCGGATCGGCGACGAGCCGCCGTCGGACAAGAGTGACAAGCGGCCGCCGCTCGCGGTCCTCGAAGTCGCTCCCGAGCTGGAGCACGGTCCGCTGCAGGGCCTGAAGATCGGCGTGCTGCACGGCCGGATGCCCCCGGACGACAAGGACGCGGTGATGCGCGCGTTCTCGGCGGCGAAGCTGGACGTCCTCGTGGCGACCACCGTCATCGAGGTCGGCGTGAACGTGCCGAACGCCACGGCGATGGTGATCATGGACGCCGACCGCTTCGGCGTCAGCCAGCTGCACCAGCTGCGCGGCCGCGTCGGCCGGGGCAGCGTGCCGGGGCTGTGCCTGCTGGTCACCGAGGCCCTCGACGGCACGGCGACCCGCGAACGGCTGGCGGCGGTCGAGTCCACCACCGACGGCTTCGAGCTGTCCCGGCTGGACCTGGAACTGCGGCGGGAAGGCGACATCCTCGGCGCGGCGCAGTCGGGGAAGCGGTCCACGCTCAAGCTGCTGTCGCTGCTGCGCGACGAGGACGTCATCGCGGCGTCCCGGCAGAGCGCGCAGGAGATCGTGGAGCGGGACCCGGAGCTGAAGAAGTACCGCGGGCTGGCCCAGATGGTCGACGACGTCGTCGACGTCGACCGGGCGGAGTACCTGGAGAAGAGCTGACGGGTCAGTCTGTCTTCGTGAACACCCCGGCTTTCGCGGCGGCGGCGGCCGCGGCGGCGGCGACTCCGGCGTCCCGCGGTGTCACCCCTTCGCGGGAGATGAACAGGCGGTAGAAGACCGGCCCGCAGGCCACGCGCACGACCTCGACCGGGTCGGTCCCGGCCGGGACCTCTCCGCGCTCGACGGCGCGCTCGACGATGGGGGCGGAGCGGGCGTGGCGGTCGACGTAGAACTCGCGCAGGGCGTCCGCGGCGCGCGGGGAGAGGAACGCGGCCGAGATCGACGCGGTCGGGAGCTCGCGCTCGCCCGGCGAGGTGAAGTAGTGGACGAGCTCCAGGTTGACCTCGCGCAGGTCGCCCTCGAGCGAACCGGTGTCCGGCGCGGTCCACGGCTGCTCGGTGCCCATCAGCAGGGCCGCCGCGACCAGGCCTTCGGCGGACTCCCACCGGCGGTACAGCGTCGTCTTGTGCACGCCGGAGCGCTCGGCGACCGCCTCGACGGTCAGCTCGGCGTACCCGCGTTCGCCGAGCAGTTCCAGGGTGGCGTTCAGCGCGGCGAGGCGGGTCCGCTCGGTGCGGCCGCCCGGCCGGCGCGTGCCGGAAATCTCGGTTGCCAACTGCTACTCCTGTTGCGTTAGTGTGCCCAGTATGCCAGTACCGAGTCCGTCGCCGTCGCGTCCGTCGCCGACCTGATCGGCGACGCCGAGGTCGTCGCGATCGGTGAGAACAACCATCACATCCGGGAGTTCGGGGCGCTGCGCGACCGCCTGCTGCGCCACCTCGTCGAGGAGCGCGGATTCACCGTGCTCGGGTTCGAGGGCGGCTTTCCGGAAGGGCACCTGGTCGACTCGTGGCTGCGGGGCGGGCCCGGCGACGTCGCCGATGTCGCGCGTGCGGGCTTCACCTTCGGCCTGGGTGATTCGGCGGAAGTGCACGCGATGCTCACCTGGCTGCGGGGCCGCGGGGTGCGGTTCGCCGGGCTGGACGTCCCGGGTTCCGCGGGGTCGCCGGTGCCCGCGCTGAACGCGCTTCGCGAGCACGTCCTGCGGGTGGACCCGGCCAACGTGTCCCTTGTGGACACAGCGCTGGCGGCGTGCGAACCGTACGCGTCGGTCAGCAGCGCGATCGCTCCCGCGCGGTACGAGGAGATGGGCGTCGAGGCCCGGGACGCGGCGACCGCGGCCCTTGCCGTCCTTTGTGGACACGCGGTGGCGCTCGGCTACGACGAAGTCGCCGTGCACCACGCCGAGGGCGCGTTGCGCGTGGACCTCTACCTGCGTGAGCTGGACGCGCTGATGGCGGGCCGGGCGCCCGAGCCGCAGAGTTCGTCGCGGGACACCTACATGGCGGCCACGGTGCGGCTGCTGCGGCGGCTGCACCCGGGCGAGAAGATCGTCCTGATGCTCCACAACGGACACCTTCAGCGCGTACCGTTCTCGCCGATGCCCGGCATGACGGCGCCGTCGGCGGGCACCCACCTGGCCGGGGAACTGGGCGACCGCTATTTGGCGCTGGCGCTCACGGCCGTTTCCGGAACGACGACCGGGTTGGCGCCCGAGGAAACCGCGCCGCTCGGGTTCCGGATGTTCGAGCAGGAAATGGGCGAGCCCGCGGAAGGCAGCGTCGAAGCGGTACTGGCGGAGCGGGCGCCGTGCGTGGTCGCGCGGCCGGCGGGTTCGGGCATCCGCCACGCGCACGCTTCCGTGCCGGTCGACGTGGCGGCCGCGTTCGACGCCGTCGTCTGCCTGAAAGGGCAGGAAACGATTTTCCGGTCCGGCGCCGAATAGGTGTGCCCGTTCGGCTGCTTGCCGCAACGGGTGCGGCAGGCGTTCCCTGTTCGGTATGGCCGGGCGGAGGCGCGCGCTCATCGTCGCGAACGGCGAATACGACAACGCGGGTTTGCAGCGGCTGGGCTCACCCGCGGCGGACGCCGACGCCCTCGCCGGCGTGCTGGCCGACCGGGCCATCAGCGACTTCGACGTCCAGGTGGTCCGCAACGAAACCGCGCACGTGGTCCAGGCGGAGATCGAGGACCTGTGCGCGGAGGGGCGCCCGGACGACGTCCTGCTGCTGCACTTTTCCTGCCACGGCTTGAAAGACGACTCGGGCGGCCTGTACTTCGCGGCCCGCAACACCCGCCCGGACCGCCTGCGTTCGACGGCGGTGCCCGCGCAGTTCGTCCAGCAGTGCATCCGCCAGAGCCGCTCGCGCAGCATCGTCCTGCTGCTGGACTGTTGTTACGGCGGCGCGTTCGGCCAGGGCGTGGCGGTCCGTTCGTCGGGCGACGCGAACGTGCTGGACAGCTTCCGCGGCGGCCGCGGCCGGGCGGTGATCACGGCGTCGAACTCGATCGAGTACGCCTTCGAGGGCGCCCACCTGGCGGAAGGCCAGCCCGCGCAACCGTCGGTCTTCACGTCGGCGCTGGTGGAGGGGTTGCGCACGGGCGAGGCCGACCGCGACGAGGACGGCTGGATCGCGCTGGGCGAGCTGTACGAGTACCTGTTCGACCGCGTCCGCGAGCGCAACCCGAAGCAGACGCCCAGCCGCGACATCGAGATGCAGGGCGAGCTGTACCTGGCGAAGAGCAGACGCCGCCGGATCAAGCCGTCCCCCATCCCGGCGGACCTGTCGGCGGCGATCACGGCGGAGAACCCGTTCACCAGACTGGGCGCGGTGGCGGAGTTGCGGCGCCGCCTGTCGAGCGACAACCTGCCGGTGGCGATGGGCGCGTTCGAGGCGCTGAAGGTGATGGCGTCGACGGACATCGAGCACATCGCAGCGGCGGCTTCGGACGCATTGGGTGACGTGGCGGTGCGGGTGGACTCGCCGGCGATCCACCTTTCGGCCCCTGCGGGAGAGCCGGGTACGGCGACCGTGCGGGCGTTGGGCCCACCGGTGGCGAGGGAGGTGCGGTTCGAGCCGTCCCACCCGTGGATAGCGGTGACGGAGGTCGACGGCGGCGCGAACCTGACGGCGACGGCGGGGGAGAAGGGAACGCGCCGGGGCAAGCTGGTGGTGACCGGCCCGACCGGCGACGTGGTGGTGGGGGTGGAGATCAACGCGATCCCCACTCCCGACCCGACCCCTGCTCCCGACCCGACGTCTGCACCCGGCCCCGCTCCCGCACCGGCGCCCACGCGCGCTCCGAACCCCGCGCCTGACCCGGCGCCGGGCACCGCAGGGGGTTCCGAACCCGTCCCCACACCGGCGCCCACGCCGCAGGTTGCGTCGGCACCCACGCCCGCTCCGAACCCCGCGCCTGGCCCGGCACCCGACCTCACTCCCGGCCCCGCAGCGGGTTCCGCAGCTGATCTCGCGGCTGGCCCCGCAGCGGGTTCCGCAGCTGATCTCGCGGCTGGCCCCGCAGCGGGTTCCGCAGCTGATCTCGCGGCTGGCCCCGCAGCGGGTTCCGCAGCTGATCTCGCGGCTGGCCCCGCACCGGATTCCGCACCCGGCCCCGCGGCCGCACGGCAGGCCGCATCGGAGCCCGCCCTCCCGTCCGCATCACCAGCCGCACCGGCACCCACGGCCGCGGCGGAGGCCACCAAGCGCCCCGATGTGGCGTTCGGTGCGTCAGACGCACCGAACGCCACATTGGGTGCGTCGGACGCAACCAACGCCACATCGGGGCGCGCTCCCGAGCCGGAAGCCACGCCGGAGGTCGGCGCCGGGCCCGGACGCGAGACCGAAGCGGCGAAGCCGGCCACCTCGCCGGAACCGGCGTCGGCTGCGGCGGCGAAGCTCGCGACCCCGCCCGGGCAGGCAGCCGCAGCCGGGGCCGTCGATCCGATCGGTGGGTTCGCTGGGATCGCCGCCATCACCGGGGCCGTCTTCGCCGTCGTCGGGCTCGGCCTCTACTACCGGTACGGCGAACCCCTCACCTACTTCCGGCCCGGCATGGAGACCTACGTCGGGATCGTCGCCGCCTGCGCCACTCTCGCCGGGATCCTGGCCCTCGCGCCGCGCACCAGAAGCCGCACCGGCCCCGCTCTCCTGCTCGGGACCGGGCTCGCCGGCCTCTTCGGGCTCCTCCGCTTCCTCGGCGACGCCATCACCTACACCGCCGACAGCGACGCCGAACTCGGGGCCGGCTACACCTTCCTGCTCCTCGCGCACATCGCCTGGACGATCGCCGCCGTCTGCGCGGCGGTGATCCTGCGGAAAGACGCCGGGCGGGCACGCGGCCGGCCGGACTGGGCCGCGGTCGGGCTCGGGGTCCTCCTCGCCGCCGCCTGGCTCACGCAGCTGGGGGAGCTCTCGCAGCACAGTGACAGCGAGGCCGGACGCGCCGCCGCCTACTTCCTGGTCGGCGCCATCCTCGCCGTCCTGATCCCCGCCGTCGCGATCTCCCTGCGGAGCGGGTGGGCCGTGCTCGCCACCGGGACCGCCGGGCTCGCGGGGGTCCTGGTGCCCACCTTCGTGGCCGTCGCCGGCCACTCGACCGTCGCCGGGCAGGTGATCGCCTCGAGCGCGATCCTGCTGCTCGCCGTCGACACCGTGGTCCTGGCCCGGCGGAATCAGCCGATCGAGGGACAGCCCTGAGTTGTCGCCACGGCACCCCCGGGGTACCACGACGATCATGAAGATGCTTCTCGCGGCCGTGGCCACCGTGCTCGCCGGGCCGGCCGCGGCCGGTGGGGCCGGTGGGGTGCAGCCCGACCCGCCCGGCTGGGGGCTGGACCGGATCGACCAGCGCACCGGCCTCGACCACGCCTACCACTACGCGACCGACGCCTCGGGCGTCACGATCTACGTGATCGACAGCGGCGTCGACGCGAACCACCCCGACTTCCAGGGCCGCGTCGCGCCCGGGCGGGACTTCCTCAACGGCGGCAGCGACACCACCGACACCAACGGCCACGGCACCCGCCTCGCCGGGATCGCCGCCGGCAAGGACCACGGCGTCGCGAAGGGCGCGCAGATCGTCCCCGTGCGCGTGCTCGACAAGGACGGCGGCGGCGCCACCGACGCCATCATCGCCGGCCTCGACTGGGTCGCGCAGAACGCCCAGCAGCCCGCGGTCGCCGTCCTCGGGATCGGCGGGGTGCCGAACGACCAGCTCGACGCCGCGGTGAAGCGGCTCGCCGCGGTCGTGCCGGTCGCCGTCCCGGCGGGCAGCGAGACGGCCGACGCGAGCGGGTTCTCGCCGGGCCGGGTCGCCGAGGCGCTCACCGTCGGGGCGACCGACGCCCAGGACCACCCCGACAAGGCGTCCAACTTCGGCCAGGACGTCGACCTGTACGCCCCGGGCGTCGACATTCCCGGCCCGATCGCCGGCGGCACCGGCGCCGGACCCGAATCGGGGACGTCGATGGCGGCCGCGTTCGCCGCCGGCGTGGCCGCGCTCTACCGCGCCCAGCACCCGGAAACGGGCCCCGCGCAGGTGGACCAAGCGCTTGTTCAGGCCGCGACGACGGACGTCCTCAAGGGCGTCCCGGACGGCACCGCCAACCGGCTCCTTTACGCGCCGCCGGGAACCTGAGAAGCTGCCCCACCGGCGGCCCGGCGAATCTTCCACGCGCATGATGTCCATCACCTGGTATGGAACTCCCGCAGAGCGGGAAGAACCGGGTAACGTGCGTTGACTTACCGATCCATACGGGAAGGACCGGGCAATGTTCCGCAAGGTGCTGGTGGCCAACCGCGGGGAGATCGCGATCCGAGCGTTCCGCGCCGGCTACGAACTGGGCGCGGGGACGGTCGCCGTGTTTCCGCACGAAGACCGCAACTCGCTGCACCGGCTGAAGGCCGACGAGGCGTACGAGATCGGCGAACCCGGGCACCCCGTGCGCGCCTACCTCTCGGTCGACGAGATCGTCGCCGCGGCCAAGAAGGCCGGCGCCGACGCCGTCTACCCCGGTTACGGCTTCCTCTCGGAGAACCCCGACCTCGCGCGCGCGTGCGAGGAAGCGGGCATCACCTTCGTCGGGCCGAGCGCCGAGATCCTCGAACTGACCGGGAACAAGGCCCGCGCGGTCAAGGCCGCGCGCGAGGCCGGCGTGCCCGTGCTGGGGTCGTCCGAGCCGTCGAGCGACGTCGACGCGCTGGTCGCCGCGGCCGAGGAGCTGGGCTTCCCGGTGTTCGTCAAGGCCGTCGCCGGCGGTGGCGGGCGCGGCATGCGCCGCGTCGAGGACCCCGCCGTGCTGCGCGAGTCCATCGAGGCCGCCGCGCGCGAGGCCGAGTCCGCCTTCGGCGACCCGACCGTCTTCCTGGAGAAGGCCGTCGTCGAGCCGCGGCACATCGAGGTGCAGATCCTCGCCGACGGCGCGGGCAACATCATCCACCTCTACGAGCGCGACTGCTCGGTGCAGCGGCGCCACCAGAAGGTCGTCGAGCTGGCCCCGGCGCCGAACCTCGACCCGGAGCTGCGTGACCGGATCTGCGCCGACGCGGTGAAGTTCGCGAAGCAGATCGGCTACCGCAACGCCGGCACCGTCGAGTTCCTGCTCGACAAGCAGGGCAACCACGTCTTCATCGAGATGAACCCGCGCATCCAGGTCGAGCACACGGTCACCGAAGAGGTCACCGACGTCGACCTCGTGCAGTCGCAGCTGCGGATCGCCTCCGGCGAGACCCTGGACGACCTGGGCCTCTCCCAGGACAAGATCTACCTGCGCGGCGCCGCGCTCCAGTGCCGCATCACCACCGAAGACCCGGCCAACGGCTTCCGCCCGGACACCGGGATGATCTCCGCCTACCGCTCGCCGGGCGGCTCGGGCATCCGGCTCGACGGCGGCACCGCCTTCTCCGGCACCGAGATCAGCGCGCACTTCGACTCGCTGCTGGTGAAGCTCACCTGCCGCGGCCGCGACTTCAAGACCGCCGTCGGGCGCGCGCGCCGCGCCGTCGCCGAGTTCCGGATCCGCGGTGTCGCCACGAACATCCCGTTCCTGCAGGCGGTCCTGGACGACGACGACTTCCGCGCCGGGCGCGTCACGACGTCGTTCATCGAGGAGCGCCCGGAGCTGCTCACCGCGCGCCAGTCCGCCGACCGCGGCACGCGGCTGCTGACCTACCTGGCCGACCAGACGGTCAACAAGCCGCACGGCGAGCGCCCGAAGACGCCGGACGCCACGGTCAAGCTGCCGAAGCTGCCGAAGGACGCCCAGCCGGCCCCGGGGTCGAAGCAGAAGCTCGTCGAGCTGGGCCCGGGCGGGTTCGCGGAGTGGCTGCGGAAGTCGCCGCACGTCGGCGTCACCGACACGACGTTCCGCGACGCGCACCAGTCGCTGCTCGCCACCCGCGTCCGGTCGAAGGACCTCCTCGCCGTGGCGCCGGTCGTCGCGAACACGTTGCCGGACCTGCTTTCGCTGGAGTGCTGGGGCGGCGCGACCTACGACGTCGCGCTGCGGTTCCTCGCCGAGGACCCGTGGGAGCGCCTCGCCGCGCTGCGCGAAGCCGTGCCGAACATCTGCCTCCAGATGCTGCTGCGCGGGCGCAACACCGTCGGGTACACGCCGTACCCGACCGAGGTGACCACCGCGTTCGTCCAGGAAGCGACGAAGACCGGCATCGACATCTTCCGGATCTTCGACGCGCTCAACGACGTCGAGCAGATGCGCCCGGCGATCGAAGCCGTGCGCGAGACCGGGTCCGCCGTCGCCGAGGTGGCGCTCTGCTACACCTCGGACCTGTCCGACCCGGGCGAGAAGCTCTACACGCTCGACTACTACCTGAAGCTGGCCGAGCAGATCGTCGGCGCCGGGGCGCACGTCCTGGCGATCAAGGACATGGCCGGGCTGCTGCGCGCGCCCGCGGCGACCAAGCTGGTCACCGCGCTGCGCAAGGAGTTCGACCTGCCGGTGCACATCCACACCCACGACACCGCGGGCGGCCAGCTGGCCACCTACCTCGCGGCGATCAACGCGGGCGCGGACGCCGTCGACGGCGCGGTGTCGTCCATGGCGGGCACGACGTCGCAGCCGTCGCTGTCGTCGATCGTGGCGGCCACCGACCACTCGGCGCGGACCACCGGGCTGGACCTGCGGGCGATCGGGGACCTGGAGCCGTACTGGGAGAGCGTGCGCAAGATCTACGCGCCGTTCGAGGCCGGGCTGGCCGCGCCCACTGGCCGCGTCTACGACCACGAGATCCCCGGCGGGCAGCTGTCGAACCTGCGCACGCAGGCCATCGCGCTCGGCCTGGGCGACCGGTTCGAGGACATCGAGGCGATGTACGCCGCCGCCGACAAGATCCTCGGGCACCTGGTGAAGGTGACGCCGTCGTCCAAGGTCGTCGGCGACCTCGCGCTGCACCTGGTCGGCGCGGGCGTCTCGCCGGCCGACTTCGAGGCGGAGCCGAACAAGTTCGACATCCCCGACTCGGTGATCGGCTTCCTGCGCGGCGAGCTGGGCGACCCGCCCGGTGGCTGGCCGGAACCGTTCCGCACCAAGGCCCTCGAAGGCCGCGCGGCGGCGAAGCCGGTCGCCGAACTGTCCGAAGAGGACCGCACGGCGCTGGCCGAGCAGCCCCGCCGGACGCTCAACCGGCTGCTGTTCCCCGGCCCGACGAAGGAGTTCGAGGCGCACCGCGAGGCCTACGGCGACACCTCGGTCCTGCCCAGCAAGGACTTCTTCTACGGCCTGCGCCCGGGCGAGGAGTACCCGGTCGACCTCGAGCCGGGCGTCCGGCTGCTCATCGAGCTGGAAGCGATCGGCGAGGCCGACGAGCGCGGTGTCCGCACGGTGATGTCGACGCTGAACGGCCAGCTGCGGCCGATCCAGATCCGCGACCGCTCGATCGCCTCGGACATCCCGGCGACCGAGAAGGCGGAGAAGGGCAACCCGAAGCAGGTCGCGGCGCCGTTCGCCGGCGTGGTCACGCTGCAGGTTTCCGAGGGCGACACGGTCGAGGCCGGCGCCACGGTCGCGACGATCGAGGCCATGAAGATGGAGGCGTCGATCACCGCGTCCGCGGGCGGCAAGGTGGGCCGGCTGGCGATCAACTCCGTCCAGCAGGTCGAGGGCGGCGATCTCCTGCTCGTCCTGGAATGACGCTGATCAACGCGGTCCCGCAGCGCCAAGGCGCGGTGGGACCGCGTTCCGCGGAGCTGCCGGACGGCTGCCTGGCACTGGCGGAGCTGGCCGGGCACGTGCTCGGCCGGCCCGTCCACCACGTCCGGCAGACGCGTGAAGTGTCCGAAGTGGACCGGGGGATCGCGTCCCGCGCGGAGCTGACGGGCCCGAACCGCGCGGCCCAGCTGGCCGCATTGGAAGCCCCGGGCGGCCCGGTGCTGACGATCGGCGGCGACTGCGGAGCCGAGCTGGTCCCGATCGGCGTCGCGCGGTTCCGGCACGGCCCGGGCCTCGGCGTCGCGTGGTTCGACGCCCACCCGGACCTGAACACGGCTTCGACGTCCCCGTCGGGCGCGTTCCACGGAATGGTGCTGCGCTCGCTGTTCGGTGAGGGCGACGCCGAGTTCGCGGCCGACCCGGCTTTGACGCCGGGCAGCGTCGCGTTGCTGGGGACGCGGGTGTTCGACCCGGAGGAGCGCGCGGCGGTCGCCCGCGGGCTCGCCGTCACGTCGGTGGACGCGCTGGCCGTGGAGAAGCTGTACGTCCACGTGGACCTGGACGTCCTGGATCCTTCGGAGTTCCCCGGCCTCAACTACCCGGAGCCGGACGGCTGGACGATCGCCCGCCTGGTGGCCGAGCTGGACGCGCTCGCCGGGTACGAGGTCGTCGGCGCCGGGATCACGGAGTGCGTGGGCACCGCGCGCGAGGTCGAGGTTCTGGCGCCCGTCCTAGCCGCGCTCGGCCGGCTCCTCGGCCGCTGAGCCGGCGTCGGCGGCGCGGACGGCGTTGAGGGCCGTTTCCAGATCGGCGCCGAGGTCGCGGGCCTGGGTCAGGTACGCCGTCGCCGCGGCGAGGAGCAGCTCCGCCGGGGCCGGGCGGCCGGGCGGGACGGTGACCACCGTGCCGCGGGCGCGGGCCGTCGTCACCCAGCCCGCCGCCTCCAGCTCGCGGTACGCGCGCGCCACCGTGCCCGACGCCAGCCCGAGATCCCGCGCCAGCTGGCGGATCGGCGGCAGCCGCGTGCCCTCCGCCAGCGCCCCCGTCGTCACCGCGTGGACCACCTGGTCGTGCACCTGCCGCCAGGGAGCCAGCCCGTTTTCGGTGTCGACGACGATCTTCACGCCGCCGCCGGGAGCCGTTTCAGCGGGGCCGTCACCGCCAGGAACGCGGCGAGGCCCGCCACGACCACCAGGAACGACGCCAGGTTGCCGCCCGGCCAGCCGAGCGCCGTCACCCCGCCGATGCCCAGTCCGATCGCCACCCGCGCGCTGCGGCAGCGCAGCGCCAGGTCGGCCCGCGCCGCGCCGGCCGACGGACGACGGACGGCCAGCGCCGTGATCGCCGCGCAGAGCACCACCGTGCCCACCGCGAGCGCGAGGAACTTCCACTGGGCCGTCACGGCGAGGTGCACGACCGACCCGGCGGCGGCCAGCGCGCCGAGCACGAGCACCCAGGCCGGGGCGATCGCCGTCAGCGTGCGCGGGGCCAGGTCGGCCTCCCGCCGCGGGCCGCGGGCGGGCCGCTGGGCCAGCAGCTCGGCGATCAGGCCGCCGAGCAGCAGCGTGGCCACGAGCGAGCCCGTCGTCGTGTCGTCGAACAGCGGCGGCAGCGCCAGGAAGAGCCACGGGTACCAGAGCCGGCGCCGTTTCAGGTACCGGACGGCCAGCGCGACCTCCTCGGCGTCCGGGCCGGGGACGCCCCAGCGTTCGAGCAAGCGCTTGCCGTGCTTTTCGCCCGGCCAGAGCACGATCAGGATCGCCAGCCCGATCAGCCCGCCCAAGAGCGCGACCGCCAGCACGTTGTCCCACGGCATGCCGAACCTCCTCGCTTGTATCAACCACACGATACAAGCACGCCGGATGACCGCAGCGCGAGCCGCCCGTCGCGGGTACGGCCGTTCGTATGCACGTGAAGGTGCAGTCGGCGGGGTACTTGTCAGCGTTTCGCAGGCACGTCTCGTGAACTTGTCACAAAAATGACAAGAAATCGGTTTCCTCTCATTCGAGTGACACGTTCGGCGTTAGTTTTTCGATGTGTCCGTTGTCACCCCGCTTCAGGTGCGGGGTACCCGGTCGCGCGTGCGCGCGCCGGAGTCCGGGGGCGGAGCGAAGGAGCTGCGATGACGGTGGAGCGCGGATTCGAACACGCTGCGCCACCGGCCGCACTGCCCCGCAAGCTCGCGGACATCCTGCGCCCCGAGCTGGGCAGCCTCGCCGCGGAGATCGTCGACGAGATCCGCGCGACCATCCCCGCCTACGCCCGCCCGCTCGACGGGCCCTACGGCAAGTCGATCCGCGCCGGCGTCGAGTACGCGATCACGTTGTTCGTCGCGCAGATCGCCGACCCGACGGTGTCGAAGGAGCAGTCCCACGAGGTGCACCACCGGCTGGGGCAGAACGAAATGCGCGAGGGCCGCAGCCTCGACACGCTGCAGTCGGCGTACCGGGTCGGCGCGCGCGTGTCGTGGCGGCGGATCATGCGCGTGGGACGGCGAAGCGGGCTCTCGTCGGCCGTGATGTCCCAGCTGGCCGACGCGATGCTGGCGTTCATGGACGAACTCGCCTCCGTCGCGCTCGACGGCTACCTGGAGGCGAAGGCGCGCACGGCGGGGGCACTGGAAACGTGGCGGCGCAAGCTGCTCCACCTGATCCTCGAGACCCCGCCCGCGTCGCCCAAGGCGATCGCCGAGCTGGCCCAGCTGATCGGCTGGCCGGTTCCCGCCGACGCGACGCCGGTGGCGGTCTGCCCCGCGGGCGGCGTCGCCCCGGCCCGCCGCCACGCCGGGCTGGACGCGGACGTCCTCGCCGAACTCGACACCGCGGACCCGAAACTGGTGGTGCCGGGCGAGCTGAGCGCCCCGCGCCTGGCGGCCCTGCAGGTGGCCCTGCCGGACTGCCGCCTCTCGATCGGCCCGTGCGTCCCGCTCACGTCGGTGGCGGATTCCCTGCGGTGGGCCCGGAACGCGCTCCAGCTGACCGAACGCGGCGTGCTGGCCCCGCGGCCGGTGCTGCGCGCGGAAGAGCACCTGGCGACGCTGCTGGTCAACTCCGACGCCGGCCTGGTCGGCACGCTGCGGCACCGGTTGTTCGCGCCGCTGGCGGACATGACGGGCAAGCAGCAGGAGCGCCTCCTGGAGACGCTGCGTGCGTGGCTGGACAGCCAGGGCAACGTGGTGGAGATCGCGGAACGCCTCGGCGTCCACCCCCAGACGGTCCGCTATCGCATGCGCCAGCTCCAGGCGACGTTCGGCGACAGCCTCCGCGACCCGGCGGCCCGCTTCGAGATGGAGCTGGCGTTGCGCGCGGGCGCGGCCCCGCTCCCGCTGCGGTACCCGGTGAGCGACCTGCTGCCGTCACCGCGCACCGGGGCCGGGCGTCCACAGTGGACGCCCAACTGAGCCTCACCGGGTGAGAACGGGGAGCCGCGGCGCCTGGGACAGCTGCCGGGCCGCGGCTCCTCCGCTCAGAGGACGGTGATCCCCGGCTGGAACTCCGTGCTCGGGGACCGCGGTGTGCAGACCGACTGCATCGGTAGCCACGCGTCGGCCGTCTTCTTGTGGAACTGCAGGGATTCGGTGATCGGCGTGCCCAGCCCGAACACGATCGAGCCCGGGGTGCCCGCGGTGAACGTGACGTCGGGGGCCTGCTCGGTGAAGGTGAGCGAGCCGCTGTTCGTGATGGACTGCTCGGGGACGCTGCCGGTGATCGGCGCCGCGGCCGGGTTCGCGTTCGTCGCGGTGATCGTGGCCGCGAAGGAGCCTCGCACCCGGTCGTAGCCGGCCGCGACGAAGAGCGAGCGGACCGCCGGGCTCAGCACGTGGCTCAGCTGGATCCCGCTGACCGTGAAGGGGTACCCGGACGAAACCGGGTCGGGGGCCGTGAGCGAGCCGGCGAACGTCGACGTCAGCGGGGCGACGCCCGGGTACGTGCAGCTGTAGGTGAGCGTGCCGGTCCGGGCGGTCGTCGTCCCGGCGTGGGCCGGCACCGCGGTCAGGCCGGTGACGAGGAGTGCTGCCGCGAGGGCGGCCCCGGTCCTCACGAGATCGCGATGCTCGGGCTGAACGCCGTGTTCTGCGCCGGGCTCGTCACCTTGAGGGTGCAACTCGACGACCAGGGCGTCCACGTCCCGGTCGACTTCTTGTGGAGCTCCAGGGATTCGCTGATGCCCGTGCCCATCGCGAAGCCGACGGAGCCCGCCGCGCCGGCGGTGAACACCTGGGGTGAACCGATCACCGAGCCGCTCGTGAACGGGTTCGCGGGGAAAGCGCCCGAGAGCACGCCAGCCGCCGGGGTCGCGTCGCTCACGCTGAACGTCGTGCTGATCGAGCCGCGCACCTGGTCGTAGCCGAGCGCGCCCAGCAACGACTTCACCGCGGCCGAGTACACCACCGTGGCGTAGGGCGTGACCGTGAACGGCTGGCCGGGGTGGGGATCGGTGACGTCCAGGTGCGCCATGAGCGTCGTGGGCTGGGGTGCGACGCCCGGGAACGTGCAGGTGTACGTCAGCGCGCCCGTGTTCGTCGTGACTGTCGCGTTCGCCGTGCCCGCCGTCAGGCCGGTGACGAGCAGCGCTGCCGCGGTGGCCGGTCCGATCCTCATGTGATCCCCTCAGTTCGGTTTCTTGGCCGCCGCCTTCTTCGCCGCGGCGGAGCCCGTCGGAGGCCCGGTGGAGCCGTCCGGGCACTGGGTCTGGTCCGGATCGGTGCACACGATCAGGTTGTAGGTGTCGACGAACGCCTGGTTGCCGCCGCCCGAGCTCATCCCGGTCAGCAGCGGGTTCAGGTCCTGGCCGGCGGCACCGCAGCCGGTGAACGCCGGGAGGTCGAAGCCCTTCTCCGGGTCGGTGCGGATGTGGCCGACGCCGAACGCCTCGTACGGGCCGTTCAGGGTCAGCGTCACCGGCTTGCCGGACACGCACCCCGGCCCGAGGTCCAGCGGGACCCCGTTGACCTTCGCGTTGCTCAGCTTCGCCATCACCTGCAGCGTCGTGTTCAGGTAGGTGGCCCCGGTGTCCGGGTCGGTCGTGATCGCGCCGGCGAACTCGATGAGCTTGCTGTTGCGCCAATCCACCGGCAGGAACTCGACGGTCGCGGTCACCGGCACGAACCCGAAGCCGAGGAACGTCGCCGTCGCCGGGTTGAACGTCGTCGAGCCGGTCACCCGCGAGCTGCCGTCGACCAGGTTGAGGATGAACAACCCGTTGAACAGGAACGCCGGATCGGCGGTGACGGTCGCACCGAGCTTCCGGACCGTCGACTTCGTCTGGATCGTCACCAGGCTCAGCGGGACGGCGAACTCGTCTTCGGTCGGGGGATCGCCGGGGCCGGGTGCGTCAGCGGCCGCGGCCTGCTGCTGCGCCTTCGTGCCCGGCGTGACCTTGGGCAGCACCATCACCTTGCCCAGCGTCGTCGGCTGCCCGGCGTCCAGCGCGCACGCGACCGGCTTCGCGGCGGGATCCGCGGGCGGCGAGACGGCGGCGAGCGCGAGCGACGGCGCGGTGACGTCGAAGGTGACGGCCCCGACGGTGTTCAGCGCGATCTCGGGCACCGTGCCGGTGGCCGTCAGGGTGACGTCGCCGGTCTCCGGCAGCGGGGTGGCCGGCACGGCGAGGGTGACGGGGACCTTGTCCGCGCGGTCGTCCTTGTGCACGGCGAGGTCGAACCGCACCTCACCCGCCAGCGAACCGGCGGTGGTGCCGGCCGGGAGGTAGGACAGCGCGACGTCGCGGGGGAGGGTGAGCTTCGTGGAAAAGCCGCCGAGCTTCAGCGAAGCCCCGGTCCGCGCCTGGGCGGGCAGCGTGGCCGACGTCTCGGCGGTGAGCGCGCGGGCGCCGAGCGGGTCCGCGAACGGGCACGTCACCGAAACCGACGTCACCGCCTTCGTGTCCGGCGGGACCGCGGGCGCGGGTGCGGCCGAGCCGACTCCCGTGAGCGCGCCGTTCACCGCGGAGAGCAGGCCGACGCCTGCCAGCGCGGAGATCGTGAGGGTGCGGGGCCGGACTCGACGTGGCATCGGTTTCCCTGGGTGCGTGCGGAAGCGGCAGGGTGGTCCCGGTGCGGGCGGGCGCCCGCCCGCACCGGGAACCCGGTCAGCTGATGGTGATGCTCGGGGTGAACGCGGTGTTCTGCGCCGGGCTGGTCACCTTGAGGGTGCAGTTCATCGTCCACGGCGACCAGGTGTTGGTCGACTTCTTGTGGAACTCCAGGTTCGCCGACAGCCCGCTGGTCAGCGACAGGGTGGCGGTGCCCGCGGTGGCCGGGGCGGTGTAGGTCGGGATGCTGGACGTCGCGACCTGCGAGATGTTCACCGTGATCGGCCCGCCGGTCGGGTAGATGACCTGCGGGATGTTGAGCCCGGTGGCCGACGGCTGCGACAGCGTGCCGGCCGACACCGCCACCGGCACCGTCGCGGTGCCCCGGATGCCGTCGTAGCCGACCGCGGTCAGCAGCGAGTGGACGGTCGCGCTGATCGTCGCCGTGCCGCCGACGTTGCTCGGCGTGACGGAAGTGCTGTGCACGACGGAGTTCGGCGCGTCCAGGTGCGCGGTGATCGCGACCGGCTGCGGCGAAATACCGGGGAAGGTGCAGTTGTAGGTGATGCCCGCCGTGCCGCCGGCGGTGTAGGTGATCGTGGCGGCGGCCGCGGTGCCCGCGGTCAGCACCGCGATGGCACCGATGGCGGTCGCGGTCGTGGCGATACCGGCGGACAGTCTGCTGAGTCGGGACATACCTGTCATCTCCTTTGATTCAGTTCAGTCTCGGCTTTGGCTGATCGATTGCCCGCTGCCGTTGATCCCCCATCGCTTCACCCGCCCCGATTGCCCCGGGCGGCGGGACGCGATTCACCGGCGTGCGAGGTGGAGGTCCATCTGCCGAAATCGAGGCTACTCGCCAGTTCACTACGGAACAAGAGTTCCGGCCCCGCAGGGGTGACCCGGGGGAGGGGGCCGCGGAATTCTTGTGCGAAGCCGCGCAGGGGCACCACCGGATTTGGCGGATCGTGACAAAGAACGCCCGCGGCGGAGATCCGCCGGAGGCTACGGTCTACCATTTGTGATCTTGCGGGGGCAAGCACGGATAACGTAACCGGAGAAATGAGGCTATCGTGCCGGGTTCTTCACGTTGTGGACGGGTGTCATTCAAGCGGGCCGCATTCGCGTTGACGGCGGCGCTGGCCGTCTCGTCGCTCGCCCAGCCCGCGTCCGCGGCCACGGTCGGCGGCGTGATCGCCTGGGGCAAACCGGATTACGACGTCACGATCCCGCCGCCGGACGCGCTGACCGGCGTCACCGCCGTGTCGGCGGGCAGCACGACGGCGCTCGCGCTGAAGGGCGGCGCGGTCCTCGCGTGGGGGGCGAACAACTGGGGCGCCAACCAGATCCCCGCCGCGGCGACCTCCGGGGTCAGCCAGATCGCGTCGGGCTGGGGCCACGAACTGGCGCTGAAGAACGGAAAGGTCATCGCCTGGGGCAACAACTGGTACGGCCAGACGAACCTGCCCGCGTCCGTGTCGAGCGGCGTGATCGCGATTTCCGCGTCCAACATGCACAGCCTGGCGCTGAAGCAGGGCGGGCTGGTGGTGAGCTGGGGGACGCGGACCGACGTGCCGGCGTCGGCGACCACCGGCGTCACCGCGATTTCCGCCGGTGGCGACCACAACCTGGCGCTCAAGAACGGCGGCGTGCTGGCCTGGGGGAGCAACACCTACGGCCAGACGACCGTGCCGGCCGGGCTTTCTTCCGGTGTCACGGCGGTTTCCGCGGGGTTCAACCACAGCCTGGCGCTGAAGGCCGGGCGGGTTTACGCGTGGGGTCGCGACAACTTCCACCAGATCGAGGTGCCGCCGGAAGCACTGTCCGACGTGGCCGGTGTCGACGCCGGGTTCAACCACAACGTGGCCTACAAGACCAACGGCGACATCGTAGTCTGGGGCTCGAACTTCGTCGGCGAGTCGGCGCCCATCTCGTGCGGGCCGGTGTTCGCCGTTTCGGCCGGGGACAACGACAGCTTCGCGTTGAAGGAAGACCCGGCCGCAGCTTGCTGAACCCCCGGGTGGCGGGCCTTCGCGGCCCGCCACCCGGGTCGTGCTCAGGTGGCGTCGCTGGCCAGGTCGAGCGTGATGGTGTTGCCCGGCCCCGAAATCAGGGCGCCGAGCGCGATGTCGGCGATGAAGCAGTTGCTGAACTCGGGGATGGTGTAGGTGCCCTTGACCGTGATGGCCGGGGCGGTGATGTCGATGTCCTGCGCGGACAGCGTCAGGTCGAGCGGGGTCTTGGTCTTGCAGCTGCCCGGCACGGTCGGCAGCGGGATGACCGGCACGATCGGGCCGGCCCAGATGTCGTAGATCTCCATGTTGGCCTTGGCCTTCGTGACCAGGTTGCCGTCGGCGATCGTGCCGGTGGCCGGCCCGAGCGGGATCACCCGGACCTTGGCCTTGATCCGGAAGATGCCCGACAGCAGGGAAATGTCGGCCTGCGACGGCGGCAGCGCGAGGTCCGCGCTGAGCCCGACCGACCCGGTCTGGTCGTCGATGAGCAGGTTGCCCTTGAGCGAACCGGGGCCGAGCTTCAGGGCGCTGCCGGTCTTCTTCACCGTGGTGCTGCCGGTGACCTTGTAGGACACGGGGATCGGGATGACGTCGGCCGACGCCGGGGTCACGGCGACCCCGGTGAGCACGAGAGCCGCCGTCGACGTGAGGACGGCCAGTCTCCTCAGCTGCGTTGCCACGGACATAGTTCTTCTCCCTTTGCGTTTTCCCGTCCGTCCCGGGTGCTCCCGGAAACGGTGAAGTGCTGGTGGTTCTGCGGTGGTTCAGCGCGGTTCGAGTGCGGTGATGACCCAGGTGCCGTCGGCGCGTTCCGCGGTTACGGAAAGCTGCGCCGCGGCGTTGTCGGTCGCATTGTTGTCGGCCCGTACGGCTGATTGATCGAGAAAGACGAGTAACCGCGCGTGATTGTTGCGGAGTTCTTGTACTGCTATCGCCGAAACGCGCGAAGTGAGGACGAGTTTCTGCTCGGGTGCTTTCGCCCGCACTTGGGCGAAGAGCTTGTCGTACGAATCCTTGGCGGCGCCCCGGAGCACCGCGGCGGCGGCCTTTTCGGTGACGTCGGTCCGATCGTAGGAATAGGAGAAGACCCGGTTCACGGCGACGGTGATCGCGGAGGTGACCTCGGCGGTCGCCCCGACATCGGTGAGAGCGAGGTTGGCGCCGGCGGAAGTGCCGGCGGCGGAGCGGGCTTCGACGGTGAACCAGGCCCCGGCCCCGGCGAGAACGAGGGCGGCGGCGAGGAGGAGGGCGGGCAGCTGGAGCCAGGCCGGCCGGGGCTTGGCGGGGGAGGTCTCGGCTTCAGGCTCACCCTCGGCCGCGGGGTCGCCCAGGTCACCGCCGGTGGCGGTGGTGGGAGCGGCCGGCTCGTCGGCAGCCACAGCGCCCGGTTCGCTCTCGGGCACCGAGCCGTCCGACTCGCGTTCGCGGCCCGATGCGGCGACCGGCTCGCCTTCGGCGGCCGGGTCGCTCGGCTTGCCCTCGGCCGCGGGGTCGCCCAGCTCACCGCCGGTAGCGGTGGTGGGAGTGGCCGGCTCCTCCGCGGCCACAGCGCCCGGTTCGGCTTCGGCGCCCTCGGGCACCGAGCCGTCCGACTCGCGTTCGCCGCCCGATGCGGCGACCGGCTCGCCTTCGGCGGCCAGGTCGCTCGGCTCGGCTTCGCTGCCGATCGTGGTAGGTGAGGCCTGCTCTTCGCCTTCGCCGCTCGACGTGGCGGGCGTGATCGGGGCTGGGGTGGTGGGGCCACCTGCCTCGGCGGTCGCGATGGCCTCGCCCGGGCCACGCAGCTCGGCACCCGTCTCGAGGCCCGCCTCGGCCACCGTCTTCGCCCGGTTCATCGGGACCCCACCGCCAGCTGGTCGAGCGCGCTCAGCTTCCACCCGTCCGGCGTCCGGCTCAGCGCCGCGGCGAAACGGTTCCGCTTCACCGCCGGGGCCACTCCCTGCTTCGCCATCGTGATCTCCACCGAGGCCAGCATCTTCGCCGTCCCCGCGTGCTCGTCCAGCTCGCTCAGCGCGGCGTCCAGGACCCGCCCCGTCGAGACCGTCGAGTTCGCCGCCAGCGCCTGCTTCGTCCGCGCGTCCGTCCGGGCCAGCTGGTCGTGCAGCGGGCCCGTCGACGCCGTCAGCCAGCGTCCCAGGCCGCCCTCGACGTCGTGGTAGTCCAGGCTGTTCAGCTCCGCCACCAGTGTCCGGCCGCTCGCCAGGGCCTCGTCCCGCGCGGCACCGTAGGTCACCGCCGGTTCGTGGGCCGACGCGTACCAGGACCAGCCCGACCAGCCCGCGAAGACCGCCGCGGCCAGGGTGATCGCTGCCGCTCCCCGTTTCAGCGCAGCCACAGCATCTCCTCGAGGCTCGTCTTCGTCGCCTGCGTGCCGATCGTCAGCGGGCCCACCGGCACCGCGTCCGGGACCGGTGGGTGCGGCGCGTTCTGCGTGCCGCGCACCGAGCTCTCGTTGCCGTACGGCAGCGTGCACGCCGCGTCGGTGTTCAGCGGCAACGGCGAAAGGTCCCTGCTCGACCGGTGCGGGGTGTCCTCGTAGCCCGCCAGGCACGAAGGCGGGTTGTCGAAGTTCAGCACCAGCCCCATCCGCAGCTCGTGGTGCTGCTCGTCGATGGCCGAGCCGACCGCCGCCACCGCGCGGGGGACGTTCGCCAGCAGCGTCTCCTCCGCCGCCGTGCGGGTGCCGAACACCCGCGCCGTCGTCAGGAGGTTGGCCAGCACGATCGGCAGGCCCGGGTCGTTCTCCTTCAGCAGCGACGAAAGCTCCGTCGCCGCCGGGGGCGCGGTCGCGATCAGGCGCCGCAGGTCGCCGTCGGACCTGGCCAGCTGCTGGGCGAACACGCGGGCGTTGCCGCTGAACGAGCGCCACTCCGCCGAGGAGCCGACCTGGGTGCGCAGCACGGTCGCGCCGTCGCCGATCAGTTTCGACGTCTGTGGCAGGTGCGCGCTCGCCTGCTGGGTGAACGCCGTCGCCGAATCCAGCAGCGTCTGCAGGTCCGGGCCGGCGCCGCGCAGGGCGTCGTCGAGCTCGTTCACCACCGTGCGCAGGTCCTGCGTCGGCACCGACGCCGTGAACGAGTCCAGGTCGGTCAGCAGGCTGTTGACCGGCAGCGGCAGCGTGGTCGACTCGCGCCGGATGACCGAGTCCCCGCTCAGGAAGGGCCCGCCCGAGGTGCGCGGCTGCAGGTCGACGTACTGCTCGCCGACCGCCGACCGGTTCGCCACCACCGCGCGGGAGTCCGCCGGGATGGGCGGGGCGCCGTCGTCGATGAGCAGGTCGGCTTCGGTCCCGGTCAGGGTGAGCCGCAGCTCGCCGACCCGGCCGACGGCGACGCCGCGGTAGGTCACCTCACCGTTGGTGAACAGCCCGCCGCCTTCGGCCAGCTCCAGCTTGACCGTGTAGCTGCCGGAGCCGAACAGCCGGCCGAGACCGGCGTAGTTCGCGCCGACGAACGCCGTCGTGGCCAGCGCGATCACGACGAACAGGACGACCTGGACCCGCACTCTGCGCGTGAGCATCACTGACCTCCCGAGGTGAGCGGGAGCGGCGGCAAGCCCGGCGGCACGCCCTCGCCGGGCGCGGGCAGCGGCACACCGGGCGCCGGGATCATCGAGGCGAACGCGTTGATGTAGTCGCCCTTCACCGCGGGCAGCACCGAATCCGGGAAGGGGAACGTCGGCAGCAGCTGCAGCGACTGCGGCAGGTTCTCCCCGGCCGCGGCCAGCTGGCCCAGGATCGGCGCGAGCGCGCGCAGGTCCGCGACCATGTCGTCGCGGCTGCGGTCGACGACGTCGGTGGCCACGGTCGAGAGCCGGTCGAGCGCCTGCAGCATCGAGACGAGCTGGGTGCGCTGGTCGGTCAGCGATTGCAGTCCGGGCGTCAGGTCGGTCAGCGCGCCGGAGACCTGGCTGTGGCGGTTCGCGAGCGTCGCCGACAGCCGGTTCATCCCGTCGAGGGCCTCGGTGATGTCCGAGCGGTGCGCGTCGAGGTCGGTCATCAGGGTGTTCACCCCGGACAGGAACGAGCGGATCTGCCCCTCGTTGCCGTCCATCACCTTCGACAGCTCGCGGTTGATCGTCTGCAGCTGCCCGATGCCGCCGCCGTTGAGCAGCAGCGAAAGGGCGCCGAAGATCTCTTCGAACTCGGGGTTGCGGTTGGTGCGGTCCACGGTGATCGTGGCCTTGTCCGCCAGCCGCGCGACCCCGGGACCGGACGACGCGCCGTCCGGGGCGGCCAGCTCGACGAACTTCTCGCCGAGCAGGCTGGACTGGCGCAGCCGCGCGATCGCGTTGGCGGGCAGCACGACGTCGCCGTTGACCTCCAGCACGGTTTCGGCCGTCCAGCCGTCGCCGCCGAGCCGGACCTCCCGCACCCGCCCGACCGGGACGTCGCCGACCTTCACCGCGGCCTGCGGCACCAGGTCGAGCACGTCGGCGAACTGCACGGTCACCGAGTACGGGTGGTCGCCGACGTCGGCGCCGCCGGGCAGCGGCAGGTCGTAGACGCCTTTGAACTCACCGGACGAGCAGCCCGCGAGCAGCAGGCACCCGACGGCCGCGGTGGCGAGGATCCGCTTCACCGGCCACCCCCGTTGGTGTAGACGTCGCCGGTGACCGGCAACGGCAGCGGCTCGAGGTAGTAGTCGATGTTCTCGCGGCCGCGCAGCCGCCCGGTGGCCGGATCGACCGCGTTCAGCACGTTCGTCACGGCCAGCGGGACGGCGTCGATCGTGCCGGCCAGCGAGGCGCGCTGTTCGACGAGCGTCCGCGTGGTCGTCACCAGGTTGTCCACATTGGACTTGAGTGCGCCGCGGTTGTCCCGGATGAACCCCTGGACGTCGGCGAGCGCGCGGCCGAGGCCGTCGAGGGCCCGCGCCAGCTCGCCGCTGTTGGCGGCCAGCGTGCCGGAGATCTGCGAGAGCTGCTGGTTCACGCTGCCGACCTGCTGGTCGTTCGTGGCCAGCATGGTGGTGAACCGCTGGAGCTCGTCGACCGTGCCGAACAGGTCGCCCGAGTTCCCGGCCAGCGTGCGCGCCAGCTGCGCGAAGTTGCGCACGCTGTCGTTGAACGCGCGGCCGTTGCCCTGCAGGTTCTGCGCGCCGGTCTTGAGCAGGTCCGACAGCGCGCCCTGGGAGTTGGCGCCGTTCGGGCCGAGCGCCTTCGACAGCGAGTCGAGGCTGGCGTAGAGCTGGTCCAGTTCCACCGGGGTCGCGGTGCGCTGCACCGGGATCGACGCGCCGTCCGGCAGCCGCGGCCCGCCGCGGGCCGGCTTGGCGAACTGGACGTACCGGTCGGCGACGACGCTGGGCGCGATCACCAGGACCGTGGTGTCCTCGGCGACTCCGACCGAGCCGTCGACGGACATGTCCACCTGCACCTGCTCGCCGCGCGGGGTGACCGCGTCGACCTGGCCGATCCGGACGCCGAGCACCCGGACGTCGGAGCCGGGGTAGACGCCGACCGCGCGGGTGAAGAAGGCGGTCACGTGGTGCTGCCCGCTGCCGGCGAACACCCACCACAGCGCCGCGGTCACGACGAGGGCGAGCAGCAGGGCGGCGGCGATGAACCGGCTCGTCAGGACGCCGGCGCGGGTGGTGGTCAGCGCGCTCACTTCGTGCCTCCCGGGTTCTTCGGCACGGTGCACGGGTCGTGGTTCTCGGGGATGAGGCCGCAGAGGTAGGCGTCGATCCAGCGGCCGTTGCCGGTCGTGTTGGTGACCACCCGGAAGTACGGCCCGGCCAGCTGCAGGCCCTGGGTCAGGTTGTCGTTCTGCCGCTTGAGCAGGTCGGTCACCTGGTTCAGCGCCTGCAGCGCGGGCTTGAGCTGACCGGCGTTGTCCTTCACCAGCCCGCTGAGCTGCTCGGCGAGGCGCGCCGAACCGGTGAGCAGGTCGTGGATCGCGTCGCGGCGCCGGTTGAGCTCGGTGAGCAAGAGGTTCCCGTCGTCGATGAGCTTCTCGAAGTCGTCGTTCGAGTTCGCCAGCGTCGTGGTGAGCTGCCGCGCGTTCGCGAGGAGTTCGGCGATCTGGCCGTCGCGGCTGGACACCGTCTGCGAGAGCTGGGAAAGCCCGTCGAGCGCGCTGCGGACGTGCTCGGGGGAGTTGCGGAAGGTGTCCGACAGCGTGGTGAAGCTGTCCGCGAGCTGCTTGGTGTCGATCGCGCCGACGGTGTCGGCGAGGCCGTTGAAGGCGTCGGTGACGTCGTAGGGCGTGACCGTCCGGGTCCGCGGGATCGGCCGGTCCGGGTCCTGGACGTCGTCGCCGGTCGGGTTCAGCGCGAGGAACTTGCGGCCCAGCAACGTCTTGATCTTGATCTCGGCCGACGTGCGGTCGCCGATCCAGGCGTTCTTGACCCGGAAGGAGACTAGGACGTGGTCGTCGGCCAGCTCGACGTCCCGGACCTCGCCGACCTTGATGCCGGCGACCCGGACCTCGTCGTCCGCTTGCAGCCCGGCGGCTTCGGAGAACTCGGCCTCGTAGGTCGTGCCGCCGCCGACGATCGGCAGGTTGTCGTAGTTGAACGTGACGGTCAGCAGCGCGGCCAGCGCGACGCTGCCCAGCACGCCGAGGACGAGGGGATTGCGTTCCTTGAAGGACTTCACGACGAGCACCTCGCGGTGGGGACGAGCACGCCACGCGGGGGTGAGGTTTCCAGGACCCCGGTGCAGAGGAAGAAGTTCATCCACGAGCCGTAGGAGGCGACCCGGCCGATTTCGGTGAACTTCACCGGGAGGTCGGTCAGGAAGCTGTCCACATCGGACTGGTTCTGGACCAGGTTGCCGGCGAGGCCCTTCAGCCCGGCGATGCTGTCCTTCAGCGGCGGCCGGGCCTGCTCGAACAACCCGGCGGTGGACTGCGTGAGGTCGCCGATGCCGCTGATCGCGTCGCCGATCGCGGCGCGGTCGCCGGCCAGCCCGGACACCAGCTGCCGCAGCGTGGACACGAGGTTCGCCAGCGCGTCACCCTTGCCGTTGACCGTCTTCAGCACCGAGTTGAGGTTCCCGATCACCTCGCCGATCACCTTGTCGCGCCCGGCGAGGGTGGTGGTCAGCGAGCCGGTGTGGGCCAGCAGGCTTTCGACGGTGCCGCCTTCGCCCTGCAGCACCTGGACGATCTCGCCGGACAGCTCGTTGACGTCGTTCGGCGAGAGCGCCTGGAACAGCGGCTTGAACCCGTTGAAGAGATCGGTGAGGTCGAGTGCCGGGGTGGTGCGCGACAGCGGGATCTCCCCGCCCTCGGGCAGCTGCTCCCGGGTCCCGGTGCTCCCGCGCTCCAGCGCGATGTAGCGCTGGCCGACCATGTTGCGGTACTTGATGACCGCCTTCACGTCGGCGGGCAGCCGCCGCCCCTGGTCGAGGGAAAAGGCGATCAGCGCCCGGTTGCGGTCGCTGATGTCCAGGGATTCGACCTGGCCGACGCGGACGCCGGAGATGCGGACGTCGTCGCCGACGTTGAGCGAGGTCGCGTCGAGGAACTTCGCCGTGTAACGCTCGCCGGCGCCGACGCCGGTGTTCGTGATGGACACGGCCAGCAGCGCCGTCGCGAGCGCGGTGACGGCGATGAAGATCAGGCTCTTGATCAGCGGGGAGGCGATGTTCCTCACTTGAGCTTCACCTCCGTGCCGCGGTAGAGCGGGCCGACGAGCACGCTGCTCCACGCCGGGACGTCGGCGGACGGCACCCCGATCGAGGGCGCGACCAGGGTGGCCAGCAGCTGTTCCTCCTGCGGTGAGTTGGCGACGCCGAGGTCGCCCTGGCCGCCGGTCAGCAGCGGGTGCCCGGTGGAACCCGGCGCCGCGGCGGCGGTGCCGGTCGTCGGGGCCACGCCGGAGGGGTAGCAGCGCGGCTCGCCGCCCGCGGTGTAGCGCGGGTCGTCCTTGCCGGGGAGGTACTTGCCGCTGTCGGCGGTGATCGCGACGTCGGCGTGCAGGCCCGGCTGGCCGGTGCCGGCGCCGAGCACCTGGTCCATGGATTTCCTCAGTGCGTTCAGCGAAGCGAGGGTGCAGACGAAGCTGGGGGAGTACTTCGCGGCGACCTCCAGCGGCGCGCGGCTGTCGGCGGCCAGGGAGATGAGGTTGTCGCGGTTGTTCGCCAGGAAGGCCGTGACCTCCTGCGAGGACGACGTCACCTGCTGGTAGACCCCGGCCAGCTCGCTCTGCTTCTCCTTGACGGTGTTCAGCGTGACGGCGGAGGAGGTGAGCGCGTCGAGGAGGTCGGGGGCGATGTCGCCGTAGAGGTTCGAGACGGTGGCGAGGTCGCGGATGTCCGACGTCAGCTGGGGAAGGTCGGGGTTGAAGTTCTTCAGGTACGCGTCCGCGGTGCCGATCGTCTGCCCGAGCTGCTCGCCGCGGCCCTGCAGCGCCGTGGAAACCGCGGTCAGCGTGGTCGCGAGCTTCTGCGGCTGGACGGCTTGCAGCACCGGGAGCAGGTTGTCGAAGACGCGTTCCAGCTCGATCGCGTTCGCCGAGCGGTCCTGCTCGATCGTGTCGCCGGCGGTCAGGTGCGGGGCGCGGGCACCGTCCGGGATGGACAGCTGGACGTACCGCTCGCCGAACAGCGTCTTCGGCACGAGCAACGCGGAAACGGTGCGCGGCAGCATGTCCACCTTGCCCGGCTCCAGGGCAAGCGCTATCTCGGCGCCCTGCGGCGTCGCCCGGACGTCGCGGATCTCCCCGACGAGCACGCCGCGGGCCTTGACCTGCCCGCCCGCGGACAGCTGGTTGCCGATGCGGCTCGTCTTGAGCGTCACCGGGACCGTGCTGACGAAGTCCTTGTCGTAGATCTTGATGGAGAGCGTGACGAGCACGCCCATCACCACCAGGAACAGCACGCCCGCGGTGCGGATCCCGGCCTTGCGGCGGGTGTCCCGTCTCATCCGGCCACCTGCACGGTCGTCGTCGCGCCCCAGATGGCCAGTGACAGGAAGAAGTCGAGCACGCTGATCGCGACGATCGCGGTGCGGACCGCGCGGCCCACCGCGACACCGACACCGGCCGGGCCGCCGCTCGCGCGGAAGCCGTAGTAGCAGTGCGCCAGGACCACGACGACGCTGAACACCAGCACCTTCCCGAACGACCACAAGACGTCGCCGGGGGGCAGGAACAGCAGGAAGTAGTGGTCGTAGGTCCCCGCGGACTGGCCGAAGAACCACACCGTGATCTGCCGCGAGGCGAGGTAGCTCGAGAGCAGCCCGATGGCGTAGAGCGGGATGACGGCGAGGAAGCCGGCGATCACCCGCGTCGTCACCAGGTACGGGACGCTGGGGATGCCCATGACTTCGAGGGCGTCGATCTCCTCGGAGATCCGCATCGCGCCGAGCTGCGCGGTGAAGCCGCAGCCGACGGTGGCGGACAGGGCGAGGCCGGAGACCAGCGGCGCGATCTCGCGGGTGTTGAAGTAGGCGGAGACGAACCCGGCGAACGCCGACGTCCCGACCTGGTTGAGCGCGGAGTAGCCCTGGAGGCCGACGACCGTGCCGGTGGCGACGGTCATCCCGATCATCACGCCGATCGTGCCGCCGATGACGGCCAGCGCCCCGCTGCCGAAGCTGACTTCGGCGAGCAGGCGCACGATCTCGCGCAGGTACCGGCGGATCGCCCGCGGGATCCAGGCGATCGCGCGCAGGAAGAAGAGGATCTGGTCGCCGAGGGTGTCGAGGAAGCCGAACCGGCGGTCGACGGCTTCGCGGACCCTGGCGGCCGGCGTGGTGGTCACCATCGGTCAGCTCCCCTTCGGCGGCACGAGCTGCAGGTACACGGTGGTGAGCACCAGGTTCAGCACGAACAGCAGCAGGAACGTGATGACCACGGACTGGTTCACCGCGTCGCCGACGCCCTTCGGCCCGCCCTTGGGGTTCAGCCCGCGGTAGGCGGCCACGACCCCGGCGACGAAGCCGAAGATCAGCGCCTTGATCTCGCTGATCCACAGGTCGGGCAGCTGGGCCAGCGCGGAGAAGCTCGCCAGGTACGCGCCCGGCGTCCCGTGCTGCATGATCACGTTGAAGAAGTAGCCGCCGAGCACGCCGACGACGCTGACCATGCCGTTGAGGAAGATCGCGACCCCCATCGCGGCCAGCACCCGCGGCACGATCAGCCGCTGCACGGGCGAGACCCCGAGGACCTCCATGGCGTCGATCTCTTCGCGGATGGTCCGCGAACCGAGGTCGGCGCACATCGCACTGCCGCCCGCACCGGCGATGAGCAGCGCGGTGACGATCGGGCTGGCCTGCTGGATGATCGCGAGCACGCTCGCCGCGCCGGTGAACGACTGCGCGCCGATCTGCGTGGTCAGCGACCCGATGTGCAGCGCGATCACCGCGCCGAACGGGATGGAGACCAGCGCGGTCGGCAGGATCGAGACGCTCGCGATGAACCAGAACTGCTGGATCAGCTCACGCACCTGGAACGGGCGGCGGAACGTCAGCCGGACGACGTCGAGCCCCAGCCCGTAGAGCCGTCCGGTCTGCCGCAGCGCGGCGGCCCCGGGGAACGACGTCGTCGTCGTCCGTTCGGCCATTCGTGTGCCTCCCCAGCGGTTTCGGCGGCACGCCGAATACACCCGAGGTGAGCAAAGGGAAATGGTCCGAACGGGGTAACAATTGTCGGCCATTCACGGTCTCGGGGGACGCCGTGCCGTTTCCTACTGGTCGGTACGCTAACGACGGCCCTGCTGGGAGACAAGAACTTGAGCAGGATCACGCGGTCACGGGCTGGTAACCGCGCATTTCTTGTCGAGTACTGACAAACGGATCGGATCTTGTTGTCAGCGAAGGGAAAGAAAAACGCTCTGTGAGTCTGGTGCCGCGGTGCGACCTGCACGGTCGTGACCATTCCCGCTCACCGGAACACCGGGCTGGACGGCCACGCGGGGAGGGTAGGTCCCCGTGTGCCGCACGTCCAGAGTTGCGCCTCGGCCCCGCTGCCGCGAATGACTCATGGGGGCCGTCGGTGGTCTCGAATGGGTCATTCGCGACGTTCGGGTCGGGCTCTGCCGGGGGGTGGGGAGGTCATGAACGACTCTTTCACTGCGTCTGGTGAGGTGAAAGGGTCGTTCATGACGTCCCGGGCCGGCTCGGCAGCCGCGCACGTCCGGAGTTGCGCCTCGGCCCCGGCTGCCGTGAACGACTCATTAGGGACGTTGGTGGTCTCGAATGGGTCGTTGGCGACGTTCGGATCGGGCTCTCCCGGGTGGGGCCGGGTGGTCGTGAACGACTCTTTCACTGCGTCTGGTGAGGTGAAAGGGTCGTTCATGACCTCCCCGCGCCGGCTCGGTAGCCGCACGTCCAGCAGCCGCCGGGCCGTGTCAGGCCGGGAAGGCGCGCGAGCCGGCACTCAGGACTTGAGGCCGGCCACCAGTTCGTACGACCGCACCCGGTCCGCGTGCCCGTGCACCATCGTCGTGATCATCAGCTCGTCCGCGCCCGTGTCGCCGAGCAGCTGCTCGAACCCCTTCTGGACCGTCTCCGGCGAGCCGACGATGCTCGACCCGAACCGCTCGGCCAGGAACGCCCGGTCCATCTCCGTGTACGGGTACTCCGCGGCTTCCTCCGGCGTCGGCAGCGCGATCGGCCGCCCGCGGCGCAGGCTCAGGAACGTCAGCCCCGACGGCCCCGCCAGGAACTGCGCGCGCTCGTCCGTCTCCGCCGCGACCACGGACACGCCGAGCATCACGTACGGCTCGGAAAGAACCGGAGAAGGCTGGAAGTTCTCCCGGTACAGCTGCACAGCCGGGATCGTGTTCTCCGCCGCGAAGTGGTGTGCGAACGAGAACGGCAGCCCGAGACGCCCGGCGAGCTGGGCGCTGAAGCCGCTCGAACCCAGCAGCCACACCGGCGGCTGGTTGCCCTCGGCGACCACCGCGTTGACGCCGCGGGCCTCCGAGTGGGTGAAGTAGCCGATCAGCTCCTGCAGGTGCTCGGGGAAGTTGTCCGCCGACAGCCCGCCGGGGCCGCGCAGAGCGAGCGCCGTGCGCTGGTCGGTGCCCGGGGCGCGGCCGATGCCGAGGTCGATGCGGCCCGGGTGGAACGCCTCCAGCGTGCCGAACTGCTCGGCGACCACCAGGGGCGCGTGGTTGGGCAGCATCACGCCGCCCGAGCCGACGCGGATGCGCTCGGTCGCGTCGGCGACGTGGCCGATCAGCACCGACGTCGCCGAGCTGGCGATGCCGGGCATGTTGTGGTGCTCGGCCAGCCAGTAGCGGTTGAAGCCCAGCCGTTCCGCGGCGCGGGCGAGGTCCAGGGTGTTGCGCAGCGTCTCGCCGACGGTGTTCCCCTCCGACACGGGGGACAGGTCGAGCACGGACAGCGGCACGTCAGGCAGTGAGCTCACAACCGGGTCCAACGCCCCGGTGCCCGCATTGCTTCCCGGCCGCCGGTGACGATCTTCACGCCGTTCGCGCCGAACGGCCACGGGCCGGGCCGCAGTGGGGATACGGTGGCCGAACCGGAAAAAGAGAAACAGGAGGACGGGTGCCGCGTCCGGAGCGACCCTTGGATCCCGGGGACGATCTGCTGACCGAATTCGCCGCCGATCTCCGGCGTTTGCGCGAGAGCGCCGGGAACCCCACTTATCGCGAGCTCGGCCGGCGCGCGCACTACTCGGCCGGCACGCTGTCCGAAGCCGCCGGTGGGCGGAAACTCCCCAGCTTGGCCGTCACTCTGGCCTACGTCCGGGCCTGCGGCGGGGCCCCCGGGGAATGGGAAGAGCGGTGGCACGCCGTCGCCGAAGAGTCGCGCCGGGACGGTGCCGATTCACCGCCCGAGCCCGAATCCGGGGAAATCCCGCCTTACGTCGGCCTGTCCGCATTCACCTCAGCTGATGCGCGGCGATTCTTCGGCCGGGACAAGCTGATCGAAAAGCTCGTCGCGCGACTGGCGGGACAACGTTTTCTCGCCGTGCTCGGCGCCTCCGGCTCGGGCAAGTCCTCGCTGCTGCGCGCCGGCCTCCTGCCCGCCGTCAAGGGCCCGGTGGTGCTGCTCACCCCGGGCGCCCGGCCACTGCAGGAGTGCGCGGTCAAGTTCGCGGCCGCGCTCGGCGTCCCGGCCGGCGCCCTGCTCGACGACTTCGCCGCGCACCCGCGCAACCTCGGCCTCGCCGCCCGCCAGCTGACCGACGACGGCGCCGAGGACGTCGTGCTCGTCGTCGACCAGTTCGAAGAGGTCTTCACGCTCTGCCAGGACGAGCAGGAGCGGGCCCGCTTCCTCGACGCGCTGGTCGCCGCCACCGCCGGCCCGGACAGCCGGACGCGCGTGGTGCTCGGCATCCGCACCGACTTCTACACCCACTGCGCGCGGCACGCGGTGCTCGCCGAGGCGATGCAGGACGCCCAGGTCCTGGTCGGCCCGATGACCACCGAGGAGCTCCGGCAGGCGATCTCGCGGCCCGCCGTCGACACCGGTCACCGCGTCGAGAACGCGCTGGTCTCCCGGCTCGTCGCGGACGCCACCGGCCAGCCCGGCGTGCTGCCGCTGCTCTCGCACGCGCTGCTGGAGACGTGGCGGCGGCGCCGCGGCACCACGCTCACCCTGGCCGGCTACGAGTCGACCGGCGGCATCGAGCGGGCCATCGCGCAGACGTCCGAAGGCACCTTCGGGAAGCTCTCGGGCCGCCAGCAGCGGCTGGCCCGGCAGATCTTCCTCCGGATGACCGCGCTCGGCGAAGGCACCGAAGACACCAAGCGCCGGATCGGCCGCGCCGAGCTGGACACCGACGACGAAGACACCGCCGTCGTCCTCGGCGAGCTGGCTTCGGCCCGGCTGGTCGCCCTCGACGACACCGGCATCGAAATCGCCCACGAAGCCCTCATCCGCGGCTGGCCGCGGCTGCGCGAGTGGCTCACGCAGGACCGCGAAGGCCTGCGCGTGCACCGGCAGCTCACCGAGGCGACCGACGCGTGGGAGTCCGTCGACGAAGACCCCGGCTGGCTCTACCGCGGCACCCGGCTGGCCGTCGCGCGGGAGTGGGCCGCGCGCCAGGACGCCGCGCTGTCCCGGCGGGAACGGCGGTTCCTCGACGCGAGCCTCGCCGTCGAGCACGCCGAGCGGGAGCGCGACCGCCGTCGCACCCGGCGGCTGCGGCAGCTGGTCGCGCTGCTCGCGGTGCTGCTCGTCTTCGCGGTCGGCGCCACCGTCTACGCCGTGCGCGCCGAGTCGACGGCCACCGACCAGCGCAACAACGCGCTCGCGCAGAAGGTCGCGAGCCAGGCGCTGGCCATGCGCGCGACCAACCCCGCGCTGGCCGCGCAGCTCGCGCTCGCCGCGTACCGCCTCGACCCGGGCGCCGACGAGCGCAGCAGCGTCCTCGGCATGTTCGCGACGCCGTACTCGACCCGGCTCACCGGGCACACCGGCCGCGTCAACACCGTCGCCCTCCGCCCGGACGGCCGGGTCATGGCCACCGCGAGCTGGGACAACACCGCGCGGCTGTGGGACATCGCCGACCCGCACCACCCGGTGCCGCTGGGCACCCTCGGCGGGCACACCGCCAACGTCAACAACGTCGCCTTCGCCGCCGACGGCCGGACCGCCGCCACCGCGAGCTTCGACGGCACCGTCCGCGTCTGGGACGTCTCCGACCCGGCGCGCCCCGGCCCCGGCACCGTGATCGAGAAGCACGAAGGCAAGGCCTACGCCGTCGCCTTCAGCCCGGCCGGGCCGCTGCTGGCGACCGCCGACGTCACCGGCACGCTCCGGCTCTACGACACCACCGACCCGGCCCGCCCGCGCCCGCTCGGCGAGCTGACCGGGCACACCTCCTACGTCAACAACCTCGCCTTCAGCGCCGACGGCAAGCTGCTCGCCTCCGCGTCGGCCGACAAGACCGCGCGGCTCTGGGACGTCGCTTCGCGGACGCAGCTCGGCGTCGCCACCGGGCACACCGACGTCGTGCACTCGGTGGCGTTCAGCCCCGGCGGGCACACCCTCGCCACGGCGAGCCAGGACCAGACCGCGCGGCTGTGGGACGTCACCGACCCGGCCCGGCCCGCGCAGCTGGCGTCGCTCACCGCGCACAAGGCGACCGTGCGCTCGGTCGCGTTCACCGCCGACGGGCGCACCCTCGCGACCACCGGCTTCGACCGCACTGCGCGGTTGTGGGACGTCACCGACCCGAAGCAGCCCCGCGAGCGGCTGGCCCTGCCCGGGCACATCGGCGTGGTCGGCTCCGCGGTGTTCACCCGCGACGGCCGCACCCTCGCCACGGCCAGCGACGACCAGACGGCCCGGCTCTGGGACCTGCCCGGCCCCGGCATCCCGGCGCACACGGCCCAGGCCTGCCACGTCGCCTTCGGCCGCGACGGCAGGCTGCTCGCCACGAGCGGCTACGACGAAGCCGTCCGGCTGTACGACCGCGCGGACCCGGCCGCGCCCCGGCTCCTCGCCACGATCGGCGGGTTCGGCAACGCGGTCTGCGGCGTCGCGATCAGCCCGGACGGCCGCACGCTGGCCACCGGCAGCTGGGACCACACGATGGCGGTGCGGGACATCACCGACCCGGCGCACCCGGGCCCGCAGACGGTGTTCAACCGCTACCACGACGACATCGACGCGGTCGCCTTCAGCCCGGACGGCCGGTTCCTCGCGACGGCGGGCGACGGCCACACCGCGCGGCTGTGGGACCTCGCCGACCGCCTCCACCCGGTCGAGATCGCCAAGCTGGAGGGCCACGAGGACGACGTCCACACGCTCGCGTTCAGCCCCGACGGCCGCACGCTCGCCACCGCCGGCTGGGACCACACCGCGCGGCTCTGGGACGTCTCCGCGCCGCGGGCCCCGCGGACGCTGGCGAAGCTCGACGGCCACACCGACACGATCTTCTCGGTCGCCTTCAGCCCCGACGGCAAGCGCGTCGCGACCGCGAGCGCCGACCGCACGGTCCGGCTCTGGGACGTCACGACCCCCGCGCCGGTCGCCACGGTGCTGGCCGGGCACACCGACATCGTCATGTCGGTGTCCTTCAGCGGCGACGGCCGGACGCTCGCCACCGGCAGCTACGACCGGTCGGTCCGGCTGTGGGACGTCGCCACCGCGGCCCCGGCGGCGGTGCTGCCCGAAGAACGGGATCGCGTCTACGCCGTGCAGTACGCGCCCGACGGGCACACACTGGCGGGAGCGGGCGCGGACGGCACGGTGCGGCTGTGGGAAACCGATCCCGGCCGCGCGGCCGAGCGGATCTGCGCGGTGGCGGCCCCCCGGATCAGCGAAGCCGAGTGGACGGCGAGCCTGCCGGGCCTCGACTACACCCCGCCCTGCCCCTGACGTTGTTCGGCGTTGTTGTTCGGTGGCGCCGCGCGGACACCGAACAACGCGGATCGGCTAGACATGCCCTCGGACGGAAACGTCCCCGAGACGTTCATTTCACCGGGGGTCTGAAGGGCCCCTTCAAGGGCACGGGAACCCCGCCTCCCGCCCCTCGAAGGGGCCCTTCAGCGTCTCTGGGCGAAGGTCAGGCCGGCGGCAGCCAGTCCGGGTTCGAGGCCAGCACGATCAGCTGCTGCGTCGCCCGGGTCAGCGCCACGTACAGCACCCGCCGCCCGGTCGTCGACTCGGTGATCAGGTCGTTCGGCTCCACGAGGACCACCGCGTCGTACTCCAGGCCCTTCGAATCCAGGCTGCCGACGACCTTCAGCCGCTCGTCCGCCTGCCCCGACAGCCAGCCCGCGACCTCCGGCACCCGGTCCATGGCCGTGATGACGCCGACCGTGCCCTCGACCCCGCCCAGCAGCTCCTTCACCGCCGCCTGCGTCGCCGACGCCAGGCCGGTGGCGTCCACCGGGCGGACCTCCGGCTCCACGCCCGTCTTGCGCACGGCCACCGGCAGCTCGCCCGACTCCGCGTGCCCGGCCACCACCTTCGCCGCCAGGTCGAAGATCTCCGCCGAGTTCCGGTAGTTCGTGCGCAGCGTGAACCGCCGGCGGGCGGTCTTGACGCCGAATGCCTGGTCGCGCGCCTGAGCCGCCTCCGCGGGGTCCGGCCAGGAGCTCTGCACCGGGTCGCCGACGACGGTCCAGCTCGCGTACTTGCCGCGCCGCCCGACCATCCGCCACTGCATCGGCGAGAGGTCCTGCGACTCGTCCACGACCACGTGCGAGTACTCGTCGTAGTGCTCGGGCCGCGTCGGTGTCCCGCCGGAGCGCTGCGGCTCCACCTCGATCACCTGGCGGCGCTTGCGCTTCGGCGGCGGCCCGATCAGCACGCGCAGCTCGTCCAGCAGCGCCACGTCGGCGATCGACCAGCCCCGCGACCGGTCCGCGAGGTCCGCGGCCAGCATCGAGATCTCGCCGCGGTTCAGGATGCCCTTCGACGCCGCCGCGAGCCGCTTCTCCTCGCCCAGCCACTTGAGGATCTGCGCCGGGTACAGCACCGGCCACCACACGACCAGGAACCGGTGGAAGTCGATCCGCTCGCCCAGTTCGGTGATCAGGTCGGCCCGCTCGAACGGCTTGCCGTCGGCCTTCGCGTACTCCTCGGCCTTCGCCGCCAGCGCGTCGAGCAGCAGCTCGGCGGCCCGGATCCGCGACCGGTTCGGCGGCGCGCCCTGCGTGTGGGCCTTGCGGCGCACCTTCTCCAGGTCGCGCGCGTTCAGCTTCAGGACTTCGCCGCGGTAGACGATCCGCATCTCGTCGGGTGCCTCCGGCGGGGTGTCCCGCAGCGCCCGCAGCAGGATCTTCCGCATCCGCAGCGACCCCTTGACCGCGGCGAGCGGCGCCGCGTCCTGCCGCGTCGCCTCCAGGCCGTCGAGGACCTCGCCGAGCGCGCGCAGTTCGACGTTCGTCTCCCCCATCGAGGGGAGGACGCGCGAGATGTAGCTGGTGAACACGCCGGACGGCCCGATCACGAGCACGCCGGCCCCGCCGAGCTGGCGGCGGTAGCGGTAGAGGAGGTAGGCCGCGCGGTGCAGCGCGACGGCGGTCTTGCCGGTGCCCGGCCCGCCGGTGATCTCGGTGACGCCGCGCCACGGCGCCCGGATGACCTCGTCCTGCTCCTTCTGGATGGTCGCGACGATGTCGCGCATGCGTTCGCCGCGCGAACGCCCCAGCGCGGCCATCAGCGCGCCTTCGCCGACGATCTGCATGTCCTCGGGCACGGCGTCGGCGATCAGCACGTCGTCGTCGACGTCGAGGACGTTCTGGCCGGAGCAGCGGATCACGCGCCGCCGCACGACGTCCATCGGCTCCTCGGCCGTGGCCTGGTAGAACGCGGCCGCGGCCGGCGCGCGCCAGTCCGTGACGAGGTTGTCGAACTCGGCGTCGCGGATGCCGAGCCTGCCGACGTAGGTGCGTTCGGCGTCGTCGAGGTGGTCGAGCCTGCCGAAGACGAGACCCTCGTACTCGGCGTCGAGCGTCTGGAGCGTCTGATTGGCGTGGTAGACCATCATGTCCCGCTCGAACAGCATCGACGCCTGTTCGAAGATCGCCTCGCGCTGCGCGCCCTGGCCGATCTCGTAGCCCTTCGTGCGCATCGCCTCGGCTTGGGCACGCAGTTCGTCCAGACGGGTGTACACGCGATCGACGTGGGCTTGTTCGATGGCGATCTCGGCCCGTCTGACCCGAGGTTCCGACACGCATGGCTCCTTGACAGCTCTGGATCGCCTCCGAGGGCGAAGAACGACTCTACGCGTCGGCTTCCGCCCGCACACCGATGTCCCGGCCATCAGTGCCCCGTGTCATCGAATGCCGGCGGGGGTCCGGGTGGCGGAGCCCCCGGCGTGGGGTGCGGGGCGCGGCCCCGCAAGGCGCTGCCGCACAATCGGGGGGGTGACCAGGATCGTGGCCGGAACGGCGGGCGGACGGCGGCTCAAGGTGCCGCCCAAGGGCACCCGGCCGACGTCGGAACGCGTGCGGGAAGCCCTGTTCAACGCGCTGGAGACGGCGGGGGAGCTGGAGGGCGCCCGCGTCCTCGACCTCTACGCGGGCTCCGGGGCGCTCGGCCTCGAAGCGCTTTCGCGCGGCGCGTCGGACGCGCTGTTCGTGGAGTCCGACCGGCGCGCGGTGGAGGTGCTGCGCGGCAACGTCGCGGCGCTGGGCCTGGGCGGCACCGTCCGGGCCGGGCAGGTCGAGGCCGTCGTCGCCGCGCCCGCGCCCGCTTCCTACGACCTGGTGCTGGCCGACCCGCCCTACGCCGTGGACGCGGCGGCGCTCGGGTCCGTGCTGGCGGCGCTGGCCGCGGGCGGCTGGCTGGGCCGGGCGGCGCTGGTGGTGGTCGAGCGCGCGGCCCGCGACGGCGAGCCGGACTGGCCGCCCGGCTTCGCGCCCTCGCGCGCGAAGAAGTACGGCGACACGGCGGTCTTCTGGGCCGAGTACACGCCTGTGGCGTGAGCCACGCGGCGGAAACGGGGTGCGGCACGGTAGCGTCCGCGCCATGCGGCGTGCGGTCTGTCCCGGTTCCTACGATCCGGCCACCAACGGGCACCTCGACATCATCGAGCGGGCGGCCCAGCTGTTCGACGAGGTCGTCGTCGCGGTGGGGGTGAACCGGTCGAAGAAGGGGCTCTTCGAGGTCCCCGAGCGGCTCGAGATGCTCCGCGAGATCACCGCGAAGCTCGGCAACGTGCGGATCGACTCGTGGGAAGGCCTGCTGGTCGACTACTGCCGCGACAACGGCATCGTGGCGATCGCCAAGGGCCTGCGCTCGGTCAGCGACTTCGACTACGAGCTGCAGATGGCGCAGATGAACCGCGAGCTCACCGGCGTCGAGACGCTGCTGATGGCGAACAACCCGGCGTACGGGTTCGTGTCCAGCTCGCTGGTCAAGGAGGTCGCCGCGCTCGGCGGCGACATCGAGCACCTGGTGCCGCCGATCGTCTACGAGCGCCTCACGGAGAAGTTCCCGAAGCTCGGGGCCTGACTCTCCACAAGGGACTTCCCGCAACCCGGGACGCCCGGTTCCCGTCGTTCGGCCCCCTACGTTCGTCGGAACTTGCCGCCCGGGGTGGCGGAGTTCACGTTCCCGTCTTCTGACGATCATTCGATCGGGTTACGGTCCGAAAATGACCAACTACCGATCACGCCTGGTCGCGGTTCTCTTCGCGCTCCTGGCCACGTTGTTCACGGGGGTCACCGCCGCCGAAGCGGTGACGAGTTCGCCCGCCGTCGCGGAGCAGAACTCCTGCGGGGACCTGTCGGGCTTCACGCACAAGGCGCTTTCGTCGCTGCCGGCGGAGGCGACGACGACGTACAACCTGATCCAGAAGGGGGGCCCGTTCCCGTACCCGAAGAACGACGGAGTCGTCTTCGACAACCGGGAAGGCATCCTCCCGTCCTGCACGTCGGGCTACTACCACGAGTACACGGTGCCGACCCCCGGTTCGAGCACCCGCGGCACGCGCCGCATCGTGACCGGCTCGGGCGGCGAGTACTTCTACACGGGCGACCACTACGCGACGTTCCAGGTGATCGACGTCGGCGGCACCACCACCCACGCGTGCGGCGACCTGTCCGGCCTGGCGAAGATCGGCTACTCGCAGCTCTCGGCGGCGGCCCGCGCGGTCGTGGACAGCGCCCGGAACGGCACCTCGGCGGGGACGACGTACGAGAACCGCGAAGGCGTGCTCCCGGCCTGCGCGTCCGGCTACTACAAGCTGTTCGCGGTGGGCACGAACGACCGGGTGATCTCGGGCGGGGCGGGCGAGCTGGCCTACACCCCCGACCACTACGCCACGTTCAAGCGCGTCGACCTGAACTCCTGATCTCCGGCCGCGGCGCCGGGGGAGGACACGCCCGGCGCCGTGCGCCTTCACCGGTTCGGCGCGGGCAGCGGGCAGACTGGTCACAGCGACAGGGGATTGGAGTTGCCGTGTACCGGGTTTTCGAGGCGCTCGACGAGCTCGTCACCATCGTCGAGGAGGCGCGCGGCGTCCCGATGACGTCCAGCTGCGTGGTGCCGCGCGGCGACGTGCTGGAACTCCTGGACGACGTCCGCGACGCACTGCCGGCGGAGGTCGACGACGCCCAGGACGTCCTCGACAAGCGCGACGACCTGATCCACGCCGCCCGCAAGGAAGCGGGCGAAGCGGTGGCGGGCGCGAACGCCGAGGCCGAGCGGACGATCGCCGAGGCGACCGACGAGGCCGAGCGCATCCTGGCCGACGCGCGCGCCCGCGCGGAAGCGATGCTCGCCGACGCCCACGACCAGGCCGACCGCACGGTCGCGGCGGGCCAGGCCGAGTACCAGAACCTCACCGACCGCTCCCGCGCGGAGTCCGAGCGCATGGTCCAGGCCGGCCGCGACGCCTACGACCGCGCCATCGAGGACGGCCGTGCGGAGCAGTCCAGGCTGGTCGCCCAGACGGAGGTCGTCCAGGCGGCCCACGCCGAGTCGGCCCGCATCGTCGACGAGGCCCACGCGGAGGCCGACCGCCAGCGCCAGGACTGCGACGCGTACGTGGACGGCAAGCTGGCGGAGTTCTCGGAGCTGCTGGCGACGACGCTGCGAACGGTGGATTCGGGCCGCAACCACCTGCGTTCCCCGGCCAACCTCCCGAGCGGCGGCGGCCGGCCCACGCTGTACGACTACCAGGTGTGACGAGCTTCTCAGCCACGCGCTCGCGACCCTCCACGCACCCCTGCCGGCCCGGCCTGCACCGTCCCGGGCCCGAACCACTGGCGGCCACTGCGTACCCTGGACAGGATGTCCGAGAACAAGACCCCCCAGCTCGACGACCGAAGCCCCTGGGTGATCGACACCCGTGAGCTCGGCCGTCACGCCGGCCTCAGCCGCGCCGTCCAGCGCAGCGTGCCGGTGGAGACGCCGCTCGGCGTCCCCGACGTCATCACCATCGAGGCGGGTTCCGAGCTCGAGCTCGACCTGATGCTCGAATCCGTCGTCGAAGGCGTCCTGGTCAGCGGCACCGCCACGGCGATCGCCAAGGGCGCCTGCGCCCGCTGCCTCGACCCGCTGACCGAAGAGGTCGAGGTCGAGGTCCAGGAGCTGTTCGCCTACCCGGGGTCGGCCACCGAGGAGACCACCGACGAGGACGAGATCCCCCGGCTGGTCGACGACCGGATCGACCTCGAACCCACCGTCCGCGACGCGATCGTGCTGGCCCTGCCGCTGGCCCCGCTGTGCACCGAAGACTGCGCCGGGCTCTGCATCGACTGCGGCGTCAAGTGGGCCGATCTCGAGCCCGGACACGGGCATGAGAAGATAGATCCTCGGTGGGCCGCACTCGTCGAGCGCTTCGACGAGGACGCGGGCGAAATGCCCGGGCCCCACTGAAAAAGCAGAACCTGACGAGCGTCCAGCTCGATCCGGTGAGAAAGTTCGCTCGCACGACCGCGAGCAGACCGTCTTAAGGAGATCTACTCGTGGCCGTCCCGAAGCGGAAGATGTCGCGATCCAACACGCGCTCCCGCCGCAGCCAGTGGAAGGCGGCTCCGGTGCAGCTGGTGCCCTGCTCCAACCGCGCCTGCAAGCAGCCGAAACTCCAGCACATCGCGTGCCCGTCGTGCGGCCAGCACAACGGCCGCCAGGTCGTCGAGCCCGCCTGATCGGACAGCCGACATGGGGGGCAAGACGCCCGGGGGACCACCAGCCGATCCGGCGCCGTTGCTCGAGGCGCTCGGGGTCACACTCGACCCCGAGCTGCTCGGGCTGTCGCTGACCCACCGCTCGTACGCGTACGAGAACGGGGGCCTGCCGCCGAACGAGCGGCTGGAGTTCCTCGGTGACGCCGTGCTCGGCCTGGTCGTCACCGATCACCTGTACACCACGCATCCCGACCTGCCCGAGGGCCAGCTCGCGAAGCTCCGCGCCAGCGTCGTCAACATGCACGCGCTGGCCCGGGTCGCGCGCGGGCTCGGCGAGGGCGGGCTCGGGGCGCACCTGCTGCTCGGCAAGGGCGAAGAGCTCACCGGCGGCCGGGACAAGGCGAGCATCCTCGCCGACGGCCTGGAGGCGGTGATCGGTGCGACGTACCTCGCGCACGGCATCGAGATCGCCCGCAAGCTCGTGCACCACCTCTTCGACGGTCTGCTCGCCGAAGCGCCGTTGCGCGGGGCCGGGCTCGACTGGAAGACGAGCCTGCAGGAGCTGACGGCGTCGGCCGGTCTCGGCGTGCCCGAGTACCGGGTCGAGGACACCGGGCCGGACCACCGCAAGGAGTTCACGGCCACGGTGCTGGTCGCTTCGCGTCCGCTCGGCGACGGTTCCGGGTCGACGAAGAAGGAAGCGGAGCAGAAGGCCGCCGAGACGGCTTGGCGTTCGCTCTCCGCCGAACTCGAGGCACAGAAGAAGGACGAACCGGAGTCCTGATCACCGGGAACTTCCGTTGACGGTTCCGCCCGCCACTCAGTAGCGTGATGATCATCCGCCGCGCTGGAAACCACTGAGAGGTAGGGCGGATGCGTCTTTTCTTCGTTCCCCTGATCGCGGCGGCGCTCGTCGTCGTCCCCGGCCCGGCGGCTTCGGCCGCGACGATCCGGGTCACTTCGCTGTCGGCGTTGCAGTCCGCGCTCGACAAGGCCAATCCCGGCGACACGATCGCGCTCGCCGACGGTTCCTATTCCGCGGGCTCGACGCTGTCGATCAAGCGGTCCGGCACGGGTTCCGCGCCGGTGACCGTCGCCGCCGAGCACACCGGCCAGGCCACCATCACCGGCTCGAAGACGTTCGCCTTCGCGAGCGGCGTCTCGAACGTGGTGCTGCGCGGGTTCAAGTTCCGCAACGGCGCCTCGCTGACGGTGCCGGCCGGCGCGTCGAACAACCGCTTGACCCGCAACGACTTCCAGCTCACGACCGGCGGCAACTGGGTGACGGTCAGCGGCGACGACACCGTGCTCGACCGCAACGTCTTCCAGAACCGCACCAGCCAGGGTGTGTTCCTGCAGGTCCTCGGGCCGTCCGGCGGCATGGCGAAGCACGTCCACGTGCACCACAACTACTTCTACAACCACCAGTTCGGCGGGACGAACGGCGGCGAGTCGATCCGGCTCGGCCTCAGCGACCGCCAGTCGTACTCGGCGAACGCGCTGATCGAGAACAACCTCTTCGAGAAGGCCGACGGCGACAGCGAAGCCATTTCGGTCAAGTCGTCCGACAACGTCGTGCGCTACAACACGATCCGCGACAGCAAGGGCTACATCGTGCTGCGCCACGGCAACCGCAGCGTCGTCGAGGGCAACCTGCTGTTCGGCTCGGGCATCCGGTTCCACGGCAACGACCACAAGATCGTGAACAACTACGTGGCCGATTCCGGTGACCGCGCGATCGTGTTCGGCTCCGGCGACGAGGCCGACAGCGGGCCGACGAGCAAGCTCCACGACCGACCCGATCGGGTGACCGTCGCGTACAACACGGTGCTGGGGTCGAACAGCGTCATCGACGGCGACGGCGGCGACTTCAAACCGAAGGACTGCGTGGTCGCGGACAACGTCGTGAAGGGGACGTCCGGCACGCTGGTGACGCTGCCGAGCGGGTCGACCGTCAAGTACGAGGGCAACATCACCTTCGGCGGCACCGCGGGCATCCCGTCGCGCTCGGTCGACCCGAAGCTGGTCAAGGACGCGGCGGGGCTGTACCGGCTGGCCGCCGGGAGCCCGGCGATCGACGCCGGGGTGGGCTCGTACCCGTTCGCGGCGAAGGACTTCGACCTGCAGGCTCGCGCCGGCGCTTACGACGTCGGCGCCGACGAGTACCTCGCGTCCGGTGCGACCCGCGTTCCCCTGACGAAAGCCGACGTCGGACCGGCCGCTCCGTGAATTGTCGTACCTGCCGGGCACAATGAAGGCATGCCCGAACTCCCCGAGGTCGAAGTCGTCCGCCTGGGCCTGCAGGCGCACGTGGCGGGCCGGACCATCCGCGAGGCGGAGGTCCTGCACCCGCGCGCCATCCGGCGGCACGCGCTGGGTGCGGAGGACTTCACGCAGCGGCTGAGCGGCACCCGCGTCGAGGCGGCGCGGCGCCGCGGCAAGTACCTGTGGCTCGAGCTGTCGGACAAGGAGGCGCTGCTGGCGCACCTCGGGATGAGCGGGCAGATGCTCGTCCAGCCCGGGGGCGCGCCGGACGAGAAGCACCTGCGGGTCCGCCTGCGCTTCGCCGACGATGGCCCGGAGCTGCGCTTCGTCGACCAGCGCACGTTCGGCGGCCTGGCCCTCGACGACCTCAACGACGTGCTGCTCCCGGACACGATCGCGCACATCGCCCGCGACCCGATGGACCCGGCGTTCGACCTCGACGCGGCGGTGCGCGCGCTGCGTTCGCGGCGCACCGAGGTCAAGCGCGCGCTGCTGGACCAGACGCTGGTTTCGGGCATCGGCAACATCTACGCGGACGAAGCCCTGTGGCGCGCGAAGCTGCACTGGGCGCGGCCGACCGAGAAGCTGACGATGGCGAAGGGCCGCGAGCTCCTGTTGGCGGCGTCGGACGTGATGAACGCGGCACTGGGCGCGGGCGGCACGTCGTTCGACGCGCTGTACGTGAACGTGAACGGGCAATCCGGCTACTTCGACCGGTCCCTGGACGCGTACGGCCAGGAAGGCCTGCCGTGCCACCGCTGCGGCACGGCGATCCGGCGGGAGCCGTTCATGAACCGCTCGTCGTTCTTCTGCCCCCGCTGCCAGCCCCGGCCCCGGGCCAAACTTGGGTAGATAAATGGTGTTTGCCTTTCAGCTAGGATGAATACGCCTGGCAGCTGAGGGAGTGCATCGTGGTCAAGGAGCCCGGAAAGTCGACGCTGGCCGACAAGATCGACCGGCTGTTCCACGTGGTCCGCAGGCCCGATCGGGAGCCGTACAGCAACGAAGAGGTCGCGAAGGCCTGCCGCGAGGCCACGGGCGAAAGCTTTTCGACGACGTACTTGTGGCAGCTGCGCACCGGCCGCCGCGACAACCCGACCAAGCGCCACCTGGAAGCACTGGCCCGCTTCTTCGGCGTCCCCCCGGCGTACTTCTTCGACGACGAGCAGAGCAAGAAGATCGCCGAGGAGCTGGCCCTGCTGGGCGCACTGCGCGACGCGGGCGTCCGCGACCTGGCCCTCCGAGCGGTGACCCTGTCGGCCGACGGCCTCGACACCATCAGCGACATGATCGACGCGATCGCCCGAAGGGAGGCGGGCCGCGGGGCTCCGAAGAGGGAGAACTGAGGTGCCGCTGTTCGCGGTGCCGGCTTCTTGCGCCCTTACGCGGACGTGCTTTGTTCCGCTCAGGAGATCGAGCCGGCCCCCGGTCGCAGCCGTGAGCCGCCCCGCTCGCGCGGGCGGGCCGCCGGTGCCGGGAGCCGCGACCGAGTCGGCGCTGCCCCGCCCGTGAGGTGCAGCCGGCCAGGCCTCTTCCCGCCCAGCGACCCGAGTCGCCCTGCCACCCGTCCGCTCGCCGGGCGGGTCGCCGCCCCGAGCCCCCTCCGCTCGTGATGTCAGGCCTGCGGGACCACCTCCCTCGCCGGTCGCTCGGCTGGGCGGCGGCGGTGCTGCTCGCGAGGTCGGGCCTGCGGGACCACCTTCGTCGCCGGTGGCTCGGCGGCGGCGGCGGTGCTGCTCGCGAGGTCGGGCCTGCGGGACCACCTTCGTCGCCGGTGGCTCGGCGGCGGCGGCGGTGCTGCTCGCGAGGTCGGGCCGCGAGACCACCTTCGTCGCCGGTCGCTCGGCTCGGCGGCGGCGGTACCGCTCGCGTGGTCGGGCCCGCGGGACCACCGCCGCCACCGGTGCCTCGGCGAGGCGAGGCCGCCGCCCCGCTCGCGAGCCCCAGTCGGCAAGCGCCCCCTCCCAAGCCGCCCCGCCCCCTACGCTCGCGAGGCCGACCCGGCCCCCGATCGCCGGCATCCGGTGGTGGGATAGCGTCGACCTGGCGTGGCTGGGCCGTCCGGGTGTCCGATTCGCTTCCGTGGAACCCCATCCGGGACCTGAGCGTCCGAAGGTGCTCCGGCCGCGTATCCCCGCGGGGTTCGCCGCGTTGAACCGGCCGGGGCCGTTCGTGCGGGGTGGGTGGGGTGGAGGAGGCCTGATGGTGCGGCGACCTTCCTTGCGACGGCCGTCCCGCGCGTTGTGGCGGCGGGCGCGGCGGGTCGCCGACGGGGTCAGCCTGCCGGAGCCGTTCGATGCCGAGGCGTTCGTCGCCGGGCTGGCCGCCGAGCGGGGGCGGCCCATCGAGCTGATGCCGGTCAGCGCTCCCGAAGGCGCGCCGTGCGGTCTGCTGATGAGCACCGAACGCGCCGACTACATCCTCTACCCGACCGACACGACCGCGCTGCACCGGCGGCACATCCTGCTGCACGAGGTCGGGCACCTGCTGTGCGGTCACACGGGTTCCGACGCCGGTGCCGACGGCGTGGCCATCGACGCCGCCGCCGGGCGGCAGCTGATGCCGCACCTTTCGCCCGAGCTGGTGCGGCGGGTGCTCGGCCGGACCACCTACAGCGAGGTCGAGGAACGCGAAGCCGAACTGGTCGCGAGCCTGCTCGCCCAGCGCGTCGTGCGGCCCGAGGAGCGGCGTGAGCCGGCCGCCGACGTGCCCGAAGGCGTGCAGCGCTTCGACTCGCTCTTCGGCCGCGCGCGCCGCCGTTCGCCGTGATCGAGACCCTGGCCTACCTGCTGTGCGTGGTGGGCTTCGCGGGCTTCGGCTACAAGCTCGTCGAGGCGCGCCGCAGCCAGCCGGTGCGGACGATGTGGTTCCTCGCCGGGTTCGGCATCTGCATCGCCACCGGCATCATGGTGCTGACGCCGGCGATGGCGGCCCTCGTCGGCCCGGGCCCGGTCGGCGAGTGGGTCCTCAGCCTGGCCGGCGACGAGCTGAAGCTGGGCGCGATCGGGTTCGCCGTCGCCTTCACGCAGTCCGTGTGGCGCGGCGAAGGCGCGCGCCTGGCGCCGCACGCGCTGTTCACCGGCACGACGATGGCGCTGCTCGCGGTGTGCTTCACGCTGTCGCGGCCGCAACGCGTCGGCGACGACACGGTGTTCTCGCCCGCGACGCTGCCGTTCGCGCTCGCCGACAAGGTGGTGTTCCTGCTCTACAGCCTGATCAGCCTCGGGCTGCTGTTCGCGGTGTTCGTCCGCAGCGCGCGCCACGCGGAGCCGGGACCGCTGCGCGCCGGGCTGTGGCTGCTGGTCGTCGGCGTCGGCGCGGCGTTCGCGTGGACGTTCTGGGACGTCGACGACGTCCGGCAGCTCGCCCGGACAGCGCGCATCGGCGCCCGCGAGGACCTGCCGTCCTCGGTCCTCGCGGCGGCGACGGTCGGTTTCGTGACGGCGGGCGCGACCCTCAGCGCGTGGTCGCCGGCGGTCTCGTCGGTGATCGGCCGGGTCCGGGCATACCGGGCGTACCGCCGCATCGAGCCACTGTGGACGGCCCTGCGCACGGCGGTCCCGGGCATCGTCCTGGACCCGGGCCGCGAACTGGCGGGCGGCCCGGAGTTCGCGCTGTACCGCCGCGTCATCGAAATCCGCGACGGCCACCTCGCCCTGCGCGCCCACTTCGACCCGGACCTCCCCGCCCGAGCCGAGAAGGCGGCTCGCGACGAGGGCGTGAGCGAAGCGGACCTCCCCGCCACGATCGAGGCGATCACCCTCGCGGCGGCGATCGAAGCGGGCCGGGCCGGCCGCCGCTTCGACCCGGCGAAGGCGGCACCGGACGACCAGCCCGACGCGGAGGCGGACGTCGCGGCCGAGGCGGCGTGGCTGGTCCAGGTGAGCCGAGCCTGGCAACGCGACGCGGTGGTGGCCCGGCTCCGCGAGGCCGCACTCGGCTAGCGGATCGGGGCGGGGCCGTCAGCGGGGGTAGCGGGCTCCGTTCACCGTCACCCTCAGCGTGTACACCGAACTCGAAGCCGTGATGAACAGTTCGTTCCCGCGTGCGCCGCCGAACGTGAAGTTCGAGCAGATCTCCGGGAGGCGCAGCTTGCCGATCCGCGTGCCGTCCGGGTCGAAGCAGTGCAGGCCGTCGTGCGCCGCCGCCCAGACGCGGGCGTCGCTGTCCACGCGCAGCCCGTCGAACCCTCCGCTGTCGCTCGTCGCGAAGATCTCGCCGCCGGTCAGCTTCCCGTTCTCGCCGACTCCGAACACCCTGATGTGGCTGGGGTCCTGGCGGGTGTCCGCGATGTACAGCAGCGACTCGTCCGCCGAAAACGCCAGCCCGTTCGGGCGCGAGAAGTCGTCCGCGACGATCCGGACCTCCCCCGACGGGGCGACGCGGTAGACGTGGCAGCCGCCGATTTCGCTTTCCGCCTGGTACCCCTCGTAGTCGCTGTCGATGCCGTAACTCGGGTCGGTGAACCAGATTGACCCGTCCGAGTGCTCGACGACGTCGTTCGGGCTGTTCAGCCGCTTCCCCTCGAACTCCGACGCCAGCACCGTGATCGAGCCGTCGTGCTCGGTGCGCGTGACGCGGCGGAGGCCCTGCTCGCAGCTGATCAACCGTCCGTGGCGGTCGACGGTGTGCCCGTTCGCGTAGTGCGACGGCTGGCGGAAGACGCCGACCCGGCCCGTCGTCTCGTCCCAGCGCAGGGTGCGGTCGTTCGGGATGTCGCTGAACACGAGGTAGCGCCCGGCCGGGAAGTACGCCGGACCCTCGGTCCACCGGCAGCCGGTGTGCAGGCGCTGCGTCCACTCGTCGCCGTTGACGCGCTTGAACCGCTCGTCCAGCACTTCGAACTCGGTCTTGATCAGATCCATCGGTCACCCCTTCGAACGGAATCCCCACGATAGGCACGCAGCCGCACACGACGCAGGCGTATGCCGCGCCCGGTGGACACCCAGGCCCGAGCGGGCCCGACACGCCCGTCGGGCCCTCCGCCGTGCGCACTACTGTGCAATGCGTGGTACCTTCCCATGCGTAAGACTGGAGGGTGCAGTGGAGATCAGTCAGCTGCTCAAAGGGGTGCTCGATCTCGCCGTTCTCGCGGTGCTCCGCGACGAAGACGGCTACGGGTACGACGTCCTGCGAAGACTCAGGACCGCGGGACTGGACGAGGTGGGGGATGCCTCCGTGTACGGGACGCTGCGCCGGCTGTACAAGGCCGGCCTGCTCACTTCGTACGTGGTTCCCAGTGAAGAGGGCCCGCACCGCAAGTACTACAGCCTGAACGAGCCGGGCCGGGCGCGGCTCGCGGAGTCGGGCAAGACCTGGCAGAGCTTCGCACTGACGATGAACGTGCTTTTGGGAGAGGCAGCATGAGCGACAAGCCGACCGCCGTGCGGGTGTACCTGGCGCGGGTCCGCACCGCGCTCGCCGACCTGCCCGCGAGCGAGATCGAAGAGATCCTCGAGGACGTCCGCCCGCACCTGGCGGAGCTGGAAGCCGAACTCGGGGAGGGCGCCCGCGTCGAGGCGCTCATCGAACGGCTCGGGACGCCCGAGAGCTACGCCGCCGAGCTGCGGGCGTCCGGGGGGTACCCGCCGGCCGGGGAGGGCGCGACACAGGTGCTCGCGACGGCGGCCGCGCCCAGCCTGGCGAAGCCGCGGATCGCCCTGTGGGGCCTGGTGCTCTGCGCGGTCGCGCTGGCGCTGCTGGCGTTCGGCGCCGCGATCAGCATCCACGCCGACGTGCTGCTGGGGACGCTGCTGTTCCTGCCGGTGTTCCTGATCAGCCTCGCGCTGCTGCTGCGCGGCGGGGTCGGGCCGGTGCTGGCGCTCCCGGAGGTGAGCTGGCTGCGGGGCGCGCTGGCGAAGGGGCGCGAGCAGGACGACACCGGGCGGGTGCTGCGCTGGCTGGGCTCGATGAAGCCGGCGTGGTGGGTGCTGTGCGCCGTGGTGCTGCTCGGCTTCGGCGTCCTGCTGATGATGCGCCAGCGCAGCGCCGTGCTGCTGCTGCCGTTCCTGCTCGTGGCCGCGGCCGGGATCGTGTGGGCCGGCCCGCGGGTGCGCGGCGACCGGCGGCTGCTGTGGCTGGTCGTGCCGGTTTCGGCATTCGTCGTCGGCGGAGCGCTCGGCGGGTTCGGTGCCGCGGTCGACCTCATCTCGAACCGGTACTACCCCTCGCAGCAGTCGTCGTACTACCCCTCGTCGTCCGACCGGTACGGCAACCAGCAGCTCACCTACGGCGGCGAGGAGGTCGAGAACGTCTACGCGTTCGACGCCGAGGGCAAGCCGCTGACGGAGGTCTACCTCTACGACGAGCGGGGCCGGCCGCTCGCGCTGACCCGCTACGGCTGCGAACGCTCGAGCGGCACCAAGGAGAAGATCGGCGAGGACAACCGGTTCCCGCGCCCGAAGATCGAGCAGGGCGTCACCGACAGCCGGGGCGACTACAACGGCTACTACGGCAACCGCGCCGCCTGCCGCGAGGACGCGGGCGTGCCGTTCAGCGCCGCGATCCCGAAGGTGACGGTCCCGCCGTCGAGCACGAGCACACCGGCACCCGCTACTTCTTCGTCCGCGCCGGCCACGCCGACGCCGACGAAGTAACGGGGGGACGAACGCCGGGAGCGCGGGTCGGGGCCCGCTCCCGGCGTTCACCCGATGCGAACGCGCCGGAAACGTCCCGCGAACGCGCGCGTGCTGAGCTGGGCGGGTGCTCTCGGACAGCTTCGCCCCGCGGACCCGGGTGGTCCACGGGCACGAGCGTGCCTACCGGATGGCCGGGCGCGGCCCGGCGGTGCTCTTCCTGCACGGGATCGGCGACGACTCCTCGACGTGGCTCGAGCTGCTGACGTCGCTGGCGGACGACTTCACGGTCATCGCGCCCGACCTGCTCGGCCACGGCTTCTCCGCTAAACCGCGCGCGGACTACTCGGTCGCGGCGTACGCGTGCGGCATGCGCGACCTGCTGACGACGCTCGACGTCGACCGGGTGACGGTGGTCGGGCACTCCCTCGGCGGCGGGGTCGCGATGCAGTTCGCCTACCAGTTCCCGGAACGCTGCGAACGCCTGGTGCTGGTCGGCTCCGGCGGCGTCGGGGCGGGCGTCCACCCGCTGCTGCGGCTGGCGGCGGCGCCGGGGGCGGGGCTGGTGCTGCCCTTGCTGGGCGCGCGGCAGGCGTTGCCGGTGCTGCGCGGGCTCGCCGGGCTGCTGCGGTTCTCCGAAGACCTCGACTACGTGCTCGCCCGCTACCTCCGGCTGGTCGAGCCGGACACGCGCTCGGCGTTCCTGCGGACGTTGCGCTCGGTCGTCGACTGGCGCGGGCAAGTGGTCAACATGCTGGACCGCTGCTACCTGACCGAGGGGATCCCGACGCTGCTGGTGTGGGGAACCGAGGACCGCGTCGTGCCGAGCGGGCACGCGCTGCGGGCGCACCGGGCGATGCCGGGCAGCCGGCTGGTGCTGTTCGAGGGCGCGGGGCACTTCCCGCACCGGTCGGACCCCGCGCGGTTCGCCGAGGTCCTGCGGGAGTTCTTGGACTCGGCCCCGGCGGCCCGGTACGACCGGGCCCGGTGGGGTGACCTGCTGCGGGCGGGACGGCCGGCCGGGACACCGGATCCCGCGGTGGTGCCGGACCCGGCGGTGTCGTCGGGGACCTGAGCAGCCCCCGTTTTCCACGCTACCGGCGGGCACCGACAGTTCCGGGCGCCGACGGTTCCGGGCACCGACGGTTCCGGGTGGCCGGACCACGGCGAACACCGGGCCGGGGTCCGCTCCTGACACGACGAAGGCCGCCTCCGGAGCACCGGGGGCGGCCTTCGATCGTCAGTGGGTCAGTGGGTCAGTGGCCGAAAGCGCTGCGGGCCGCGAGGTCCGCCAGCAGCGCGCGGCCCTTCTCGGCGTTGCGGGGCTGGGACAGCACGTCGTAGCGGCGCGCCACCAGCTGGCTCTGCGAGACGAACCCGCGCTTGTTGCGGTTCACCGCGTATCCCAGAGCGCCGAACAGCAGGTTGAACCCGAGGCCGGCCACCAGGCCGATCACGATCGGGACCAGGCCCGCGCCCGGGTTCAGCAGGCTGAGGACCAGGCCGAGGAACAGACCGAACATCGCGCCGGACGTCGCCGCGCTGCCCAGGACCTTGCCCCAGGACATCTTGCCCGCGATGCGCTCGACGAGCATCGGCTCGACGCCCACGATCGTGACGTCGGTGACCGGGAAGTCCGTGCCCGCGAGGTGGTCGACCGCGCGCTGCGCCTGCTCGTAGGACTCGTAGGAACCGATCGGCCAGCCGGTGGGCAGGGTCGGCAGCTGGGGTCGCGCCTGCTGCTGTCCGATCGTGTTCTGCTGCGTGAATGCTGTGGTCATCGATCTCACCTCTCCTGCCCCGTACAACGCGGGAGTACCCCGGAATCCTCCCACGCCGCAAGATTCACAGACTCTTCTCAGCCGGGCAAACCGTGCAATCCGGCCCGCGCCCGGCGCCGCCGCCGACGGCTCGCTCAATGGTTCAGGAAAATACCTTTGTTCCGGTTGACCCGGCGGGGCTGACCGGGTAGGAAGAACCGGCAAAGGATTCATACCAAACCTTTGGGGCGACCGATGGCACGCAGACGAGGCATGCTCACGCTCGACGAACTCCGCGCACGCGTGGACGCGGGCACGATCGACACGGTGCTCGTCGCGCTCACGGACATGCAGGGGCGGCTGCAGGGCAAGCGCTGCTCGGCCGAGTACTTCCTCGACGAGGTCGTCGGGCACGCCACCGAAGCCTGCAACTACCTGCTCGCCGTCGACGTCGACATGAACACCGTCGACGGCTACGCGCTTTCGTCGTGGGAGAGCGGCTACGGCGACTTCGTGCTGCGCCCCGACCTCGAAACCCTGCGCGAGATCCCCTGGCACGAGGGCACCGCGCTGGTGCTCGCCGACGTCGAGCGCGTGCAGGGCGGCCCGGTCGGGGTGTCGCCGCGGCAGATCCTGCGCCGTCAGCTCGACCGGCTCGCCGAGCGGGGGCTCGCCGCCTTCGTCGGGACCGAACTCGAGTTCATCGTCTTCGACGACACCTACGAAGCCGCCTGGGACAAGCACTACCACGGCCTCAAGCCCGCCAACCAGTACAACGTCGACTACTCGATGCTCGGCACCGCCCGCCTGGAGCCGCTGCTGCGCCGCATCCGCAACGACATGGCCGGCGCCGGGCTCTACCCGGAGTCCGCCAAGGGCGAGTGCAACCCCGGCCAGCAGGAGATCGCCTTCCGCTTCACCGACGCGCTCGCCACCTGCGACAACCACAGCGTCTACAAGAACGGCGCCAAGGAGATCGCCGCGCAGGAGGGCAAGAGCCTCACGTTCATGGCGAAGTACAACGAGCGCGAGGGCAACTCCTGTCACATCCACATCAGCCTGCGCTCGACCGAGGGCCGGGCGGTGCTCGCGGGCGACAGCGAGCACGGCTTCTCGAAGCTGATGGAGCAGTTCCTCGCCGGCCAGCTCGCCGCGCTGCACGAGCTGACGTACTTCCTCGCGCCGAACATCAACTCCTACAAGCGGTTCGTGCCCGGCAGCTTCGCGCCGACCGCGATCGCTTGGGGCACCGACAACCGGACGTGCGCGCTGCGCGTGGTCGGGCACGGCGAGTCGCTGCGCGTCGAGAACCGCGTGCCGGGCGGGGACGTCAACCCGTACCTGGCCGTCGCCGCGCTGATCGCCGCCGGCCTGCACGGCATCGAGAACGAGCTCGAGCTGGAAGAACCGTTCACCGGCAACGCCTACCACTCCGGCCGGGACACGGTGCCGACCACGCTGCCCGAGGCGGCCGCGGCCCTGGCCGGCAGCGAGATCGCCCGCAGCGCGTTCGGCGAAGACGTCGTCGAGCACTACCTGAACGCGGCGAAGATCGAGGTGGACGCCTACAACGCCGCCGTCACCGACTGGGAGCTCGTCCGTGGCTTCGAACGACTCTAGGCCGGTCATCGGCCTCACCAGCTACCTGGAACCCGCGAAGTTCGGAGTCTGGGAGACCGAAGCCGCGCTGCTGCACCGGGTCTACGTCGACTGCGTCGTCGCGGCCGGCGGCATCCCGGTGCTGCTGCCGCCGGTGTCCGGCGCGCACGACCGGCTCGTGTCCACTGTGGACGGGCTGGTGCTGACCGGCGGCGCCGACGTCGAGCCGGCGCGCTACGGCCAGGAGCCGCACCCCACCACCTACACCCGGCCGAACCGGGACGCCTTCGAGTTCGGCCTGTTCGCGGCCGCGCGGAAGGCCGGGAAGCCGGTGCTCGGCGTGTGCCGCGGCCTGCAGGTGATGAGCGTCGCCCTCGGGGGATCGCTGGTCCAGCACCTGCCGGACGCGCGGGGGACCACCGAGCACCAGCCCGCGCCCGCGACGTTCGGCCGGGGCACCGTCACCCTCGCCGAGGGGAGCCGGGCGGCGGCGATCCTGGGGTCGGAGACCAAGACGTTGTGCTACCACCACCAGGCGATCGACCGGCTCGGCGCCGGCCTCGAACCGGTCGGCTGGGCCGCCGACGGCACGATCGAGGCCGCCGAGATCCCGGGCGAATTCGCGCTGGGCGTGCAGTGGCACCCCGAGCAGGACAGCGACGACGTCCGGCTGTTCGCCGCGCTCGTCGACGCGACCGAGGAGAACCGATGAGCACCTTCGACGTCCTGAACCCCGCCACCGAGGAGGTGGTGCGGACCATCCCGCTGACCAGCGCGGAGGAGACCGACGCGGCGATCGCCCGCGCGCAGGCGGCGTTCCCGGCCTGGCGCGACGTCACCCCCGGCGACCGCGCGCGGCTGCTGCGCCGCTTCGCCGGCGCCGTCGAGGGCGACCTCGAGAACCTCGCGCGGCTCGAGGTCGAGAACTCCGGGCACACCATCGGCAACGCGCGCTGGGAAGCGGGCAACGTCCGCGATGTCCTCAACTACTACTCCGCCGCCCCGGAACGCCTGATCGGCAAGCAGATCCCGGTGCCGGGCGGCGTCAACGTCACCTTCCAGGAACCCCTGGGCGTCGTCGGCGTGATCGTGCCGTGGAACTTCCCGATGCCGATCGCGGGCTGGGGTTTCGCGCCCGCGCTCGCCGCCGGCAACACCGTCGTCCTCAAGCCCGCCGAGCTGACGCCGCTCACGGCGATCCGGCTGGGCGAGCTGGCGCGCGAGGCGGGCATCCCCGACGACGTCTTCCAGGTGCTGCCCGGCAAGGGATCCGTGGTCGGGCAGCGGTTCGTGGACCACCCGGGCGTGCGCAAGGTCGTCTTCACCGGCTCCACCGAGGTCGGCAAGCAGATCATGGCCGGCTGCGCGGCCCGGGTGAAGCGCGTGACGCTGGAGCTGGGCGGCAAAAACGCGAACATCGTCTTCGCCGATTCCGACCTGGAGAAGGCCGCCGCGACCGCGCCCTACGGCGTCTTCGACAACGCGGGCCAGGACTGCTGCGCCCGCTCGCTGTTCCTGGTGCAGGCGAGCGCGTACGACCGGTTCATGGAGCTGCTGGAACCCGCTGTGCACGGCGTCGTCGTCGGCGACCCCGGCGACGAGAAGACCGAGATGGGGCCGCTGATCTCGGCCGCGCACCGGGAGAAGGTCGCTTCCTACGTGCCCGGCGACGCGCCGGTCGCCTTCCGCGGCACCGCGCCGTCGGGTGCGGGCTTCTGGTTCCCGCCGACCGTCCTCACCCCGCCCGACCTGCGGCACCCGGCCGCGGCGGAGGAGGTGTTCGGCCCGGTCGTCGCCGTCGTGCCGTTCGCCGAAGAGGCCGACGCGATCCGCATGGCGAACGCCACCGAGTACGGCCTTTCGGGGTCGATCTGGACCCGGGACGCCGGGCGCGCGTTCCGGGTGGCGCGCGGCGTCGAAGCCGGCAACCTCTCGGTCAACTCGCACTCTTCGGTGCGCTACTGGACGCCGTTCGGCGGGTTCAAGCAGTCCGGCCTCGGCCGTGAGCTGGGCCCCGACGCCGCGGCGGCGTTCACCGAAACCAAGAACGTCTTTCTCAGCACGGAGGAGTAATGGTCCAGCGATTCGAAGGCCGCGTGGCGGTCATCACCGGCGGCGCGAGCGGCATCGGGCTGGCTTCGGCCCGCCGCCTGGCGAGCGAAGGGGCGAAGGTCGTCATCGCGGACCTGACCCCGGCCGTCGGCAAGGCGGTCGCCGACGAGATCGGCGGCGCGTTCATCCAGGCCGACGTCACCGACGCCGAGCAGGTCGAGAACCTGTTCCACAGCACGGTCGAGCAGTTCGGCTCGGTCGACGTCGCGTTCAACAACGCCGGGATTTCGCCGCCCGAGGACGACTCCATCCTGACCACCGGCATCGAGGCGTGGGAACGCGTGCAGCGCGTCAACCTGACGTCGGTGTACCTGTGCTGCAAGGCCGTCCTGCCGCACATGCAGCGCCAGGGCCGCGGTTCCATCGTCAACACCGCGTCGTTCGTCGCGGTGATGGGCGCGGCGACGTCGCAGATCTCCTACACCGCGTCCAAGGGCGGGGTGCTCGCGATGAGCCGCGAGCTGGGCATCCAGTTCGCGCGGGAGAACATCCGCGTCAACGCGCTGTGCCCGGGGCCGGTGAACACCCCGCTGCTCAAGGAGCTGTTCGCGAAGGACCCGGAACGCGCGGCACGGCGGCTGGTGCACGTCCCGGTCGGCCGGTTCGCCGAGCCGGAGGAGATCGCGGCGGCGGTGGCGTTCCTCGCCAGCGACGACGCCAGCTTCATCACGGCGTCGCAGTTCCTGGTCGACGGCGGCATCTCCGGCGCGTACGTCACCCCGCTCTAACGGCGCGTCTTCGCCCCGGGTTTCCGCACGCCGTACACCTCCCGCAGGTACTTCCAGGCCGCGTTGAGGGTCTTGCGCTCTTCGGAGATCTGGCGTTCGCGCCGCCGCAGGATGCGGGTGGCGATCTCGGCGGCGAGGAACGCCCCGGCGGCGAAGGTCAGCGTGCCGACGATCAGGACGAGGGCGATCACGGTGGTGGTCATGGTGACCAGCGTCGAGCCGGCGTGGGCGATTCGTCCCCGCGCAAAGCTAGCGGGTTTCGTTAGCTTTGTGAGGTGACGCACTGGCGCGCCGACGAGTGGGCGGAAGCGGTCCGGGCCGGGATCCGCTCCCGGGGCCTCTCCCTGGACGAGGCCGCCAGGCGCATCGGCGTTCCGACGTCGACCCTGCGCAGCTGGATCGAGCACCGGCACGCGCCGAAGGTCACCGTCTTCGACCACTGGGCGCAGCTCGCCGAGGTGACCGGGCTCGGGGAGGCCGAGCTGCTGCGCGTCGCCGGGGTGCTGCCCGACTCGCTCGCTTCGCCGGTGCACGTCGCCCAAGCCGCGAAGGCGCTGCGGGAAGGCATCGACCAGGCCGGGCAGTTCCTCCGGCAGGCCACCGCGCTCGTCTACTCCTCGCCCGGCACGCAGGTGGCCAACCTCATCGCCGCGTCGCCGATCGACTGGGAGATGCGGATCCGCTCGGCCACCCGCGGCGACGAGGTCCGCGTCACCTACCACCACTACGTCGGGGTCGTGCCGCCGCGGGACTTCCCGCACGACGACGCCGAGGCTCGCCGGATCCTCGAGCACGAGGTCCTCGGCGAGCTGTGGCGGCCGCTCGGACTCTACTGGCGGGTCGCCGAGGTGCACGACTGGCACGAGCCGCCGCGGCTGGTCATCCAGGTGCCGGAGCAGGAGGCGACGCGCCCGCCCGTGCCGTCGCCGGTCGTCGCGGCGCCACCGGTCGTGGTGCTGTCGCCGATCTGGGGGTACGGCGAGCTGCTGGCGTCGCTGGTGGCCGACGGGCTCGGGTTCGGCAACGTCGACTTCCGCTACTTCGGCCTCCCGGACGCGATGGCCGACCGCGTCCGCACCACCGCCCGCGAGCTGGCCGGGCCCGCGCCGCGGCTGGTGCACTCGGTGCCGCCGATCATGCTGCTGCACGGCCTGGCCGTGCCCGACCTGACCGGCCGTCTCCCGGTGGTGGTCCGCTACGGGCCTCGCATGCGCGCGCGGGCGGCGCGGATCTACCGGTCGGCGCTGCTCGAAGCCGGCTTCGACGACCCCCTCGACGGCGCCCGGGCGATCGAGGAGGCGATCGCGGTCCCGCCCGGCTGCCCGTACTACGAGGTGACGCTGGCCGACGAGGACGTCTTCGACGGCGACCGCCCGTCCCTGGACCGGCTCAACGACTCGGTGGCCTGGCACGCCGAGCAGATCGTGGAGCAGGTCCTGCTGGGTGCGGGCCACCCGCCGGTCCCGCTCGGCGGGCCGTTGAAGCGGCTGGTCCTGCCCTCGGGCCGGGTCCGCCGCCCGCCCGCGCTCGCCGGCGGGGTCGCGCGCCGGGTCGACGGCGAGCCCTGACCCGCTGGTCGACGTGGGGTCGAGGATCACTGTGGCGTTGGCCGGGTTGTGTAGACGCCCGCCGGAACCGCCGGGTACCGTAACCGCCACAACTGCAGATCGGGCCGTTGAGCCGAGGCGGGAGAGCCCTCACGAAGTCGGTGGGGCACCGAAGGAGCAAACTCCCCGGAATCTCTCAGGTACCTGCTACCGCTTCGCGCGAGGCCACTCTGGAAAGCAGGCGCACCCGCGCCTCACCCAAGGTGAAAGCCGCTTCACACGCGGTGAAACTCTCAGGTGCCATGACAGAGGGGGAGTTCCCAGCGCACCGTTGTGTGCCCGGCCCGAGGAGCTCCCGATCACCTCCACGCAGTTCGACGCCCGCCACATCGGCCCGTCCGAGGCCGAGCGCGCGAAAATGCTGGCCGAATGCGGCTACAGCAGCCTGGACGCCCTCGTCGGCGCCGCCGTCCCGAGCGCGATCCGCGCGACGAAGGAACTCAGCCTCCCGCCCGCCGCGTCCGAAGAGGAAGCCACCGCGGAGCTGCGCGCGCTCGCCGCGCGCAACCGGCCGATGACGCAGATGATCGGCCTCGGCTACTCCGACACCGTCACCCCCGGCGTGATCCGCCGCAACGTCCTCGAGAACCCCGCCTGGTACACCGCGTACACGCCCTACCAGCCGGAAATCTCGCAGGGCCGGCTCGAAGCCCTCCTCAACTTCCAGACCATGGTCGCCGACCTGACCGGCCTGGCCACCGCGAACGCGTCCCTGCTGGACGAGTCGACCGCCGTCGCCGAGGCCGTCACGCTGATGCGCCGCGCGTCCAAGTCGAAGTCCAACAAAGTCGTCCTGGACGCCGAGTGCCTGCCGCAGACCATCGCCGTCGTGCGCACCCGGGTCGAGGCGCTGGGCATCGAGGTCGAGGTCCGCGACCTGCTCACCGGCCTGCCGGACGAGTTCTTCGGCGTCGTCGCCCAGTACCCCGGCGCGTCCGGCGTGCTGCGCGGCCGCGGCTTCTACCACGCGATTTCCGAGTCGGCGAAGGCCGCGGGCGCGCTGTTCACCGTCGCCGCCGACCTGCTCGCCCTGACGCTGGTCACCGCACCCGGCGAGTTCGGCGCCGACGTCGCCGCCGGTTCGACGCAGCGCTTCGGCGTCCCGCTCGGCTACGGCGGCCCGCACGCCGGGTACATGTCCGTGCGTGCCGGCCTCGAGCGCTCGCTGCCCGGGCGGCTGGTCGGCGTCTCGGTCGACGCCGACGGCAACTCCGCCTACCGCCTCGCGCTGCAGACCCGTGAGCAGCACATCCGCCGCGAGAAGGCGACGTCCAACATCTGCACCGCGCAGGTCCTCCCGGCCGTGCTGGCCGCGATGTACGCGGTCTACCACGGCCCGGACGGCCTGAAGAAGATCGCCCGGCGCGTCCACGGCCTCGCCGCGGGCTTCGCCGCAGCCCTCCGCAAGACCGGCGTCGAGGTCGTCCACGAGTCCTTCTTCGACACCGTCGTCGCGCACGTCCCCGGCCAGGCCGCCGAGGTCCACGCGGCCGCCCGTGAAGCCGGCATCAACCTCGGGCACGTCGACGCCGACCACGTCCGCGTCGCCTTCGACGAGGTCAGCACCCCCGCGATCGCGGCGCAGGTCCTGAAGGCGTTCGGCGTCGAAGGCGACCTCGAAGACGGCGTCGCGCTCCCGAACGGCCTGGCCCGCGAGAGCGGCTTCATGGGCCACGAGGTCTTCGGCACCCACCGCTCCGAGACGGCGATGCTGCGCTACCTGCGCAAGCTGTCCGATCTGGACTACGCGCTCGACCGCGGCATGATCCCGCTCGGCTCCTGCACGATGAAGCTCAACGCCACCACCGAGATGGAGCCGATCAGCTGGCGCGAGTTCGCCGGCATCCACCCGTTAGCGCCGGCCGAAGACGCCGAGGGCTACCACACGCTCGTGGGGCAGCTCGCGGAGTGGCTGGCCGAGGTCACCGGCTACGACAAGGTGTCCCTGCAGCCCAACGCGGGCAGCCAGGGCGAGCTGGCCGGGCTCCTCGCGATCCGCGCGTACCACCGCGCGAACGGCGACGACGCCCGTGACGTCTGCCTGATCCCGTCGTCCGCGCACGGCACCAATGCGGCTTCCGCGGTGCTCGCCGGGATGCGCGTGGTCGTCGTGAAGTGCACCGACGAGGGCAACGTCGACCTGGCCGACCTGCGGGCCAAGGTGGACGCCCACCAGGACACGCTCGCCGCGATCATGGTCACCTACCCGTCCACGCACGGCGTCTACGAGCACGACATCGACGAGCTGGCCAAGATCGTCCACGACGGCGGCGGCCAGGTGTACGTGGACGGCGCGAACCTCAACGCCCTGCTGGGCCTGGCCAAGCCGGGCGAGTTCGGCGGCGACGTCTCGCACCTGAACCTGCACAAGACCTTCTGCATCCCGCACGGCGGTGGCGGCCCCGGCGTCGGCCCGGTCGCGGTGCGCGCGCACCTCGCGCCGTACCTGCCGAACCACCCGCTGCTGGACCAGGCCGGTCCCGAGACCGGCGTCGGCCCGATCAGCGGCGCGCCCTACGGCTCGGCGTCGATCCTGCCGATCTCCTGGGCCTACGTCCGGATGATGGGCGCGCCCGGCCTGACCGCCGCGACGAAGGTCGCCGTGCTGGCCGCGAACTACGTCGCTTCGCGCCTGGCCCCGCACTACCCGGTGCTCTACACGGGCCAGGACGGTCTGGTCGCGCACGAGTGCATCCTCGACCTGCGCCAGATCACCAAGGAAACCGGCGTGACGGTCGACGACGTCGCGAAGCGGCTCATCGACTACGGCTTCCACGCGCCGACCATGTCGTTCCCGGTCGCCGGCACGCTGATGGTCGAGCCGACCGAGTCCGAGGACCTCGGCGAGATCGACCGGTTCATCGCCGCGATGATCGCCATCCGCGCGGAGATCGACGAGGTCGCCGCCGGTCGCTGGAGCGCCGAGGAGTCGCCGCTGCGGGGCGCCCCGCACACCGCCGAGACGCTGGTGGGGGAGTGGGACAAGGCGTACGACCGCGAGCTGGCCGTGTACCCGGCCGGGGTGTCGCGCAAGAACAAGTACTGGCCCCCGGTGCGTCGCATCGACGGCGCCCGCGGCGACCGTAACCTCGTGTGCTCCTGCCCGCCCCTCAACACTTACGAAGGCTGATCCGTGTCACGCGAAACTTCCCTGCACGGAGTCCACAAGGGACTCGGTGCGCTGTTCACCGACTTCGCCGGCTGGTCCATGCCGGTCCGCTACGCCAGCGAGCTGGCCGAGCACAAGGCCGTCCGCGAGGCGGCCGGCCTGTTCGACCTCTCGCACATGGCCGAAATCCACGTCACCGGGGCGCAGGCCGCCGACGTCCTGGACTTCGCGCTGGTCGGCAACCTGACCGGCGTCAAGCCCGGCCGGGCGCGGTACACGATGATCTGCGACGCCGACGGCGGCGTGCTCGACGACCTCGTCGTCTACCGCCTCGCCGACGAGCACTACCTGGTCGTCGCCAACGCGGGCAACGCGAAGGTCGTCGCGGACGCCCTCGCCGAGCGGGTCGCGGGCTTCGACGCCGTCGTCGACGACCGGAGCGAGACCACCGCGCTGATCGCCGTCCAGGGCCCGAACGCCGCGGCGATCCTCGGCTCGGTGACCGACGCCGACCTGGCCGCGCTCAAGTACTACGCCAGCGTCCCGGCGGTCGTGAAGGGCCACGACGTCCTGCTCGCCCGCACCGGCTACACCGGCGAAGACGGCTTCGAGCTGTTCGTGAACGCCGACGAGGCCCCGGCGGTCTGGCGGATCCTGACCGAGGCGGGCGAGGGCCACGGCCTGGTCCCGGCCGGCCTGGCCTGCCGCGACACGCTGCGGCTGGAAGCCGGGATGCCGTTGTACGGCAACGAACTCACCCTCGACCAGAGCCCGTTCGAAGCCGGGCTCGGCCGCGTCGTCAAGTTCGAGAAGCCGGGCGACTTCGTCGGCCGCGCGGCGCTGGAGGAACGGTCCAAGCAGGACGTCCCGCGCGTGCGCGTCGGGCTCAAGGGCGCCGGTCGCCGCGCCCCGCGGCACGGCTACAAGCTCCTGGCCGACGGCAAGGAGATCGGCGAGGTCACCAGCGGCGCGCTGTCGCCGACGCTGGGTCACCCCATCGCCATGGCGTACGTCGATCGGGCGTACACCGAGCCCGGCACCGAGCTCTCCGTCGACATCCGGGGCAGGATCGAGCCCGTCGAGGTCGTCGCCCTTCCCTTCTACTCCCGCGCGTAAAGGACTCCCAGCTGTGAGCATCCCCGAAAACCTGAAGTACACCAAGGAACACGAGTGGCTGTCCGTCGAAGACGGCGTCGCCACCGTGGGCATCACCGCCTTCGCCGCCGAGTCACTCGGTGACATCGTGTTCGTCCAGCTGCCGGACGCCGGCTCGGCGATCACCGCCGGCGAGGTGTTCGGCGAGGTCGAGTCGACCAAGTCGGTCAGCGAGCTGTACGCGCCCGTCTCCGGCGAGGTCGTCGAGGTGAACGGCACCACAGCCGACACCCCCGAGGTCATCAACTCCGACCCGTACACGGAAGGCTGGCTGCTGAAGGTGCGTCTGACCGGGGACGTGCCGGACCTGCTCGACGCCGCCGCGTACGCCGCGCTCACCCAGGAGAACTGATGACGACGTTCGACCAGCACCTGTCCGAAGTCGACCCCGAGGTCGCCGCGGCCGTCGCCGACGAACTGACCCGCCAGCAGTCCACCCTGGAAATGATCGCGTCGGAGAACTTCGCCCCGGTGGGCGTGCTCGAGGCGCAGGGGTCGGTGCTGACCAACAAGTACGCCGAGGGCTACCCCGGCCGCCGCTACTACGGCGGCTGCGAGCACGTCGACGTCGTCGAGCAGCTCGCCATCGACCGCGCGAAGGCCCTGTTCGGCGCCGAGCACGCCAACGTCCAGCCGCACTCGGGCGCGCAGGCCAACGCGGCCGCGATGTTCGCCGTGCTCAAGCCGGGCGACACGATCCTCGGCCTCGACCTGGCGCACGGCGGGCACCTGACGCACGGGATGAAGATCAACTTCTCGGGCAAGCTCTACAACGTCGTCGCCTACCACGTCGACAAAGAGACCGGCATCGTCGACCTCGCCGAGATCGAGCGCCTGGCCGTCGAGCACAAGCCGAAGCTGATCATCGCCGGCTGGTCCGCCTACCCGCGTCAGCTCGACTTCGCCGAGTTCCGCCGGATCGCGGACCTGGTCGAGGCCAAGCTGATGGTCGACATGGCGCACTTCGCCGGGCTGGTCGCGGCCGGGCTGCACCCGTCGCCGGTGCCGCACGCCGACATCGTCACCACGACCACGCACAAGACCCTGGGCGGCCCGCGCGGCGGCCTGATCCTGTCGCGGCAGGAGCTGGCGAAGAAGATCAACTCGGCGGTGTTCCCCGGCCAGCAGGGCGGGCCCCTCGAGCACGTCATCGCGGCCAAGGCCGTCGCGCTGAAGATCGCCGCGAGCGAGGAGTTCAAGGAGCGCCAGCAGCGCACCCTGGAAGGCTCGCGGATCCTGGCATCGCGGCTGTCGCAGGCGGACTGCGCCGACGCGGGGGTGCGCGTGCTGACCGGCGGCACCGACGTCCACCTGGTGCTGGTCGACCTCGTCCAGTCCACCCTGGACGGTCAGCAGGCCGAGGACCGGCTGCACGAGGTCGGCATCACGGTCAACCGCAACGCCGTCCCGTTCGACCCGCGCCCGCCGATGATCACCTCCGGTCTGCGCATCGGCACGCCGGCGCTCGCCACCCGCGGGTTCCAGGCCGAGGACTTCACCGAGGTCGCCGACGTCATCGCCGAGGCGCTGAAGCCGGACTTCGACGACGCCCTGCGCTCGAAGCTGCGCGACCGCGTCGAGGCGCTGGCCGCGAAGCACCCGTTGTACGCGGACCTGTCCCGGTGAGCGCGCTGCCCGAGGGCCGGAAGCTGCTGCGTCTCGAGGTACGCAACAGTGAGACGCCGATCGAGAAGAAGCCGCCGTGGATCAAGACGCGGGTGCGGATGGGGCCGGAGTTCACCGAACTCAAGGGCCTGGTGCGCCGTGAGGGTCTGCACACGGTGTGCGAAGAGGCTGGTTGTCCCAACATTTACGAGTGCTGGGAAGACCGGGAGGCCACGTTCCTGATCGGTGGCGATCAGTGCACGCGCCGCTGTGACTTCTGTCAGATCGACACGGGTAAGCCTGCCGAGCTGGACCGGACTGAGCCGCGGAAGGTCGCCGAATCCGTGCAGGCCATGGGCTTGCGGTACTCGACGGTCACCGGTGTCGCCCGTGATGACCTTGAGGACGGCGGCGCGTGGCTGTACGCGGAGACCGTGCGCCAGATTCACGCGTTGAACCCGGGTACGGGGGTCGAGTTGCTGATCCCGGACTTCAACGCGGATCCGGCGCAGCTGGCTGAGGTGTTCGGGTCGCGGCCTGAGGTGTTGGCGCACAACGTGGAGACGGTTCCGCGGATCTTCAAGCGGATCCGTCCGGGCTTCCGCTATGCGCGTTCGCTCGAGGTCATCACGAAGGCGCGTGAGGCGGGTTTGGTGACGAAGTCGAACCTGATCCTGGGCATGGGTGAGACGCCGGATGAGGTGGCTCCGGCGATGCAGGACCTGGTCGATGCGGGGTGCGAGATCCTGACGATCACGCAGTACCTGCGTCCGTCGCCGCGGCACCACCCGGTGGACCGGTGGGTCAAGCCCGAAGAGTTCGTCGAGCACTCGAAGGCTGCCGAGGCGATGGGCTTCGCGGGCGTGATGGCGGGACCGCTGGTGCGCTCGTCCTACCGCGCGGGACGGCTCTACGCGCAGACCAAGGGTTACCGTGGGGAGGAGCTGCCGTCGAACCTGCAGCACCTCGCCGACCAGGGCCCGGCCGCGCAAGAAGCCAGCTCTCTGCTGGCGCGATAGGAAGGGGCGGATCAATGGCGATCAGCGTCTTCGACCTGTTTTCCATCGGCATCGGCCCGTCGAGCTCCCACACCGTCGGGCCGATGCGGGCGGCACTGACCTTTGTGGACGGACTCGGTGACGACCTCGCGCGGACTTCCCGCGTGCAGGCCGAGCTGTTCGGCTCGCTCGGCGCGACCGGCTTCGGCCACGGCAGCGACAAAGCCGTCCTGCTCGGGCTTTCCGGTGAGCGTCCCGAAGAGATCGACACCGACACCGTGCCGGGCAAGATCGCGGAGATCCGCGAGTCCGGGCGGCTGAAAGTCGGCGGCACGCACGAGATCGCGTTCGACGAGGACAACGACCTCACCATGCACCGCCGCAAGTCGTTGCCCGCGCACCCGAACGGCATGGTCTTCCGCGCGTTCGACGCCGCCGGTGAGCTGCTGCGCGAGCGGACGTACTACTCGGTCGGCGGCGGATTCGTGCGCGACGAGTCCTACGAGACCGACGCGGTGTTCGTCGAGGACTCGACGCCGGTGCCGTACCCGTTCCGCACGGGCGCGGACCTGCTCGGGCACTGCGCGGAAACCGGGCTGCCGATCAGCGAGGTCATGCTGGCGAACGAGCTGGCCTGGCGCTCGCGCGAAGAGGTGCGCGACGGGCTCCTGGACATCTGGGCCGTCATGGCCGAGTGCGTCCGCAACGGCTGCACGCACGAAGGCGTCCTCCCGGGCGGCCTGAAGGTACCGCGGCGCGCGAAGGCGTTGCACGAGAAGCTCCTGGCCGAGGACGGCCTGGACGACCCGCTGTACGCGATGGACTGGGTGAGCCTGTACGCCTTGGCGGTCAACGAGGAGAACGCCGCGGGCGGCCGCGTGGTGACGGCCCCGACCAACGGCGCGGCGGGGATCATCCCGGCGGTGCTGCACTACTACCAGCGCTTCATCCGCCACTCGACCGACGACGGCATCGTCAAGTTCATGCTCACGGCGGGCGCGATCGGCTCGATCCTCAAGCAGACGGGCTCGATCTCGGGCGCCGAAGTCGGCTGCCAGGGCGAAGTCGGCTCGGCGTCGGCGATGGCCGCGGCGGGCCTGACGGAGGTCCTCGGCGGCTCACCGGCCCAGGTGGAGAACGCGGCGGAGATCGGGGTGGAGCACCACCTCGGGCTCACTTGTGATCCGGTCGGCGGCCTGGTCCAGATCCCGTGCATCGAGCGCAACGCGGTGGGCGCGTCGAAGGCGATCCACGCGGCCCGCATGGCGATGCGCGGCGACGGCAGCCACGTGGTGACGCTGGACAAGGCGATCAAGACGATGCGCGAGACGGGCGCGGACATGAGCGTCAAGTACAAGGAAACCGCCCGCGGCGGCCTGGCGGTGAACGTCATCGAGTGCTGACCTGAGGTCCGCACTTTCACGTGAAAGTGCGGACCTGGGGTGACACGCACTTTCACGTGAAAGTGCCGCTTCGGCTCAGCGCGGCTCGTCTTCCGGCTCGACCGCCAGCCGCAGGCCGACTTCGACCAGGGTCCAGCCGAACTGCTGTCTTTTCGTGCCCGTGTGGCGTTTCGGCGTCGCGCGCCCGGGTGGGCGGTTGCGCACGCCGTGGCGCAACTCGTTCTCCCGTTCGTGGACCAAGTCCTCGGCCATCAGGAAGTGCACCGGATCGCCCCCTGCGTCGATGTGCGGTGTCGGTCGCTCCATCGTCGCTCACCGTGGCCGTCTCGATCCACCGGTTTTCCGCGCCGCGAACACCGGCGCGGGAACGCAGGGTGACCGCGGCCGGCGTGCGGCGCCTAGACTCGCGGGATGGAGTCGACGTCGGTGGCGAATGCCGGTGAAGCGCTGTTCCGGCCGGTTCGCACGGGCAACGCCTTCGAGGAGACGGTCGAGCGGCTGCTGCAGGCCATCCGGCTCGGCGTGGTCGGCGCGGGGGAGCGGCTGCCGTCGGAACGGGAGCTCGCCGAGCGGCTCGGGGTCAGCCGCGTGACGTTGCGGGAAGCCATCCGGGCGCTCTCCGACGCCGGTTACGTGGAGTCACGCCGAGGTCGGTACGGCGGCACGTTCGTGAACGAGAGCCTCCCCGCACCTTCCGAGAAGTCACCCAGCGGCAAGGTCGACGCCGTCGGGCTGGAGGACGCGTTGAGCCTCCGGTACGTCCTCGAAACCGGCGCCGCCGAGATGGCCGCGGCGCGGTCGCTGAGCCCCGCCGACCGGCAGCACCTCACCGGCACGCTCGCCGAGGCCGCGGGCGCGGACCTCGAGGACTACCGGCGCAAGGATTCCCGCCTGCACCTGGCGATCGCCGAGGTCACCGCATCCGGCTCCCTGACCACGGCGATGGCCGACGCCCGCACCCGCGTCAACCAGCTGCTCGACCGGATCCCCTTGCTGCCGCCCAACCTCGAGCACTCGAACGCCCAGCACGAGGCCATCGTCGACGCGATCCTCGCCGGCGACGCCCCCGCCGCCCGCCAGGCGATGGCGGAGCACATCGAAGGCACGGCGTCCCTCCTCCGCGCCTTCCTCTCCTGACGCTCGGACCATTGTCAGCTCGGGTAGCGCTCAGGCGGGGCGGCGACCACTTTGCCGCGCACTCGGCGGCGGGGTGCGCGGGTCGTTGGCTCGGATAGCGCTCAGGCCGGGACGACGACGACCTTGCCGTGCACCGCGCCCTCGGCCGCCCGTGCGTGCAACGCCGGCAGCTCGGCCAGCGGCACCCGCTCGGCCACGTCGACGCGCAGCTCGCCCTGGTCGACCAGGGCCACCAGCTTCGCCAGCTGATCGGCGTCGCTGCGGACGAACAGGTCGATGCCGCGCACGCCGCGTTCCTCGTCGGACGGCGCCGGCATCCACACCGTCGTGTTCACCAGCGCGCCGCCCGGCCGGATCAGGGTGACCAGCGCGGCCAGCTCCGCCGGGTCGACCGGGGCGAGGTTGAGCACCAGGTCGACCGGCTCGGTCACCGCCGCAGTCACCGGTGTCGTGGTGTGCTCGACGACTTCGTCGGCGCCGGCGGCCTTGACCGCGTCGGTGCTGCGCGGGCTCGCCGTCGCGATGACGTGGGCGCCGGCCCCCTTGGCCAGCTGCACGGCGTAGCCGCCGACCGCGCCGCCGGCGCCGTTGATCAGCACGCGCTGCCCCGAGCGCAGCCCGCCGTGGTCGAAGAGCGCCTGCCGCGCGGTCAGGCCGACCAGCGGCAACGCGGCCGCGTCGGCCAGCGGGACGTCCCGGGGCGCCGCCGTCAGGGCCTCGGCCGGTGCGACGACGTACTCCGCGGCCGCGCCGGGGCCGTCCATCGGCAGGAAGCCGACGACCCGGTCGCCGGCCGCCAGGCCGTCGACGCCGTCACCGAGCGCGTCGACCGTGCCGGCGACGTCGATGCCCGGGGTGTGGGGCAGCTCGACGGGGATGGGGCCGCGCATGAAGCCGCCGCGGATGTTGCCGTCGACGGAGTTGAACGACGTCGCGGCGACCCGGAGCCGGACCTGCCCCGCGCCCGGCACCGGCAGGTCCACGTCCTCGTAGCGCAGGACTTCCGGGCCGCCGTAGTCGTGGAAACGCACTGCCTTCATCGGAGTTCTCGCTTTCGGTGAGAGCCATGTGCTTCGAATTCGAAGCAACTGCGGACCACGCTACAACTGCTTCGAATTCAAAGCAAGTGTTGCCGGTCACCCTTGATCCACACGGCTCAGGATCGTGGTCGCGGCCGGGCTCAGCCTGGGCCGGCTTGGCCCACCCTGAGCACGGCCGGCCCGCGGGCGGCGCGGACGACCTCGGCGAGGCGGACCGCGTCGGGCGAGGACGGCGCCGCGGTGAGGACCACCGCCATCAGGTCGTCCCCTGGCACGTCGAGCAGGCTGCCGTCGAGCGCGACGTCCTCGCCGTCCGGCGTGCGGAACACCGCGCGGTTCTCGTACGCCGACACCGTTTCCGGGGCGCGCCACAACGCGTCGAACGCCCGGCTGGTGCTCCGCAGCTCGTCGACGAGGCCGGCGAGTCCCTCGTCGGCGGGGTACCGCAGGTGCGTGTCGCGGAGCCGGGCGGCGAGCGCGGCGCGGAACCCGGCCTGGTGCTCGTCGGTCCGGGAGATCTCCCCGCGCGCGTCGCGGAACGTGCGCCACGCGACGTTCCAGTCCCGGCCGCTCCCGGTCGCCGCCCCGCCGCCGAGCGCCAGCCACGCACCGTTGACGGCGACGACGTTCCACGCCCGGTCGGTCAGGAACGCCGGGGTGCCGCCGAACCGCTCCAGCAGCCGGATCGCCGCCGACCCGGCCTCGCGCGGCACCTGCCCGTCGGCGGCCGCGTACCCGGCGAGCGCGCACAGCCGCTCGTAGTCCGCCCGGCTGATCCGCAGTGCGCGGGCGATCGCGGTCACCACGCCGGCCGACGGGTGGCGGCGGCCCTGCTCCAGCCGGCGCACGTAGTCCGCGGACACCCCGGCCAGCTCGGCGAGCTCTTCCCGGCGGAGCCCGCGGACCCGCCGCCCGGTCCGCGGCCCGGCGGGCGGCTCGGCCCGCTCGCGCAGCCGGCGGACCGCGGCGCCCAGCTCGGACAGCGACATGGCGCCAGTCTGCACCACCAGACTCCTTCGAATTCGAAGCAGTAGACTCCGGGCATGCCGCAACCGTCGCTCGACCCCGTGCAGCTCGGCGCCTACTTCGACCTCGTCGAGGTGACCAGCCTGCTGCGGCACGCGGTCGAGCAGCAGCTGCGCGAGGCCGGCGAGCTCAGCTACGTGCAGTTCCAGCTGCTGGCCCGGCTCGGGGACTCGCCGACGGGCAGCCACCGCATGACCGACCTGGCCGACGGCGTCGTCTACAGCCGCAGCGGCCTGACCTACCAGGCGGGCCTGCTCGAGAAGGCCGGCCTGGTGGTGCGGTCGCCGTCGCCGGACGACGAGCGGAGCACCACGGTCACCATCACCGACGCCGGGCGCGAGCGGCTCGCGCAGGTGCTGCCCGGGCACATCGAGGTGGTCAGCGGCCTGCTCTTCGAGCCGCTCTCCCGCGCCGACGTCGAAACCCTCGCCGGCCTGCTGGCCCCGGTCCGGGACCACATGCGCTCGACGCCACCGCGCTCGGCGGCTCCCCGGAGGCGCGCCGGCGGCGGCTAACGGCGTGTCTTGACAGGATTCGAACAACCCGCGGTAGTTCTCCACAGAACCTTTTCACCCGTCCGGCCGTCATCCGTTCGTGACCTTGCCGAACGAGGAGCCGACCGACGAACCCGCCGTCAAAACCCCGCGACGGCGGCGGTGGCGGCGCATCCGGCGGACCGCGTACTGGACGTTCGGCGTGCTGGCCGGCGTCCCGCTGATCGCGTTCTGGGCCGCCTACCTCGTGCTCGACGTCCGCAGCCCGCAGGAGGTGCTGGCCGGGCTCGACAAGACCGTCGTGCTGCAGTACTCCGACGGTTCCGAGCTGCTGAAGGTGATCCCGGCCGACGGCGACCGGATGTTCGTGCCCTACGCGCAGGTGCCGGCGAAGCTGCGGGACGCCATCATCGCCACCGAGGACCCGACCTTCTGGGACAACCAGGGGTTCGACCCGACCGGCATCGGCCGCGCGTTCCTCACCGGCGTCGGCGGCGGGTCCGGGATCACCCAGCAGTACATCAAGAAGTCCACCGGCGACGACGACGCCACGATCGGCCGCAAGTTCGCCGAGCTCGTGCTGGCCACGAAGATCACGCAGGAGCAGAGCAAGGAACAGATCTTCGAGAGCTACGTCAACATCATCTCCTTCGGCCGCGGCACGTTCGGGCCCGCGGCGGCGATGAACGCCTACTTCGGCAAGAAGCTCGACGACTCGATCACCTGGAGCGAAGCGGCTTTCCTCGCCGGGATGATCCAGTCGCCGTCGGTGCACGACCCGGCCGCGTCCGGCGACGCGCACGCCGGGCGGCGCTGGGAGTACGTGCGCGACAAGCTCCGCGGCCGCGGGTACGTCAAGAGCGGCGAGGCGATGACGTACCCCGGTCCCGAGATCCAGCCGCCCTCGGAAACGCGGGCGGGCCGCGTGACCTACGACGAATTCCACGTCAAGCAGCAGGTGCTCGCCGAGCTCGACCGGGCAGGCTTCCCGCTCGGCCGGCTCCAGCAGGGGAACATGACGGTCGAGACGACGCTGGACCGCGGGATGCAGGACGCCGCCGGGAAAGCGTTGCAGGACCGGCTGAAGGGCGAACCGAAAGAGTTCCGCGGCGCCGTCGTCGCGGTCGACCCGCGGACCGGGGCCGTCCGCGCGTACAACGGCGGCGACCAGGGCGTGCGCGACTACGCGGGCACCTCGCACGCGCCGGGTTCGGCGTTCTACCCCTTCACGCTCGCCGCGCTGCTGGGCCACGGCTACGGCGCCGACCAGCCGATCCCGTCGCCGTCGAAGCTCGAGTTCCTCGGCGAGAACTTCCAGTACCCGGACGTCTGCGGCCCGAGGTGCACCCCGCGCACGGCCATGGGGAAGCACGCCGACGGGCCCTTCGTCGCGCTGGCCAAGCAGCTCGGCCCGGACGCGCTGAGCGAGACCGCGCGCCGGGCCGGCATCCCGGAGACCGTCGACGGCGTCCCGACCATGCGCGAGAAGGACGGCTTTCTCATCGGGCCGGGCATCGCGGTCGGCCGGTACCCGGTGCGGCCGCTCGACCTGGCCGGCGCCTACGCGACCTTCGCCGCCGACGGCCGGCGCGCGACCCCGCACCTGGTCGCGAAGGTGCGCGACGAGAGCGGTGCGGTGGTGTGGGAGGCCCCGGACACCGCGAGCCCGGCGTTCGGCGACGACGACGCCAGTCACCGCGTCGCCCGTGACGTCACCAGCACCCTGACCGACGACGGCGGCACCGTGCTGCGCACCGGCGAGGCCGAGCACGGGAACAGCCCGGACAACCAGGACGCCTGGGCCGTCGGCTACACCGGGCAGCTCGCGACCGCGGTCTGGATCGGCTCCGACGACGACCGGCGGCTCAAGGACGCCCACGGCGCGAAGCTGACCGGAGACGTCGTCCCGGCCGACGTCTGGCGCGGCTTCATGACGGCGGCGCACCAGGTGGTGCCGCCGCCGTCACCGGTGGCCCGGCCACCGCGCTGAGCCTTCGGAAAGCGGTTACCGGACGATGCCCAGCACGAACCCGTCGTGCCCCTTGGTGCCGACGGTCTGGACGGCGGTCGCGTCCAGCCGCGGCTCGGCGGCGAGCACGTCGAACATCTCCCGCGCGCCGCGGACGTTCGGGTCGTCGCTGCCCGCGTCGGCGACCCGGCCCTGGCGCACGACGTTGTCGACGACGATCGTGGTGCCCGGCCGGGACAGCTCCAGCGCGGCCCGCACGTAGTTCGCCAGGTTGGCCTTGTCGGCGTCGATGAACACGAAGTCGAACGGCCCGGTGAGCGTGGGCAGCGTGTCCAGCGCGGCGCCGACCCGGATCTCGGCGACGTCCTCGCCGAAGCCCGCCCGCGCCAGGTTCGCCTTCGCGACTTCCGCGTGTTTCGGTTCGTATTCGCAGGTCACCAGCTTGCCGCCGGCCGGGAGCGCGCGGGCCAGCCAGATCGTGCTGTACCCGCCGAGCGTGCCGATCTCGAGGATCGCCCGCGCGCCGGACAGGCGGGCCAGCAGGTTCAGCAGCTTGCCCTGGTTGGGCGCGACGGCGATGGACGGCAACCCGGCGGCGGCCGAGTCGGCGAGTGCGTCGTCGAGCACCGGATCGGGGGCGAGCAGCGCTTCGGTGAGGTAGTCGTCGACTTCGGCCCAGGTCTTGTCGGTCATGGCACCTCCACGGCCAATCTAGCGGGCTGGGATCATGCTCAGGAGCGACCGGAAGCGGGAAAGGTGGACATGGACGACTACCGCGTCGTCGCGGACACCCTCGCGGCCGACATCGAAGCCGGCCGGCTGCGCCCCGGCGACCGGCTCCCGCCGCAGCGCCGGTTCGCGCGGCAGCACGGCATCGCGAACTCCACCGCCGCCCGCGTCTACGGCGAGCTCGTCCGGCGCGGCCTGGCCGTCGGCGAAGTCGGCCGCGGCACGTTCGTCCGGGCCGCGAAGCCGCCGCCCGAGCCCGCGCTCGCCGAGCCCGGCGACGCCCGCGTCGACCTCGAACTCAACTTCGCCGTCCTGCCCGACCAGTCGGCGCTGCTGGCGAAGGCACTGGAACCGTTGCTGCGCCCGGACGTCCTCACCGCGGCCCTGCACCCGATCGGCGCCGCGGGGACACCGGCGGCCCGGACGGCGGCGGCCGCGCTGCTCACCCGCGGCGAGTGGCGCCCGGACCCCGCGACGATCCTGTTCACCGGCAACGGCAGGCAGGCCATCGCGGCGGCGATCGCCGCGTTCGTCCCGGTGGGGGAGCGGCTCGCGGTGGAGTCGCTGACGTACCCGGTGGTCAAGGCGCTGGCGGCGCGGCTCGGGATCGAGCTCGTGCCGATCGAGACCGACGAGGACGGCCTCGTGCCGGCGGCCCTCGCCGCGGCGGAGCCGGTGCGCGCCCTGTACGTCCAGCCGACGCTGCACAACCCGCTCGGCACGACGATGCCCGCGCGACGGCGGGAGGAGCTGGCCGAAGTCGTCGAGCGGCTCGACCTGCCGGTGATCGAGGACGGCATCTACACGTTCCTGCGCGACGACGTCCGGCCGTTCGCCGCGTACGCGCCGGAGCGGACCGTCTTCGTGGACAGCCTGTCCAAACGCGTCGCGCCCGGCCTGACCGCGGGCTTCCTGGTGCCGCCGCCGCGGTGGGCCGCCCGGCTGGCGTCGTCGGTGCGCTCGGGTGGCTGGGCGGCGTCGCGCTTCGCCGTCGAAGCGGCGACGCAGTGGATCGTGACGGGCACGCTCGCCGAAGTCGAGGCCGCCAAACGCCGCGACGCCGCCGCGCGGGCCTTGCTGGTCCGGGAGAAGCTCCCGGACCTGCGCGGCGACGCGGCTTCGTACCACCGCTGGTGGGAGCTGCCGGACCACTGGCGAGCGGACACGTTCGTGGCCGCCGCGGCCCGGCACGGGATAGCGCTCTCCCCGGCGGCGGCGTTCGCCGTGCTGCCGGGGCACGCGCCGAACGCCGTGCGGGTCGCGGTGTCGGCGCCGCCGGTGGAGATCTTGAGTGCGGCGCTGGACGTCTTGGCCGGGCTGGCGAGCGGGAGCCCGGACGACCTGCTGGCGGATTGAGCTTCCGGCCACGCCGGTGCCGAACTCGGCCGCGCACCCCGGTGTTTCGCGGAGTACGAGCGGGCGATGGCGGGTGCGCAGTGCCGAGGTGGTCGCCGAAAGCGTCCGGTTCGGCGGGCGCGCTCAGCGAATCCGGCCGGGCTGGCGGGCGGGAGCCCGGACGACCTGCTGGCGGATTGAGCGCCCGGCCACGCCGGCGCCGAACTCGGCCGCGCACCCCGGTGCTGTCGAAACCGCCTTCGCGGAGTACGAGCGGGCGATGGTGGTGCGCCCCGCCGCTCAGGGCGCGTACTTGCCCACGAAACTGCCGCAGGTCACCGGGCGGCCGGTGAGGCGGGCCTGGATCGCCGTCTCCAGGCCGAGGTAGGTGAACACCGGCGTGTCGGCCGGGACCGACGCCGGGACCGGGCCGCCGGTCGCCAGCAACCGGCTCGGCACCGTCTGGAACAGCACCAGGTACCCGCCTTCACGGTTGAGCTCGTCGCTCTTCGCGAGCATCCGCTCGGGCGCGTCGCCGACGATTTCCAGGGGCAGCGGCCATTCCAGCGGGAACGGGTTGTTCAGGCGGAAGGCGGGGTAGGCGAACGCGTTGTCCGGCAGGACCGCCGTGCGCGGGGCCGGGAAGCGGTCGAGGCAGTCGCGGATCTGCCGGACGTAGGCGTAGGTCGAGGGGTTCGTGCGGATGCCCGACATCGCCGGGCTGACGTCGCCGAGGTCCGCGGTCAGCCGGTCGTGCCCGAGGTCGAGGTAGGCGGCCTGGTCGTGGCGCGCGACGACGACCCAGCCGCACACCGCGACCGCGGTCAGCCCGGCCGTCGCGGTGACCCAGCGGCGCGCCAGCCGCGGCCGGGGCGGGACGACGTGGCTCAGCAGCAGCAACGCCGTCAGCGCGAGGGTGCCGGTGAGCAGCGTCGGGGTGTCGTTGCCCCACGACAGGCTGGTCATGAACCCGGTGGCGAGCACGAGCAGCCCGGCCCACGGCACCCTCCGCGCCACGGCCGCGTTCACCGGCACGCTGACCGCGACGATCCACCACAGGACGTCGGCCCAGCGCGAGGAGCCGGTGAACCGGCCGTCGACGACGGTCCAGACCACCGCGGCCGCCCCGGCGAGCACCAGCACCCAGGACGCGGCCCGCCCGGCCGCGCCGAGCCGGTCGCCGGGCAGCCGGACGGCCAGCAGCACCACGGCGATCGCGGCGAAGAACCCGAGTTCGCGCACCGGTGCGCGGGTCAGCGCCTCGGGGTCGGCCAGCCACAGCCCGAGCAGCCGTTCGCCGTACGCGGGCACGCCGCCGGTGAGCTGCTCGACCATCTCGGCGAACCCGCCGCCGATGGCGACCCAGGCGACGTACGCCAGCCCGGGCGCGCCGAGCGCGAGCAGGTCGAGCAGCACCCGCACCACGCGCCGCGCCCCGGTCCGGGTGGCCGGGTGCAGCAGCAGCCACAGCACGCCGATCACGGCGGCCAGCGCGAAGCTCTGCTTGACGAACACCGCGCAGCCGAGCAGCACGAGCCCGCCGCGGCGGGCGAGCGCGCGGCCGGTGCGCAGCCCGGTGTCCAGCGCCCACGCGCCGCACGCGGTGAGCGCGATGCCGTCGACGGTGTGCCAGGCCATCAGCGGGAAGGCGTTGAGGTTGATCAGCGACGCGGCCGCGACCATCGCCGTCATGCCCGGGCCCCAGTCCAGCACCCGGCGCCGGGTGACGAGCGCGGCGAAGGCGATCGTCGCCACGACGATCTCGATCATGGACAGGAAGCTCGACCCGAAGAACAGCGGCATCGGGAGGGCGAAGTCGACGACGTGCAGCACGGCCGAGCCGAGCGGGCGCGCGGAGATGATGTCGGCGTGCGGGACTTCGCCGTGCAGCACGCGCCACGCCTGCGCGAGGATGAACCCCTGGTCGGAGGGGTGGAACCCGAAGCGCCCGACGCGCAGTTCGGTGGCCAGCGCGAGCAGCACGACCCAGCCGGCGTGGATCCCCCAGCGCAGCAGCGACCGGGAAGCCTTCGAGGGCGCGGGTTCCGCGGCGGCGTGCGCAGGACTCGCCACGTCCACGCCGCGCCCGCCTTCCGCTCCCGATCACACCCGGAAAGCGATGGTACTGGCCGGGGCGGTCCGGGGTGCGATGGCCGTGCGCCGGACCATCGGCGGGCGGTGGGTGGCGACCCCGGTGGGCCACCACCCACCTGCCGTCACCCGAAGGCGGGCCGGGCGGTGCCGATCTCGGCCGTCTTGTCGGCGCGTTCCCCAGTGGTGCTACTCGGCATTTCGAACTCCCCAGTTCACGCCCGTACCGTTGTACGGGACTCGCGCGAGGGTAGAAGTACCGTTGCCGCCGTGCCAGGGTTTCGGCGGAATACGCGGGGATCAAGCACGACGGCGCCAGATCGAGCGGGTGACCGCCGCCGCGACCGACGCCGGCGCGGGCCGGCGGGGCAGGTCGCGGGCCTCCGGCGCCGACTCCCGCACGGCCGAGTACGCCAGGTGCGCGGCGAAGCGGGAGAGCCGCGGCGCCACGAGCGTCGCCAGTTCGGCCGCGCGGCCTTCGGGCAGGCTCAGCACCTCCGGCCGGTCCTCGCACGCCTTCACCACCAGGGCCGCCGCGCGTTCCGGGCTGCTCGACGGGAGGCCGCGGTAGCCGGTCGGCGCGATCATCGGGGTCCGGACCAGCGGCATCCGCACCGACGTGAACGTGACGCCGTCCGAGAGCGTCTCGCGCCCGGCCGCCAGCCCGAACTCCTCCAGCGCCGCCTTCGAAGCCAGGTAAGCGGAGAAGCGCGGGGTGTCGGTCTGCAGGCCCATGGTCGTCACGTTGACGACGTGGCCGAACCGGCGCTCGGTCATCGACGGCAGGAACCCGAGGATCAGCCGCACCGGGCCGAAGTAGTTGATCGCCATCGTGCGCTCGAAGTCGTGGAACCGTTCGGTGGACAGCGCGACCGAGCGCCGGATCGACCGGCCCGCGTTGTTCACCAGCACGTCCACCGCGCCGTGCTCGCCGAGGACGTCCTTGACGAGCGCGTCGACCGCGTCGCCGTCGGTGAGGTCGCACGGGTACGCCGCCGCGGAGCCGCCCGCCGCGAGGATCTCCTCCCGCACCTCTTCGAGTTCCGACGCGCGCCGGGCCACGAGGATCACCTTCGCGCCCTTGCGGGCCACGGCCAGCGCCGACGCCCGGCCGATCCCGGACGACGCGCCGGTGATCAGCACCGTCCGCCCGGCGAGGCCGTGGGTGCGGCGGGCGCGGTCGGGGTCGAGGTGGGCCTGCCAGTACCGGTACAGCGGCGCCGCGTAGTCCCGCAGCTCCGGCAGTTCGACGCCGCTGCCGAACAACGCGGTCGTGGTGCGCGCGGTGTCGAACTCGACCGGCATGCTCAGGTGCGGCAGCACTTCGAGCGGGACGCCCAGCTCTTCGAGGACGGCGGCCCGCGTGGCCCGGCCGCCGGGCAGGCGGTCGATCCCGGCCGCGGCCGCCTTCGCGACCCGCCCACCCGCGCGCCGGACCACGCCCGAGGCCCGGGCGGGCAGCGCGGCCCGGACGACCGGCCCGCCGGCGGCGCGCGCGAAGGCGTTGTAGACGGAGTTGAGCGACTGCGGCCACGCGGCGGCGAGGTGGTAGGTCGACCCCGGCGGCGCGTCCCGGTGCATCAGGAACTCCATCGCGTCGACGACGTAGTCGACCGGCACCAGGTTCGTCGCGCCGAGGCCGGGCGCGGCCAGGGGGAGGCGCTTCGGCAGGGCCGCCAGCCGCGAGATCGCGGGGAGGAAGAAGTAGGGGCCGTCGACCTTGTCCATCTCGCCGGTGCGCGAATCGCCGACGACCGCGGACGGCCGGTAGACGCGGAACGGCAGCGCCTGCTCGCGGACGAGCTTCTCGGCCTGGAACTTCGTCGCGTGGTACGGCGAGCCGAAGCGCTGGCCGAGGTCGAAGTCGGCCTCGGTGAACCGCCCGGCGTGATCGCCCGCGACGGCGATCGACGACACGTGGTGCACCAGCCCGGCGCCGGCCGCGGCGGCGAAGGCGAGCAGGTGCCGGGTGCCCTCGACGTTGGCGCGCCGGTTGGCCTCTTCGCCGGCGGTGAGGTCGTAGACCGCGCCCAGGTGGACGACGTGGTCGAGGTGCCCGCACTCGGCGGGGTCGACGCCGAGCCGCGGTTCGCCGAGGTCGCCGACCACGGGCCGCAGCTTGTCCGCCCCCGCCCAGTCCCGGCTCAGCGCGGCCAGGCGCTCGCGGGAGGTCTCGCGGACCAGCGCGTACACCGCGGACGTCTCCGGCCGCCGGAGCAGCCGCGCGACCAGGCGTTTTCCGATGAAACCCGTCGCACCCGTCACGAAGTAGGTCGTCATGGCCGGTCCCTTCCGTCGGGGCCGACTCTAACCTACTGAGAAGTAGGAACGGTAGTTGTCAGGTTTGGGCCGTCTCTTCCGCCGTCGCGACGACAGCGTCACGCAAGGCGGCCCGCAGCCGTCCGACGTCGAGCGGCCCGAGTACCGCCGCCTCGCCGGGTGGCGCGACCAGTACCACCTTGTCGTTGCTGACGAACACCGTCACGTCCCTGCGCCTGCCGGCCAGATCCCGGCAGCCGATCGACCACTCGCCCCGACTCATGGTCGCCGCCCTCCGATTCTTCGTCGATCGTGCTTCGTGCGAGGGTGGGAGGGGGCCGTGACAGCGCTATGACGCCGGTTCACCCGATCTGCCTACTCGCGGGTTTTGCCTTGCGCTTCGCGGATTTCCGGCGTATCCCCCGGTCGTGGCGCGGCCGGTTCCGGAGTACCGTCCGCACCGTCTCGTCGTCGTGGGAGGTCGCTGATGTCGGAGCCGCGCAAGATCGTCGTCGTCGGAGCGGGACTGGGCGGGGCGTCCGCCGTAGCCGCGTTGCGAGAGCGCGGCTACACCGGCGAAGTCCTGTTGATGGGCTCGGATCCGCACCGCCCGTACGAGCTGCCGCCGCTGTCGAAGGGTGTCCTGCTCGGCAACACCGACGAGCCCGACTGGGTGCACGAAGAGAAGTACTACGCGGAAAAGGACGTCCGCTTCAGCCCCGGTGTCACGGCGACGCGCGTCGAGCTGGGCGCCCGCCTGGTCCTCGACGACGCGGGCGGCGAGCACCGCTACGACCGCCTGGTCCTGGCCACCGGCTCCCGGCCGCGGTCGCTCCCGGTCCCGGGCGGCGACCTGCCCGGGCTCTACACGCTGCGCACCCTGGACGACGCGTTGAAGCTGCGCTCGGCGTTCGCGGCGGCGGAGCGGGTGGTGATCGTCGGCGCCGGCTGGATCGGCTCGGAGGCCGCGGCGGCGGCCCGCACGCACAACGCGGACGTGACGGTCGTGGACCCGGTCCCGGTGCCGCTGGCGAACGTCGTCGGCGAGACGATCGGCGGCGTGTTCCGCGACCTCCACGTCGCGAACGGCGTGAACTACCGCCTGGGCGAGCAGGTCGCGGAGATCACGGGCGGCCCGGACGGCGTCCGCGGCGTCCGCTTGGCGGGCGGCGAAGAACTGGCGGCGGACGTGGTCCTGATCGCGGTCGGCGCGGCCCCGCGGGTGGAGCTGGCCCACGCGGCCGGCTTGGAACTGTCCGACGACGGCGGCGTCTGCGTCGACGCGGGCCTGCGCACGGCGGCCCCGGACGTGTACGCGGTGGGCGACATCGCGGCCCACTTCCACCCCCGCTACGGCCGCCGCATCCGCGTGGAGCACTGGGCGAACGCGAAGGACCAGGGCACGCACGTGGCACAGAACTTGCTGGGGGAGAACGAGCCCTTCCTGGCCTCGCCGTACTTCTTCACCGACCAGTACGACCTGGGGTGCGAGTACCGGGGGCTGGCGGACCCGGCGGCGGACGAACTGGTGGTGCGCGGCGACCTGGCAGCCCGCGAGTTCACGGCGTTCTGGCTCCGCGACGGCGAAGTGGCGGCGGCGATGAACGTGAACACGTGGGACGACGGCGACGCACTGGGAGCGTTGGTCGACGGCCGCGCGAAGGTGACGGCGGAGCAGCTCAAGACGGCGGATCTGGCCTCGCTGACCTGATCTTCGTGCGAGTATCGCCGCGTGAAGGAATCAGACTTCGAGGACAGCTTCCACCCGACCGACGCGGAAATCCGCGCCTGGGCGTACAGCGGCGAAGACGAACCGATGCAGGACTGGGACATCCTGCTCGCCGCGCCCGGGAACCTGCCCCTCCTGCTCGAGCTCGCCGGGGATCCTGCGTGCCCGGCCCGTGAAACGCTGCTCGGCAGCCTCTACTGCGTGGTCGGCCACGAGCAGTCGAAGGAGCAGTTCCGCGAGACGGCCGAGGTCGCCGCACGGTCGGGGAATGCCTGGCTGGAGACCTGGGCTCGCCGGGTCCGCGAGATCCTCGACCACCCGGAAGCGTTCAACCGCAAGGACTGGTGCGGCTTCCCCGGCTACGCGACCAAGCCGACGGGCTGACTTTCCCGCGTCAAAACCGAGAACGCCACCAAAGCCAGCACCGCGAACCCCGCCATCGTCGCGGCCATCGGCACCGCCGTTCCCGGCCCGCCGAGGCCGACCAGCGGCGTCGCCGCCGCGCCCACCACGAACTGCAGCACCCCCAGCAACGCCGACGCCGACCCGGCCGAACGCGCGTGGGAAGCCAGTGCCAGCGAACTCGCGTTCGGCATCACCAGCCCGATGCTCGACACCAGCAGGAACAACGACACCAGCAGGAACGCCAGTGGCGCCCGCAGCAGCGCCGACGCCAGCACGAAAGCCCCGCCCACGACACCCAGAAGCAGCCCGGACAGCAACAGCGCCCGTTCGCGCACGCGCCCCACGAGCCGTCCGTTGAGCTGGCCCGCCAGCACGATCCCGACGCCGTTGACGCCGAACACCACGCTGTACGCCTGCGGACTCAGCCCGTACACGCCCTGCAGCGCGAACGAAGACCCCGAGATGTAGGCGAACATCGACGCGAACAGCAGTCCCGACGCCAGCGCGTACCCCGCGAACGACCGGTCCGCCGCCAGCCGCCCGTAGGTCCGCATCACCTGGCCCAGCCGAGCCGGGGAGCGTACGGCGGACGGCTCCGGCAGGAAGAACACCACCACGGCCAGCAGCAGGGCGCCGAACACCGTCAGCACGACGAACACCCCGCGCCACGACGTCCAGTTCAGCAGCTGGCCGCCGAGCAGCGGGGCCAGGATCGGGGCCAGGCCGCTGACCAGCATCAGCGTGGAGAAGAACTTCGTCATCGCGGTGCCGGAGTAGAGGTCGCGGACCGTGGCGCGCGCGATCACGATGCCCGCGGCCGCGCCCAGCGACTGGACGAACCGCGCGCCGACCAGCAGCCACGCGTCCGGGCTCACCGCGCACAGCACCGAGCCCACGATGTACAGCACCAGCCCCGCCAGCAGCGGGCGGCGGCGGCCCAGCGCGTCCGACAGCGGGCCGAGCACCAGCTGGCCCAGCGCCAGCCCCACGATGAACGCGCTCAGCGTCAGCTGGACCGTGCTGTCCGCCGCGCGCAGGTCCTCGGCCATCCGGGGGAGGGCGGGCAGGTACATGTCGATCGACAGCGGCCCGAACGCCGAGAGACCACCCAGGATGAGGACGAACTTCAGCTGCGCGCGCCCGCGGGTCGCGGTACGTTCCGCCGTGGTGGTCATCGGCCTCCTCCCGGTCCTGCTTCCGACCAGCGACGCCGGCGCCGGTGCTATTCCGGCTGTGATCGGTGACACCCCGTGCTCAAATGAGCGTGAACCGATACTGATCCGACCAATTTCCGGCCGATTCGCCGCTGGCTCTGGATCGAGGCCCGCGACTGCGATATACATCGGATGTCTGGTCGGTGTGGGTGAAGGGAATATCCGTGCAGCTAGTGCGCCTCGGAGAGCCGGGAAGTGAGCGTCCGTTCGTGCGGGCCGATGACGGCACCACCTACGAACTGGGCGGGCTGACCGCCGACATCGACGGCGGCTTCCTCGCCGCGGACGGGATCGCGCGCACCGCCGCCGCGCTCGCCGCCGGGGAACTGCCGGAGGCGGACGTCGACGGCCTGCGCGTGGGCTCGCCGATCGCGCAGCCCGGCAAGGTCGTCTGCATCGGCATGAACTACCGCCGCCACGCCGAGGAGACCGGCGCGACGCCGCCCACCGAGCCCGTCGTCTTCATGAAGGCGCCGGACGTCGTGGTCGGCCCGGCCGACGACGTCCTCGTCCCGCGCGGGTCGGTCAGCACCGACTGGGAGGTCGAGCTCGGCGTCGTCATCGGCAAGACCGCCCGCTACCTCGACAGCGTGGACGAAGCTCTGGAGCACGTCGCCGGCTACGTCGTCTCGAACGACGTCTCCGAGCGCGAGCTGCAGTTCCGCACCGCCCAGTGGGACAAGGGCAAGTCGTGCGAGAACTTCAACCCGCTCGGCCCGGCGCTGGTCCCGGCGAGCGAGGTGCCGGACCCGCAGGACCTCGGCCTGCGGCTGTGGATCAACGGCGAGAAGAAGCAGGACTCCTCGACCAAGGACATGATCTTCGGCGTCGCCGAGATCGTCCACCACCTGAGCCAGGTGATGGTGCTGCGCCCCGGCGACCTGATCAACACCGGCACCCCCGAAGGCGTCGCCCTCGGCCAGCCCGACCCGAAGCCGTACCTGCGTGACGGCGACGTGATCGAGCTGGAGATCGACGGGCTTGGCCGGCAGCGCCAGACCGCGAGGCAGGCCTGACCATGGCGAAGATCATCGGCATGGAGGTCCTCGACGTCCGGTTCCCGACCTCGCGGGAGCTCGACGGCTCGGACGCCATGAACCCCGACCCGGACTACTCCGCCGCCTACGTCGTGCTGCACACCGACGGCGGACCGGACGGCTACGGCCTCGCGTTCACCATCGGCCGCGGCAACGACGTCCAGGCCGCCGCGATCCGGGCGCTCGCCCCGCACGTCGTCGGCCGGGACGTCCCGGAGGACGCGGCCGCGCTCGGCGACCTGTCCCGCACGCTCGTCGGTGACTCGCAGTTCCGCTGGCTGGGCCCGGAAAAGGGCGTCGCGCACATGGCCGTCGGGGCGGTCGTCAACGCCGCCTGGGACCTCGCCGCGCGGCGCGCCGGCCTGCCGGTCTGGCAGTTCGCGGCGCGCATGGCGCCCGAGGAGCTCGTCTCCCTGGTGGACTTCCGGTACCTGTCCGACGCGCTCACCGAAGCCGAAGCCCTCGACATCCTGCGCCGGGCCGAACCCGGCCGGGCCGAGCGGGCCAAGCAGCTGGAAGAGCACGGCTACCGCGCCTACAGCACGTCCCCGGGCTGGCTCGGGTACGCCGACGCGAAGCTCGTGCGGCTCGCCGAACAGGCCGTCGCGGACGGCTTCGGGATGATCAAGCTCAAGGTCGGCGGCAACCTCGAGGACGACGTCCGCCGGATGAAACTGGCCCGCGAGACCGTCGGCGACGGCATCCGGATCGCCGTCGACGCCAACCAGCGCTGGGACGTCCGGGCCGCGGTCGACTGGATGACCGAACTCGCGCCGTACGATCCGTACTGGATCGAGGAGCCGACCTCGCCCGACGACGTCCTCGGCCACGCGGCGATCGCGAAGGCGCTCGCGCCCATCAAGATCGCCACCGGCGAGCACGTCCAGAACCGCGTGGTCTTCAAGCAGCTGCTGCAGGCGAACGCGATCTCGGTGCTGCAGCTGGACGCCGCCCGCGTCGGCGGCTTCAACGAGAACCTCGCGATCCTGCTGCTGGCCGCCAAGTTCGGCGTCCCGGTGTGCCCGCACGCCGGCGGCGTGGGGCTCTGCGAGCTCGTCCGGCACCTGTCGATGTTCGACTTCGTGGCGGTGTCGGGCACCGACGCGGACCGCTCGATCGAGTGGGTCGACCACCTGCACGAGCACTTCACCGACCCGGCCGTCGTCGAGCGCGGCCGGTACCTCGCCCCGACCGCACCCGGGTTCTCCGCGCGCATGCACGACGCCACGCTGCGCCGGTTCCGCTTCCCGGACGGTCCCGAGTGGACGGAGACCGCAAGTGAGTGAATTCGAGGGCCTGGTGGCCGCCGTCACCGGGGGCGCCTCGGGCATCGGCAAGGCCGTCGCGACCTCGCTGGCCGCACGCGGCGCGCGGGTGGCGGCCCTCGACCTGAAGCCCGGCGAGGACGGCATCCGCTGCGACGTCTCCTCCGATGACGAAGTCCGCTCGGCGATCGACGCCGTCGTGGAACGCTTCGGGCGCCTCGACATCCTGGTCAACAACGCGGGCATCGGCGCGCAGGGCGACGTCTCGGCCAACGACGACGACGAGTGGCACCGCGTGTTCGACGTCAACGTCGTCGGCATGGTCCGGCTCGCCCGGGCCGCGCTGCCGCACCTGAAGAACTCGCCGTCCGCGGCGATCGTGAACACCTGCTCCATCGCGGCCTGGGCCGGCCTGCCCAACCGCGCGCTGTATTCGGCCAGCAAGGGCGCGGTGCTCTCGCTGACCCTGGCGATGGCGACCGACCACCTGCCGGACCGGATCCGCGTCAACTGCGTGTGCCCGGGCACGGCGGACACCCCGTGGGTGGGCCGCCTGCTCGACGCCGCCGACGACCCGGCGGCCGAACGCGCGGCCCTCGCGGCGCGCCAGCCGATGGGCCGGCTGGTCACCGCCGAAGAGGTCGCGAACGCCGTCGTCTACCTCGCCAGCCCGCTTTCCGCTTCGACCACCGGCACCGCGCTCGCGGTCGACGGTGGCATGTACGGCCTGCGCCCGCGCGGCCCCGTGCAACCCCAATAGGACTTTCGCTGTCATCAAGGAGGATGCGGTGCGCAATAGGGTGATCACGGTGGCCGCCACGGCCGCCGTCTGCGGCCTGGTACTGGCCGCCTGCGGGTCCACCAAGGACAACGCGTCGGCGCCCGCGGCGGGTGGCGGCTCCGGCGGCAAGGTCGGCGCGACCCTGCCGCTGCTGACCTCGCCGTTCTGGCAGGCCTACAACAACTACGTGCCGCAGATGGCCAAGTCGGAGGGCGTCGACGTGCTCCCGGCCGTCAACGCGGACAGCGACCCGGCGAAGCTGATCACCGACATCGGCACGTTCCTCAACCAAGGCGTCAAGGGCCTGGTCGTGACGCCGCTGGACTCGGCGGCCATCGTCGCCGGGCTCAAGCAGGCCGAGAACAAGGGCGTGCCGGTCGTCGCGGTCGACGTCGCCCCCGAGAGCGGCAAGGTCGCCATGGTCGTGCGCGCCGACAACAAGGCCTACGGCACCAAGGCGTGCGACGCGATCGGCGCGAAGGTCAAGTCCGGCAAGGTCGTGCAGATCATGGGCGACCTCGCCTCGGTCAACGGCCGCGACCGCTCGGAAGCCTTCCGCGACTGCATGAAGTCGAAGTACCCGGGCGTCCAGGTGCTGGAGATCCCGGCCGAGTGGAAGGCCGACAAGGCGTCCTCCGGGCTGGACAGCATGCTGACCGCGAACCCGGACATCAAGGCCGTCTACATGCAGGCCGGCGGCGTCTACCTCGCCCCGACCGAGCAGGCGCTCAAGCGCAAGAACCTGTTCTTCCCGGTCGGGGACCCGAAGCACATCGTGCTCGTGTCCAACGACGGCATCCCCCAGGAGCTGGCCGCGATCCGCGCCGGCGAGCTCGACGCCACCGTGTCCCAGCCGGCCGACGCCTACGCGAAGTACGGCCTGTACTGGCTGAAGAAGGCCATGGCGGGCGAGACGTTCAAGCCGGGCCCGACCGACCACGACAGCACCATCGTCGAGATCAGCCCCGGCATCCTCGAGGACCAGCTGCCCGCGCCCGTCATCACCAAGGACAACGTGGACGACAAGGCCCTGTGGGGGAACAACCTGTGACCGCGCTGCCCGCCGGCGAATCCGCCGTCCCGGTGGTCAGCGCGGTCGGAGTCGGGAAGCGCTACGGCCCCACCGTGGCGCTCCACGACGTCAGCCTCACCGTGCACCCCGGCGAGTCCCACGCGCTCGTCGGGCGCAACGGGGCCGGCAAGTCGACGCTCGTCTCCATCCTCACCGGCCTGTCCGCCACGGACACCGGGCACGTCGAGTTCGGCGGCGAGCCGGCCCCCGCGCTGACCAGGCAGGACGACTGGAAGGCGCGCGTCGCCTGCGTGTACCAGCACGCGATGGTCGTCCCGCAGCTCACCGTCGCCGAGAACCTGTTCCTCAACCGGCAGGCGGGCGGCGGGTTCGCGATCGGCTGGAAGTCGTTGCGGCGCCAGGCCCGCGAGCTGCTCGACTCGTGGGACGTGCACGTCGACGTCGACACCCCGGCCGGCGAGCTGTCGGTCGAGGACCGGCAGTTCGTCGAGATCGCCCGCGCGCTGTCCTACGGCGCCCGGTTCATCGTCCTCGACGAACCGACCGCGCAGCTGGACAGCCAGGCCATCGAGCGGCTCTTCGACCGGATGCGCCAGATGCAGGCGGGCGGGGTGACGTTCCTGTTCATCTCGCACCACCTGCACGAGGTGTACGAGGTCTGCCAGGCCGTCACGGTGCTGCGCGACGCGAAGCACGTGCTGACCGCGCCGGTCGCCGAGGTCGGCAAGGCGCAGCTGGTCGACGCGATGACCGGCGAACCCGGCGGCCTGTCGGTGCGCGACGCCGCGACGCGGGAGTCCCTCGAACCGGACGCCCCGGAGATCCTCGCGGTCGACGGCCTGTCCGGCGACGGCTTCTCCGACGTCTCCTTCCGGCTGCACCGCGGCGAGGTGGTCGGGTTCGCGGGCAGCAACGCCAGCGGGAAGCACCAGGTCGCCGAGACGGTCTACGGCCTGCGGACGCCGTCCGCGGGCACGGTCCGCGTCGACGGCGAGCCGTTGCGCCCGGGCGACATCCCGGCGGCGCTGCGGGCGGGCATCGGCTGCGTCCCGCGCGACCGGCACCACGAAGGCCTGGTGCTGGAGCACTCGATCGCCGACAACGCCACGCTGTCCATTTTGGACAAACTGGGCCGCGGCGGGATCGCTTCGCCGGGCACGAGGTTCGCGAAGGCGTCGCAGGCGCTGAAGGACTACGACATCGTGGCCGCGAGCGCCGAGCAGCCGGTGTCCGACCTTTCCGGCGGCAACCAGCAGAAGATCGTCCTGGCGCGGGCGTTGCTGAGCGACCCGCGCGTGGTCGTGCTGATCAACCCGACCGCCGGGGTGGACGTGAAGTCGAAGGAGGCGCTGCTCGCGGTCGTCGACCGGGTGCGCGCCGAGGGCAAGGCGGTGCTGATCGTCAGCGACGAGCTCGACGACCTGCGCCTGAGCGACCGGGTCCTGGTGCTGCGCGCCGGGTCCGTGGTCGCCGAGCACCAGGCCGGGTGGTCCGACGGCGACCTCGTGGCCGACATCGAAGGAGTCGAGCTTTCGTGACCGACGTGATGACCTCCCCGCAGACGGAGCTGCCCGCGCCACCCCGGCGCCGGAAGGCCGGCTGGCTGCGTGAACTGGCCCTGCTGCCCGCGCTGATCGTCGTGTTCGTGATCGGCGGCCTGGTCGACGACACCTTCGTCGGCTGGAGCAACATCGTCAGCATCCTGACCGCGTCGGCGGCGCTGTCGCTGGTCGTGCTGGGCGAGTCGCTGGTGCTGATCACCGGGAAGTTCGACCTGTCGCTGGAATCCACGATGGGCCTGGCGCCCGCGCTGGGCGCGATGGTCGTGATCCCGGCGGCGTCGGCCGGCTTCGGTGTCGAGCTGCCCGCCGCGATCGGCCTCTTGATCATCCCGCTGTGCGGGGCGCTGGTCGGGTTCGTCAACGGCTTCCTGATCGTGAAGCTGAAGCTGAACGCCTTCATCGTCACCCTGGCGATGCTCACCGTGCTGCGCGGCGTGCAGGTCGGGTCGACGCAGGGCAAGACGCTGTTCAACCTGCCGGACTCGTTCACGAACCTCGCCACGACGACGTTCGCCGGCCTGCCGATGTCGGTCTGGCTGGCGGCGGCGCTGTTCGCGGTCGCCGGCTGGGTGCTGCGCTACCACCGCGTCGGCCGCGCGCTGTACGCGATCGGCGGCAACCGCGAAGCCGCGCGGGCGGCCGGTGTCCGCGTCGACCGGATCGCGTGGGCGGTGTTCGTCGTCGCCGGCGTCCTCGCGGCGATCGGCGGGCTCGCGTACACCGGTTACGTCGGCGCGCTGGGCGCGAACCAGGGCTCCGGGCTGATCCTGCAGGTGTTCGCGGCGGCGGTGATCGGCGGCGTCTCCCTCGACGGTGGCAAGGGCACGCTCGTCGGCGCGCTGACCGGCGTCCTGCTGCTGTCGTCGGTGTCGAGCCTCCTGAACTACGCGCACGTCCGCGCGGAGTGGCAGGGCGCGATCTACGGCGCGATCATCCTGGTGGCGCTGATCATCGCCCGGTACGCCGGGGGAAAGCCCCAGACCTGACCCGGCCCGGTGATCATCCGACGAACCGGGAGGGGCAGGAGGTGAGTGTGTGCGTGTCAGGAGGCTTCGGCGGTGAGGTCCGGCGTGGTCGGGTCGTCCGCGGTGCCCAGGGCGTTGCGCAGCCACTGCTCCACGCCCGCGACGTGCACGGTCGCCCACGAGCGCGCCAGTTCCGGCTCGCGCGCCGCGATGGCCTCGTAGATCGCCGAGTGCTGCTCCCGCGTCTTCGCGACCGCGCCCTCCTGGGTGAGGCCGCGCCAGATGCGGGCGCGCGCGGTCGGCCCGGAGAGGCTGTCGAGCAGCGAGCACAGCACCGGGTTGCCGGAGCCGTCGGCGATCTTGCGGTGGAACTGGAGATCGTTGGCGACCAGCGCCTCGACCGTCGGCGAGTCCTCGAGCTCCCCGAGCAGCTGGCCCAGCTCGGTGATGTCGTCGTCGCTCATGTGCAGCGCGGCCAGCGCGGTCGCGGCGGGCTCGAGGATCCGCCGCACGGCGAGGAAGTCGAGCACGGTGTCGTCGCGGTGGAAGTCGACGACGAACGTCATCGCGTCGAGCAGCAGGTTCGGCTCGAGGCTGGTGACGTACGTGCCGTCGCCCTGGCGGACGTCGAGCACCCTGATCAGGCACAACGCCTTGACGGCCTCCCGCAGGGAGCTGCGCGAGAGCCCGAGCCGCTGGGCCAGCTCGGCCTCCTTGGGCAGCCGGTCGCCCGGCGCCAGCTCGCCGGAGATGATCATGTCCTTGATCTTGTCGATCGCGACATCGGTGACGGGCATCGCGTCCGTCCTCCCTGCACCAGACCTCGGATGTTTCGGTGTTCCTCCCCAGCGTGCCATGTTCCGGCGAAGGAGTGGCGATGACCCACCAGCCCGCACCGCAAAGAGTGGCGCTCCATACCCGCCTGAAGCCGGGCAAGGAAGCCGAGTACGAGTCCGTCCACGCCGTCATCCCGCCCGGGCTGGACACGGCGTTGCGCGAAGCCGGCGTCCGCACCTGGCGGATCTGGCGTAACGGTCTCGACCTCTTCCACGTCGTCGAAGTGGACGACTACGCGGCGATGCGCGCGGCGTTGCGGGACCACCCCGCCAACGTCCCGTGGCAGGCGAGGATGGCCGAGCTGCTGGCCGTCGAAGACGACTACTCCGGCGACGACACCGGCATCGGGCTGGTCTGGGAACTGCCGGTGAAGGAGTGACGGCGTTGGAACTCCCCCTCTCCCCGCTGGGCCTCGGCTGCGCGCAGCTGGGCAACCTCTACCACGCGATCACCGACGAGACGGCGGCCGCGACCGTGCACCGCGCGTGGGACGAGGGCATCCGGTACTTCGACACCGCGCCGCACTACGGCCTCGGCCTCTCGGAGACCCGCCTCGGCGCTGCCCTGCGTTCGTACCCCCGCGACGAGTTCGTCCTCTCGACGAAGGTCGGGCGCGTGCTCGAACCGGACCCGGACGGCGCCGGGCGGCAGGACGACGAGGGCTTCGCCGTCCCCGCCGCGTACCGGCGCCGCTGGGACTTCAGCCGCGACGGCGTCCTGCGGTCCTTCGAGGACAGTTTGGTGAGGCTCGGGCTCGACCGCGTCGACGTCGTCTACGTCCACGACCCCGACGACCACTTCGAAGAAGCCCTGCGCGGCGCCTTCCCCGCGTTGCGCGAGCTGCGGGAGCAGGGCGTGATCGGCGGGTTCGGCGCCGGGATGAACCAGGCGCCGATGCTCACCGAGTTCGTCCGCCGCACCGACCTCGACGTCCTGCTCGTGGCCGGCCGCTACACGTTGCTGGACCAGCCGGCGCTCGACGAGCTGCTGCCGCTCTGCCTCGACCGCGGCGTCCGGGTGGTCGCCGGCGGCGCGTTCAACGGCGGCATCCTGGCGACGGCCGAGCCGGGCCGCGTCTACGACTACGCCGACGCCCCGCCGGAGCTGGTCGAGCGGGCCGGCCGGATCGCCGCGATCTGCGCGCGGCACGGCGTCGAGCTGCCGGAAGCGGCGCTGGCGCTGCCGATGGCGCACCCCGCGGTGGCGTCGGTCGTCGTCGGCGCGCACGATCCTTCGCAGGTCAGCGTCAACGCGCGGCGGGCCAGGGCGGTCGTGCCCCCTCGGCTGTGGACCGAACTCGTCGACGCGGGCCTGCTGCGGGCCGACGTCGTCATCGCCGAAGGAGTCTCATGATCGACGCGCACCACCACCTCTGGGACCCGTCGCGGCGCGAATACCCGTGGCTGGCGGGCGCGGCCCTCGACCCGATCCGCCGTCCGTACACGGTCGACGACCTGCGTGCGGTGACGAAGGCGGCCGGCGTGCACGCGACGATCCTGGTGCAGACGACCTCCTCGGCCGAAGAGACCGAGGAGTTCCTCGCGACGGCCGAGGCCGAACCGGTGATCGCGGGCGTGGTCGGCTGGGTGGACCTCGAAGCCCCCGGCGTCGCCGACCGGCTGGCCGCGTCGACCGGGCCGCTCGTCGGGATCCGGCACCAGGTGGAGACCGAACCGGACGACGAGTGGCTGCTGCGGCCCCCGGTGCTGGCCGGGCTGGGCGCGGTGGCGTCGGCGGGGCTGACCTACGACCTGCTCGTGCGCGTCGGGCAACTGCCCGCGGCCGCGTCCCTGGCGGCACGGCTGCCGGAGCTGCGGCTGGTCTTGGACCACGCGGCCAAGCCGCCGATCGCGGCGGGGGAGTGGGAGCCGTGGGCGTCCGGGGTGGCCGCGCTGGCCGCGCACGAGAACGTCGTGTGCAAGCTTTCGGGCCTGGTCACGGAGGCGGACTGGACCGGATGGGAGGTCGGCCACCTGCGCCGGTACGTCGACCACGTGCTGGACGTGTTCGGCCCGTCCCGGCTGCTGTTCGGCTCGGACTGGCCGGTCTGCGAACTGGCGGCGTCCTACGAGCTCGTCGTGGACGCGGCCGTCGCCCTCACCGGCGGGCTGTCGGACGCGGAGCGGCTGGCCGTCTTCGAGCACAACGCGCGGGCGGTCTACGACGTGGATGCGGGCGGGGAGACCTCTTCCAGGGGGTAAAAGAGGTTTCCCCGCCCGCCGCTCGGGAAGCTCAGAACTCGTCGTCGCCGATCATGCCGCGCAAGCGGGTCAGGGCCCGGTGCTGCGTCACGCGCACGTTGCCCGGCGAGATGCCGAGCGCTTCGGCGGTCTCCTGCGCGGAGAAGCCGACGGCGATGCGCAGGGTCAGGATCTCCTGCTGCACCCGCGGGAGCGAGGCGAGGAGGCGGCCGAGGCGCGCGCCGAGGTCGAGGTGCAGGGCGTGGGTCTCCGGCTCGTTGCCGGCGACCAGCGGGCGCTCGGGGAGTTCGGGGACGGGCTCGGAGCGGTCGCGGGCGACGGCGCGGTAGGCGTCGGCGACCTTGTTGGCCGCGATCGCGTGCACGAGGTAGAGGAACGACCCGCCCCGGTCCTGATAATCGGGAAGAGCCTTCAACACCGCGAGGCAGACTTCCTGGGCGACGTCGTCGGCCGAGAGGTAGGAGAGGTCTCGCCCGCCCATCCGCGCCCGGCAGTAGCGGACCACGACCGGCTCGATCATCTGGAGCAGGGAGTGGATGGCCGCGGGGTTCCCCTCACCCGCGTCCTTCACCAGGGGGTCGAGGTCCTCCTTGGTGAGCCGCCCGCCGGGCCTGGGCAATGACTCCGGAGTGCGATAATCGCGAACGGCGGAAGTGGGTTCCGCGGTGATCTGCGGCGGTGCTGTCATGGTCGTCTCCCCGGCCGACCCTCGACCGCCGCTGCCGGGGGGCTCCACTCTCCGTGACTTTCCGGTTGCAGATACTCCGGGAGACCCGGGGTGATCTGCGATCCGTGCGACGCTGGGTAATCGTAAGCACCTCGATGGCGGTCAGTCCAGATTTCAACGACCAATACCCCGTTCGCAGCATCGACCGTGATGTTCCCGCGACCAGACCCCGCACATTGCGATTAATCGGTTTCAGGATGTGCCGACTTCACCCGTCAGTGGAGGAACGCCACGGAAGTGGCAGTCGCGGTCACGGCGAGCGACGCGATCGCGGGCAGCGCGGGGTGCGCCGGCCCCGGTTCGGGGGTCCGCAAGGACCGTTCGCGCAGTGTCCCGATGGCCGCCAGCAGGGCAGACGTCCCCGCGGACAGCAGTACGGGCACCAGGGCGACACCCCAATGGCGCTGGGCGGCGGCGTGCAGGAGCAGTAGCGTGCAGGCGGCAGATGCCAGCGCGGTGCGCCGCCAGGCGAGGCCGGTGCGCTCGGCTTGGGCTCCGCGGGTGGGGGTCACGACCCGGTCCGAGGGCGCATGACGGTATTTCTGACCTGGCGATAATCGCGAAGCAGCGGTATTCGCGGCGTCACGAGACGACCAGCAGCACCGCGGCGGCGACGATGAGGGTCAGCAGACCGCCGGTCAGCACGAGGATCAGCAGGCTCCGCGGCAGTGGCTCTCCGGCACGCATCGCAACCTGCACCCGCCGCCACCGGGGGTACGCGGTCGCGGCGAGAACGGCGGCGAGCACGACGCACAACCCGGCGAGAACGGCACTGGCCGCGGCGGGCGACGGCACCAGCTGGTGCACGGCCACGCCGCCGGCGAGCAAGCCGAGGGCGGTGCGGACCCAGGCGAGGAAGGTGCGTTCGTTCGCCAGCGTGAACCGGTAGTCCGGTTCAGCGCCTCCGGCGTGGGGCTTGATGTCGTCCGAGGCCACGCCTGCAGACGCTAGCCGCTGAGTGCGGCGGGGGCTGGTCGGTGTGCGGGCACCCACGTGGGGGTCCTGGGATCGCCGCAGGGGTCGCCGGGTGGTGCGTCTCGCTCGCGGCGGCCGGATCGCCCGGCGCCGGGTCGGGTCAGCTGCTGTGCGCAGCGGTGTGCGGGCACCCACGTGCCTCGCCCGCGGCCGCCGGACCGGGTCAGGCGCTGTGCGCCGGCACCGCTGCCCGGTGTGCGAACACCCACCACCGCAGCACCGCGAACCGCACGAACCCACCGACGAAGCTGGCCAGCAGCAGCGTGCCCGTTTCCTCCCACGACGTCGGCCGGTCGACGAGGGCGTCGAGCAGTGCGAGCACCGCCGAGCCGTAGCCGGCGTAGAAGGCGAACGTGATGAAGTCCTGCAGGTGCCGCTTCCCGGCGTTGCTGGGCCGGCCGGCGAAGGTGACGCGGCGGTGGAACTCGGTGTTGCCGACCGTCGTGAGCGCGATCGCCACCAGGTTCGCGACCTGGGAGCCGAGCTCGTCGCGCAGCAGGAGGAAGAGGAGCGCCTGGACCCCGGTCGTCACGACGCCGGCGACGACGTACCACGCGGCGTGCGTGCCGAGCTCGTGGTGCCGGTCCGGGTCGGTGGCGAGCAGCCGATGATCCGGTGCGCACCTGGTGGTGGCCATGATCCCAACCTACCCTGCGTTCACAAACTTGTGAATGTGTTAAAGCGGTTGAAGAAATGTGATCCCGGTGACACCGCCGGGGTTTCGGGCCCCCGACGTCCGGGGTAGGTCACCGGGGATGACGAGTTCCGAGCGCGAGGAGACGACTGGTGAGTGACCGTGACTCGGTCGAACCGGACAGCTTGAGCCCCAGCGAAGCGCTGGACGAGGACGAGCTGCGCGTGGATCCGCTCGAAGAGGGCGTCGAGCCACCGGAGCACTGGAGCGCCGCGGACCGCTTCGGCACGACGCCGAGCGAGATCCGGGAGGGCGAGCCGATCGAACAGCGCCTGGCCGAAGAGGAGCCGGACGCCGAACCGGAGCCGGTGCCGGAGCGCCCGCTCGCGGCGACGCCGGCGGCGGAGCTCGACGAGACGATCGAGGACGCCCCGCCGGACTACGAGCAGGTGACCCCGGACGACGAGGTGCCGCACCGGCACGCGGACCCGGATCCCGGCGAACAGGCGGATTACGCCGGCGGCTCGGTCGCCGACGCCATCCGCGCGGCCCGGCAGGGCTGATCCGCTCAGACTGCGCGTCCGTTCGGGCGCCCCTAGCGTGGGGCACCAGTGCATCGGACCGCGACGAAGGGAAGGCCGAAGATGCTGACCGTGACCGAAGCCGCCGCCGAGGCGATCACCGCGCTGACCAGCCAGGGGGAGGGCGACGCCGGGCTCCGCCTGGCAGTCCAGAACGCCGACGGCGAAAGCGCTCAGCTGGCCCTGTCGGTGGCGCCGGAACCCGCCGAGGGCGACAGCGTGCTCGGGGTCGACGAGGGCCCGAAGGTCTTCCTCGAACCCCAGGCGGCGGCGCTGCTCGACGACAAGGTGCTGGACGTCCAAGAGGACGAAGCGGGCGGAGTCGCTTTCGCGGTGCTGCCCCAGCACACGAGCTGACCGCGGCGGACGGGCCTTTCGCAGCGTCGCGAGAGGTCCGTTCGCCCGGTTGCGTCACCCGCGGGAGCGCCACTCCCGCACCAGCCGCGCGGCGCAAGCCCGCAGCAGCGCCGGCGCCTTCGCTTGCGCCTCCTCCACCGAAGACGCGTGATCGATCAACGCGCTGCTCCCGACGACGCCCAGCCGCGCGAGCCCGGCGTCGTCGAGCTGGATCCGCCCCGCGAGCACCAGCAGCGGAATCCCCTTGGCCCGGGAAGCGATCCCGGCCGCCGCCTTGCCGTTCAGGCTCTGCTCGTCCAGCGACCCTTCCCCGGTGATCACCAGGTCCGCGCCCCGCACGGCGGCGTCGACCCCGGTCAGCCCGGCGATCAGGTCGAACCCCGATTCCACGGTCGCGCCCAGCCCGGCGATCGCGCCGGCCGCGACCCCGCCACCGGCACCGGCGCCCGGCACGCGTGAGACGTCGGGCGCCCCGCCCACCTGCAGCGCGTGCGCCCACCGGCCGAGTCCTTCTTCGAGGAGCGCCACCTCTTCTTCCCGCGCGCCCTTCTGCGGCCCGAACACCGCGGCGGCCCCCGACGGGCCCAGCAGCGGGTTCGTCACGTCGGTCGCGACCGCGACGCGCACACCGTCGAGGCGTTCGCGCACCGGCGTCAGCTCGGTGGACGCGACCCGCGTCAGCGTCGCGCCGCCCAGCCCGACCGGCGCGCCGAACGCGTCCAGCACACCGGCGCCGAGCGCGCCCAGCATCCCGGCGCCGCCGTCGGTGCTCGCCGTGCCGCCGACCGTCAGCACGAGCCGCTTCGCGCCGTGCATCAGCGCGTCCATCAGCAGTTCGCCGACGCCCCAGGTGTGCGCGGCCAGCGCGGTTTCCGGGGTGGGGTCGACGAATTCGATCCCGCACGCCCGCGCCGATTCGACGTACGCGGTGCCGTCGAGCACCGCGTACCGCGCCTTGACGTGCTCGTCGAGCGGGCCGCGGACGGACAGCCGGACGATCCGGGCGCCCGCCGCTTCGAGGACGTCGAGGGTGCCTTCGCCGCCGTCGGCGACCGGGCAGGAGACGACTTCGGCGTCCGGCAAGGCATCCCGGACGCCCAGTGCGATGGCCTCCGCGGCCTCGACCGCGGTGAGACTGCCCTTGAACTTGTCGGGCGCGACGACGACACGGGTCACGGCTTCACCTCCGTCAGCGGGTCTCGCCCGGCGAGCACCGCCGCGACGTTGCGGGCGGCCAGCACGGCCATCGCGGTGCGGGTTTCGACCGTCGCGGACCCGAGGTGCGGGCTCACCACGACGTCGTCGCGGCCGAGCAGCCGCGGTTCGACCTCGGGTTCCTTCTCGAACACGTCCAGCGCGGCCCCGGCGATCTCCCCGGCTTCGAGCGCGTCGGCCAGCGCGGCTTCGTCGACGACCGGGCCGCGCGTGGTGTTCACCAGGTAGGCGCCGGGTTTCATGGCGCGCAACGCGGCCGCGTCGATGAGGTGCCGCGTCTCGGGCGTCAGCGGGCAGTGCAGCGAGACGACGTCCGAGCGCGCCAGGAGTTCTTCGAAGGAAACGGAACCGCGTCCCGACCGTCCCGAATGGACGATCTCCATGCCGAACGCCTCGGCCCGCTTCGCCATCGCCCGCCCGATCTGGCCGTACCCGACGATGCCGAGCGTCTTGCCCTGCAGGCCCGAGCCGAGCAGGAAGCCGAGGTGGAACGACCACGGCGTGCGCGAGCGCAGCAGCCGTTCGCCTTCGCCGAGCCGCCGCGTGACGGCGAGCAGCAGGCCGAAGGCGAGGTCGGCGGTCGCGTCGGTGAGCACGCCCGGCGTGTTCGTCACGACCACGCCGCGCTCGGCCAGCGCCGGGACGTCGACGTTGTCGTAGCCGACCGCGACGTTCGCGACCACCTTCAGGCCCGGCCCGGCGGCGTCGGCGAACGCGCCGTCGAGCCGGTCGTGCAGCATCCCGACCACGGCGTCCGCGCCGGCCACGAACTCGTGCAGTTCTTCCGGCGTGAGCGGGCGGTCGGCGGGCGAGACCACCACTTCGCCCGCTTCGGCGAGGAGCTTCACCGCGTCGTCGGGAATCCACCGGGTCACCGCGATCTTGGCCACCCCGACAGCCTAGTCCCCCTGAACGGCCCCGAGAACGATCTCCGACTGCGCCGCCGCGCCCGCGCCGTTGGGGTGGAAGGGGAAGGCGAGCAGCAGCGGGTTGCTCACCGAAACCGGGATCAGGCCTTCGACGTACCGCACGGTGGGCGCCTGGCAGGCGTCGTGGCCGAGCGTGGGGGAGTAGGTGTCGACGAGCTCGACGTCGTTGGCCGCGGCGACCCGGGCGAGCATCGCGTTCATCTGGAGGAACTTCGCCTGCAGGTAGGCGATGTCGCCGTCGGCGACCGGGATCACCGGCCAGCACCCCTTGCCGCTCGCGGGCAGCCCGGCGAGGTAGTTCACCAGCAGGATCCGTGCGTTCGGCGACCGGTCCTTGATGCCCCGCAGCGCCGCGGCGATCTTCGGTTCCGTCGCGGTGACGGCGTTTTCCAGCTGGTCGACGCCGCCGGCGGTGAACTTCGCCTTGCAGGTGCTGACCGGGAGCAGGTTGAGGCACTTCGTCACGGCCGCCGCGAGCCCGATGTCGTTGCCGCCGATGCCGACGGTCACCAGGTCCGTGGCCGGGGTGAGCCGGTCGAACTGCGGCGGGTTCGTCCCGCCCAGCGGCAGCTTCTGCGGCTGCGTGAAGTCGGTCGTCGTCGCACCGCCGCAGCTCGCGTCGCGGAACGTCTCGACGCCGAGCGCGCCGGCCAGCTCGTGCGGGTAGTCCGAAGTGGACTGCGCGCAGTCGAGCGGCGTGTACTGCGTGGTGGGCGGGAAGGTGACGAAGACGTCGGCGGTCCAGGAGTCACCGAGTGCGACGTACTCGTGGTAGCTCGTGCTCGCCGACGCCGGAGCGGCGAAGGCGAGCATGGCGAGCGCGGGCACGACGAGCAGAGCGGACAGGCGCTTGCGCATGCTGCCTCCGTTGGCGAGCGTGGTGAAGGACTTTCACATTCAGCTCGCGTCCGGTGAAAAGTCAATCGACGTCACCCGCTCCGGCCAGTCCGATCGACGTGGGTAATCAGACCCTGGTCAGCCGCACCACCGCGCTCGCGTACCCGCTGCCGGGGAAACCCACGTCGAGGCCGTGGCTGAGCAGCACCGCGCCGTCGTGCACGACGCCGCCGGAGTCGCGGTAACGCCCCGCCGGGTCGAGCCCGGCGAGCCGCGGCGGCGTGAACGGCCGCGCGAACTCCGTGGGCCGTCGCCAGAAGAAGACGACCACCTCGCCGCCGAGCACGTACTGCACCGCGGTCAACGCCGAGGTCGCCGGGTCCGCCAGCCGGTACAGCTCGCCGTGCTGCACGACCGGCCGGATTTCCTTGTACAGCGCGACGAGCTCCGCCGCTTCCGCCAGTTCGGCGGCGGACCAGCGAGGCAGGTCGCCGCCGAGGCCGAGCACGCCCGCCATGGCGACGTGGAAGCGGAAGCTCAACGGCGCTTCGCGGCCGGTGGTGGGGTTCGGGCTGTCGGTGACCCAGGCCGACATCGTGCCCGCCGGGTAGAGCTGCCCGTAGCCGTGCTGGATGGTGATCCGGTCGGCGGCGTCGGTGTTGTCGGACGCCCAGATCTCGTCGGTCCGGGCGAGGATCCCCAGGTCGGTGCGCCCGCCGCCGCCCGCACAGCCCTGGATCCGCAACGCGGGGTGCGCGGCGCGCAGCCGGTCCAGGATGGCGTGCACCGCGCGGACGTGGTCCACCCACACGCGCCCGGCCTCCCCGCCCGGCCAGCCGGCTTCGGTGAAAGCGCGGTTCATGTCCCACTTGAGGTAGTCGACGCCGTGCTCGCCGACCAGCCGGTCGAGCCACTCGTGCGCCCACCCGGCGACGTCCGCGCGCGCGAAGTTCAGCACGAGCTGGTTCCGGAGCTCAGTGCGTTCGCGGTTCGCCATGTGCAGCACCCAGTCCGGGTGCGCGCGGTAGAGGTCGCTGTCCGGGTTGACCATCTCCGGCTCGACCCACAGCCCGAACCGCATCCCGTGCGCGTGGACCGCGTCGGCCAGGGGCTTGAGCCCGGCCGGGAAGCGTTGTGCGTTCGCGGTCCAGTCGCCGAGCCCGGCGGCGTCACCGGTGCGGGCGCCGAACCAGCCGTCGTCCATCACGAACAGTTCCGCGCCGAGCTTCGCGGCGGCCGCGGCCAGCTCGGTTTCGGTCTTCTCGTCGACGTCCCACCCGGTCGCTTCCCACGAGTTGTAGACGATCGGCCGCAGTTCCCCGGGGTGCGGCTGGACGAACTCGCGGACGTAGGCGTGCCAGCGCCGGCTCGTCCCGCCGAAGCCGTCGGCCGCGTAGAGCCCGGCGAACACCGGCGTCTCCCAGGTTTCGCCGGGCCGCAGCCGCCAGGCGACGTTCTCGTGGCCGAACCCGCCGGTCCACGTCACGCGCCCGGTGTGCGTGCGCTCGACGGTGATCCGCCAGCTCCCGCTCCAGGCGAGCGCGGTGCTCCAGACCTCGCCCGCCGTCTCGGTGGCGTCGCCCGCGTCCAGCATCACCCACGGGTCGACCTGGTGGCTCGACACGCCGCGGCGACTGGTCAACGTCGTCTCGCCGACCGGCAGCGGCTCGCGCAGCACGCCGTGCTCGGCGCTCCACGCGCCCGACGTCCGGGTCAGCCGGGCGCCGTCGCGGCGGGGGAGCGTCCACGCCGCGGAATCGGTGCGCAGCAGGGAAACCGGCTCGTCCGCGCGCAGCGACGTCCAGCGTTCGACGACGTCGCCGCGGACGCGGTAGTGCAGCGAGAGCTCCAGGGGGTAGTGCCGGTCGGCGAGCCGCACGACCAGGGAGTCCTCGGTGCTGGTGTGCCCGGCGTAGCGCCACTCGAGCGCCGACGTGCCGTCCTCGTACCGCACGGCCAGCGCCGCGACGCCGAAGAACGCGCCGCCCTCGGCCGGGAGTTCCTGCCGCTCGTCGCCCGGCTCGTCGAAGCTGCTGTCGGCGGGGTTGCGGCGCGCGGCGACCTGCGCGGCCTGGGCCGGCGTCAGCGGCGGGCCCCAGTGGACGTGCCGCGGCCGGTCGTCGGCGTCGAGCCGGAAGGCGTACGAGCTCTCGGGGGTGCGCAGCAGCCAGAGCCGGCGCGCGGGGTCGTGTTCGACGAGCGACATGCTCCCGAGCGTAGGCACGACCAAGCTTCCGCACGGCTCCCGGCTGATCCGGATCGGCCGAGCTTTCGCTGTACGTGCGTCATCCATTGGGTGGAAGACGGCTGTTCGGGGGCCGGGAGGCGTGCTATGTTCGGTTGCAGAACGAGTGTGCGTGATGCGAACAGTTTGGAGCACGTGATGGCGGAGCTGCTGTCGCTCGAGGAGGCCGTGGCCCGGCTGGTGCACGACGGGGACACCGTCGCGCTTGAGGGCTTCACGCACCTCATCCCCGTGGCGGCCGGGCAGGAGATCATCCGGCAGCGCAAGCGTGACCTCACGCTGGTGCGGATGACCCCGGACATCGTCTACGACCAGCTGATCGGCGCGGGCTGCGCCCGCAAGCTGATCTTCTCGTGGGGCGGCAACCCGGGAGTGGGCTCACTGCACCGCTTCCGCGACGCCGTCCAGCACGACTGGCCGGTCCCGCTGGAGATCGAGGAGCACAGCCACGCGGGCATGGCGAACCGCTACGTCGCCGGCGCATCAGGTCTGCCGTTCGCGGTCCTGCGCGGCTACACGGGTACGGACCTCCCGGCCCAGACGGACACGATCAAGCCGATCACGTGCCCCTTCACCGGCGAGCAGCTGACCGCGGTCCCGGCCCTGAACCCGGACGTGACGATCGTCCACGCCCAACGCGCCGACCGCGCGGGCAACGTCCAGATGTGGGGCATCACGGGCGTCCAGAAGGAAGCGGTCCTGGCGGCGAAGCGCTCGATCGTGACGGTGGAGGAGATCGTCGACGAGCTGGAGCCCCGCCCGGGCGCGGTAGTCCTCCCATCTTGGGCGGTCACCGCGGTGGCCGAGGTCCCGGGCGGCGCGAAGCCGTCGTACGCGGCGGGGTACTACGAGCGCGACAACGCGGCGTACCAGGCATGGGACGCGGTGGGTCGCGACCGCGAGGAGTTCACGAAGTGGCTGAACAACCTGACGGGGGTGACGGCATGAGCCGGACCCGCACCCTTCCCCCGCCGCCGAGCCATCCCCGCCCCGCCCATTCGAGCCCGCCTCGCCCCGCCGGTCTCGGCTGCCTGACCGACGCGGGCCGCGTCGCTGCAACTCGGCCTGCCGATCGCACCCGCCCGGGCCGCGCTGGCGCCGCATCCGGGCCCGTCGGTGGCACCCGCCCGGGCCGCGCCGGCACCGCATCCCGGCCCGTCGGTGGCACCCGCCCGGGCCGCGCCGGCACCGCATCTCGGCCCACCGGCCGCACCCGCCAGGCCCGCGCTGCCGCCTCATCCGGGCTCGTCGGTGGCACCCGCCCGGGCCGAAGCGCCGCCGCATCCCGGCTCACCGGCCGCACCCGCCAGGCCCGCGCTGCCGCCTCATCCGGGCCCGTCGGTGGCACCCGCCCGGGCCGCGCCGGCACCGCATCCCGGCTCACCGGCCGCACCCGCCAGGCCCGCGCTGCCGCCTCATCCGGGCCCGTCGGTGGCACCCGCCCGGGCCGCAGCACCGCCGCATCCCGTCCCGCCGGCCGCACCCGCCAGGCCCGCGCTGCCGCCGCATCCGGGCCCGTCGGTGGCACCCGCCCGGGCCGCAGCGCCGCCGCATCCCGTCCCGCCGGCCGCACCCGCCAGGCCCGCGCTGCCGCCGCATCCGGGCCCGTCGGTGGCACCCGCCCGGCCCGCGCCGGCACCGCATCCCGGCCCACCGGCCGCACCCACCCGGCCCGCCCAACCGCATCCGCCGGCGCACCCCGCCCCCTCACCCGAACCCGCCCCGCGGAGGTCCGAGCATGAGCACCGACTACACCGCGGACGAGATGATGAGCGTCGCGGCCGCCCGCGCCCTCGCCGGCGGCAAGTCCTGCTTCGTCGGCATCGGCCTCCCCAGCAAGGCGGCCAACCTCGCCCGCCGCACCCACGCCCCCGACCTGAACCTGATCTACGAATCGGGCTGCCTCGGCGCGAAGCCCTCCCGCCTGCCCCTCTCGATCGGCGACGGCGAGCTGGCCGACACCGCCGACGCCGTGGTCAGCGTCCCCGAGGTCTTCAACTACTGGCTCCAGCCGGGCCGCATCGACGTCGGCTTCCTCGGCGCCGCCCAGCTCGACAAGTTCGGCAACATCAACACCACGGTCATCGGCTCCGACTACCACGACCCGAAGGTCCGCCTCCCGGGCGCGGGCGGCGCCCCGGAGATCGCGGCCTCCTGCGGCGAGGTGTTCATCGTCCTGCGCCAGAACCCGCGCGCGTTCGTGGAGAAGGTCGACTTCGTCACCTCGTTCGGCCACGGAACGGGCAGGGGCGACCGTGAGCGCCTGGGCCTCCCCGGTCAGGGCCCGACCCTGGTGGTCACCGACCTGGGCCTGCTGCGCCCCGACCCCGAGACCGCCGAACTGACCCTCACCGAGCTCCACCCCGGCGTCGAGCTCGATCGGGCCATCGCGGCGACGGGGTGGAAACTGAAGGTCGCGGAGGACCTGAAGGCCACCCCCGCCCCGACCGAGCAGGAGCTCAAGGTGCTCCGAGACCTGGAGAAGGCGAGCGCATGACCGACGTCTACATCCTCGACGCGATCCGCACCCCGTTCGGCCGCTACGGCGGGGCGCTGGCCGGCGTCCGCCCGGACGACCTCGCCGCCGGGGTCCTCAAAGCCCTCCAGGCCCGCACCGGCCTCGATCCGTCCACAGTGGACGAAGTCACCCTCGGTGACGCGAACGGCGCGGGCGAGGACAACCGCAACGTCGCCCGCATGGCCGCGCTGCTGGCCGGCTGGCCGACGACCGTCCCGGGCAGCACCGTCAACCGCCTCTGCGGCTCCGGCCTCGACGCGGCGATCCAGGCGAGCCGGGCGATCCAGGTCGGCGACGCCTCCCTCGTCGTCGCCGGCGGCGTCGAGTCGATGACCCGCTCGCCGCTGGTCATGCCGAAGCCCGAAAAGGCGTTCCCCGCCGGCAACCAGACCCTCTACAACACCGCGCTCGGCTGGCGGATGGTCAACCCGGCGATGCCGTCGCAGTGGACGGTCTCCCTCGGCGAGTCCACCGAACAGCTCGCCGAGCGCTACGGCATCGGCCGCGACGAGCAGGACGCCTTCGCCGCGCGCAGCCACGTCAACGCCGCCAAGGCCTGGGACGAAGGCTTCTACGACGACCTCGTCGTCCCGGTCGAGGGCGTCGACCTGGCCCGCGACGAAGGTATCCGCCCGGACTCCAGCCCCGAGAAACTCGCCAAGCTGAAGCCCGTGTTCCGCAAGGAAAACGGCACCGTCACGGCGGGCAACGCCTCCCCGCTCAACGACGGCGCCTCGGCCCTCCTGCTCGGCGACGAAGCCGCCGCCGGCCGGCTGAACAGGGCCCCGCTCGCCCGCATCGCCGGCCGGGGCGCGGCCGGCGTCGACCCGGACGTCTTCGGCATCGGCCCGGTGCGCGCGGCCGAGATCGCCCTCGAGCGCGCCGGCATCGGCTGGGACGACCTGGCCGCGGTCGAGCTCAACGAGGCCTTCGCCGCGCAGTCGCTCGCCTGCCTGCGCGACTGGAAGGACCTCGACCCGGAGATCGTCAACACCCACGGCGGCGCGATCGCCATCGGGCACCCGCTCGGCGCGTCGGGCGGCCGGATCCTCGGCACCCTGGCCCACGACCTGCACCGCCGCGGCGGGGGCTGGGGCCTGGCCGCCATCTGCATCGGCGTCGGCCAGGGCCTGGCCGTCGTCCTCGAAGGCCGGTAAAGGAGAACAGACGTGGCCACTCCGACCGAACTCAGGCTGCCGCGCTACGGGCAGGACCCCGAAGGCACGCACCCCCCGCTGGACTCCACCGGCTACCGCTCCACGGCCTTGCGGCACCCCAAGCAGGACCTGGTGCTGCTCCCGCAGATGCTGACCGAGGTCACCGGCCCGCTGCTCGGCCCGGGCCGGCTCGGCGAGCTCGACAACGACCTCACCCGTCAGCACGCGGGCGAGCCGCAGGGCCAGCGGATCATCGTCACCGGCCGGCTCCTCGACGGCGACGGCCGCCCGGTGCGCGACTCCCTCGTCGAGATCTGGCAGGCGAACGCCGGCGGCCGCTACCGGCACACCGGCGACCGCTGGCCGTCGCCGCTCGACCCGAACTTCGACGGCGTCGGGCGCGCCCTGACCGACAGCGACGGCCGCTACACCTTCACCACCATCAAGCCCGGCGCCTACCCGTGGAAGAACCACGACAACGCCTGGCGCCCCGCGCACATCCACTTCTCGGTGTTCGGCTCGGCGTTCACCCAGCGGCTGGTCACCCAGATGTACTTCCCGGACGATCCGCTGTTCTCCCAGGACCCGATCTTCAACTCGATCCCGGACGAAAAGGCCCGGCAGCGGATGGTCTCGCGCTACGACCACGAGATCACCCAGTCCGAATGGGCGCTCGGGTTCCAGTTCGACATCGTGCTGCGCGGGCGTGACGCGTCGGTGTTCGAAGAGGAAGAGGACGAGGACGAATGACCAGGCTGCTCCCCACCCCTTCGCAGACGGTCGGCCCCTACCTGTCGATCGGGCTGCCCTGGCCCGACGGCCCGCACGTCGTGCCCGAAGGCACGCCCGGCGCGTTCCGGATCCGCGGCACGGTCCGCGACGGCAACGGCGACCCGGTCCCGGACGCGATGATCGAGACCTGGCAGGCCGACCCCGACGGCGGCTTCGCCCACCCGGACGACCCGCGCGGCGCGGCGAACGGCGAGTTCCGCGGCTTCGGCCGCTGCCCGACCGACGCCGACGGCACGTACGAGATCCTCACGCTGCTGCCCGGCGTTGTCCCCGGCGAAGGCGGCACCACGCAGGCGCCGCACATCGACGTGTCGGTGTTCGCGCGCGGCCTGCTCAACCGGGTCGTCACGCGGATCTACTTCGAGGACCAGGACAACTCCGCGGACCCGGTGCTGGCGACCGTCCCGGCGGAGCGGCGCGCCACGCTCATCGCGGCGAAGACCGACGACGGCTACCGCTTCGACGTGCGCTTGCAGGGCGACGGCGAGACGGTGTTCTTCGCGGTATGAACGGAGGAGGAGGCGGCGTGAGCTCCGTGCGGGTGCACCGGGTCGTGGAAGGCCCGGAGGACGGGCCGGTGGTGGTGTTCGGCGGGTCGCTCGGCAGCGACCTCCGGATGTGGGAGCCCCAGGTGGTGCCGCTGCTCGAACGCGGCTTCCGCGTGGTCCGTTACGACACACGCGGTCACGGCGCCTCGCCGGTGCCACCGGGTCCGTACGAACTGGACGACCTGGGCGCCGATGTCCTCGCGCTGCTCGACGAGCTCGTGGTCGAGCGGGCCCACCTGGTGGGGCTTTCGCTCGGGGCGATGACGGGCATGTGGCTCGGCGCCCACGCACCGGACCGGGTGGCGAGCCTGGTGCTGTGCTGCACGTCCGCGAAGCTCGGCCCGCCGAGCATGTGGGCGGAGCGGGCCGCCAAGGTCCGCGCCGAGGGCACTTCCGCGGTCGCGGCGGCGGGCGTCACCCGCTGGCTCACCCCGGGCTACGCCGAGCGGCACCCCGACCGCGCCGCCTACCTGCGGTCGATGATCGCCGGGGTCCCGGCCGAGGGGTACGCGGCGTGCTGTGGCGTGATCGAGCGGATGGACCAGCTCGACGCGCTGCCGAAGATCACCGCCCCGACGCTGGTGATCGCGGGCGCGGACGACCCCGCGACCCCGCCGGAGGAGCACTCGCGCCCGATCGCGGAGGGCATCCCGGGCGCGCGGCTGGAAGTCGTCGCGGACGCGGCGCACCTGGGCAGCTACGAGCAGCCGGCGGAGTTCACCCGGCTGATCCTCGACCACTTGGAGCGAGTGTGACCGACCGGCACGAACAGGGCATGAAGGTGCGGCGCGAGGTGCTCGGGGACGAGCACGTCGACCGCGCGGTCGCGGGCACGACGGACTTCAGCCGCCCGTTCCAGGACTACATCACCGAGGGCGCGTGGGGGTCGGTGTGGTCCCGCGACGGCCTCGACCGCCGGACGCGCAGCTGCGTGACGCTGGCGGCGCTGACGGCGTTGCAGGCGCACAACGAGCTGGCGATGCACGTCCGCGCGGCGGTCCGCAACGGCCTGACGGCGGCGGAGATCAGCGAGGTCCTGCTGCACACGGCCGTCTACGCGGGCGCGCCGGCGGCGAACGCGGCGTTCGCCATCGCGCAGCGCACCCTCGCCGAGCTCGGCGAGCCGAGCACCCGGCCGGCCGACGCCGGATAGGGTGCCGGTCATGGACGCGGGGAGGCCGATCGACGTCGAGCTGGACAGCGAGCCGGCGCACCGTGGTGCCCACCACGTGCAGTCGCTGGAGCGCGGCCTGGCCGTGATCAAGGCCTTCCACGCGGGAGCGGCGGAGCTGACCCTGAGCGACGTCGCCCGCGCGACCGGCTTGACCCGCGCGGCGGCCCGCCGGTTCCTGCTGACGTTGACCGACCTCGGCTACGTCCGCACCGACGGCAAGTACTTCTCCCTGACCGCGCGCGTGCTGGAGCTGGGCTACGCGTACTTGTCGAGCATGACGTTGCCCGAGGTGGCCCAGCCGCACCTGGAGAAGCTGTCCGCGACGGTCCACGAGTCGAGCTCGGTCTCGGTCCTCGAAGGAACGGACATCGTCTACGTGGCGCGGGTGGCGATCTCCCGGATCATGACGGTCAGCATCAACGTGGGCACCCGCTTCCCGGCGTACGCGACCTCGATGGGCCACGTCCTGCTGGCCGGCCTCAGCAAGGCGGAGCTGGAGGCGTACTTCCTGGTGGCGAGCCTGGACCGCCTCACCGACCACACGGTGACGGCCCCGGACCCCCTGCGCGCGGAACTGGCGGCGGTGGCCGACCAGGGCTGGGCGATGGTCGACCAGGAACTGGAGGAAGGCCTCCGCTCGGTGGCGGCCCCGATCCACGACCGCAAGGGCCGCACGGTGGCGGCGGTCAACCTGTCCACGCACGCCAGCCGCACGACGGCGGAGTCGGTCCGCGAGAACCTGGTCCCCCCACTCCTGGAGACGGCCCGCGCGATCGAAGCGGACCTGGCGATCGGAGCCCCGGGCCGAGCCCATGGCTGACCCCCCACTGCCTGCCACCCGGGTCGCCGGCCTCCTCCTGGCCGCAGGAGCCGGCCGCCGTTTCGGCGGCCCGAAGGCCCTGGTCGAGCTGAACGGCGAACCCCTGGTCCGCCGAGCCCTCCAAACCCTGACGGCGGCAGGCTGCACCCCGATCCGCGTAGTCGTGGGCGCAGCAGCCGCCGAAGTCCGCGCCCTCCTCCCCGACCCATCGTCGGCGGTGTTCGCGGAGGACTGGCAGACGGGCATGGGAGCCTCCCTCCGAGCAGGCTTGGCCGCACTGGCGGAAACCCCCGACGCTCCGGTGGCGGCCTTGGTCCACCTGGTCGACCTGCCGTGGGTAGGCCCCGAGATCCTCACGCGGGTCGCCGCGGAGGCAACCCCGGAGGCAGTGGCCCGCGCGTCGTACAACGGAGTCCCCGGCCACCCAGTCCTCCTCGGCCGCGACTGGTGGCCGGAGATCGCAGCCACCGCCCAAGGCGACCGAGGCGCCCGAGACTGGCTCGCGACCCGCAAGGACCTGAGACTGATCGAGTGCGCCGACCTGGGTAGCGGCCGCGACGTCGACCGCCCCACTGACTTGCCGAACCCGCCGCCCCGCTGACCACCCGCCCCAGCGCAAGCGGCTTCCGGCACTTCGCCGCTCCGCCCGCACTGCTCCCCGCCACCCCAAAGGTCGCGACCTTCCCGCCCAGCCCCTCCCACGCCGTCGCGGCCCGCGGACCCCACCCGACGAGTCGACACGCCCCACGCGAGCCACCTCGGCCCGGACCATCGGCCGCCCCGGTACTGCAGCCGCCCGCCCTCCGGCAGGCGGTCCGGCCTGCCGTTCGCCTCCGCCGGCTGGCCTCGGGTCGCCCCGGTTCCGCAGCCATCTCGGCCAGCAAGTCGCGCCCGATCTGCGAGTTGCCCCCGCTGCCCATCGGCCAGTGCGTCGCAGCGCGGCACGCCAGTTGCGCCCGGCCACCCCGGCATCCCGCGGCCAGCAAGCCGCCGCCCCGCCGGGCAGCCGGCCGCACCCGGCCGCGCCTCGCCGGGCACCGGGCCGCGTCCGGCAGGCGCCCCGCCGCGCACACGGCCGCACCCCGGCCGTGCCCGCCGCGCGCCCCGGCGGGCACGCGGCCGTGGGTCATCCGTCCGGGCCTCCTGCTCCGCACACACCGCACCCTCCCCACCCGCCGCCTACGATCGGGGCGTGACCGACTTGCTCGCCTCGCCCGAAGAACTCGCCGTTGCTCTCGACGGGACCGGTTACCTCGCCGATGACGGGCTGGCCACCGCCGGGTTCCTCGCGCTCAAGATGGGGCGCCCGCTCTTCTGCGAAGGCGAACCCGGTACCGGCAAGACCTCGCTCGCCCTCGCCCTGGCCGCCGCGCTCGATCGGCCGCTCGTGCGGCTCCAGTGTCACGAGGGCATCGACGCCGCCCAGGCGCTCTACGAGTGGGACTTCCCCCGCCAGCTCCTGCACCTCCGGGCGCTCGAAGCCGCCGGCACGCTCGATGTCGAGGCCGCCGAACGGTCGCTCTACACCGAACGGTTCCTCCTCGCCCGGCCCCTTCTGCAGGCCCTCAAAGCTCCCTGCGTCCTGCTCGTCGACGAGATCGACCGCGCCGATGACGAGTTCGAAGCCTTCCTCCTGCAGCTGCTCGACGAGAACGCCGTCACCATCCCCGAGTACGGGGAGGTCCGAGCCGCGCAGCCGCCGCTCGTCGTGCTCACCTCCAACCGGACGCGGGAGGTGCACGACGCTCTCAAACGGCGGTGCCTCTACCACTGGCTGGAACACCCGGACCTGGTTCGGGAGGTCATGATCCTGCGCCGTAGAATCCCTCGAATAGGTGAAGTTTTAGCTGGGCAGATCGCTGAAGCGGTGCATCGGCTCCGTGAAATGGACCTGCTGAAGCCACCGGGAGTAGCTGAGTCACTCGATTGGGCGAGAGCCCTGATGACTCTTGAGCGCGACGAGCTGGACGCGGCCACCGCGGCGCGGACGCTCGGGGCCGTCCTGAAGTACAGCGAAGACCTCGACCGGGTACGGGCGAAACTCGACGCCCTGTTCGCCTGACCCGAGGGCCGAGACGGGGGAGAACCTGCGGATGAGCGTGGCGGAAACGACCGAGACGAGACCGGCCGCGGAGCCGGCGCCGGATCGGCCCGAGGCGGCCGGGGCGAGGACCGGCACCTGGCGGGGCAAGCTCGCCGCCGTGGCCGCGATCCTCGGCGGCACCGCGCTGATCGCCGTGCACGCGTCCTTCTACGGCCACTGGCTGATCGACGACGCCGCCATCACGTTCGCCTACTCGCGCAACGTCGCCGACGGCTTCGGGCCCGTCCTGCAGCCCGGCGCCTCGCCGGTCGAGGGGTACTCCAACCCCACCTGGATGGTGCTGCTCGCGCTCGGGAAGCTCGTCGGCCTGTTCGACCACGGGACGCTGTTCGGGGTCAACGACCAGATCCTCTTCCCGAAGGCGCTCGCGCTGGCGTGCTGCCTGGGCGTCCTCGTCCTGTTCTACTTCGGCGCCAAGACGCTCACCCGCCGCCCGGCGCTGGTCACCTTCCTCACCGGGGCCGTGCTCGCCGCGATCCCGTCGTTCGTGATCTGGTGCTTCTCCGGGCTCGAGAACTCCTTCTACGCCCTGACCGTCGCCGCGCTCGCGGTGGTGATCCTGCGCGCGGTCCAAGGCGGACGGCTGCTCGGCACGCAGGTCGCCGTCGGCACCGGGCTGATCGCCGTGCTCGCCGCGCTGACCCGGCCCGACGGCATCATCTACGCCGGTGCGTACCCGATCGTCGTCCTGCTGTTCCTCAAGCGGGAGCTGCTCGGCCGCAGCGTCCGCGCGGTCGTCCTGTCCGTCGCCGGCTTCGCCGTCCCGTACGGCGCTTACGTCGTCTTCCGCTGGTTCGAGTTCGGCCGGCTGGTGCCCAACACCGCCGTCGCCAAGGGGCAGGAGCCGCCGAACCTCGACGACCTCGCGCGGCCCGGGGAGATCGTCTCCTACGTCGGCTGGCTGGTCGTCGCGATCGCCGTCGCGTGCCTGGTGATGCTGATGATCCGGCCGTCGAAGCTGCGCACCGGCCTGATCGCGCTGCTGGTGCCCTTCGGGCTGACCGTCGTCGCCTACATCGTCCTCGAGTACGACTGGATGGGGCAGCTGCGCTTCGCCACCCCGGTCTGGACGCTCGGCGCGTTCGGCGCCGCGGTCGTGGTCGTCGAGGCCCTGTCCGCGGCCCGGCTGCGCGGCCGGATCGTGCTCGCCTGCCTGCTGGTCGTGGCCGCGGTCAGCTCGGTGAGCGGGTTCTACACCCAGGGCACGACCTACCGCGCCAACGTCAAGACCGCGTTCTGCATCGTCGCCGAGCGCGACGCGCAGGCCGTCAACGGCTTCGCGGACATCCTGAAGCTGCCGAACAGCGCCCAGGTCGGGCTGATCGACCTCGGCGGGACGTCGCTGGGCAGCCGCATCCGGGTGCTCGACCTGGCCGGCCTCGGCGACAAGCCGATCGCCGACTACCTGCACCGCGCCGACATGCAGGGCCTGCGGGACTACGTCTTCACGAAGGCCAAGCCGGAGCTGATCACGTTCATCGGCTCGTGGATCACCACGCTGCAGTTCGACCGGGACCCGCGGTTCGAGCAGGACTACGTGACGATCTTCGTCAACCAGCCGATCGGGAACATGACCGTCGATTCGCGCAACTGGGTCAGCTACCACGTCCGGCGCGACCTGGTCGACCCGGCGAAGCTCGCCGAACTCCAGGCGTACGCGCAGAAGACGCTGCCGCCGATCCTGGAGCTGAACAAGACGGCCGGCCTGCGCGGCTGCGCGAACATCCAGCCCGGCATGAAGGTTTCCTGACGCACGAACCCGAAACGCCCGCCCGGTCCACAATGGACCGGGCGGGCGTTTTTAATTGCGTTGCCGGGCTCGCGCGACTCCGGCATCCTTTTCCTCACACAGCCGGAACCGCCACCGAGAGGAGGAGATCGTGACCCGACAACGGAACCGCCGCGCCACGGTCTCCCACGCCGTTCGCTGAAATCTTTCCGAAAAGCTCTTCGCGCCCACCCGCCGCTACCGGGTCGGCCGCGGCGAAGAGCGCGGTCCGCGTGCCCACCCGGGGAGGGGCGGGTGCGCGGGCCGCCTCGTCCCGGTAGCTCAGCAGGACAGAGCGCGGCGCTACGAACGCCGAGGTCCGAGGTTCGACTCCTCGCCGGGACACCAGCAGTGCACCCCCGAACGAGCGCACAATGGAGGCATGACCACCGCCGCCGATCCCGTCGCCGGGTACGCCGGGTTCGCCGCTGCGCTGCGCGAAGCCGGGGTGGCCTGCGACGCCCACCGCGTGCAGGCCTACCTGGCCGCCGTCGCCGAGATCGACGTCGCCGAGCCCACGCAGCTGTACTGGGCCGGGCGGCTGACGCTGTGTTCGAGCCCCGACGACCTCCCGAGCTACGAAGAAGCCTTCAGCCAGTGGTTTTCCATCGAAACGCCGACTCCGCAGCGCACGAAGACCGCCGCGCCGAAGCAGGCCCGGATCGCGCCGCTCGTCGACGCCGAGGGCGGGGACGCCGAGGGCGGCGATGGCCAGGACCAGCTGAAAGTCGCCGCGAGCGCCCAGGAAGTGCTGCGCCACCGCGACCTCGCCGCGCTGACCACGGCCGAACGCGAACACCTGCGTGAGCTGCTGGCCACCCTCAAACCGGTGCCCCCGAAACGGCCGGCCGCCCGGCGGACGCCGTCGCGGCGCGGCCGGCTCGACCCGTCGCGCACGCTGCGCGCCATGCTCGCCAGCGGTGGCGAGCCGCTCAAGCTCGTGCACGCCCGCCGCGGCACGCGCCCGCGCCGGGTGGTGCTGCTCATCGACGTTTCCGGTTCGATGAGCCCGTACGCCGACGCGCTGCTGCGGTTCGCCCACGTCCTGACGCGGTCCGCGCCCCAGGCGGTCGAGGTCTTCACCCTCGGCACGCGCCTCACGCGGGTGTCGCGCCAGCTGCGCCAGCGGGACCCGGAACGCGCCATGCTCGCGGCCGGCTCCGCGGTGCCCGATTTCGCCGGCGGCACCCGGCTCGGCGAGACGCTGCAGGCGTTCCTCGACCGCTGGGGCCGCCGCGGGGTGGCCCGCCGCGCGGTGGTCACGGTGTTCTCCGACGGCTGGGAGCGCGGCGACACCGGCCTGCTCGGCGAGCAGCTCGCCCACCTGCGCCGGCTCGCGCACGCCGTATTCTGGGTGAATCCCCACGCCGGAAGGGCGGGGTACGCTCCGGTCCAGTCGGGCATCGTCGCGGCGCTGCCCCACATCGACCGGCTGCTGGCCGGGCACACCCTGGCCACCTTGGAACAACTGCTCCGGGAGATTGCCGATGCGTGACGTACTGGACGACGTGTTCCGCCGCTGGACCGACGGCGAGACCGTCGGACTCGGCACCGTGGTCGCCACCTTCTCGTCGGCGCCGCGCGCGCCCGGCGCCGCGATGGTCGTCGCCCCCGACGGCACCGTCGCCGGCAGCGTGTCCGGCGGCTGCGTCGAAGGCGCGGTCTACGAGCTCGCGCAGGAGGTCGTCGCCGAGCGCAAGCCGGTGCTGCAGCGCTACGGCGTCACCGACGACGACGCGTTCGCGGTGGGCCTGACCTGCGGCGGGATCATCGACATCTACGTCGAGCACGTCGACCGCGCGTCGATGCCGGAGCTCGGCGACGTCGTCGCGTCGGTGCGCGGCGGCGAGCCCGTCGCCGTGGTGACGGTGATCGAGCACGAGCGTGAGGGCCTGGTCGGCGAGCACATGATCGTCTGGCCGGACCGCACCGCGGGCTCGCTCGGGTCGTCGCGGATGGACGACGCGGTGGCCGACGACGCGCGCGGCCTGCTGGCCAGCGGCCGCACCGGCACCCTGCACTACGGCCCGGACGGGCAGCGCCGCGGCGAGGGCATGGCGGTGTTCGTCAACTCGTTCGAGCCGCCGCCCCGGCTGCTGGTCTTCGGCGCGATCGACTTCGCCGCCGCGATGGCCCGCATGGGGGGCTACCTCGGCTACCAGGTCACGGTGTGCGACGCGCGGCCGGTGTTCGCCACCAGCAGCCGCTTCCCGGACGCGCACGAGGTCGTCGTCGACTGGCCGCACCGCTACCTGAAGGCGGAGGCGGACGCGGGGCGGATCGACCAGCGCACGGCGATCGCGGTGCTGACCCACGACCCGAAGTTCGACGTGCCGCTGCTGGAGATCGCGCTGCGCCTGGAGGTCGGTTACGTCGGCGCGATGGGCTCCCGCAAGACCCACGACGACCGGTTCGCCCGCTTGCGCGAAGCCGGGATCACCGAGGGGGAGCTGGAAAGGCTGTCCTCGCCGATCGGTCTCGACCTCGGTGCCCGGACACCGGAAGAAACCGCCGTCTCGATCGCCGCGGAGATCATCGCGCTTCGGTGGGGTGGCGGCGGCAAGCGGCTCGCCGAGCTGACCGGACGCATTCACGGCTGATGAAAGCCCCCGGGCGGCACTGCTCCGGGTGGCTTACAAAAGTTCACCCATCCGGACTTCCGCACGTGCGGAGTTGCGCAGTGCTTTCCCGCGCATCTGCGGAACAAGTAGTTGAACGTGTGACATCAGGGCTTGTCCGCGCCAAGGTCGCGTAGCACGCTCGGGAGTCTGTGAGCCCGATCACCTCGGGCAGGCCGTTCCCGAACCGGCTTTTGGAGGCCTGATGCGCATCACCGTCACCGTCGACGGGACGAAGTACACCGACGAAGTCGAGCCCCGCACCCTGCTCGTGCACCACCTGCGCGAAAAGCTCGGCAAGGTCGGGACCGTCGTCGGCTGCGACACCAGCAACTGCGGCGCGTGCACCGTCCACCTGGACGGCCACAGCGTGAAGTCCTGCTCCGTGCTGGCCGTGCAGGCCGACGGCTGCGAGGTCACCACCATCGAAGGCCTCGCCCGGGACGGGCAGCTGCACCCGGTGCAGAAAGCCTTCCACGACAACCACGCCCTGCAGTGCGGGTTCTGCACGCCCGGGATGATCATGCAGTCGATCGACCTGCTGGCCGACAACCCGGATCCGGACGAACAGGCCGTCCGGGAAGGACTCGAAGGCAACCTCTGCCGCTGCACCGGCTACCAGAACATCGTCCGGGCGGTCCGCGACGCCGCGCAGAACATGAGCCCCGGCGCCGGCCCCGAAGCGGAACGGATCTCCGAGAACAAGCACGTCGGCGTGGGTGGTGACTGATGACCGCCACGATCGAGCCGGAGGTCGGGAAGTCCCGCCGCCGCAAGGAAGACGAACGGCTGATCACCGGCCGCACCCGCTGGACCGACAACCTCGCGCTGCCCGGGATGCTGCACATGGCGGTCCTGCGCAGCCCGTTCGCGCACGCCAAGATCGTCTCGATCGACACGTCGGCGGCGAAGGGCGCCGCCGGGGTGGTCGCCGTGTTCACCGCGAAGGACCTCGACCCGGACAGCTCGATCGGCATGCCCTGCGCGTGGCCGATCACGCCGGACATGAAGGCGCCGCGCCGCCCGGTGCTCGCCGCCGACCAGGTCAACTTCGCCGGTGAGGGCGTCGCGGTCGTCGTCGCGCGGACGTCGGCCGAAGCGCACGACGCGCTCGAAGAGATCGACGTCGAGTACGACGAGCTCCCGGTCATCCTCGACATGGAAGCCGCGATCGCCGACGGCGCCCCGCTCGTCCACGAAGACCAGGGCAGCAACACCAGCGCCGTCTGGAAGTTCGACTCGGCCGAAGCCGGCACCGGCGGCAACGTCGAAGAGGCCATCAGCTCGGCGGAGGTCGTCGTCAAGCGCCGCTTCCGCCAGCAGCGCCTGGTCCCGGCGTTCATGGAGCCGCGCGCCTGCGTCGTCGACCCGACGGGCACGCAGCTCACCATGTGGTCGGCCACCCAGGTGCCGCACATCCTGCGCGTGATGTCGGCGCTGACGCTCGGCATCCCCGAGCACAAGCTGCGCGTGATCGCCCCGGACGTCGGCGGCGGCTTCGGCGGCAAGATCGGCGTCCTGCCCGAAGAGATGATGTCGCTGCTGGTCGCGCAGAAGCTCGGCAAGCCGGTCAAGTGGAACGAGACGCGCTCGGAGACGATGCTCGCCGCGCACCACGGCCGCGACCAGATCCAGGACATCACCATCTCGGCCACCCGGGACGGACAGGTGACCGGCCTCAAGGTCGAGCTGCTCGCCAACCTCGGCGCGTACAACGGCCTGGTCGGCACCGGCGTGCCGATCCTCGGCGCGTTCATGTTCAACGCGATCTACAAGTTCCCGGCGTACCACTTCGCGTGCACCAACGTGTACACGACGACGACGCTGACCGACGCCTACCGCGGGGCCGGCCGGCCGGAAGCGACGTTCGCGATCGAGCGGATCATGGACGAGCTCGCCGTCGAGCTCGGCGTGGACCCCCTGGAGCTGCGCGAGAAGAACTGGATCAAGCACGAGGAGTTCCCGTTCACCACGGTGTGCGGGCTGACCTACGACTCGGGCAACTACGAAGCCGCGACGGCGAAGGCCAAGCAGCTCTTCGACTACGACGGCCTGCGCGCCGAGCAGGAGAAGCGCCGCGCGTCCGGCGACAAGGTCCAGCTCGGCATCGGCATCTCGACGTTCACCGAGATGTGCGGGCTCGCGCCGTCGCGGGTGCTCGGCTCGCTCGACTACGGCGCCGGCGGCTGGGAACACGCGGCGATCCGGATGCTCCCCACCGGCAAGGTCGAGGTCATCACCGGCGCGTCCGCGCACGGCCAGGGCCACGAAACGGCGTGGAGCCAGATCGTCGCCGACCAGCTCGGCGTCGCGTTCGAGGACGTCGAGATCATCCACGGCGACACCCAGTCCTCCCACAAGGGCATGGACACCTACGGGTCGCGCTCGCTGGTCGTCGGCGGGATCGCCGTCGTCAAGGCGGCGGAGAAGGTGGTCGCGAAGGCCAAGCCGATCGCGGCGCACCTGCTCGAATGCGCCGAGGACGACCTGGAGTTCGCCAACGGCAAGTTCACCGTGAAGGGCACCGACACCTCGACCGGGATCGCCGACATCGCGCTCGCGGTGTTCGCGGCGCACAACCTGCCCGACGGGGTCGAGCCGTCGCTCGACTCGGACGCCACGTTCGACCCGGAGAACTTCTCCTACCCGCACGGCACGCACCTGTGCGCGGCCGAGGTGGACACCGAGACGGGCCGGATCAAGCTGCGGTCCTACGTCTGCGTCGACGACGTCGGCGTCGCGGTGAACCCGCTGATCGTCGAGGGCCAGGTGCACGGCGGGCTCGCACAGGGCATCGCGCAGGCGCTGTTCGAAGGCACCGAGCACGACGAGAGCGGCACGCTCACCACCGGCACGTTCGCCGACTACCTGCTGCCCTCGGCGGCCGACCTGCCGTCGTTCACCACCGACCGCACGGAAACGCCGTCGACGACCAACCCGCTGGGTGCCAAGGGCGTCGGCGAGGCGGGCACCATCGCCTCGACCCCGGCGGTGGTCAACGCGGTGATCGACGCCGTGCGCCACTTCGGGGTGAACGACATCGAGATGCCGTTGACGCCGATGCGGGTCTGGCACGCGATGCAGCACGGCACCACCGACGCGGGCGGCCCCGGCCGCGGCGAAGCCGGTGGCGGACTCGGTTCGATCGACGCCTCCGGAGGTGCGCAGTGATCCCGGCTCCCTTCGAGTACGCCCGACCGTCCACAGTGGACGAAGCGGTGCAGGCGCTGGCGTCGGCGGGCGAGGACGCCAAGGTGCTGGCGGGCGGGCAGAGCCTGCTCCCGGTGCTGCGGATGCGGCTCGCCGCGCCGACGACGCTGATCGACCTCGGGCGCGTCCCGGAGCTGCGCGGTGTGCGCGAGGACGGCGACGCGCTGGTGATCGGCGCGATGACCACGCACTACGACGTCCAGCACGACCCGCTGGTCGCCGAGCACGCGGCGCTGCTCAAGGCGGCGACCGACACGGTCGCCGACCCGCAGATCCGCCACCGCGGCACGCTCGGCGGCGCGATCGCCCACGCCGACCCGGCGGGCGACCTGCTGGCGCCGGTGCTCGCGCTGGAAGCGTCGCTGGTGGTGGCCGGGCCCTCGGGGCGCCGGACGGTGCCGGCCGCGGAGTTCTTCCAGGACCTGTTCACCACGGCGCTGGCCCCGGACGAGCTGCTCGTCGAGGTCCGTGTGCCCAAGCACACCGGGTGGCGGGCGCACTACGAGAAGTTCAACCGGGTCGCCCAGGCGTGGTCGATGGTCGCGGTCGCGGTCACGGTCCGCACCGAGGCGGGCGTCATCGAGGAGGCCAGGGTCGCGCTGACGAACATGGGCTCCACGCCGGTGCGCGCTTCGGGCGTCGAAGCGGCGCTGGTCGGCGTCCAGGCCGCGGCGGATTCGATCCGCGCGGCGGCGTCGCACGCGGCCGAAGGCACGAATCCGCCGGTCGACGGCAACGCCGACGTCGAATACCGCCGCCACCTGGCGAAGGTGCTGACGGGCCGTGCCATCGCGGCGGCGGCCGGGGCCTGAGGACTCCGGTCGTCCACCCTGGCCGCGGCCCCGGCGGCGGCTAGGGTGGGCACCGGACACCCCAGGTCTGGCAGAGAGGAGGTCGGCCCGTGCGGCTCGACCACGAATTCACCGTCCCGGCCCCGATCGGCGAGGTCTGGCAGGCGGTCGTCGACCCCGAGCGCGTCGCCCCGTGCATGCCGGGAGCCACGCTGACCAAGGTCGAAGGGGACGCCTTCAGCGGCACGGTGAAGGTCAAGCTCGGGCCGATTTCGCTGCTCTACAAGGGGAAGGGCGAGTTCCTCGAGAAGGACGAGACCGCGCACAAGATCACGATCAAGGCCTCGGGCAAGGACTCGCGGGGGGCCGGCACGGCGTCCGCGACGGTCACCCTGACGTTGACGGAGAGCGACGGCGGCACCCACGGTTCGGTGGCGACCGACCTGGCGATCACCGGCAAGCCGGCCCAGTTCGGGCGGGGCCTGATCAGCGAGGTGGGCGGCAAGATCCTGGACACGTTCGCGGGGTGCCTGTCGGGGAAGCTCGCCCCGGAGCCGGCTGCCGCTCCGGCGCCCGAGCCCGCTGTTGCGGCGGCGCCCGAGCCCGCGGTGAAGCCCGCGCCGACGACGGCGGAGATCAACACCGAACCCCGGCCCTCGGCACCGCAGCCGGACCGCCCGCCACTGCGCAGCGTCCCGGCGGCCCCGGAGACCGAAGCGATCGACCTGCTCGACTACGCGGGGCAGTCGGTCTTGAAACGGCTGGCGCCGGTGCTGCTCGGCATCGCCGCGGTGGCCGGCGTGATCGCGATCATCCGCGCGCTGCGCAAGTAGGCGGGTCCCGGCGAGCCGCATCGCTTCGCCGGTGCTCGCGGGCTCGGCCAAGGCCGTCGGCGCGATTTCGCTCGGCGTCGCCGCGGTCGCGATCATCGCGCCCTGTGCAAGTAAGCGCGCGCCGAAGGGTCGCGATCTACCCTGCGCAGATCTTCCGGCAGGCCGCCCGGTTCAATTCCGCCGGACCGGCGACGTGGCTCGCTCGAACGGCTACGCTGGGCGACCTGGTCGGCCGAACTTCGCGCAAGGGGTACGTCACGATGCCGGTTCGTCACATCGGCGGCTTCGGCTCTTGAGAGCCCAGGCCGCCGTGCGCCGGGAAGCGCTTTCCGACTGGCCGGGGTGGCCCGCGCGGTGGGAGATGTGGACCGCGGCGAAAACGCGGTGGATCGTCTACGCCCTCGGCTGCGAGCTGCTCGCCGTCGGCGCGACCGCCGTCGCGCTGGGTACCGGGTTCGGGGAGCCGGTGCGGCCGGTCTGGTTCGCGGTGCTCGTCGCGCTCGGGGTGGCGCAGGCCGAAATGTCGCGCCGCATCGAACGGCTGCGGCGGTGGATGAGCGGGCAGACGCACATCAACGTCACCTCGGTCTGGTACCTCGCCGGCGTCGTGCTGCTGCCGCCCGCCTGGGTCGCGCTGCTCGCCCTCGTGCTCTACGCCCACCTGTGGGCCCGGGTGTGGCGCCAGGTCCGGACGCGGCCCGCGCACCGCTTCGTCGCGAGCACCGCGTGGGCGATGCTCTCCTGCTTCGCGGCTTCGTCGGTGCTCGCCGTGCTGGGGTTGCACGGGACGCCGTTGCAGACCCCGCGCGGGTTGTTCGCGCTGTGCCTCGCCGCGGCGGTGTTCGAGCTGGTGAACATCGGGCTCGTGGCGGCGGGCATCTACCTCTACACGAGCCAGCGCTCGGCGGCCGACCTCATCGGGACCTGGGAGGACAACGCCTTCGAGCTGGCGACCCTCTGCCTCGGCGGGCTGGCCGCCTTGGCGCTGGTCGAGCAGCCCGTGCTGGTCGTGTTCGTGGTCGCGCCGTTGCTGCTGCTGCACCGGTACCTGCTGCTGAAGCAGCAGCTGCAGGTCGCCGCCGTCACCGACGAGAAGACCGGGCTGCTCAACACCGCCGGCTGGCACGACTCCGCCGTCCGGGAGCACGCCCGCGCGCTGCGCCGGGGCACCGGCAGCCGCTTCGCCGTGCTGATGATCGACCTCGACCACTTCAAGAAGATCAACGACACCTACGGCCACCTCACCGGCGACGACGTGCTGGCGGCCGTGGCGGTGGCGATCTCGGGCTCGGTGCGCCAGGGCGACACGGTCGGCCGGTTCGGCGGCGAGGAGTTCGTGGTGCTGCTGCCGGGCATCGGCCACGGCGACGTGCTCGCCATCGCCGAACGCGTGCGGGTGGCGGTGGGCGAGCTCAACGTGGTCATCTCGACCGGCGGCGGGACGGTCCGGGTGAGCGGCCTGTCGGTGTCGATCGGGGTGGCGTGCCACCCCGGCAGCGGCCATGCGCTCGACGACGTGCTCCGCGCCGCCGACGCGGCGCTGTACCGGGCGAAGGAAGCCGGCCGCAACCGCGTCGCCGTGTGACGAACGGCGCGAAATAGCCGCCCGCGCAGGCCGTTGAACCCGGTATGAGCGGCGCGGATCACGAGACGGACGTGGTGGTGATCGGGGCCGGCCAGGCGGGCCTGTCCGCGGCGTACCACCTGCGGCGCGCCGGCTTCGCCAACCGGACCGGCTTCGTCGTGCTGGACCACGGGAAGCGCGCCGGGGGAGCGTGGCAGTACCGGTGGCCGTCGCTGGTGCTCGGCAAGGTGCACGGCATCCACGACCTGCCCGGCATGGCCTTCGGCTCCCCGGACGTGACGCGCCCCGCCTCCGAAGTCGTTTCCGAGTACTTCGCGCGCTTCGAAAGCGTGTACGACCTCCCGGTGCAGCGCCCGGTCGACGTCCGGTCGGTGACGCGGGCGGGCGACCGGCTGGTGGTTTCGAGCCCGGCGGAGTCCTGGGCGGCGCGGGCCGTGATCAGCGCGACCGGCACCTGGGACCGGCCGTTCTGGCCGCACTACCCGGGCCAGGAGACGTTCGCCGGCCGCCAGGTGCACACCGCGGACTACGCCGGGCCCGAGGACTTCCGCGGCGAGCGGGTGGTCGTCGTCGGCGGCGGCGCGTCGGCCGTGCAGCTGCTGATGGAGTTCGCCCCGCTCGCCCGCGCGACGGCGTGGGTGACGCGGCGCCCGCCGGTCTGGCGGGACGAGCCGTTCAGCGAGAACTGGGGACGCAACGCCGTCGCGAAGGTCGACGAGCGCGTGCGGGCCGGGCTGCCGCCGGAGAGCGTCGTGAGCGTGACCGACCTGGCCGTGACGCCGGAGGTGCGGGCCGCGCGGGCGGCCGGGATCCTGGAGCGCCGCCCGATGTTCGCCCGGATCGTGCCCTCGGGCGTCGAGTGGGCGGACGGCACGCGCTTCGACGCCGACGTGATCCTGTGGGCCACCGGCTTCCGCGCGGCGATCGACCACCTCGCCCCGCTGCACATCCGCGAGCCGGGCGGCGGCATCCGCGTGGACGGCACGCGGGTGGCGCTCGAGCCACGGCTGCACCTGGTGGGGTACGGGCCGTCGGCGAGCACGGTGGGGGCGAACCGCGCGGGGCGGGCCGCGGTGAGCGAGATCCGGAAGCTCCTGACCACGGCCTGACCGCCCACTTACGGGCGATTTGTGGCGTTTCGCCCCGAACCGCCCCGATGCCGTGAAATGATCATGGGGTGAAGAAGACACTGGGGCGTCTGGGCGCCGTCACCGCAATCACCGGTTCACTGCTCGGCCTCGCGGCGGGCACCGCTTCCGCGGGGAACCCGCAGTACATCCGCAGCTACCAGTGGCAGGCCGACTGCGAGCGCGCCGCGGACGAAATCCGCAGCGGGGCCGACCTCGCCGCGTACTGCCGGTGGGACCAGGGGCACACCGAGTGGGACCTGTACGTCCTCTCGCTCTGATCCCGCGAAGAAAAGGTGCCGCTCCCCGGCCGCAACCGGGGAGCGGCACCTTTTTTCGTGGCCGTCCCACGTCGCGAAGCAGTATCCCGGTCAGCGAAACAGGACAAGACAAGAACTTGTCAGGCCAAGCTACTCGCCGTTAAGGTCCGCTTAGTTAGGAAACTTTCTTAACTGTTTTACCCGACGCCGCAGCCCCGTCAAGCCACCGCCAAGGCCCTTAAGGAGTGCGACGTGCCGTCCACCCGATTACGACCCCTCGCCCGACTCGCCCCGGTGCTCGCCGCCGTGGTCCTGCTGCCCTCCGCCATCGCCGCGGCCGCCACCACCCAGGCCGCCGATGTGCTGCTCTCGCAGGGCAAACCCGTCGCCACCTCGACCGTCGAAAGCTCGTCCTACGCCGGGACCAAGGCCGTCGACGGCAGCACCACCACCCGCTGGGCCAGCGTCGAAGGAGCCGACCCGCAGTGGCTGCGGATCGACCTCGGCCAGTCCGCCGCCGTCCACCGCGTGGTGCTGAACTGGGAAGCCGCCTACGCCAAGAAGTACCGCATCGAGGTCTCCGACGACGGCACGACGTTCACCACCGCCGCCACCGTCGACAACGGCGACGGCAAGACCGACGACCTGACCGGGCTCACCGCCCACGGCCGGTTCGTGCGCTTCGTCGGCCTCACTCGCGCCACCGGCTACGGCTACTCCTTCTGGGAAATGCAGGTCTTCGGCAGCACCGACTCCTCCGGCGACACGCAGGCCCCGACCGTCCCGGCCGGGCTCACCGCCGGCACCGCGACCGCCACCGGCGTCCCGCTGAGCTGGAGCGCCGCCACCGACAACGTCGGCGTCGCCGGGTACGACGTGCTGCGCAACGGAACCGTCGTCGCCACCAGCGCGACGACGTCCTACACCGACACCGGGCTCACGCCGGACACCAGCTACACCTACGCGGTCCGCGCGCGCGACAACGCGGGCAACGTCTCGGCCGCGAGCACGCCCGTCACGGTGAAGACCGCGGCCGGCAGCCCGGGGTTCACCCTCGCCGCCGCCGGTGACATCGCCGAACGCTGCACGTCCAGCAGTTCCAGCTGCGCCCACGTCAAGACCGCGAAGCTCGTCGAGACCATGAACCCCGCGGCCGTGATCACCATGGGGGACAACCAGTACGACGACGCGCACCTGTCGGACTTCAAGTCCTACTACGACAAGACCTGGGGCAAGTTCAAGAGCAAGACCCGCCCGATCCCCGGCAACCACGAGACCTACGACGACACGCCGTACAAGGGCTACGACGACTACTTCGGCGCCATCGCGAAGCCGAACGGCAAGCGGTACTACAGCTGGGAAATGGGCAACTGGCACTTCATCGCCCTGGACTCCAACGACTTCGCCACCCACGAGTTCGGCCCGGACGAGCAGATGGCGTGGCTGAAGCAGGATCTCGCGAACAACAAGAAGGGCTGCGTCGCCGCCTACTGGCACCACCCGCGGTGGAGCTCCGGTGACCACGGCGACAACCCCGACAGCATCGAGCTGTGGAACCTCATGGCGGCCAGCAAGGTCGACCTGGTCCTCAACGGCCACGACCACGACTACGAGCGGTTCGTCCCGCAGAACGCCGACGGCAAGGCGGACGGAGGCGGCCCGGTCGAGATCGTCGGCGGCTCCGGCGGGGCGAGCCTCTACGACCTGAGCTCGCCGCACGCCACGACCGCGAAGCTGCTCAAGACCTACGGCGTGCTCAAGCTGTCCATGACCGACACGAGCTTCCAGTCGCAGCTCATCGGCGTCGACGGCAAGGTCCTGGACAGCAGCCCGACCTACACCTGCCACTAGGAGGGACGCGCATGTACATCGCGGCGAGCCGGACCTCGGACCTGGCGGCCGGCACCGACCGGAAACCCGCGCTGAAGCGGGTGTCCGCCAACGTGGTGGCGCTCGGCATGGTCAGCCTGGTCACCGACGTCTCCTCGGAGATGGTGACCGCCGTCCTCCCGCTCTACCTGGTGCTCGGCCTCGGGCTGAACCCGCTGCAGTTCGGGCTGCTCGATGGGCTCTACGCGGGTGCCACCGCGGTCGTGCGGGTGCTCGGCGGGCACCTCGCCGACCGGTGGCGGCGGCTCAAGGCGGTCGCCGGGTTCGGGTACGGCTTGTCCGCGGTGTGCAAGCTCGGGCTGGTCGCGGCCGGCTCGTCGGTCGCGGCGATCGGCGTCGTCCTCGCCGCCGACCGCACCGGCAAGGGGCTGCGCACCGGCCCCCGCGACGCGCTGATCTCGCTGAGCAGCGAGCCGGCGACGCTCGGCCGGTCGTTCGGGGTGCACCGGGCGATGGACACCGTCGGTGCGTTCCTCGGCCCGCTGGTGGCGATGGCCGTGCTCGCGCTGAGCCTCGGCAGCTACCCGAGCGTCTTCGTCACCAGCTTCTGCATCGCCGCCATCGCGGTGCTGCTGCTCGCCCTGTTCGTGCACGACCGGCCGGCCACGGCCGACCGCGCCGCCGTCTCCCTGCGCGCCGCGCTCGGCCTGCTGCGGCAGCAGGACTTCCGGCGCGTCGCGCTGTGGGCGGCGCTGCTGGGCCTGGTCACGGTCGGCGACTCGTTCGTCTACCTCGTCCTGCAGCGGCGCTGGGAGATCGCGGCGACGTGGTTCCCGCTGCTGCCGCTCGGCACCGCCGGCGTCTACCTGGTGCTGGCCGTGCCACTCGGCAAGCTCGCCGACCGGGCCGGGCGCTGGCCCGTGTTCCTCGGCGGGCACGCCGCGCTGTGCCTGGCGCTGGTGCTGCTCTGCGGCCCGCAGGCCGGGATCTGGCTGGGGATCGTCGCGCTCGGCCTGCACGGCGTGTTCTACGCGGCCACCGACGGCGTCCTGATGGCCGCCGCCGGGCCGCTCATCCCGCGTGACCTCCGGGGCACCGGGATGGCCGTCGTGCAGACCGGGCAGGCCGTCGCCCGGATGGTCTCCTCCGTCCTCTTCGGACTGGCGTGGACGCTGTGGGACCTGCGGCCCGCGGTGCTCGTCGCCGGGGCCTGCCTGGCCGCGGTCGCCCTCGCCGCCGCGATCGCGAAGCCGGTGCGCCCGTGAAGAAGATCGTGCTCGCCCTCGCCGGCACAGTGCTCCTGATCGCCGCGGCCGTCGTCTACACGGTCAGCTCGCGGCACGACACCGCCGAGGCCGGCCCGGCCGCGCAGCTCACCCTCGCACCCGGGCAGCTGTTCTACCGTGACACGGCCACCGGCCGCGTCGGCGCCGTCCCGCTCGCCGGAACGGGCGCGAAACCGCAGCTCAGCGGCCTGAAGTGCGACCGGTTCGCGGTGGCGCGGCAGACGGCGGTGTGCCTGGCCGTCAAGCCGGGCACGCTCCCGGCGGTCACCGACGTCCTCGTCCTCGACGGCGGGCTCGGCGTCCGCCACACCGAAACCCTGCCCGGCACCCCGAGCCGCGCCCGGGTCTCGCCGGACGGCAAGCGCGTCTACTGGACGTTGTTCGTCACCGGCGATTCCTATGCGCAGACGGGGTTCTCCACCCGGGCCGGACTGTACGAAGTGGACACCGGACGGCTCGTCAAGACGATCGAAGAGCTGCCCGTCTTCCTCGACGGCAAGCGCTACTTCGCGGCCGACGTCAACTACTGGGGCATCACGTTCGCCCCCGACGGCAACCGCTTCTACGCCACGCTCGGCAGCAAGGGCACGACCTACCTCGTCGAAGCCGACTACGGGCGCTATCGCGGGAAGGTGCTCCGGGAGAACGTCGAATGCCCGTCGCTGTCGCCGGACGGCAAGCGGGTGGCGTTCAAGAAGAAGGTCGGCGAGGGGGTCTGGCGGCTCTCGGTGCTCGACCTCGCGAACCTGCAGGAAACCGAGCTGGCGGAAACCCGCAGCGTCGACGACCAGGCGCTCTGGCAGGACGACCACACCATCCTTTACGGACTGGAGAACGCCGTCTGGGCGGTTCCGGCGGACGGCTCCGGCGCGCCGCGGCAGCTGGTCGGCGGCGCCGCGTCGCCCGCCGTCACGGGGTGACGCCGACCGCCGCGAACAGCGTCCGGACGCAGAGGTCGCGCAGCTCGGCCTGGGTGATCTTCGGCTGGTCGAGCCAGTCGAGGATGACGGTGGCGACGAACGCCAGCCAGCCGCGGACGGCCACCCGTGTCGTCTCGGTGACGGTGGTCAGGGCGCCGAGCGCGGCCAGGATGCGCTCGGCGTTCGCGGCCATCCCGGCCTCGCGGATCCGCAGGACCTCGCGGTCGGCGCCCGCGGCGGCGCGGTGCACGATGCGGTAGCCGTCGGGGTGCGTGCGCGCGAACTCGAGGTACACGTCGAGCCCGGCCCGCAGCTGCTCCGCCACGGGCAGCGCCGGGTCGGGCTCGCTCATCTCCAGCAGCTGGTCGCGCTGGCTGCGGACGATCTCGGCGAAGAACTCCTTCTTCGTCGGGAAGTAGTGGTACAGCAGGCCGCGCGAGACCTGCGCGATCTCCGCGACCTCCTCGATCCACACCTCGTCGTACGGCCGCTTCGCGAACAGCCCGGCGCCGATGGTCAGCAGCTGCTCCCGCCGCTCCTGCGTGCTCAGCCTGGTCCGCATGCCCCCGAGCTTACTTGACACGGGTTCAGTAGCGGGGGATCGTGAGCCTATTGGATCCGGGTTCAACAAGGAGCTACCGTGGACACCAGCGGGATTCCGCACCGGCCGGGCCGCCTGCCGGTGATCGGCGACCTGATCGGGGCCAACCCGCGCACGCCGCTGCAGGACACCGTGCGCATCGGCAAGCGGCTCGGGCCGATCTTCACCCGCAAGGTGTTCGGCTTCGAGATCGTCCTGGTCGGCGGCGTCGACCTGGTCACCGAGCTGAACGACGAAGCGAAGTTCGGCAAGCACGTCGGCATGGGCGTGGAGAACCTGCGCGCGCTCGGCGGCGACGGTCTGTTCACCGCCCACACCCACGAGCCGAACTGGCGGCTGGCGCACGACATCCTGCAGCCGGCGTTCTCCGCCGAGGCGATGCGCCGCTACCACCCGATCATGCTCGACGTCGCCCGCGAGCTCGTGGCAGCCTGGGACGCGGCGAGCGGCCCGGTCGACGTCTCGGCCGACATGACCCGGCTGACCCTGGAGACCATCGGCCGCGCCGGCTTCGGCTACCGGTTCGGCTCGTTCGAGCGCGCCGAACGGCACCCGTTCGTGACGGCGATGATCCGCGCGCTGCGGTACGCGCAGCTGCAGAACGTCAAGCTGCCCTTCGTCCGGCGCGCGATCGCCGGGACGCCGGAGCAGAACCGCGCCGACATCGCGGTGATGACGGACCTGGTCGACGAGGTCATCGCCGGGCGCCGCGGCAGCGGCGAGGAGAGCCGCGACCTGCTCGGCCTGATGCTCAGCGAAGGCCACCCGGTGACGGGGGAGCGCCTCGACCCGGTGAACATCCGCAACCAGGCGATCACGTTCGTCGTCGCCGGCCACGAAACGACGTCCGGCGCGCTGTCGTTCGCGCTGTACTACCTGACCCGCCACCCCGAACTGCTGGCGAAGGCCCGCGCCGAGGTCGACGCGGTGTGGGGTGAGCGCGAGCCGGGGTTCGCCGACGTCGCGAAGCTGCGGTACGTCCGCCGCGTGCTGGACGAGGCGATGCGCCTCTGGCCGACGGCGCCCGGCTATTCCCGCGAAGCACGTGAAGACGTCGTGCTCGGCGGGAAGTACCGGATGCGCAAGGGCGACTGGGTGATCGTCCCGCTCCCGCTGGTGCACCGCGACCCGGCGGCCTGGGGCGACGACCCGGAGGCGTTCGACCCGGACCGCTTCGAGCCGGCTGCGGTGAAGAAGCGCCCGGCGCAGGCGTACAAGCCGTTCGGCACGGGTGAGCGCGCCTGCATCGGCCGCCAGTTCGCCTTGCACGAGGCCGTTTTGGCGCTGGGCGTGGTGCTGCAGCGCTACGACTTCGACGTGGATCCGGCGTACGAGCTGAAGATCGTGGAGTCCCTCACGCTCAAGCCGAGCGGCTTCACCTTGCGGCCGCGGGTCCGGGCCGGCCTACGAACCCAGGTAGCGCAGCTGTCCTGACTTGCTCCGCTCGTACTCGTCCCGGCCCGCGAGGTGCTCGGGCACGCCGACCTCCCACCAGGCTCCGGCTTCGGTCCACGTCGACGGCTGCGTCTTCACCACGACCACCGCCGGCCGCCGTTCGGCCACCGACGCCTCCCGGGCCGACGCGTAAGCCGTCCGCAGTGAGTCCACTGTGGACGCCGTGAAGACCAGGCACCCCAGCGACTCCGCGTGCCGGGCGAAGTCCACTCTCGGCGGGGAAGCGTGCGAAGTCGTGCAGTCGGCGTAGAAGTTGTTGAACGGCTTCCCGCCCTGCCCCTCCTGGAGCCGCGCGATCACCGCGTAGCCGTCGTTGTCGCAGACGACCGCGACGAACGGGTGCCCGGCGAACGCCGCCGAGAACAGTTCCGAGTTCAGCATCAGGTACGAGCCGTCGCCCAGGAGCGTCGTCACCAGGCCGGGCCACGCGATCGCCGCGCCCCACGCGCCGGACAGCTCGTACCCCATGCACGAGAACCCGTATTCGACGTCCATCGACACCGAACCGGACCCTCGCCAGCCGCCGATCAGCTCGCCCGGCAGCCCGCCGGACGCCGTCATGACGTAGTCGCCGCCGGCCGAGAGGTCGTTCACCACCCCGACGACCTGCGCGTAGGACGGGACTTCCGCCGCGGCCGACCGCAACGAGTCGATGTGCGCGTCCCAGGAAGCGCGTTCCGCCGAAGCCCGTGACGTCCACGCCGGGTCCACCCGCCAGCTCTCCAGCTGCGCGGCGAGGTCCGTCAGGCCCGCGTCGGCGTCCCCGGTCACGGACAGGGCACCGTGCTTGACGGCGTCGAAGCGGGCCGCGTTCAGCGACACCAGCCGGACGTCGGGGGAGAACACCGTCCACGACGCCGTCGTGAAGTCCTGCAGCCGCGTGCCGACGGCCAGGACCACGTCCGCCTCGGCCGCCAGGACGTTCGCCGACGACGAGCCCGTGACGCCCAGCGGCCCCGCGTGCAGGGGGTGCGCGTGCGGCACCAGCGTGCGGCCCGCGGTGGTCTCCACGACCGGGATCCCGTGCCGCTCGGCGAAGTCGAGGGCCCGGCGCGCGGCACCCGAGTACCGGACCCCGCCGCCGAGCACCAGCAGCGGGCGCTGAGAGGCCCGCAGGACACCCGCCGCCTCGGTGACCGAACGCCGGTCCGGGCGCGGGCGCAGCGGCCGGTGCGTCACCGGGGCGAACAGCGCGTCCGGGAAGTCGTACGTCTCCGCCTGGACGTCCTGCGGCAGCGCCAGCACCACCGGCCCGCTGTCCGCCGGGTCCGTGAGCACCCGCGCGACCTGCGGCAACGTCGAGATCAGCTGCTCGGGCCGGGTGATCCGGTCGAAGTAGCGCGAGACCGCGCGGAAGGCGTCGTTCACCGTCGCGGTCGCGTCGCCGAACGGCTCGATCTGCTGCAGCACCGGGTCCGGCGCGCGGCTGGTGAACGTGTCGCCCGGCAGCAGCAGCACCGGCAGCCGGTTCGCGTGCGCGACCCCGGCCGCGGTGACCATGTTCAGCGCACCCGGCCCGATCGACGACGTCGCGACGCCGACCTGCCGCCGGTGCGTGGCCTTCGCCAGCCCGACCGCGGCCAGCGCCATGCCCTGCTCGGTGTGTCCGCGCCAGACGGGCAGTTCGTCGCGGTGTTCTTCCAGGGCCGTCCCGAGGCCGAGGACGTTCCCGTGCCCGAAGATCGCGAAGACGCCGGGGAAGAGCGGGACTTCGCGCCCGTCCAGGGTTTCGGAGCGCTGCGCCAGGATCCAGCGGACCAGCGCCTGAGCCGTCGTCAGCTTCACTGAACACGCCCTTCGTGACTCGTGACGGGGCACCGCGGGTCGAGGTCCTGCGACGCCCACGTATCGCGGACCCAGCTGTGCGCGGGGTCGTCGCAGAACGCCATGGACCGCTCTTCGGCCGGCCCGGCCAGGACGTTCAGGTAGTACATCGGGTAACCCGGCGCGGCCACGCACGGGCCGTGGTAGCCGCGCGGGATGAGGAACACGTCGTGGTCGCGCACGGCGACGTCTTCGTCCAGGTCGCCGTCGGCGGTGTAGGTCCGGTGCAGGCCGAAACCCTCGCGGGACGGCGTCACGCCGTCGCGCCCGGCGATCCGGAAGTAGTAGATCTCCTCGTTGACGACCTCGCACTCGGTCGCCTCGTCGTGCTTGTGCGGCGGGTACGACGACCAGTTCCCGCCCGGGGTGATCAGCTCGCACGCGTTGAGCTTGTCGGCGTGGTCCCAGACCCCGGGCACCCCGAAGTTGGTCACCTGCCGCGTCGCCTGCCCGGCCCCGCGGACCTCGACCGGGACGTCCTCGGCAGGTCCGTACGCCGGGGAAAGGCGGCGGGTGCACCGTGCCATCGGGAGCGCGACCTCCAGACCGTCCGTTGTCGACAACTCGACTTCGGCGTCACGCGGCACGTAGGCGAAGTCCGTCACGCGCGCGAAGACCGACTTCCGGCCGCGCAGCTCGAAGACCTGCCCGTCGACGCGGACCGTCGCGGAACCGGCCAGGGGCAGCACGAAGGCCTCGAACCCGCCGGTGTGCAGGATCCGCGTCTCGCCGGGCGCCAGCGACAGCACCCGCAGCCCGGTGTAGGTCCAGCCCGCGCTGTCCGGGGTGAGCCGGACCGGGTCGGTGTCGTCGGACAGTGTCCCGAGTGGACGGTGGAGCTTGCTCACTTCGCGGCCTCCAGTACCTTCGCGGCGGCTTCCACGGCCGCACCGACGTCGCCGTCGGGCGGGTAGAGCAGGGTGCGGCCGACGACCAGGCCGCGCACGACGTCGTGGCGCAGCGTCCGGCCCCACGAGGCCAGGTCGGCGGCCGGGTCGCCGGAGGGCACCCCGCCGAGCACGACCACCGGCAGCGTCGTCGCGCCGAGGACCTCGGCGGAGTCGGTCGAGGGCAGCTTGAGCCAGGTGTGCGCGGACGTCGCGCCGAGGCCGGAGGCCACCGTGACGGCCCGCGCCAGGGACACGGGATCCTTCTGCAGCACCAGGTTCCCGTCGTCCCGGCGGTAGGGGAGCGGCTCGATCATCGCCACCAGCCCGTACGCCGCCAGCTCGGTGACGGCGTCGGCGCACGCCTGCAGCGTCGGGATCGTGCCGGGGTCGGCGTCGACGAGCCGCAGCAGCATCTTGCCGCCGTCGAGCCCGCAGTCGACGAGCGTGCGGGCGTCGTAGCCGGTGAACCGGTCGTCGATCTCCCAGTCCGCGCCGGCCAGGCCGCCGCGGTTCATCGAGCCGAACACGACCTTGTCGTGCAGCGCGCCGAGCAGGAGGAGCTCCTCGACGACGTCGGGGGTGCCGAGGATGCCGTCGACCGCCGGGTTCGCCAGGGAGGCGAGCAGCCGGTCCAGCAGCGTCCGCCGGTCGGCCATGGCGAGCGGGTCCTCGCCGACGCCCAGCGCCCCGCGGGCCGGGTGGTCGGCCGCGACGAGGAACAGGGTGCCGTTGTCGGACAGCAGTTTCGAACGGCGTCTGCGCGTCGCGTAGGCCTGGCGGACCGCGCCCGGGTTCGTCGCCCGGGTGTGGAGGAGTTCGCGCCAGCGCTCGTCGGTGAGGATCACAGCAGCTCCTCGATCTCCTCGGCGGTCGGCATGGCGTCGGCGCAGGCCAGCCGGGACGCGACGAGCGCGCCCGCCGCGTTCGCGTACTTCGCGAGGCGCACCGGGTCCCAGCCGGACAGCAGGCCGTGGATCAGCGCACCGCCGAAGCCGTCACCCGCGCCGAGCCCGCACACGACCTCGACGCGCCGCGGCGGCACGGTCGACCGGCCGTCCGGCGTCGCCACCAGGACACCCTCGGCACCCTTCTTGATCACGGCGAGCCGCAGACCGCGCTCCAGCAGGCGGTCCGCGGCGGTGTCCGGGTCCGCCGTGCCGACGGCGACCTCGACCTCCGTGCGGTTGCCGACCGCGACGGTGACGTGGTCGAGCAGCCCGCCGATCTCTTCCCGCGCCTGCCCGGCCGACGGCCAGAACATCGGCCGGTAGTCGAGGTCCAGCACGGTGTGCTCGCGGCGGCCGCGCGTTTCGAGGATCTTCCGCTGGGTCGTGCGCGCGGGTTCGGCGGAGACGCCGGTGCCGGTGACCCACAGCAGCGGGACCGACGTGACGACGTCCCAGGGCACGTCTTCGTCGGTCAGCGTGAGGTCGGGGGCGATGGGGGAGCGGTAGAACAGCAGCGGCGGGTCCGCGGGCGGGTTCAGCTCGCAGAACACCACCGGTGTCTGGAGGTCCGGCGACGTGCCCACGTGTGCCGGGGACACGCCGAAGCCGTCGAGCGCCTGCCGGACGTAGTCGCCGAAGCCGTCCGGCCCGACCTTGGTGAGCACCGCCGTGCGCCGGCCGAGCCGCGCGGCGGCGACCGCGACGTTGGTCGCGGTGCCGCCGAGCGACTTGGCGAACGTGCTGACGCCGGCCAGCGGCACGCCGCTCTGCTCCGGGTAGAGGTCGACGCCCACCCGGCCGATCGTCAGCGCTTCGAGACTCACGCCTTCTCCACCTGCCGCAGTTCGTGTTCCAGGGCTTCCAGCTCCGCACCGCCCGCCATCTGCCGGGTCAGCTCGTTGATGTCGATGTCCTTCTTCTCGTACGCGCCGAGCGGAGCACCGCGTTTGAGGAGCAGGAACCGATCCGCGACCGGGAAGGCGTGGTGCGGGTTGTGCGTGATGAGCACGACGCCGAGCCCGCGGTCACGGGCCTGGGCGACGTACTTCAGCACCACCCCGGCCTGCTTGACGCCGAGCGCGGCGGTCGGCTCGTCGAGGATCAGCACCTTCGCGCCGAAGTACACCGCCCGCGCGATCGCCACGCACTGGCGTTCGCCGCCCGAGAGCGTCCCGACCGGCTGCTCGACGTCCCGCAGGTCGATGCCCATGTCGGACAACGCCTTCTTCGTCGTCTCGCGGCCCTTCTTCCGGTCCAGGAACCGGAACGGGCCGAAGCCGGTCGTCGGCTCCGAGCCGAGGAAGAAGTTCCGCCAGACGCTCATCAGCGGCACCACCGCGAGGTCCTGGTACACGGTCGCGATGCCGTGGTCCAGCGCCTCGCGCGGCGAAGCGAACCGCACGGGTTCGCCCTCCACGAGGAACTCGCCCCGGTCGTGCTGGTGCACGCCGGACAGGATCTTGATCAGCGTGGACTTCCCGGCGCCGTTGTCGCCGAGCACGCAGGTGACCTCGCCCGCGTTGACCACAGTGGACACTTCGCGCAGCGCGATCACGCTGCCGTAGGTCTTCCCGATGTCGCGGACTTCGAGCAGCGGGCTCATCGGCGTACCCTTTCCGCACGGCGCCGGAACGCGTTGTTCACCAGGACCGCGGCCAGCAGCATGATGCCGAGGAACAGCATGAACCAGTCGCTGTTCCACTGCGCGAACACGATGCCCTGGCGCGCCATGCCGAAGATCAGCGCGCCGATCGCCGCGCCCACCGCCGAGCCGAACCCGCCGGTGAGCAGGCAGCCGCCGATCACCGCGGCGATGATGTACTGGAACTCCAGCCCGATGCCCTGGTTCGCCTGGACGCTGGCGAAGCGCAGGATGTTGATCGAGCCGACGAGCCACGCGCCGAGCGCGGTGCCCATGAACAGCAGGATCTTCGTGCGCACCACCGGCACGCCGACCGAGCGGGCGGAGACCTGCGAGCCGCCGACGGCGAAGATCCAGTTGCCGAAGCGGGTGCGCATGAGCAGCACCGCCGCGACCGCCGTGACGACGATCCACCAGATGATCGACGACTGGAACTCGGTGCCGCCGACGTCGAAGGTGGACGCGAACAGCGCGCCCGCCGACTCGTAGCCGCTGGTCGAGCGCATCCCCGACACCTGGACGGTGCTGGTGACCAGCCGCGTGACGCCGAGGTTGAGGCCCTGCAGCGCCAGGAACGACCCCAGCGTGACGATGAAGCTCGGCAGCCCGGTCTTCATCACCAGCCAGCCGTTGAACGCGCCGACGCCGAGGGCGAAGGCGAGCGAGACTCCCAGTGCGAGCCAGACGTTCCAGCCCGCCTGCGTCGCCAGGATCGCCGTGACCAGCGACGTCGACGCCGTCATGACGCCGGCCGAGAGGTCGAACTCGCCGCCGACCATGAGCAGCGCGACCACGACGGCCATGATGCCCAGCGTCGAGGAGTCGTCGAGCCAGGTCGCCACGCCCAGCGGGCTGAGGAACTGGCCGGTGACGACGGAGAAGAAGACGAACACGAGCACGGCGCCGAGCAGCGCACCGATCTCGGGCCGGACGACCAGCCGGTCGGTCAGGCTCTTCTTCCCCACCCGTTCGTCCGGCTGGGCCTGGATCGCCGCCGTCATCAGCGCGTGCCGCGCTGCGCGTACGGGGCCACGGTGTCGATGTTGGTCTTGTCGACGAAGCCGGGGCCGGTCTGGACCGGCTTGCCGCCGCCGATGGTGTTGCCGTTTTCCTTGTACAGCTTGAGGAACACGATCGGCAGGTAGCCCTGCTCGTACTGCTGCTGGTCGACGGCGAAGAGGATCGTGCCCGCCTTGATGGCCGCGACGACGTCGGCGTTGAGGTCGAACGTCGCCACCTGCGCCTTCGAGCTGGCCTCCTTGGCCGCGTCCACCGCGCGGGCCGCGACCTGCGAGTTCAGCGCCAGCACGGCGTCGATCGACGGGTCGGACTGCAGCGCGCCGCGGATCCGGGCCTGCGCGTCGGTCGGGTTGGAGATGTCGACCTGCAGCGTGGAGACGGTGCCGAACGTCTGCTTCGCGCCGTCGCAGCGCTGGTTCTGGCCGATGTTGCCGGCCTCGTGGATGACGCACAGCAGCTTCGTCTTGCCCGCCGCCTTGAGCCGCTGCCCGGCGCCCTGGCCCGCAAGGCCTTCGCTCTGCCCGACGTGCGCGATCGCGCCGAAGGCCGCGCTGGAGTCCTCGCCGGAGTTGATGGTGACGACCGGGATGCCGGCCTTGACCGCGTTCTGGATCGACGTCTGCAGCGCCTGCGGGTTCGCCATCGAAACCACCAGGCCGCCGACCTTCTGCGCGACCGCGTTGTCGATCAGCCGGGCCTGGTTGCCCGGGTCGCCGTCGGCGAAGTAGTCGACGCCGACGTTCAGGTCCTTGCCCGCCTGCTCGGCGCCGTTCTTGACGACGTTCCAGAAGGCGTCACCGGACGTGCCGTGGGTGACCACGGCGATCTTCAGCGGGCCGCCCGTGCTCGGGGCCGCGGCCGACGAGTTCGCGCTGCTGGCCGAATTGTTGTCGGCGGACGGGCCGCTGCACGCGGACAGGACCAGTCCGGCGGCGGCGATCGCCGCCACACCGGCCAGCTTCTTCATAGAGAACACAGTCACTCCTTTGGGACCGGGATTACAGGGAGTCGATGATCTTCGCGAGGTGGGCCAGGCTGCGCTCGGTGTCCCGCCGGGGCAGGTCGTCGGGGCTTTCCTCGCCCAGGGCGGTGTCCTGTTCGAGGACGTACCAGCCGTCGTAGCCGGCGGCCTGGACGGAGCGCACCATCGAAGCCACGTCCACGTCCCCCTCGCCGAGCGGGGTGTAGATGCCCCGCCCGACCGCGTCGGTGTAGCCGAGCCGTCCCGCGCGGACTTCGGCCGCCAGGTCCGCCCGGACGTCCTTCAGGTGCACGTGCCCCACCCGCTCGGGATACCGCTTCGCCAGCTCGACCGGATCCGTCCCGCCGATCATCAGGTGCCCGGTGTCGAGGCACAAGCCGAGCTCGGAATCGGCGAGGAAGCGCTCGACCTCGGCCTGCTGCTCCACGTGCGTCCCGACGTGCGGGTGCAGCACCGTGCGCAGGCCGTGGGCGGCGGCGATGTCGCGGATCTTGCCGGCGGTGCCGAGCAGCGTCGCCCATTCGGCGCCGGTGAGTTTCGGGCGTTCGTCGTAACCGTCGAGCCCGGTCGCGGCGGCGAGCACGAGGACGTCGCCCCCGCAGGCGGCGAACAGCGCGGCGGACTCTTCGGCTTCCGCGAGGGCGGCTTCCTGGTTTTCGTGCAGGACGACGGCGAGGAACCCGCCGACGAGCGTGAGGCCGTGCGTCCCGAGCAGCTCCCGGAGCCCGGCCGGGTCGCGGGGGAGGTAGCCGGGCGGGCCGAGTTCGGTCGCCTGGACGCCGAGCGCCGCCATCTCGCCGAGCACGGTCGCGGCGTCGAGCACCCGGCCCCAGCCCGGAACTTCGCAGACGCCCCAGGAGATCGGCGCGGCGGCTACTCGGATCGTCGCTGTCACAAGGGCCTCCGTCGGTGGCGTTGGAGCGCTCTATTGATTAGAGCGCTCTAATCTTGTAGCGTCCGTCACAGCAAGTCAAGACCCGGGTTTCCGGTGCTCAGGGGAGGTGCTCGTGCGTCCGACGATGGAGGACGTCGCCGCCAGGGCGGGCGTTTCGCGCGCGCTGGTCTCCCTGGTGATGCGGAATTCGCCGAAGGTGTCCGACGCCCGGCGCGCCGCGGTCCTGCGCGCCGCCGAAGAACTCGGCTACCAGCCGCACGTGATGGCGCGGTCGCTGGCCAGCCGGACGTCCACGGTGCTCGGCGTGATGGTCAACGACCTGCGCAACGCGTTCTTCGCCGACATCGTCGAGGAGCTGGACCGGGCCGCGCAGGCCGCGGGCTTCGACCTGATCCTCAACACCGGCGGCCGCAGTCCCACGCGCGAGTGGAACGCCCTGCACAACCTGCTGTCCTTCCGCCCGGCGGGGATCATCCTGCTTTCGCCGGTCGTGCCGGCGGCGTCGATCCGGATCGCGGCCAAGCAGTGCCCGGTCGTGCTGGTTTCGCGGACGATCCGCGCGTCCACAGTGGACACGGTGAACGACGACGGCGAGGCGGGCTCCGCGCTGGCCGTCGGCCACCTGGCCGGCCTCGGGCACCGGCGCATCGCGCACCTCGACGGCGGCGGCGCGGCCGGGGCGGCGCAGCGGCGGCGCGGCTTCGAGTCGGCCATGCGGGCGCACGGCCTGGAGCCGATCGTCGTGCGCAGCGAGCACACCGACATCGGTGGCGAAACCGCCGTGCGCGAGCTGCTCGCCACGTACTCGCGCGCCGAACTGCCGACGGGGCTGGTCGCCGGCAACGACTTCAACGCCGTGGGCGCGATCTCGGCCCTCGAAGAGGCCGGGCTGCGCGTACCGGGGGACGTGTCGGTCGTCGGGTACGACAACACGTCGCTGGCCGCGCTGCGCCACCTCTCACTGACCACGGTGGACCAGTCGCGCACGGACATGGCGCGGCTGGCGTTCGCGGCGCTGATCGAGCGCGTCCGCGGGGAGCGCACGGAGCCGGTCCGGCACCTGCTGCACCCCTCCCTGGTGGTCCGCGCGACCACCGCCGGGTTTTCTGCGACAGGAGGAGCACCACGATGAGGTTGGGACTGGCGGGCACCGGCCGGATCGGCACCGCGCACGCGGAGACGCTGAAGGGCTTCGAGGAGGTCGGGTCGGTCGTGGTGGCCGACGTCGACCCGGCGCGGGCCCGGTCGGCGGCCGCGAAGCTGGGCGTCGAGACGACGTCCCTCGACGACCTGTTCACCGCGGGCCTCGACGGCCTGGTCGTCACGGCCGCCACGGACGCGCACCCGGGCCTGATCATCGCGGCGGTCGACGCGGGCCTGCCGGTGTTCTGCGAAAAGCCGGTGGCCGCGGACATCCCCGGCACCCTGGCCGTCATCGACCGCATCGGCGCCTCGGACGTGCCGGTCCAGATCGGCTTCCAGCGCCGCTTCGACGCGGGCTACCAGGCGGCGCGGGCGGCGGTCGCGTCGGGCGAACTGGGCTGGCTGCACACCCTGCGCGCGACGACGTTCGACCCGGCGCCCCCGCCGGCGGAGTACGTGGCCCATTCGGGCGGGTTGTTCCGCGACTGCGGCGTCCACGACTTCGACATCATCCGCTGGGTCAGCGGCCGCGAGGTCGAGGAGGTCTACGCGATCGGCGCCAACCGCGGTGAGCGGTTCTTCGCGGACGCGGGCGACGTCGACACGGCGGCGGCGACGCTGACCCTGGACGACGGCACCCTGGCGACGGTGTCCCTGACCCGCTACAACGGCGCGGGCTACGACGTCCGGCTGGACGTGCTCGGGTCGGTGTCGGGTGTCGTCGTCGGCCTGGACGACCGGGCGCCGCTGCGCTCGGTCGAGCCGGGGGTCGCCCCGCTGCCCGGGCCGGCGTACCCGGGGTTCATGGAGCGGTTCCGGCCCGCGTACACGACGGAGTTGAAGGCGTTCCTGGACGTCGTCGCGGGCCGGGCGCCTTCGCCGTGCGTCGCGGCGGACGCGCTGGAGGCGTTCTACATCGCGGAGGCGTGCGAGGTGTCCCGGCGTGAGCGGCGTCCGGTGCGGCTGGCGGAGGTCCGGCGCTGATCACGCTGACGGTTTTGGACGAGCCCGCGCTCTCCCGCCTGCTGGACGCGGCGGTGACCGGTGCGGATCCCCTGGAAGTGATGCCCCCGGTGCCCGGCCCGCCCGGCTGGACGCCGGCCCGCCGAGACGCGTTCCTGGCGTTCCACCGAGGTCGCTCGCTCGACCCGGCGACCGCGGTGGAACGCACGTGGGTGGTCGACGTGGACGGGACCGCGGTGGGCGCCGCCCGGCTGGAGCGCCACGGCGACGCGGTGGAAGCGGGCATCTGGCTGAGCCGGGACACCCGCGGCCGCGGGATCGGCCGCGAGGTGACCAGGCTGCTCCTGGCCGAAGCCCGCACGTCGGGCGCCGCCCGCTTCACCGCCTCGACGACACCGGACAACGCCGGCGCCCGTTCGGTGCTGGCCGCCCTCGGCGCCACGCTCACCACCGAGGGCGACGAGATCCGCGCGGACCTGCGCCTCGGCTGAGCAAACCTCGTGAGCGGGAAACAGTGTGCTAACCCTGTTTCCCGCTCACGACCAGCCGCGGCAGGATCTCCGTCCGCACGTACTCGAGCGCGTCCCGCTCCGGGAGGATGTGCGGCCCCTGCACCCACGCGACCCCGTGCCGCACCGCCGCGGCCGTGACGCGCTCCCGCAGCGCGCCCACCACCCCCGCGCCCAGCACCAGCGCGTCCACGACACCCAGCCGGGACAGCACCGCTTCCTCCGAAACGACGCCGTCCGCGGCGAAACCCGCCGCGGACAGCGCCGCCGTCACCCTCGAGACCGTGGCCGGGTTGCGGCCGAACAGCAGCACCTTCATGCCGCCCAGGCTCACACCTCAAGGGCACTCGAGGTCAAGACAGTTCGAGCGTGGGGGAGTACATCTCGATCCAGTGGTAGAAGTCGAGCACCCGATCCAGCCCGATCCGCATCGCCGGGTCCATGGTCGCCGGGTCCACTTCGGACGCCCGGTGCGCCCACCCGCGGTCCACCAGCCCGAACACCTGGTGGCCCGGGTCGGCCAGCACCTCCTTGACCTGCTGCTGCAGCGCCGCCGCGTAGCCCGGGTCCTGCGTCGACGGGTACGGGCTCTTCACCCGCTGGGCCACCGACTCCGGCAGCACGTGCTTGGTGGCGTGCCGCAGGAGGCTCTTCTCGCGGCCGTCGAACGTCTTCAGCGACCACGGCGTGTTGTACACGTACTCGACCAGCCGGTGGTCGCAGAACGGCACGCGGACCTCCAGGCCCACCGCCATCGACGCGCGGTCCTTGCGGTCGAGCAGCATCCGCACGAACCGGGTCAGGTGCAGGTTGCAGATGGTCCGCATCCGCGCCTCGAGCGCGGACTCGCCGTCGAGGTGCTCGACCGCGGAAACGGCCGACGAGTACTGGTCGGCGACGTAGGACTCGACGTCGAGCTTCTTCACCAGGTCCGGTGTGTACAGCGACGCCCGCTCGTCCATCATCGACGTCCGGAACGCCAGCCACGGGAACGTGTCCGCGTTGACGGCCTTCTCGTCGTGGAACCAGCGGTAGCCGCCGAACACCTCGTCGGCCGACTCGCCGGACAGCGCCACCGTCGACTGGCCGCGGATCGCCTTGAACAGCAGGTAGAGCGAGGTGTCCATGTCGCCGAGGCCGGCCGGGATGTCCCGGGCCCGCAGCACCGCGCGCCGGACCTCGGGGTCGGTCAGGTCGCCGGGGTTGAGCATGACGTCCTCGTGCGCGGAGTTCACCAGCTCGGCGACGTCCCGCACGAACGGCGAGTCCGCGGTGTCGCGCATCTCGTCGGGCTTGAAGTTCTCCTCCTGGCCGAAGAAGTCGACGGAGAACGTCCGCAGCTGCTCGCCGTGCTCGGCCAGCCGCGCGGCGGCCAGGCCGGTGACGGCGCTGGAGTCCAGACCACCGGACAGCAGCACGCACCGCGGGACGTCGGCGACGAGCTGGCGGTTGACGATGTCGGTCATCAGCTCGCGCACGCGCGCGACCGTCGTCTCCTGGTCGTCGGTGTGCTTCTTCGCGTCCAGCTTCCAGTAGGTGCGGGTCTTGATGCCCTCGCGGGACACGGTGACGATCGTGCCCGGCTGGACCTCTTCCATGTCCTTCCACAGCGACCAGCCCGGCCGCTTGGTGAAGCCGGCCAGCTCGCGGAAGCCGTCGAGGTCGACGACCTTCTTCGCGAGCGGGTTGGCCAGGATGGCCTTCGGCTCGGAGCCGAACAGCACGCCGTCGCGCGTCGGGTAGTAGTAGAACGGCTTGATGCCCATCCGGTCGCGGATCATCACGAGCCGGTCGTCGCGCTCGTCCCAGATCGCGAAGGCGTACATGCCGTTGAGGTGGTCGACGACCGCGTCGCCCCACTGCAGGTAGCCGTGCAGCACGACCTCGGTGTCGCTGTCGGTCTCCCACTGGTGGCCGAGCTTCGTCAGCTCTTCCTTCAGCTCGGTGAAGTTGTAGGCCTCACCGCTGTAGACCATCGCGACGTCGCCGTTCGGCGTGTGCACCGACATCGGCTGCCGGCCGCCGGGCAGGTCGATGATCGCGAGCCGCCGGTGGCCGAGCGCGACGTTCCGGCGCACCCAGGTGCCTTCGTCGTCCGGGCCGCGGCAGGACATGGTCGCGGTCATCGCGTCGACCACCTCCTCGCGGCGGGTGAGGTCGGCGTCGTAGGAAACCCAGCCGGCGATACCGCACATAGGTGATCCCCTCTCCCAAAGATTTGCTTAGCCGATACAACTATCGGTAACACAGGTGTAACACGACCTGAAGATGTTGTCTGCCCGAATTGCACTTTCCGCACTTGTTTGGTCACGCGGTGTGTTGTGAGTCACTGACCAACTGCATGCAGTCACAGTGGGGCAAACGTTTGCGTGACCGCCGCCACCTGCCATAAAGACGGCGTAAATGCGTGTCAGGAACGCATCAAGGCGCCGTCAGCCGCAGGTCGGAACCGGGTCCCGGAGCCGCAGAGTGAAGGCGTCCGGTCACCGAACCCGGTGACCCGTCTTGAGAGGTGCCTGTGGCCGACTTGCTCTACGCCGTCCTGCTGATCGGCGTGTTCGTGGTGCTCGCGCTGGCGCTGCGCGGGATGGAAAAGCTGTGAGCGGCGCCGGAACCGTGGCCAATGTCGTCGGCGGACTGCTGGCGCTGGGCCTGCTCGGCTACCTCTTCGTCGCGCTGATCAAGCCGGAGAAATTCTGATGTCCGACACGACGGCCGGGCTCATCCAGCTCGGCCTCCTCCTCGCCGCCCTCGCCGCGGTCTACAAACCGCTCGGCGACTACCTGGCGCGCGTCTTCTCCAGCGAGAAGCACACGAAGCTCGAGAAGGGCCTGTACAAGCTCTTCCGCGTCAACCCGGACTCCGAACAGCGGTGGCCGACCTACGCCGCCGGTGTGCTCGGCTTCTCGTTCGTCTCCGTCGTCCTGCTCTACCTGCTGCAGCGGCTGCAACCGCTGCTGCCGTGGAACCTGGGCCGCGGCGCGGTGAGCCCCGGCGTCGCGTTCAACACGGCGATCTCCTTCGTCACCAACACGAACTGGCAGTCCTACGTCCCCGAGACGACGATGGGCCACTTCGTGCAGATGGCCGGCCTGACCGTGCAGAACTTCCTGTCGGCGGGCGTCGGCCTGGCCGTGGCGATCGCCGTGACGCGCGGGTTCGTCCGCGCGAAGACCGACCGCCTCGGCAACTTCTGGGTGGACCTCACGCGCGGCACGGTCCGCGTGCTGCTGCCGATGGCGTTCGTGTTCGCGCTGGTGCTGGTCGCGCTCGGCGTCGTGCAGAGCCTCAAGGCCGGCGTCGCCGTCACCAACCCCGACGGCAGCCCGAGCACCATCGCCCTCGCCCCGGCCGCGAGCCAGGAGGCCATCAAGGAACTGGGCACCAACGGCGGCGGCGTCCTCAACGCCAACTCCGCGCACCCGTTCGAGAACCCCAACGCCTGGTCGAACCTCGTCGAGCTGTTCCTGATCCTGGTGATCCCGGTCAGCCTGACCCGCGCGTTCGGCAAGCTGGTCGGCAAGCCCAAGCAGGGGTACGTGCTGCTCGGCGTGATGAGCCTGCTCTGGGCCGCGTCGCTGGCGATCATCTGGTTCTCCGAGGCCTACGCGGACAACCCGGCGGCGCGGGCCGCGGGCGCGAGCATGGAGGGCAAGGAGCAGCGGTTCGGCATCGGCCTGACGTCGATCTTCGCCGACACCACCACCGGCACGTCCACCGGCGCGGTCAACGGCGCCCACGACAGCCTTTCGGGGCTCGGCGGCGGGGGACCGCTGCTGAACATGCTCTACGGCGAGATCTCGCCGGGCGGCGTCGGCACCGGGCTCTACGGGATCCTGGTCATGGCGATCATCGCGATGTTCCTGGCCGGGCTGATGGTCGGGCGCACCCCGGAGTACCTGGGCAAGAAGCTCGGCCGGCGCGAGGTCACCTGCGCGGCGATCGCCATGCTGGCCATGCCGACCGTGGTGCTCCTCGGTTCCGGGATCGCGCTGCTGCTGCCGGACACGGTGGGCGCGCTCGGCAACGGCGGCGCGCACGGCCTGTCCGAGATCCTCTACGGCTACGCGTCCACCGGCAACAACAACGGCAGCGCGTTCGGCGGCCTGACCGCGACGAACGACTGGTTCCAGTCCTCGTTCGGCGTCGCCATGGCGTTCGGCCGGTTCATCCCGATCCTCGCCGTGCTCTGCCTGGCCGGCTCCCTGGCCGCGCAGCGCAAGGTGCCCGAAACCGCGGGCACGCTGCCCACCACCGGCCCGCTGTTCGCCACCATGCTCACCGGCACGGTGGTGCTCGTCGCGGCCCTCACCTTCATCCCGGCGCTCGCGCTCGGGCCCATCGCGGAGGCACTCGCATGACCGTCACCGAAGAACGACCCCAGGTGACACCCGCCACTGAGACGACGAGCCGGGTCGGCGCGGGGGTGTTCAGCCCGCGCCAGCTCTGGACGTCGCTGCCGGACGCGTTCCGCAAGCTCAACCCGAAGCACCAGCTCGGCAACCCGGTGATGTTCGTGGTGTGGGTGGGTTCCGCGCTCACCACGGTCTTCGCGGTCACCGACCCGAGCGTCTTCACGATCCTGATCGCCGTCTGGCTCTGGTTCACGGTGCTCTTCGCGAACCTCGCCGAAGCCGTCGCGGAAGGGCGCGGCAAGGCGCAGGCGGAATCCCTGCGGCGGGCGAAGAAGGAGACGGTCGCGCGCCGGCTCACCGCGACCGGCTCGGAGGAGCAGGTCCCGGGCGTCGAGCTGAAGATCGGCGACCTGGTCGTCGTCGAGGCGGGCCAGGTGATCCCGGGCGACGGCGACGTCGTCGAGGGCATCGCGACCGTCGACGAGTCGGCCATCACCGGCGAGTCCGCCCCGGTCATCCGCGAATCCGGCGGGGACCGCAGCGCCGTCACCGGCGGCACGACCGTGCTGAGCGACCGGATCGTCGTGAAGATCACCACCAAGCCGGGCGAGTCCTTCGTGGACCGCATGATCGCGTTGGTGGAAGGCGCTTCGCGGCAGAAGACGCCGAACGAGATCGCGCTGACCATCCTGCTCTCGACGCTGACGATCATCTTCCTGCTCGCCGTCGTCGCGCTGCAGCCGATGGCCCGCTACTCCGGGTCCGAGCAGTCGGTGGTCGTGCTGACCGCGCTGCTGGTGTGCCTGATCCCGACGACGATCGGCGCGCTGCTGAGCGCCATCGGCATCGCGGGCATGGACCGCCTGGTGCAGCGCAACGTCCTGGCGACGTCGGGCCGCGCGGTCGAGGCCGCCGGTGACGTTTCGACGTTGCTGCTCGACAAGACCGGCACCATCACCTTCGGCAACCGCCGGGCCACCGAGCTGATCCCGGTCGGATCGTCCACACCGGACGAACTGGCCCGCGCGGCGAGGCTGGCCAGCCTCGCCGACGAAACCCCCGAGGGCCGCAGCGTCGTCGAGCTGACGGCGGACCACGCGGCCCAGGACGAGCACGGCGAGTTCGTCCCCTTCACCGCGCAGACGCGGATGAGCGGGCTCGACGTCGGCGACCGGCGGATCCGCAAGGGGGCGGCGAGTGCCGTCCGCGCGTGGGTGCGGGACAACGGCGGCGAGTTCCCCGACGAGACCGAGCGCGTGGTCGACGAGATCAGCGCGCAGGGCGGCACGCCGCTGGTCGTCGCGGAGAACACGGTGGTGCGCGGCGTGATCCGGCTGTCCGACGTCGTCAAGCCGGGCATGAAGGAGCGTTTCGCGGAGCTGCGCGAGATGGGCATCAAGACGGTGATGATCACCGGCGACAACCCGCTCACCGCCAAGGCCATCGCCGCGGACGCCGGCGTCGACGACTTCCTCGCCGAGGCCAAGCCCGAAGACAAGATGGCGCTCATCAAGAAGGAGCAGGAAGGCGGGCGGCTGGTCGCGATGACCGGCGACGGCACCAACGACGCGCCCGCGCTCGCCCAGGCCGACGTCGGCGTCGCGATGAACACCGGCACCTCGGCGGCCAAGGAAGCCGGGAACATGGTCGACCTCGACAGCGACCCCACGAAGCTGATCGAGATCGTCGAGATCGGCAAGCAGCTGCTGATCACGCGCGGCGCGCTGACCACGTTCAGCGTCGCCAACGACCTGGCCAAGTACTTCGCCATCCTGCCCGCGATGTTCACCGCCATCTTCGCCCAGCTGGGCGGGCTGAACATCATGCACCTGGCCACGCCGAAGTCGGCGATCCTCTCCGCCGTCATCTTCAACGCGCTGATCATCGTCGTGCTGATCCCGCTGGCCCTGCGGGGCGTGCGGTACAAGCCGTCGTCGGCGTCCGCGCTGCTGCGCCGCAACCTGCTCGTCTACGGCCTCGGCGGGATCGTCAGCCCCTTCCTCGGGATCTGGCTGATCGACCTGCTCGTGCGCCTCATCCCAGGAATCGGGTGAACGAAAGTGAACACGCTCGTCAAGCAGACCTGGGCGGGGCTGCGCGTCCTCATCGTGATGACGGTCCTGCTCGGGGTCCTCTATCCCCTGGCGGTGTGGGCCATCTCCCGCATCCCCGGCCTCGAAGGCAACGCCGAAGGCTCGGTCGTCACGCAGAACGGCCAGGCCGTCGGGTCGTCGCTCATCGGCGTCGACCCGGTGCCCGCCGACCCGGCGCGCGACCCGTGGTTCCACACGCGGCCCTCGGCTCTCTCGAAGGACGTGCTCGGCCCCGGCGACCCCTCGACGTCCGGAGCGTCCAACAAGGGCCCGTACAACGAAGACCTCGTGAAGGCCATCGGGGAACGGAAGGACGCCATCGCGAAGCGCGAAGGTGTGTCGCCCGATCAGGTACCGCCGGACGCCGTGACGGCGTCGGGTTCCGGCCTCGACCCGGCGATCAGCATCGCCTACGCGGACCTGCAAGCCCAGCGGGTCTCCCGGAACACCGGCCTGCCGCTCGACCGGGTGAAGCAGCTGATCGAGGCGAACACGAGCGGCGCCGGGATCGGCGTCCCCGGCGTGAATGTGCTCCAGCTCAACTTGGCCGTGCGCGGCGCGGCCGGAGGGGCACACTGACAGCGTGACCACCGTGAACAAGCCGCGCCGGGGGGAGCTGAGGATCTACCTCGGCGCGGCTCCGGGCGTCGGCAAGACGTTCGCCATGCTCGGCGAAGCGCGCCGGCGCTCCGACCGCGGCACCGACGTCGTCGTCGGGCTGGTGGAGACGCACGGCCGGGAGAAGACCGCGGTGCTGCTCGAAGGCCTGGAGCTCGTGCCGCGGCGGCCCGCCGGTCACCGCGGCCGCGAGTTCGACGAGATGGACGTCGACGCGATCCTCACCCGTGCGCCCGAGGTCGCCGTCGTGGACGAGCTCGCGCACACCAACGTGCCGGGCTCGCGCAACGCCAAGCGCTGGCAGGACGTCGAGGAGCTCCTCGAAGCGGGCATCGACGTGCTGTCCACGGTCAACGTCCAGCACCTGCAGAGCCTCAACGACGTCGTCGAGCGGATCACCGGCGTCACACAGCAGGAGACCGTGCCGGACGAGGTGGTTCGCCGCGCCGAGCAGCTCGAGCTGGTCGACATCACGCCCGAGGCGCTGCGGCGGCGGCTCGCGCACGGCAACGTCTACCCGGCCGAGCGGATCGACGCCGCGCTCGGCAACTACTTCCGCCCGGGCAACCTGACCGCGTTGCGCGAGCTGGCCCTGCTCTGGGTCGCCGACCAGGTCGACGTCGCCCTGCAGCGCTACCGCGCCGAGCAGAGCATCACCGACACCTGGGAGACGCGCGAACGCGTCGTCGTCTCGATCACCGGCGGGCCGGAGAGCGAGACGCTGATCCGCCGCGCCAGCCGGATCGCCACCCGGGCCGGCGCCGAGCTGCAGGTGCTGCACATCCTGCGCGGCGACGGCCTGTCCGGCATCGGCCCGACCGCGATGGCCCGCTGCCGCACGCTGGCCGAGGAGGTGGGGGCGACCTTCCACACCGTCGTCGGCGACGACGTCCCGGCCGCGCTGCTGGACTTCGCCCGCGGCGTCAACGCGACCCAGCTGGTGATCGGGACCTCACGGCGTTCTCGCGTGGCGCGGTTGTTCGACGAGGGCATCGGCGCCGGGGTCGTGCGGCAGTCCGGGTCGATCGACGTGCACATGGTCACCCACTCCGAGGCGGGCGGGCGGCTGCGGACGCGGCTGGGCGCGAGCCCGCTGGGGTTCTCGCGGCTGGTCGCGGGCTGGGTGCTCAGCGTCGTGCTGCCGGTGCTGGTGACCGTGGTCGGGTTCTTCATCCCGGCCGGGCTCGACTTCGCCACCGACGTCATCTCCTACGTGCTGGCCACGGTCGTCGTGGCGCTGGTCGGCGGGCTCGGCCCGGCGCTGGTCGCGGCCGTGCTCGGCGCCGGGCTGCTCAACTTCTTCTTCACCCCGCCGCTCTACACGCTCACCGTGCACACGCCGCAGAACCTCGTGACGCTGATCGCGATGGTCGTGGTCGCGGTGCTCGTCGCGCTGGTCGTCGACCAGGCCGCGCGCCGGGCCACGCAGGCGGCGCGGGCGCGGACGGAGGCGGCGCTGCTGGCCTCCTACGCGCGGACCGTGCTGACCCACGCGAACCCGATCGAGCGGCTGCTGGAGAAGGTCCGCGAGAACTTCGGGCTGACGTCGGTGACGCTGCTGGAGAAGCAGGAAGGCGCGTGGCGGGGCGTGGCGGCCGCCGGGGAACGGCCGTGCGCGGACCCGGACGAGGCCGACGTCGACATCGCCGTCACCGCCGACGTCCACCTGACCCTGCGCGGGCGGGCGCTGCCGGCGGCCGACCGGCGCGTGCTGGAAGCCGTGGCCGGGCAGGCGTTGCTCGCGTTGCGCCAGCAGCGGACGGCGGCCGCGGCCGCGGCGGCGGAGCGCAAAGCGGAGGCGACCGAGCTGCGCACGACGTTGCTGTCGGCCGTCGGGCACGACCTGCGCACGCCGCTGACGTCGATCAAGGCGTCCATCGGCAGCCTGCGCGCGCCCGACCTCCGGCTGTCCGAAGAGGACACCGCGGAGCTGATGGAGGCCATCGAGCTGTCCGCCGACCGGCTCGCGGGCCTGATCGACAATCTGCTCGATTCCTCGCGGCTGGCCACCGGCGCGGTGAAGCCGCACCTGCGTCCGGTGGGGTACGACGAGGTCGTCGCGCACGCGTTGTCCACTGTGGACAACTCCGACGCGGTGCGAGTGGCGGTCGACGACCAGCTCCCGGTGGTGCTCGCCGACCCCGGCCTGCTGGAGCGCGTGGTGGCGAACGTGCTGGACAACGCCCTGCGGCACGGGGGTTCGCCGGTGTCCGCGCGGGCCTCCGCGCACTCCGGGCACGTCGAGCTGCGGATCGTCGACCACGGCAAGGGCCTGCGCAAGGGCGCGGCGGACTCGGCGTTCGCCCCGTTCCAGCGCCTGGGCGGCGACCGCGACACGACCCCGGGCGTCGGGCTCGGGCTGTCGGTGGCGAAGGGCTTCACCGAGGCGATGGGCGGCACGATCCGCGCCGAGGACACCCCGGGCGGCGGGCTCACCATCGTGGTTTCGCTGCCCGCGTTCAGCGTCGAGTTCCAGGAAGAGGGGGTGCGATGAGCGACCCGGGTGCCACCGTGCTGGTGGTGGACGACGAGCCGCAGATCGTGCGGGCACTGCGGATCAACCTCAACGCCCGCGGCTACAAGGTGATCACCGCGCACGACGGCACGGCCGCGCTCAAGGCGGTGGCCGAAACCAAGCCGGACGTGGTGGTCCTGGACCTCGGCCTGCCGGACCTGGACGGCACGGAGGTGATCGCGGGCCTGCGCGGCTGGACGACGGTCCCGATCATCGTGCTGTCCGCGCGCGGCGACTCGGCGGACAAGGTCCAGGCCCTCGACGCGGGCGCGGACGACTACGTGACGAAGCCGTTCGGCATGGACGAACTCCTGGCGCGCCTGCGGGCCGCGGTCCGCCGCTCGGCGGTGACCGGCGCGGACGGCGCCGAGGCGGTGGTGGAGACGTCGTCGTTCAGCGTCGACCTGGCGGCCAAGCGCGTCCGCCGCACCGACGGTTCGGAAGTCCACTTGACGAAGACGGAGTGGGGAGTCCTGGAACTGCTGGTCCGCAACCGCGGCCGGCTGGTGGCGCAGAAGCAGCTGCTGCACGAGGTGTGGGGCCCGTCGTACGAGACGGAGTCCCACTACCTGCGGGTCTACCTGGCCCAGCTGCGCCGCAAGCTGGAGCCGGAACCTTCGCGGCCGCGTCACCTGCTCACCGAACCGGGCATGGGTTACCGCTTCGAGGCTTGACCCGGCGGGTACCCCGGTCGGGTGACCGAAGGGAAATGGCTACCGGGCGGCCGCTTGCCGGGGAAGGCCGCACTGGCGTTGGCGATCGTGTGCACGGTGTGCGCACTCGGCACCGGCCTGCTCACCGTCGGCGGCGGGCTCCCCGGGCTGCAGCGCGGGATCCAGCTCGCCGTGACGGCGCTGTGGCTGGTCCTGGCCGGGTGCTACTGGTTCCGCTACGCCCGGACGCGCCGGCGCCGCGGATGAGCGAGCCCGCACCCCACCGCGGCCGGCGAGCCCGGCTGCTGGGCCTGCTCCTTTTGGCGGCGCTCGGCTACCTGGCGGGGGTGGGGGTGTCGGCCGCGTTCGGCGTCGAGGACCCGTGGACCCGCGGCATCATCGGGATCGGCCCGCCGCTCGGGGGCGCGCTGGCGGAGTGGATCCGGCGGCGCGCCCGCGGCGCCTAGAACGCCGGAAGGCCCCTTCCCCGGCGGTGCTGCCGGGGAAGGGGCCTTCCGGGAGTTCGCTTACTGCGCGCGGGTCGAGCTGCCAGTCACGCCGGACGACGTACCGGTCGAGGTCGGCGCGCCGCCGGTGCTCGTGCCGCCGCCGGTGCTGGTCGGCGGCTCCTCCGTCGTCGAGGTCGGGGGTGGCGGCGTCGTGCTCGTCGGGGGCTTCGGGGTGGTGGAAACCGGCGGCTTCGGGGTCGTCGGCGTCGTGACCGGTGGCGGGTTGCCGCCCGTGTCGCTGCGCGGGGGCGGCGGGGGCTGGGTCACCAGCGTCGTCGTGGTCTTGCCGTCCGGGCTGACCGACACGACCGTGGTCGGGGCGCTCGACGACGTCGTCGCCGACTCGCTCGTCGGGGCGCCCACCGTCGACGGGCCGGCCGACGAAGGGGTGGTCGGGATCGTCTGCAGGCCGGCCTGCGAGGTGCCCTGGCCGCCGGTGCCTCCGGTGCTGCCCGCGGTCGTGGCCGGGTCCGGGCCCGCCAGCTCGGCGACGGCGGCGAACGCGGTCGCGACCACCAGGCCGGCGACCCCGAGCACCACGTACCCGGTGCGGTTCGGTTTGCTGCTCTTCGGCGGCGCGGTGTCGATCCTGGTGATCCCGTCGGGGCGGGGCATACAGGCTCCTTGGGGGAAGCTTCGGGGAGGCGCGGGCGAGGTCGGTAACGGGGCACTGCGCCCGCGGCGGGGGAGCGACCTCGGCCCGGAGGTTATCACCGGCGTGCGGGTATTCGCCCAGGTAGTGGCCTTGATCCGTTACTGTGCGCGGTCAGTTGACCCGGAAGGGAGAGATGGCGTGAGTGAGGAAGAAACGAACACCCGGGTGACGGCGTGGGTGCGCGGCCGGGTCCAAGGGGTCGGTTTCCGCTGGTGGACGCGCAGCCGTGCGCTCGAACTGGGTCTGGTCGGGAGCGCGAGCAACCTCGCCGACGGGCGTGTCGAGGTCATAGCGGAGGGTAGCCGGGACCACTGTGCGCGGCTGCTGGCCGCGCTGCGGTCGGGAGAATCACCCGGAAGTGTGGAGCACGTCGCCGAGCGCTGGTCCGACCCGAAAGGGGGACTCAGCGGTTTCGCCGAGCGGTGACGCATGGTTGCCGCGGCGGCGCCCGGTGTGCTAGGCGCGCCGAGGAGGGGCGCGTCCGGCGGACCCCGGAGGCCCCCAGGTAGCCTGGGACGATTGAAACGCCAGTACCGGCAGCCAGAGGGGTCAGCACCCAGTGCACCTGAAAAGCTTGACGCTGAAGGGCTTCAAGTCCTTCGCCTCGGCCACCACGCTGCGCTTCGAGCCCGGGATCACCTGCGTGGTCGGGCCGAACGGCTCCGGCAAGTCGAACGTGCTGGACGCGCTGCGCTGGGTCATGGGCACCCAGGGCGCCAAGGACCTGCGCGGCGGCAAGATGGAGGACGTCATCTTCGCCGGCACCGCGGGCCGCGCCCCGCTCGGCCGCGCCGAGGTCACCCTCACCATCGACAACGCCGACGGCGCGCTCCCCATCGAGTACTCCGAGGTGTCGATCACCCGCCGGATGTTCCGCGACGGCGCCAGCGAGTACGAGATCAACGGCGACCGCTGCCGCCTGATGGACGTCCAGGAACTGCTCTCGGACTCCGGCATCGGCCGCGAGATGCACGTCATCGTCGGGCAGGGCCAGCTCTCGGCGATCCTCGAGTCCAAGCCCGAGGAGCGCCGCGCCTTCATCGAAGAGGCCGCCGGCGTCCTCAAACACCGCAAGCGCAAGGAACAGACCCTGCGCAAGCTGGCCAACATGCAGGGCAACCTCGACCGCCTCGGCGACCTCACCACCGAGCTGCGCCGCCAGCTCAAGCCGCTGGGCAAGCAGGCCGAGATCGCCCGCAAGGCCCAGTCCGTCCAGTCCGAGCTGCGCGACTCCCGCCTGCGCCTGCTCGCCGACGACCTGGTCACCCAGCGGGACGCGATCGCGCGCGAAGAAGCCGACGAGAAGACCGCCCGCCAGCGCCGCGGGGAGGTCGAGCAGCACCTCGAGCTCGTCTCCGCCGAGGAAGCCGAGCTGGAGTCGTCGCTGGCCGAGGACGCGCCGCTCCTGCAGACCGCGCAGGAGACTTGGTACAAGCTGTCCGCGCTGGCCGAGCGCCTGCGCGGCACCGTCCGCCTCGCGATCGAGCGGCAGCGGCACCTCTCCGCCGACGTCACGACGTCGACCGGCGGCCGCGACCCCGAAGAGCTCCTCGAAGAGGCCGAGCGGGTCGCCGAGCAGGAAGAGGAGCTCAACGAGGCCGTCATGGAGGCCCGGGAGCTGCTCGCCGAGACCGTGCTGCGCCGCGAAGACCTCGAACAGCGCGTCCAAGCCGCGGAGCGCGCGCACTGGGCCGCCGTCCGCGCCATCGCCGACCGCCGCGAGGGCATGGCCAAGCTGACCGGCCAGGTCGAGGCGCTGCGCAGCAAGAACGGCGCCACCTCCGACGAGATCGACCGGCTCAGCGTGTCCCTCGAAGAGGCCGCCGAGCGCGCCGAGATCGCCGTCGAAGAACTCGAGATGGCCAAGGCCGAGGGCGGCGTCGAGGAGTCCGACGACGCCGGTCTGATGGACCGCCACGACCGCGCGGTCGAAGCCAACAACGCGGCCAAGGCGCGCGTCGAAGAGCTGGTCAAGGCCGAACGCGCCGCCGAGCGCGAGATCGCGTCGGAGAAGGCGCGCGTCGAGGCGCTGTCGATGGGCCTGCGGCGCAAGGACGGCGCGGGCGCGCTGCTCGGCGCGTCCCACGAGCTGCCGGGCCTGCTCGGCTCGGTCGCCGCGCTGCTCACCGTCGAGCCGGGCTACGAGGTCGCGCTGGCCGCGGCGCTCGGCCCGGTGGCCGACGCGGTCGCCGTCACCGGCGGCGAAGACGCCCTGCGCGCGTTGAAGTACTTGAAGGAAACCGATTCCGGCCGGGCGGGCATCCTGCTCGGCGGTCCGGAGTCCACTGTGGACACCTACTCGTGGCCGTCGCTGCCGGAAGGCGCGCGCTGGGCGCGTGAGGTCGTCACGGCGCCCGCGCAGCTGCGGCCCGCCGTCGAGCAGGCCCTCGAGAAGCTGGCGCTGGTCCGCGACCTCGACGCGGCCCGGCACCTGGTCGCGGTGCACCCGGAGGTCCGCGCGGTCACCGCCGAGGGCGACGTCTTCGGCGCCCGCTGGGCGATCGGCGGCTCCGGCAAGCGCGAGAGCGTGATCGAGGTCCAGGCCGCCGTCGACGAAGCGGCCGAGCGGCTCCGCCTGGCCGAGCGCTCGCTGGAGCGCTACGCGGCCGAGCTGGAAGGCGCCCGCGCCGAGCAGCAGGCGCGCCGCGAAGAGGTCTCGCAGGCCAAGGACGCGCTCGGCGAGGCCAAGGTCCGCAAGGCCCGGTCGTCGGAGCGGCTCAACCGGATGCAGCAGGCCGCCCGCCAGGCGCAGGCCGAGGTCGAGCGGTTCTCCGGGCAGCGCGCGAAGGTCGAGCAGAGCCGCGTCCAGGCGCTGGCCCAGCTCGCCGAGCTGGAGGAACGGCTCGCCGCCGTCGCCGAGCAGCCGGTCGAGGACGACCCGGACACCGCCGAACGCGACGCCGCAGTCGAGGAGCTGGCCGTCGTCCGGCAGCAGGAGATGGAAGCGCGGCTCGCGCAGCGCACCGCCGAGGAGCGGGCGCGCAGCATCGCGGGCAAGGCCGAAGGGCTCCGCCGCGCCGCGCACGCCGAGCAGCAGGCCCGCGAACGCGCCGAGCGCGCCGCCGCGGCCCGCAAGCGTGGCGCCGAGATCGCGAACGCCGTGGTCAACGGCGGCGAGATCGCCCTCGACCGCATCGAGCACTCCGTCCAGCGCGCGGCCACCGAACGCGACGAGGTCCAGGCCCGCCGCCAGACCCGCGAGCAGGCGCTGACCGGCGTCCGCGCCAAGGTCCGCGAGCTGACCGGCGAGCTGGAGAAGCTGACCGACGCCGTGCACCGCGACGAGGTCCTGCGCGCCGAGCAGCGGCTGCGCCTGGAGACCCTGGAAGCGAAGATCGCCGAGGACTTCGGCATCGGCCTCACGGATCTGGTGCAGGAGTACGGCCCGGACGTCCCGGTCCCGCCGAGCGCGGGCGAGATGGCCGAGTACGAGGCGGCCAAGGACCGCGGCGAGGACGTCACCCCGCCGCCGCCGATGCCCTACGACCGCGACACCCAGGCCCGCCGCGCCAAGCGCGCCGAGAAGGACCTCTCGTTGCTGGGCAAGGTGAACCCGCTCGCGCTCGAGGAGTTCGCGGCGCTGGAGGAGCGGTACAAGTTCCTCTCCACGCAGCTGGAAGACCTCAAGGACACCCGCAAGGACCTCGAAGCCGTCATCAAGCAGGTCGACGAGAAGATCCTCGAGGTCTTCGCCGGCGCGTACGCCGACGTGGCCCGCGAGTTCGAGACGGTCTTCAGCGTGCTGTTCCCCGGCGGCGAGGGCCGGATGGTCCTCACCCAGCCGGACGACCTGCTCAGCACCGGCGTCGACGTCGAAGCCCGCCCGCCGGGCAAGAAGGTCAAGCGGCTGTCGCTGCTCTCCGGTGGCGAGAAGTCGCTGGTCGCGGTGGGCATGCTGGTCGCGATCTTCCGCGCGCGCCCCTCACCCTTCTACGTGATGGACGAGGTCGAGGCGGCGCTCGACGACACCAACATGCGCCGCCTGATCGGCCTGCTGGAGCAGCTGCGCGACTCGTCGCAGCTGATCATCATCACCCACCAGAAGCCGACGATGGAGATCGCCGACGCGCTCTACGGCGTGAGCATGCAGGGCGACGGCATCACGAAGGTGATCTCGCAGCGCCTGCGCACGGCCGACGACGAACCGGTCGCGGTCGGCTGACGCGTCACATGTCGTCTTCGCGCGGCGCGCGGCGGTCGTCGCCCCGCGCGCGCGGCTCGTAGGTGCCGAGATCGTTGCCGATGTGGGTGGCGTCGTCGATCCGCGGCCGGCGCCCGCGCGGCGTCATCATGCCGCGTTTGACGCCTCGCTTGCGGTCGGACCGCAGGTGAGACCCCCTCTCCGCTCCCAGGTTACGGAAGCGGAGAGGGCGGTCACATCCCCTTAGCCGGCGACCCAGAACGCGTAGTCGGCCGAGTAGCGGACCGCCGTCTGGGCGCCGTCGGTGCACGCTCCCGCCGGAGCCACGCCGCCGCGGGTGTTGAGGCGCTGGATGTACGTCACCTTGCCGAAGACGCCGTCGCCGGTGTTCAGGTTCGCCTTGAGCAGCAGTTCCGGGATCGCGCCGTCGCGCGGGGCGTTGGCCACCGCCGCCGCGCCGACCGTGCTGCCGTCCACGATGGACGTCCAGACCGGGCCCTTGCTGTGCAGCGCCACCGGCTTGCCGTGCTTCGACAGCACCGCCGCGGGCTGGATCAGCGTCCACGCGCCGGCGGTGCAGCCGTAGATCTGCACGCCCTCGGCCGGGTACGCGGCCAGGGCCTTGTTGCCCGCCGGGACCTTGATCGCGTCCGGCACGCGCGGGGCCGCCGGGGTGGCCGAGGCCGTCGCCGCGCCGCCGAGGAGCAGGCCGCCGATCGCGAGCGCCACCGTCATCCGCTTCATGAAGTCCACCTTCGAAGTCCTCCCGCCGCTTCTCGGCGGGCTCCCGCAAACCGACACGGGCGCCCGCCGGAAACGGTTCAGAAGGATCAGGCGGTGGTGACCTCTTCGCTCTCGCCCACGGCCTCGGCTTCGGCCGCCTTCGGGTCCGGCGTCCGGTGCCGCAGCGACAGCAACCCGCCCACGACCAGCGTGATCACCACGCCCAGCAGCGTGTACCACGGATACGCCAAGGCCACGCGGTCCCCGGCCGCCTTCGAGAAGTCGATCCCGATCAGGCCACCGGTCTTCGCGCTGAACTTCACCCCGAGGATGACGAACGCCATCACCACGACGGTGGCGACGAACGCGACGATCGCGTCCACCTGCCGCGCCTTCTTGATCAGCAGGCCGAGCAGGAACGACCCGAGCAGCGCGCCGTAGGTGTACCCGGTGATCGCGAGACCCAGCTCGATGACCGAGTTCTTCGTGGTGGAGAACAGCGACGCGAACACCGCGAACACGACCGCCCAGATGAGTGTCCACATGCGACCGTGCTTGAGCAGCTTCGAATCTTCCGGCGCGCGCTTGGTGAACCGCTGGTAGAGATCGGCCACAGTGGACGTCGAAAGCGCGTTGAGCGCCGAAGCCAACGCTCCCATGGTCGACGCGAGCACGCCCGCGATGAGCAGGCCCGAGACGCCGGCCGGCAGGTCGTCGATGATGAACCGCGAGAACACGTCGTCCGGGCTCTGCAGGCCGAGCTGCGCGACCGACTTGCGCCCGTTGAACACCCACAGCATCGCCCCGACCAGCAGGAACAGCGCGAACTGGATGGTGACGATGATACCGCTGCCGATCAGCGCCTTCTGGCCGTCGCGCAGGCTGCGCGTGGCCATCAGCCGCTGCGCGATCAGCTGGTCCGCGCCGTGCGAGGCCATCGACAGCGCCGCGCCGCCGAGCACCGCCGTGATGAACGCGTACGGGCTGGTCAGCAGGTTCTTCGTGAAGTCGACGAGCATGAACTTGCCGTCGTCGGACGCCTGGGTCATCCAGTCGCCGGGCAGCTTGTTCAGCAGCACGATCGCGGCCACCGCGGCGCCGCCGAGGTAGAGGGTCAGCTGGATGACGTCGACCCAGACGACCGCCTTGATCCCGCCGATGTAGGCGTAGATCAGCGTCAGCGCGGTCAGGATGACGACGATCACCCAGTAGTCGAGGTGGATGTCGTAGTGCCCGAGGATCACCTTGATCGGGATCGCGCCGGCGAACAGGCGGACGCCCTCGGCGAGCAGCCGGGTGATCACGAACGTCACCGACGCCGTGCCCTGCAGCCCCGAGCCGAACCGCTTCCCGAGGAACGCGTACGCGCTCACGAGGTTGCCGCGGAAGTACCGCGGCAGCAGCACGAACGCGGCGACCGTCCGGCCGATGATGTAGCCGAAGGCCAGCTGCAGGAACAGGAACGCGTTGCCGAAGACGAGGCCCGGCGTGCTGATCACGGTCAGCGTCGAGGTCTCCGTGGCCACCACGGACAGCATCACCGCACCCCACGGCAGGCTGCGCTCACCGACGAAGTAGTCGGCCGCCGACCGTTGCTTCCGGCCGACGAGCACGCCTATCAGCGGCATCGCCGCCAGGTAGACCACGATGATCGCGAGGTCAACACCACGCATGGACTTCTCCTACCCTCATCCGGCCTTCTCCGCGACTCGCAACCGCGTCACGGTGCCCCCCAGCGGGGCGGGAAGGATCAGTGGCCCGGCACCCGGCACGAGCGCGCCGAGCAGGCGCGGCCCGCGGGCACCGGTCGCCGACGGCACCGTACCGGGCACGCCGCACCAGGTGAGCCACCCCAGCAGCGCGGTCAGGTACGCCTCCTTGCCGGCGCCGGGCAGGCCGAGGTCGTCGCTGGTCTTGAGCACGGCCGAAGGCAGGTTCCGCGCCAGCGCCGTCATCACCGCCGGGTTGCGGATGCCGCCGCCGGAGGCGATGACGATCGTGACGCCGTGGCGGCGGCACCGCTCGGCCACGGTCACGGCGGTCAGCTCGGTCAGCGTCGCGAGCAGGTCGGCGGGCCCGACCAGGTCGAGGCCGGCCAGCGCGGCGTCGAGGTAGGCCGCGTTGAAGTGCTCCTTGCCGGTCGACTTCGGTGGCGCGGCGGCGAAGTAGGGGTCGGCGAGCAGCCTGCCGAGCAGGTCGGCGCGCACCGAGCCGTCGAGCGCGAGCCGCCCGTCGACGTCGCTGCGCTGCCCGGTGACGCGGTGGGCGGCGAGGTCGAGCAGCGCGTTGGCGGGGCCGGTGTCGTAGGCGATCGCCGGTGCGCCGTCGGCGACGACGGTGATGTTCGCGATGCCGCCGAGGTTGAGCGCGGCGACCGGGCGCCCGGTGTCCTGGGCGAGGCCGCGCAGCCACAGCTGGTCGAGCGTGCTCGCCAGGGGAGCGCCGTGGCCGCCCGCGGCGACGTCGCGGGCCCGCAGGTCGGCGACCACCGGCAGGCCGGTGCGCTCGGCGATCCAGGCCGGCTGGCCGAGCTGGAGGGTGCCGCGGACGTGGCCTTCCTCGACCCAGTGGAACACCGTCTGGCCGAGCGAAGCGACCAGGTCCGCGCTGCCGCCGGCGAGTTCTTCGGCGCCGCGCCGGGCGGCGTCGGCGAACGCCTGCCCGACGCCGGTGTCGAGCCGCGTCAGCTCGCCGGCGGTGCAGGGGCCGGGCGGGAGGGCGGCGAGGAGACCTTCGCGCAGCGGTTCCGGGTAGGGGACGTCGAGCTCGCCGAGCGGCGTCAGCACCACGGTGTCGTCCTCGGCGCGCAGGTCGGCGGCGGCCACGTCGATGCCGTCGACCGACGTGCCCGAAATCAGGCCGATCACCCGGAAGCCGTGGTTGCCCATCCGGAGGGGTTTAGTGCAGGTCTTCCTGTGACGCAACCCACTTGGTGAAGTCTTGGCCCAATCGGGATCGATCTGGTGGCGAATTGCCTGTGTGGACGGGGTGTCCGGGTCCGCGCGGTGCGGATGGAAGGATGGGTCCCGTGTCGAGCACCTGGTTCCTGTTCGTAGTCCTGGCCGTCGTCGTGCTGGTCGCCCTCCTGGTGACCGGCCTGCTGGTCGCGCGCAAGCGCCGGATCAGCCTGGACGCCAAGCGCGAGGTCGAGGAGAAGCCGAAGGGCGGCTCCTACGCGGCCAGCGGGGGCATCGCCCTCGCGCCCGGCGGGTCGGCCGAAGCGCCCGAGCACCCGGTCGAGGACCGGCCGGAGACCGAAGGCCAGCCCGCGGTCGGCGACGACGCCGCCGTGCCGCGTGATTCGGCGCAGCGCACGGTCCGCGACGTCAAGCTCCCCGAAGAGCCCCCCGCGCCCGCCGCGCCGGCTCCGGTCGCCCCGGCGGCTCCGGCCGCTCCGGTGGTCGAGGAGATCGACCCGGCGACGGGCCGCATGGAGCGGCTGCGCGGCCGGCTGGCGAAGTCGCGTTCGGTGTTCGGCACCAGCCTGCTCGGCCTGCTCGGCGCCGGCGACCTCGACGAGGACTCCTGGCAGGACGTCGAAGACACGCTGCTGATGGCCGACCTGGGCGCGGCCACCACGACCCAGATCGTCGACCGCCTGCGCGACGAGCTCTCGCGGCGCGCGATCCGCTCGTCGGCCGAGGCCCGCGAGGTGCTGCACGAGGTGCTGACGGCGCAGCTGTCCACCGGCAGCGAGCGCGCGGTGCGGGCGCTGCCCCACATCGTCGACGGCAAGAAGCAGCCCGCGGTCGTGCTGGTGGCGGGCGTCAACGGCACGGGCAAGACGACGACCACGGGCAAGCTCGCCCGCGTCCTGGTGGCCCAGGACAAGACGGTGGTCCTGGGCGCGGCGGACACCTTCCGCGCGGCGGCGGCCGACCAGCTCCAGACGTGGGCCGAGCGCGTGGGCGCGGAGGTCGTCCGCGGCAAGGAAGGCGCGGACCCGGCGGCGGTGGCGTTCGACGCGGTGAAGCGCGGCGTGGACACGGGCGTCGACGCGGTCCTGATCGACACGGCGGGCCGCCTGCACACGAAGACGGGCCTCATGGACGAGCTGGGCAAGGTCAAGCGCGTCGTGGAGAAGCAGGCGAAGGTCGACGAGGTGCTCCTGGTCCTGGACGCGACGACGGGCCAGAACGGCCTGATGCAGGCCCGGGTGTTCGCGGAGGTCATCGACGTCACGGGCATCGTGCTGACGAAGCTGGACGGGACCGCGAAGGGCGGGATCGTGTTCCAGGTCCAGCGCGAGCTGGGCGTCCCGGTGAAGCTGGTCGGGCTGGGTGAGGGCCCGGACGACCTGGCCCCGTTCGAGCCGGGCGCGTTCGTGGACGCCCTGCTGGGCTAGATGTGATGTCCGGGGAGGTTGGTCAGCCGGGTGACCGGCGGCTTGCCGCCGGTTGAGCTGTGGGGTCGATGATGATTGTAGAAGTGCATCCAGCCCGGTAACGCCGCCCGGCGCAGGGCATCG